>CAZKRI010000001.1:0-23969 GCA_964555245.1 uncultured Myxococcales bacterium
TGAACGTGTCGTCGCACAGGGCCTGGTTGTCGTTGTTGCACCGGCACAGGTCGGTCGCCGGGCTCAGCCCCAAAACCTGACACTCGCCGCAAGGCTCGGAGGAAGACCCGTTGAACGGTCCCGGGCATTCCAGGAACCCGCTCGTCACCACCACGTCGTTAATGTCCGAATTGTGGGCGATCCCGGTCCAGCCCGTGTCCAGATCCGTGCCGGTCACGCACTGGCCCAGCCCCGCGTCGCAGACGCCGACCTGCGCGCCGGCCACGTCGCAGTCGGTGTTCGTCGCGCACGCCGTCTCACGCACCGCCGCGTACAGTACGATCTCCCCGCTCGCCGGGCACTGCGGATCCTGGCAACCGCTTTCGCCGGAACCGGGTCCGCACGCGCAAACCGCCGAGCAGCCGTCTCCACCCATTTGGTTGCCGTCGTCGCACTCCTCGGGAGGATCGACCACTCCGTTACCGCACAGGTTGAGCGAGCAATTCGGCGCGCAGGCACCGCCATCAGGCGGGTCGCACTGTTCGCCGCTATCGACCACTCCGTCTCCGCAAGAAGGTAGCCGGCAATCGGTGCGGCAAGCGTTCGGGGTCGTGTCGCTGTTGGCGGCCCCGTTGTCGCACTGCTCGTTGGCCGCCGGATTGTGGGTGCCGTCCCCACACTGCGCGAGCGTGCAGTTCGCATCGCAAGTGACGGACGCGCCGCCCGTATCACACTGCTCGCCGCTGTCGGTGAGGTTGTCGCCGCAAGAAGGCAGCCGGCAGTTCGTCCGGCAAGCGTCGGGAGTCGTGTTGCTGTTGGCGAGCCCATCGTCGCACTGTTCTCCGGGGTCGACGACGCCATCGCCGCAGGAAGGAGATGTGCAGTCCGGCTCGCACGTGGTCCCGTTGGGCGGATCGCACTGCTCGCCGCTGTCGACGACTCCGTCTCCGCAAGCAGACAGTTGGCAATCGGTGCGGCAGGCGTTCGGAAGCGTGTCGCTGTTGGCAGGCCCGTCGTCGCACTGCTCTCCCGGTTGAACGACTCCGTTGCCGCAGACCTCCGTCACACAGGCGCCGTCGCAGCCGTCGCCCCCGGTCGCGTTGCCGTCATCGCACAATTCGGGCGCGCACGCCGCGCCGTTGCCGCACTGGGAGAGCGTGCAGTCCCGGTCGCATCCATCGCAGCTCAACCGGTCGCCGTCATCGCATTGCTCAGTTCCGTTCACCGAACCATCGCCACAATACGTGGCGGGCGGAAAGACCGCGCCGTTGATCTTGGTGATCTCGTCGAGGATGCCGTCGTAGACGACGCCGATCATGTCGTCCCGTGTGAACGCGCCACCCGTAGGATCGGGCTGGATCAGATGGAAGCCAATCGACTCGAAGTCGATGCCCGTACAGAACGCCGAGACGTTGCCCTGGAACTGCGTGTATCGCCGCAGCAAGTCCTCGTCCGTGGGCGCATAGCCGGTGGTTGCCACCTGGCCCGGTGGAGCGACGGTCGCCATGCATGCGTAGGAGACGGCGTCTCGGTCCACCGCGCGATAGCACTCGGCGCGCGCAGCGTTGTCCATTCGCAAGGTGGTGCGCATGGCGCGGTTGACGATCTCGAAGCAACGGCGCGCTCCGGAGGGTGGAACTTGAGCTTGTTGCGGGATGTCGAGCAAGCCGCTGAGCGCGTCGCCGGCGGTCTTGCCCAGCTTGATGGTCGCGCAGTCGGCCAGCGCCGTCGTGGTGGTCACGGCCGGCGTGCACGCGGCCGCGATGCCGGAAGCGACCAGATCGACACCGTTGCACCTGGTCGCCAGCGTCGTCTCTTGCTGGCCGCGGAGGCGGACGAGGCGCTCGAGCTCGAAATCGACCCCGGGATCCCCCGTGCCGCTGCCGCCGAGGCCCGCCGGATCCGCCATACAATTGACCGCAGCCGGCAAGCGCTGACGCGTGCGCTGCTTGACGCAATCCGCTCGTACGTTGACGGTAAGCGCCGCCGCCTTGCGGGCGGCGTTGGCCGCCGCGTCTCGGCATCGGGTCGGCCCCGAAAGGCTCTCGGCGGCCGCGCGCGAGGGTGCCCAGCTCGCGGCCAGCAGGGCGAACCCGAACGCGATGCGCAGCGAGCGCCGCACGAGCCTCAGCCGGAGCGCGTCGGGTTGGGAAGAATCCATTGGTGCGTGTACAAGAGCGTCGCCGCGCGCCCGCCCGACGGACGCTACCACCCGATTTCCTGAGAGGTCAAGCCGGAATCGGGGCTCGCGGCAAGCCGCCCCATGCCTGCCAACAAGCCAGAGATGTCCGGCAGGACCTGCATGATCACCGGCGCGACCAGCGGGATCGGCCTGGCGGCGGCCTGCGCCCTGGCGCGCCGGGGAGCGGAACTGGTGCTGCTCTGCCGCGACGCCAGGCGGGGAAAAGCAGCAGCGGCGCGGATCGCTGCCCAGGCGGGCACCCACGCGAGCGTGGACGTCCTCCAGGCCGACCTCGCCTCCCAAGCGGACATCCGGCGCGCTGCCGCCGAGTTCATCGCGAGCCGGCGGCCGCTCCACGTGCTCTTGAACAACGCCGGCGTCGTCATGCTGAAGCGGACCGAAACCGTCGACGGAATCGAAACCACACTCGCCGTCAACCATCTCGCCTACTTCCTGCTGACCAATCTGCTCCTGGAGCCGCTGCGCCGGAGCGCGCCCTCACGCATCGTCTGCGTCGCCTCCGACGCCCACCGCATGGCCGGTGGGCCGCTGGACCTGGACGATCTCGAAGGGCGCCAACGCTACGCGGCCATGCGGAACTACGGGATGTCGAAGCTGGCGAACATTCTGTTCACCCGTGAGATGGCCCGGCGGCTGGGCGGTACCGCAGTGACCATCAACTGCCTGCACCCTGGCATGGTCTCCACCGGGTTGGGAGCCAACAACGGGCTCTTTGCCCGCGCACTGATCACGCTGCTCCGGCCTTTCTCCCGGAGCCCGGATCGAGGCGCCGCGACCTCGGTGTTCCTCTGCAGTGAAGCGTCCATGGCCGGAGTCAGCGGCAAGTACTTCGCCAACTGCCGGGAAGCCCGCCCCAACGACGCCGCGCTGGATGATGAAGCCGCCCGTCAGCTCTGGCAGATCAGTGCCCGCATGACCGGCCTTCCTCCGGTCTGAGAGCGCCCGCCCCGTCACCTCCTCTGCTCACGCACTAGGCCGAAGGAGTGCGTCTTCACAGCTAGTCACGGTGCGCGTTTTAACGTTCCCTAGGCAACAATCTGGTATTCATACACTAACTGTGTAACCGCTACAGTGGGGTTCATGCACAGTCGAGTATTCAGGCTAATAACTGTAAAATAGCAGAGGTTTTTGGACTTCCCGGATACAGTATGGCGTACAAAACGCGACTGTATCCGGGCACAAATTATTTATCGTGAAATTAGGTGACGCTTGACTTTGAGGCTTGACGGATGCTTCGCCGGCGCCTAATGTCCCCGGGCATGAAGAACGCCGACCTCAGTTCCGCGACCCTCGCCAGCTCAGGACGGGCGCCGCGGGCAGCCTTCGCGGCCGACGCGATGGCCGTGCCGAGCCGGCAGTTCCAACGGAGGCTTCCAATGGGTCAGATCAGTATCGCGAGCCAAACAGCCCAGGAGTTCGATGTGTTCGACGTCATATTGGGCCCGCGCGTCTACCCGACCCGCACCGAGATCGCCGTACGGATCAAGGTCGGGAAGATCCGCTACGTGTTCATCGCCCAGACGCGCACTGCCAACATCATCCACTCCCCCTGGACGACAGATCCCAGCCTCAGTCTCACCAAGGGCCGCATCTACGCTCGCACCGAGGACAACGAGATCTTCCTGCTGACGAAAGCCAAGGTGCTTTCTCGGCTTCTCGAAACGCTCGCGGGCCGCTGGCTGCAGGTTCATCAAAGCATCCTCGTCAACCGGGACCTCGTCTACGGCCGTGCGCCGAACTATGCCAAGCGCGTGACGTTCGTCGACCACGCCAACCCCGACGGCGACGCCGTCGACGTGAGCAAGCGTCGCTGGCCGACCGTGAGCAAGGCGCTGGAGCGCTAGGCTACCACCAGGGAGGAACCCGGCAATGGCCTATCTTTGGATGGAGGACAACGACGGTTGGGCGGCGCTGCCGCTGTCGGAGACCCGCTACTCGCTCGGCATCAGCGTGGCTAGGCCAGGCGCGCTCGCCTGCTGGGAGGGGCTTGTCCCCGGTCGACGCGCGCTGCTGTCGCGAACGACCGCCGATGGCCAGGCCGAACGCTGGGCCGTCATCGACGCGGTCGATCGACTTCAGATCAACGGCATCCCGCTGCACTCGGGAATCCGCGTGCTGCGCGATCGGGATGCGATCCGGCTCGAGCGCGCGCCGCGCGCGTTTTTCTCCGCCGAATCCTCGCCCCGGATCGAACCGTTCCCGGGGACGGAAGCCGTCAGCTGCCCGCGCTGCCATTGCCCCATCGAGCCGGGTCAGGACGCGGTACGCTGCCCGAACTGCGGCATCTGGCACCACGAGTTCACCGATCCGGACAAGAAGAGGGACTGGAAGTGCTGGACCTACGGACCGACCTGCGCGCAGTGCGGCAAGCAGGAAACCGCCTTCGATGCCGGCCCCCGCTGGACGCCGGAGGAACTGTGACATGACACCGGCAACCAACGCTCCTTCGGCGCTCGGCGCGATCGTCGCCGCCTTTCAGGCGGTCGAGCTCGAGAAGATCTTGAGCGGAAGGACGAGCGACGCGCTGGTGGGTCGCGAGATCTACGGCGATCTGCGCTCGCACACCTACACCCTCACCAGGCTCCGCAGGAATCCGTCCTGCCGCTTCGACCACGAGACCTGGGCCATCCGGTCGGTCCACGTCAGGACGTTGGGCGCGGCTTTCGGTCTGGCCGCGCCGGATGGCGATCGCAACTCCGTGCGGCTGCAGCTCCACGGAGACGTGTTCGCGAGAACCCTCGTCTGTCGGCGCTGCGGGGTCTCGCACTCGACGCTCAAGGCTTCGCGACGGCTGGACAGTGCCGAACGGTGCTGCACCGAGTGTGGCGGCGACCGGGCTGTCCAGAGTTTCGATGTCCAGGAATCCCTGTCCATCGCTACGGTCCCCGACGACGTCATGGACCGCCCGCTAGCGGCGCTCGGACTGCTTCCCAACGACGTCTTCTCCCTCGTCGATGACGTGGGCCGCGCCACACGCTATCGGCTCGCCGGCACCCGGACCTCGTCGTCCGAGGCGCCCGTGCGCACGGCGGCCGTGATCGGCTGCGGCAACATCGGCTCGCACCTGGTCGGCCACGTCGGCCGCAGCCGGCTCGTCGAACGGGTCATCCTGGTCGACCCGGATGTGTACGAACCGCAGAACCTCGATGGCCAGGACATCGGCGCCAAGGACGTCGGGATGAGCAAGGTCGAGAGTCAAGCCATGCGTCTGCGCGCGATCCGGCCGGAGATCCAGATCAGCGCGTTTCGCGAACGATTCGAGAATGTTCCTCTGGCAACGTTCGCCGACTCGCTGATCGTGAGCTGCGTCGACTCGCGTGGCGCCCGTCGCGACATCAACCGAGCCGCCTGGCGCCTGGGCACGCCGTGGATCGACGGCGCAGTCGGTGGAATAGACCTGCTGGCGCGCGCCGCCGTCTACTGGCCCGGCCCCGACCGGCCGTGCATCGAATGCGAGTGGGACGACGATGACTATCGGGCCATTGCGGTGGTGGAGACGGCGTGCCGGACGGCACGTCAGGAACGAGATCAGCGCGAAGTGAACGCGGGTCCGATGAAAACCATCGAAGCACCGGATTTCGACGCTAGCGCACCGGATACTGAGAATACCAAATGAGGATCTTTCCAACCGCCCCGAAGGGTTGTAAGCGGAGCTGACAAAGATGGAAGGAGCCGAAGCCATGTCGAGCCGGGACCACGTCTTTGCGAGCTTCTTGGAGGCCGAGCACGCGCAAGTGATGCGGTTGGCCGATGCCAGCGACATCTTGGATCTGACGCCGCTCGACCCGCAGCACTACCTCGCACGGTTCCACTGCGCGACGTTCGTGATCGACGAGGGCAGCAACCCCGTCAAGCGCACGATGACGACGACGGTGGGGATCTTCGTGCCCTCCAACTATCTGCTCGAGGCGCCCAACTCCGGCACGGTCTTGACGTGCCTCGAACCCCACAACCACTGGCATCCGAATATTCACGCCCCCCTGATCTGTATCGGCGCAATCGAGAAGGGCGAACGCCTCACGGACATCATCTACCGCACCTACGAGGTGATCAGCTACCAGAACTACGCGACGATCGAATGGGACTGTCTGCGACCCGAGGTCTGCTCTTGGGCACGGCGCCATGCCGAGCTGTTCCCCGCCGATCCCCGTCCGCTCAAGCGGCGGCCCGTCGATCTGCAAGTCGTCCCGGTCGACAACGGCGAGAACCCGTCATGACGGCGCTGGCGACCGCACGGGAGTCCATGGGCGTAGCGCTCAGCACGGCTTTCGCCCGCGCCGATGACACCGGTCAGGCTTGGCGTTTGACGGGCCGGCCGCCGCTGGGCCAGCTCGAGCTGACGGCGACGCTCGAGGACGGCAGATGGATCGTGCTCGAGACTCACCCCGTGGCGGTCGAGCTCGAAGCGGTAGCGGACTGGGACCGGCTCACCCGCGCCTCCGCTCTGCCGGACGGTGTTCGCTGGGCCAGCGGTGGGTCGCCGCGACTGCGCTCCGAGTTGCCGTTCGACGCCGCCGTCGACATCGCCTCGCGCTTGGTGGCCACGACGACGGCGCTCGAGGAGGCGGCCGATCTGTTGCGACGGGCCATCGTGCCCGCCCCCTCCGGTGAAGCGAAGGCGCGCGACGAAGGGCGCGCGCAGACGTTGGCCGATCTCTGCGCCGAATCGGGCTGGACCCACCATCCGAGTCCCGACGGCTCGATCCGCGTGGATCTCGATGTCCCTGGCGACTTCCGTCAGGCCGAACTCCGGCTCGATCACACCGGATTCCGCGCGACGGTGAATATCGCGTTGCCGGACCAAGTCGGAGCACCGAGTCGCGCGGCAGTCGCACGGATGCTGACTCTTGCGAACGGCACCGTGCGACTGGTGCGCGTCTGCATCGCCGACGCGCGGCAAGGGCCCATCGTTCGGGTAGAAGCCGGATACGCGTTCGCGCCGGTTGCGGCGGAAGTCGGCGAGGCCCTGGCGGCTCTCTCGGTGGCCGTCGGGTGCTGGGTGGCCGAGCTGGAGGTGCTGGGCGCTGACGAAGCGCTAGCGAGCGCGTATCTCGCGGCGCAAGAGAGCCGAGAACGACAACGAAACCAACGACACGAGGAGGAAGACGCATCATGACCACGACCACAACCGCAGCCGCGACGCTGGACTTCGTCGCGACGGACGTCAGCGGCCAGAAGAAATTCCGTGCCACTGGCGTTCCGCCGCACGCGACCGTTGGCGAGGTGATCAAGTCCTTGCTGGCGAGGATCGGCCTGGCGACGGAGAACCCGGACGGCAGCCCGATCACGTATGGCGCCCGCTTGAAACGCGAGGGCCGCAACCTGCACGGCGCCGAGCTGGCAGGCGAGGCCCTGCAGTCGGGCGACGAACTGCAGCTCCAGCCGAGAATTCACGCGGGGTGAAGGCGGACACGGCAGGTGGAAACGGCGCCGCCGAGGCCCGTTTCTGCCTGACCGGGCCGTCGAAGGGAGCTACCCGTGCATCAGGCGTACGCTTATCGAATCGATTACTACCGAACCGACGGCAGCCGGATCGGCTCGGTTTCGGTCGATCCCGAATGGTCGTCGGCGCTCGAGTCCGCCCACTTCCAAGGGGTGCGCCAGCGCCGCTTGCACCCGACGACGGCACCGGTGGTCGGCACGATCGACCCGATCTTCGAGGCGCCCGGCGAGCGGCCGGAGATTCGCGGCGTGCGCGTCCTGGTACCGGTCCCCGATGGCGGCGAACCGGTCAGCTGCGAGATTCCGCGGAGCTATCTTCGTCCGCTCGCCGAGCAGCAGGCGAGCCGCTTCGTCGAGCAGGGTCTGCTCGAGCGCGGCGCGGCGTTCCACTACGTCGTCTCGGTCTTCCCACGCAATCCCACCGCCGCGCGGACGCTGTCCGGCCCTTCAGGCGAGTTCGAGCTCGAATCGGTGGCCGAGGAGATCGACATGGAGGAGCGCTCGATGGGGCCGTTGATCGCGGAGTCGATCGCTAGCGGAACCACGCATGATGACGACGCCCCCGTGTTCATCCCACGGCGCGTCGTCGCCGAAGCGTTCGCGTTGAGCGCGGCCGCCAAGGAGAACGAGACCGGCGGCGTGTTGATCGGAAAGCTCCGGCGGGCGCGCGGAGCGGCCGAGGCCTTCATCGAGGTCACGGCCCAGGTGCCGGCCCTGCACACCGAATCGACAGCCGTCAAGCTGACATTCACCGAAGACACCTGGGCGGCCGTGCGCGGAGTCATCGAGCTGCGCGCGGAGCAGGAGCTGATGCTCGGCTGGTGGCACTCGCATCCCCATTTCTGCGCCAAGTGCCCGACCGAGAACCGGGCGCGCTGCGCGTACGCCGCGGATTTCTTCAGTAAAGACGACGTATTCCTGCACCGGACCTGCTTTCCGCGCGGCTACCAGGTCGCCCTCTTGCTGAGCGACCACGGCGGTCCGGCGCTGAGCACCGCGATGTTCGGGTGGCACCGCGGCGAGGTTGCAGCGCGTGGCTTCTTCGTCGTCAACCCGATCCCGACTTCCGCCCGCGCGCGGCCGATTTTGGACGCACAGCCCCGAACTCATGAAACGAGACAACAACGACACGGACTGAACCGTCAGAGGAAGGACGATGCCGACATCACGCACTGATCCCATGCAGGTGTACGCGGAAGCAGCCCTCCAGCGGGTGCTGCAGTTTCCCGATGGAGCGAGCGACGTCGAGGCGCAGCTGCGCCTGCTGGCCACCGCTCGCGCTGCCGCGCCCGATCCGGCGCTGGTCGGCCGCGAGATCGATCGTCACTTGCTCGACCGGATTCGCCAGCAAGAAGGGGCGTTCCGCGATGCGCAAAAGCTCCAGGCGAAGCTTTCCGCCGTAGTCGATCAGATCACGGCCCCACCCTGGCACATCGCTCGATTGATCCGCTTCCTCGAGGATTGTCCCGAACCGCGCGCCTTGGTCCTGTCGGGCACGGCACAGGACGTGGTCGCCGTCCATCCCGACGTCGATCCTCGATCCCTGCACCGCGGCGACATCGTCTACCTGAGCTCCGACCGCAACGTAATTCTGAAGAGGGCGGGTGACACCGGCGGCGGCGGCGGCGAAACCGTTTTCGTCGAACGGCTGCTCCCGGGCGGCCGTCTCGTGGTGCGCTCGCGAGACGAAGAGCTGATCGTCGACGTTGCCGAAGGGTGCGACCGGGCCAACCTACGGCAGGGCGCACAGGCACGGATCGACCGAGGCGCGTGGATGGTTCTCGAGGTCGTGGAACGAGAGGCCGGCGGCCAGTACATCGTCGAGGACGTGGACATGAGCATGACGCGCGAGCGACTGGGCGGCCAGTGCAGCGCGCTCGACCGATTGTTCCAGGTGCTGCTCTCCGCCCTCGCCTTCCCCAAGATCGCCGCGCTCTACGGCATCCGCGGCCGCCGCGGCGTCCTGCTCTACGGCCCCCCGGGGAACGGCAAGACCCTGATGGCTCGAATCTGCGCGGCCGAGATCCGCCGCCGAACCGGCCGCCGGTGCGTGTTCGCCGTCGTGCGGCCGGGCGAGTGGCTGAATTCGTACGTGGGGGAGACCGAGCGCGCCATCCGCGATTGCTTCGCAGCGCTCCGCGAAGCCCTGGGCGCGGACGGGATGGCGATACTATTCATCGACGAAATCGAGACGATCGGCGGGCAGCGCGGGCGCATGGGCAACCACCACCACGACCGCTTTCTCGGAACTCTGCTCGCCGAGGTCGATGGCTTCCGCGATCGGGGAGAGATCGCGATCATTGCGGCCACCAACCGCAAGGACATGCTCGATCCGGCCCTGGTCGATCGCCTCTGCGCCATCGACATCGAGGTCAAGCGGCCCGACCTACGCGGCGCACGCGAGATCTTCAACGTCCATCTGCCCGAGCAACTGCTGTTCCATTCCAACGGCATGCCGCCGGCCGAGACGCGGGAAACGATGGTCGATCTGGCCGTGACCCGCCTCTACGCGCCCAACGGCGAGAACCAGATCTGTCAGATTCAGTTCCGCAACGGCAGCCGGCGAACCGTGACCGCTCGCGAACTGGTGAGCGGCCGCATGATCGGCCAGATCTGCGAGGTGGCTTGCGACCGCGCGTTCGAGCGCCACGTCGCGGGGAGCAGCGAGGGTCTCGAGTTGGCCGACATGGCCTACGCCATCGATGAAGCGCTGGCGCGCATGTCGTCGACCATCACGCTGCACAGTGCGCGGTCCTATCTGGATTCGCTGCCTCAGGACATGGACATTGTCCGCGTCGAGCCCTGCGAGAAGAAGGTGAAGTCGATATTCCGCTACGTGCAGCCCGAGCGTTCCCATCAGACGGAGAGCCTGCAATGACGGGCGAGGACATCGTTCCTCGGATCAACGGCGCCGACAGCGAGCTGGGCAACCTCATCGTCGGCCGCACGATGACGGGAGGCACCGGCTACGAGGCGTCCCGGCTCCTACTCGACCAGTTCGACGGGGTGCCCTCGGCCGCGGTGCAGGCGTACGCACCGGCCTGGCGGGATGCGGTCGGTTACCACGGTTACGGCGGCGCGTCGGTCACGCCCATCACCTACTACTCTCAGGACCACGGCCGCAAGTACCTCAGCACGAACGGCGGATGCGTCTACATCGACCTCAACCACCTCGAGCTGTGCATCCCCGAAGTCCTGAGCGCCTATGACCACGTCGCGGCCATGCACGCGCTGCTGCGCGAAGCCCGCGCGGCGATGCTCCGGGCCAACGCCACGCTTCCCGATGGCCAGCACGTCGAGGTGCTCGCCGACAGCAGCGACGGGTTGTCGCATTCGTATGGGAGCCATCTCAATTTCCTGCTCAAGCGCGAGACCTGGGATGCGATCTTCACTCGCAAGCTCCACTACTTGCTGTTTCTCGCATCGCATCAGGTTTCCTCGATCATCTACACCGGGCAGGGCAAGCTCGGAGCCGAGAACGACCAGGCCTGGACCGACTACCAGATCAGCCAGCGCGCCGACTTTTTCGAGACTCTGGTCGGCGAGCAGACCACCCATCACCGGCCCCTGGTCAACTCCCGCGACGAAGCACTGTGCGGCGAAGCGCTGCCGCGACGGGTGTCGAGCGGCGGCAACGGCGGAACGCCGCCGCTCCGCCCGGCCGAGCGGCTGGCGAGGCTGCACTGCATCTTCTACGACGCCAATCTCTCGCACGTCGCGATGCTGCTGAAAGTCGGCGTGATGCAGATCGTCCTGACGATGATCGAAGCGGGCGACGTGGACGTGCGCCTGGTCTTGGACGACCCCCTCTCGGCAATCCACGCCTGGAGCCGCGACCTCACCTTCCAGCAGCGCTGCCCTCTCACCTCCGGGCGCGCGGTGACGGCGCTCGATCTGCAGCGCCGGATTCTGGAGGCCGCCGAGCGCTTCGCGGCCCGCGGCGGACTCGACGGCGTCGTCCCACGCGCCCAAGAGATCATGGCGCTGTGGGCGGACACGCTCGACAAGCTGGCCGCGCGTGACATGGACGCGCTCGCCCGGCGGTTGGACTGGGCGCTCAAGCTCGAGGCTCTCGAGAGCGCGCGCCGGGATCGCGGTCTGGACTGGCGCTCTCCCGAGCTTCGCTACCTCGACCGGGTCTACAGCAGTCTGGATGAGAACCGGGGTTTGTACTGGGCTTACGAGCGCCTGGGTCTGCTCGAACGGGTCGTGGATGACGACCGCATCGAGCACCTTCGCCGCGAGCCACCCGAGGACACGCGCGCGTGGGGCCGCGCGATGCTGCTGCGCGGGCAGGAAGCCGGCGTAGGCATCCATCGAGTCGATTGGGACTCGGTAACCCTCGATCTGCCCGGAACTTTCGCGAACGGCGGTGGAACCAAGCGGGTGACCATCGACCTCGACGATCCCAGACGCTGGGGGAAGCGTGATTTGGCCGCCGTATTCGGCGACGGCACGACGTTCAGTGCGGTGCTCGGCGCGCTGAGCCGGAATGAGCAAGGGTCCGAGCCGGAGGTGCAAACGCACCACTGCTCAGTTCGGAGGACAAAGCCATGAACGAACAATTCCGTCAGAACGAACGACCCGGAACGAGCGGGGACGCCGGAACGGCGCCCGCGGGTGCGGTTGCGAATCCGCTCTTCAGCCTCGCGCGGAGCCTGCGCGACAGCAGCGCGGGCGTCATCAGCCAGTCGCTGTCGAAACAATCCGAGAAGTTCACCGAGCAAGACTACGTCCAGTCCATTGGCCAGTAGACACGAAATGCAGCCGCTGTTCGGTCTGGAGACCGAGTACGCGTTCGTCGAGGAGGCGAGCCCGCGCCGGCGTAGGCGCGGCGACGACGCGGTCATCGCCCTGGTCAAGCAAGCTCAACAGCAATGCGTCTCGTTGAGCTTCGGCGGCAGCCTGGGGATGTTCCTGGCCAACGGCGCCCGCTTCTACATCGATACCGGGGCTCACCCGGAGTTCTGCACGCCGGAGTGCTCGAACCCTCGCGACGTGGTGCGGTACGCGCTGGCCGGAGATCGCATCTTGGTGCAAGCGGCCAGCGCGATCGCCGCGAGTGGAGCAGGCCGGCCACTCCTGTTCAAGTCCAACGTCGACTACCTGCGCGGCCACACGTGGGGATGTCACGAGTCCTACCTGACGAAAAAAGCGCCGGAGGACTTGGCGCCGGGTCTGGTTCCGCATCTGGTGACGCGCGTGATCTACACAGGTGCCGGAGGTTTCGAGCCGTTGAGACGCGGCCTGCGGTTCGTCTTGTCACCGCGGGCTTACTTCTTGAAGCAGCCACGGTCGAATGTCTCCACGGAGAGTCGCGGCCTGATCCACCACCGAGACGAACCGCTGGCCGGCAAAAAGTTCCGCCGCCTGCATCTGATCTGCGGCGAGAGCCTGTGCTCGCAACAGGCTCAGTTCCTCAAGCTGGGCACCACGGCCCTTGTCGTGGCGTTGATCGAACAGGGACTGTGGCGCCGCAACACCTCGTTGGCCGATCCGATCGCGGCGCTTCACAAGCTGGCCCGAGATCCGAGCTGCCAGTCCGCGTTGGCCCTTGCCGACGCGAGCGAGGCGACGGCCATCGACGTCCAATGGCAGTACCTGCTGGCGGTGGAGCGTTACGCGAACTCCCGCTTCCTCCCGGACTGGGCCGAAGAGATCTGTTCTCTCTGGCGCGCGACGTTGGGGCGCCTGGAGCTCGGACCCGAGGCCGTTGCGACGTCCCTGGACTGGGCCATCAAGCTGCAGGTGTTCATCGCCCACACCGAACGTTGCGGATTCCGCTGGGAGGAGCTCGAGGCCTGGTCCCAGGCGCTCTGCGGGACGGACACGGCGCCCGCGAAGGCGTGCTGTGAGCAGGATCTTGCCCAAGGGGCCGCGGAGGGTCCGCCGCTCGACCGTGCGCTGCGCAAGCACGGGGTCGATCCCGCGCGTCATCCGGACTTGCTCGCCCTGTACCATCAGCTGATCGAGATCGACGCGCGGTTCTCCCAGATCGGAGGTAATGGCATCTTCGACCGGCTCGACGCTCTCGGAAATCTCGACCACCGCGTGGTCGGGCTCAGCGATGCCGACATCGAGGCTGCAGTGACCGAGCCGCCCGCCAGCGGGCGGGCGCACGAACGCGGCACATGGATCCGCCGGCTCGCCGGCGAGCCGGCGCGGTACCACGTCAACTGGGACGGAATCCTGGACATGGAGGGGAATCGCTACCTCGACCTGAGCGACCCTTACGGGCGTGACATCGAATGGAAGCAAGCGCCGGATGAGGACATCGCCATGCTGCGTGAATCACGAATCCTGCGCGGCATGCGGCTGCGGGCGCGCGCGCGCGCGAACCCACAGGGCGCGCCTCCTCCCGGAGAGCCGGGGGGCGGCTAGCCGCTCCGTCCCCCGCCCCCCGATCCGAGGCGTCGGGTCGCATCGGGCGTCGCGTTCGCCGATACTTCCCCGCGGAGGCCGCGGCCGGCATGCCCAGACGCACCCATCGCGATGATCTCGACTGGGACGCTCTGGAGTGTCAGCTGCAATCTGACGGCCACGCGCTGGCTCGGGACGTGCTCGCCCCTGCAGCGTGCCGGACGCTGGTCCGGCTCTACGACGACGACGCTCTCTTCCGCAAGCGCGTCGACATGGCGAAGCACGCCTTTGGCGAAGGCGACTACGCCTACTTCGCAGACCCGCTGCCGGCCCTGATCGAAGAGCTTCGCACCCGCCTGTACGCCGGACTGGCTCCGGTCGCCAATCGCATGATGGAGCGTCTGGGCCGCCCCCAGCGTTACCCCTCGACCCTGCACGCGTACCGCGACATCTGTCGGCGCGCCGGACAGACCAAGCCCACGCCGCTGCTCTTGCGCTATCAGGCCGGTGGTTACAATCGCCTCCATCGTGATCTCTACGGCGACCTACGGTTCCCGTTGCAGGCGACGATTCTACTGAGCCGTGCGGGCATCGATTACGCGGGCGGGGAGTTCTTGCTGGTCGAGAACCGTCGGCGGGAGCAGGCGATCGGCGCCGCCATCGCGCTCGAACAGGGGCAGATGATCGTGTTTCCGGTCCACGAGCGGCCGGCAGCCGGCAAACGTGGCGTGGTCCGGGTCCAGGTTCGCCACGGTGTAAGCCGGCTCACGCGCGGACAACGCTTCGCGCTCGGAATCATCTTTCACGACGCGGCTTGATGGGGTCAGGTCTAATTTCCCGCGAGACACTTGCTGATTCCGAAACCGAGCGCGGGAAATTAGACCTGACCCCATTTCCTATGGCGACGTGGGGGATAGGAAAATCGGGGAGGACCACGCCCGCTCCTCGTTGGCAGCCAGGCAGTCGTCATCCGCAGGCGTGCGGTAGTCGCCGTAGCACGGGTCGATCTCGAGGCAACGACCCGCCTGGTCGCGGCGGCAACGCAGGGCGCCGGCATTGACCGCCAGGGCCGGCTCTTGGATCGCGCGTACGTAGTAGAGGGTCTCCCGGCCACCGGCGGGAAACTCCGGATCGTCGAACTCGCCGCTGCATCCCTCCGCGTCCTGGCAGCGCAGGACCTTCCACGGATCCTCGATCAACGGCTCGACCGGCTCGCCTGCCCGATTCTGCCGCCGTATGCGCACGACCTCGATCCGGTCGATGCGCTGGCGACGCTCGGTCGGGTTGTAGCATTCCCCGCGGCACAGACGCTCGAGACGTTCCGCCGGTAGACCGGCGGCCGCATCCGCGGGGCAACCCGGAGCCTGCTCGAACGCACCGGCTGCGCGCACACGGAAGCGTGGAGTCTCATCCACATCGGCGCGCCCGCCCATGGGCACCGCGCCTCCTCGGGCATTCAGCAACTCGAACCACAGCAGAATCCGTGGACCGCTGGTGCCGTAGACTTCTCGGCGCATGAGCGCATCCCAGATCCCCTGTCGATCGCGGCCAGCGGCATGCACGGCGACCAGACCACCGGTCATGAAGAACGATGCCTGACGCTCGAAATCGACGACCCGGAAGCCGGGGACATTGGAGTTCGCCTCGTCGAACGCGACCGACTCCCGGGCCGGCTCGGCCGTAAGCTCGCCGTAGATGCTCCGATACACCCTTTCGTCTCGCGGACCGTGTGCTTCGGTGTTGATCAAACGGCCGAACTCCTTGTACCCGGTGCCCGCGCGCGCGCGATGGTTGTCGCTCGAAGCGATGAAGCCGAAATCGAAACCGTGAGGCCCGCCGGTCTCGTCGCGACGGGACAGAGCCATGATGTACTGCACCGAGCTACGCGGCCGGTAGTTCATCGCCGGCAGATAACAATCCGGGCAGCTCCCGCAATCGCCCCAGGCCGACATCGGCGCATCGGGAATGGTCAACCGGCCGGCGGCGCCGGCCGCAAGAAAATTGACGCGCGCTCGCATGACGCGCTCCTCACATTCGCTCGCGGCCGGATCGGTACATCGGGACCGGATGATCTCGCCGGCACGCCAGCAACACGGCTCGTAACTCCCCTGAGGCGACGGACACGCGGCCGCGCCCGTCTCCCCACGCTCGATTTCGATCCAGCTGCGGTACTCCTCGGAGTTGCCATGCCCCGAGAACACCTCGATCAGACGCTGCCGTTCCGGATCGTGCTCGGCCGGCGCGAGCTGCTTGTCCCAGGACGATCCGGCCGGGGTGTAGATGCCCCAGGTGGTCCCATGAGGAATGACGAGCGCAGGAAAACCCCAGCGCGACAGCTTCTCGAACAGGCCCGTCGGGGTCGCGGCCCCTTCGAGGCATTCGTCGGGCAGCGCGCGCGTGTCGACATCAGCGGGACAGTCGGGCACCCGCGCGATAGCCGCCTGAAACTCCAGCAGATCGAGGTAGATCTGGTAGTTGGAGGGATCGACCAGCGGCAGCATGATGCGTTGGATGAGTGGCGGCGGCTTGCGCATCTGGCGTCCCGTGAAGCCGGCCGCGCTGATGGGCCGGCGCGGCACAGCGTCCTCCTCGATGTCCCTGAGCACCACGTTCTTGTGGCCGTAGTGAGTCTCGGGCGTGGTGCCAACCTGCGTCCATTCCCAGCCGAGAAACGCCACCACGTCGGGACGCTCGGGGTCGCCTGCGATCGCGTTGCACTGCCGGATCGCCTCCTTGGTCTGACGCCAGCGCAGAGGGGTCAGCGACTCGGCGTGATCGTTGATGCTCCAGAAGTCCAGTCCCGAGCAGTAGCGCGCGAAGTCGCAAGCGTCGGAAACCGGATGAACCCCGTCCCCCTGCAGAACGGGAAGGCTGAGCATGAACGCATCGATCGAGAACGAGGAATGGACGTGAAGGTCACCGAACAGGATCTGCTTGCCAGCTTCGGCGCCGAGCGCGGCCGCCGCGTCCCGCTGTGCGGCGGCGCGAGCCTGTATCAACGGCTCGGATAGACGGACGCCCACAGGGGTGCCGGCGCCAGGCTCGTGCCCGCAGCCCGTCCAGGCTCCCGCACACACCAACAGGGCGCCCGAGAGGGCGCACGCGACCGCGCGCATCAGCGGGCGGTGTCATGCTTTGGGAACGCCGAGTCAATCGGTCCGGTGCGAATCGCGGCCGGCGAGTTTACAGACGGAGCGGCTTGCTCAAGAATACCGGCGCTATCGCCACCCCACCCAAATGGTTCCAAGACGCCGTCGCGGCCCCGTACGAACGGTGCCGGGTAGACGTCGACGGCTGCTCCATCCAGTACCTGCGCTGGGGAGATCCGGCCAAGCCCGGCATCGTCCTGGTGCACGGCGGAGCGGCTCACGCGCACTGGTGGAGCTTCCTGGCGCCCCAGCTGACCGGGTCCTATCACGTCGTAGCGCCCGACCTCAGCGGTCACGGCGACAGCGGGTGGCGGGAACGCTACCCGCGTGAACAGTGGGTCGCCGAGGTGATGGCCGTCGTCGACCACGCCGGCTTCGGGACGCCGCCGGTCCTCGTCGGCCACAGCCTGGGTGGGGTCGTCTCCATAGTGGCCGCTTCCCTGCACGGCCAGCGCCTGGCGGGTGCCATCATCGTGGACTCTCCGGTGCGCCGTCCGGATCCCGAGAGCGAGGAAGGCGCGCGCGGCCGGATGTTCCGGAACCCGAAGGTCTATCCGGATCTGGAAACCGCCGTCGGGCATTTTCACCTGGTGCCGCCCCAGCCCTGCGAGAACGACTTCATCCTCCGGCACGTCGCGACCCACTCGCTCAAGCAGACCGAGCAGGGCTGGATGTGGAAATTCGACCCGCGAGTGTTCGTGAAGGTGTCGCTGACGCCGATGAGCGAGTATCTCGCGAATACCCGTTGTCGCGTCGCGATGCTGCGAGGCGAGCTGAGCTGGATGGTGCCGCCGGAGATCGGCGAATACATGTACGAGTTGCTCGATCGCAACGCGCCGATCGTCGAGATTCCTCAGGCGCACCACCACCTGATTCTCGATCAGCCACTCGCGTTCATCGCCGCGGTGCGCGCGCTGCTGGCGGACTGGGAACACACGGTTCCGCGAAAGAGACACCGCTGAACGGTCGCGGGGCCGGACGGCGCACACCAGGAGAATACGCCCCATGACGGATTTGTTCGCAGTCGATGGCAGGACCGTTCTGGTCACCGGCGGCTCGCGTGGCATCGGTCTGATGATCGCGCGCGGATTCGTCGAGGCTGGAGCGCGAGTGTACGTCTCTTCGCGCAAGCAAGAGGCCTGCGACCGGACGGCGGCCGAGCTATCCGAGCTCGGCGATTGCAGGTCGCTGCCGGCCGACGTATCGACCGAGGCCGGCGCCCGCGAGCTGGCAGCCGCGCTCACCGCTCGCGAGCCGCAGCTTCACGTCCTGGTCAACAACGCCGGGGCCAACTGGGGTGCGCCGTTTGCCGAATATCCGGACGCCGCCTGGGACAAGGTCCTCGCCCTCAACGTCAAGGCCGTATTCCACCTCACTCGCCTGCTGACGCCGTGGCTCGCCAAGGCAGGCCGGGTGGGCGACCCCGCCCGGGTCATCAACATCGGGTCGATCGACGGCTTGCACGTCCCCGGACTGGAAACCTACGCCTACTCGGCGAGCAAGGCCGCGGTTCATCACTTGACCCGCGTGCTCGCGCGCCGGCTCGCCGACAGCCACATCACGGTCAACGCGATCGCGCCCGGACCGTTTCCCAGCAAGATGATGGAGAAGACGCTCGAGGATTTCGGCGAGGCAATCGTCGCCGCCGTGCCGCTGCGCCGCATCGGGGAGCCGGAGGACATGGCCGGAATCGCGATCTACCTGGCCTCTCGGGCCGGGGCTTACGTCACCGGCGCCGTCATCCCCGTCGACGGCGGTCTCTCCACCTGTGTGTGAGAGGTGCGGCGGGATCCGCTGCTCTCAGATCTTCATGTCGCCACGGCACAGCCGCTCGTAGAGCGCGCCATCGAGCCGGACGTAGTCTCGCACGGCGTCGTCACGGAAATACAGTGCGTCGTCGACCCGCGCCGGATCGAATCCCTGCTCGGCCAGATCGACCTTGCGATGCTTGAAGGTCACGGTCGTCTCCATGCGCGAGGTCAACCGCAAGAACAGCGGTCGCGCATAGGCCGGCAGGTGCGCGCTGACATGCTGGTATAGCGACCGCACATCCAGACCGTCCTGCGAGACCACCGCTGCCATGCCCGCTCGCCCGTCGTGACCGGGAACCTGCACTCCGTAGACGTTCGCCTCTTGCACACCCGGTGCCGTGGACAGCACCTCGGCCACCTCGCTGGTCGCGACGTTCTCACCCTTCCAGCGGAACGTGTCCCCGATCCGATCGACGAAATAGTAGTATCCGGCGCGATCGCAGCGCAGCAGGTCACCCGTCCGGAACCAGGCATCGCCAGGCGCGAAAACGCCGCGCAGAATCTTCTTCTCACTGGCGCTGGCATCGCGGTAACCCTCGAAACGCGCCACCGGCTCGCGTTCGCTCTGCGGCAGCTTCCCGATCGCCTCACCGACCTCGTCGGGCCGACACTCCATGCAGAAGCCGTCCGGGCCGCGGACGTGAGAGTCGGCGGCGACGTCGTAGCGCACCAGCTTGACCGGAAAGAAACGACGCGCATACGGAGGAATGCGACCGATGGCGCCGACCTTCCCATCCACATTGATCAGAGCGACGTTGCCCTCGGTGGCGCCGTAGAACTCGAGGATGCGCGGGATGCGGAACCGTTCCTGAAAACGTTCCCAGATGTCCGGGCGCAGACCGTTGCCAACCGCGCAGCGCACGGCGTGCGAGCGATCGTCGACGCCCGGGGGCGCCGCCAGCAGGTACCGGCAGAGCTCGCCGATGTACTGGAACACGGTGACCTGATAGCGGCGGCAATCCTCCCAGAAGCGCGAAGCCGAAAACTTGTCGCGCAGGATCAGCGTCGCACCCTCGAGTAGAGCCATCGACGACGCCACGACCCCGCCGGCGGTGTGGTAGAGCGGAAGCACGCAATACACGCGGTCGGCCGCGGTGATCTCGACGAGCGCCGAGTAGGCCGCGCCTACCTGAAGGAAGCGGGCGTGGCTGAAGTAGGCCGCCTTGGGGTTTCCGGTGGTCCCCGACGTATAGATGAAGAAGAGGTTGTCGCGGGCGCGCACCGCGGAACGCAGCGCGCGATCCGGCCGCGAAGCGGACGCCGCCGCCAGCGCGGCCTCGAAATCGCGGGCTCCGGGAACCACCCCACCCTGCATCCAAACCACCGGCGGACGAGCGAGGGATCCACGAGCCGATTCGTACGCGTCGGCGAGCTCCGCTCCCAGAATCAGCGTTTCCGCTTCTGCGATTCCGATCGCGTGGGCCAACGGGCCCGTGCGCAGGTTGGTATTGATCAGCGCGGTCTGCGCTCCGACTTTCGCCAGACCGAACCAGGTCGCGATGAACTCCGGGCGATTGCCCATCAGCAACCCGACCACCGTTCCGGGCCCGATCCCCTCGGATCGCGCCCAGCTCGCCACGCGGTTCGCCGTCGCCTCGAGCTCGGCGTAGGTCACCTGCCGGTCTCCCCAGTAGATCGCGACCGCGCCAGGCCGGCGGTCGATGACGGCCTCCAATGCGTCGGCGACGGTCCAGTCGCTGTCCAGGCGGACCGCGCGCATGCGCAGGCCAGTCTTGGCCAGCAATCGGAACGTCCGCATCTCGCGTTTCAGATCGCGAACGAGGCCCATCGTGCCGGTCAGCTCTACGTCGCAGCTGAAGCCATGCCAACCCGGGCGGCCGCCTGCGGATAGTGCCGCGCGCGGGCGGGGAAACGGCTATTCTGGAACGGGACTTCATGTCACCGGTACGCGCGAATCTGCGGCTGGTCCTGCTCCCGGCCTTCGCCTTCATCGGGGCGTTGCTGCTGTTCACGGTCGAGCTGATGGTCGGGCGGATGCTGCTTCCGGCCTACGGCGGGGGCTTCCACGTCTGGACGACCTGCATGATGTTCTTCCAGGGGGCGCTCCTTCTCGGTTACGCCTATGCGCATCTGCTCGCCCCTCGCATCGGCCGCTGGCATTTGCTGATCGCCTGCTTGCCGCTGCTCGCGCTGCCGGTCGACGTGCAGCCCGAGCCGGCCGCCGCCCAGGGCATTGGCTCGATCCTGCACGCGCTGCTCACGGGCGTGGCGGCGCCGGTCGTCCTGCTCTCGACGACCTCGGTCGTGGCGCAGAGCTGGCTTGCCGGATCGGACGAGGAAAGCGCGGCCGATCCCTACTGGCTCTATGCGGCCTCTAACGCGGGCTCGCTGATCGGCCTGCTCGCCTACCCGCTTCTGATCGAACCAACTCTCGGCCTGAACATACAGCGCGCGCTGTGGACCGGAGCGTTCGCCGTCTACCTCGGTCTGACGATCGCGCTGGGCTCTTTCCGTGCCCCGGTGATGTCTCGCGCTAGCGCCACCGCGCCGACCGGCCCCATGGGCGGCGCACCGTGGTTCCACTGGTTCGCGCTGGCGATGGCGCCCTCCGTCATGCTGATGGCCGCGACGAACGCGATCTCCCATGAAATCGGTTCGATCCCGCTCGCCTGGGTGGCGCCGCTCGCGATCTATCTGGCTAGCTTCATCCTGATCTTCCGGGACCGCCCCTGGTATCCGCACTGGCTGCAACGCTACTGGCTGGAAATCGCGCTGGTGGGTCTCGCCATCCTCAGCGGTTGGGTCCGGACCGCGGACTGGCCGCGGCTGCTCTGGCACCTGCTCGTGCTGTTCGCGGTGGCGATGCGCGGTCACGCCGAGCTGTACCGAAGCCGCCCAGGGACCGACCGGCTCACGGCGTTCTACCTGGTGCTCGCGGCCGGGGGATTCGCCGGTGGCGTGTTCACTTGCCTGGTCGCGCCTTACGCGTTCGAGCGGCTTCACGAGTACGGCGTCGCCATCGTGATTCTCGCGGGCACACTCGCCCTGCAGCGGCGCACGGAGATCCTCGCCTGGCTGCGCAACCCCGCGCTGCGGGCGCGGTGGATTCTACGAACCCCGCTGCTGGGCGCGACGTTCGGGCTATCGTGCCTCTGGCTGGTGCCGCCGGGGGCGCAGCGGCTGTTCCTGCTGCGCAATCACTACGGCGTCTACAAGGTCGGTGACGTGCAGGCGCGCGTCGGGCCGGCCGGCGCCGAGCGGACCATTGCCGTGCGGCAACTGGTGCACAACGGCACCGTCCACGGCTTCCAAGCACTCGACCCCGAGTTCCGCGCCCTACCCACCGGCTACTACCACCACGCTTCGCCGCTCGGCGACGTGTTCACGCTGCTGCTATCGGCGCCGCGGCGGGTGGGCATCGTGGGATTGGGAGCCGGCAGCACCGCACCGTACTTCGGCCAGGACGACGAAGTCGTTTACTACGAGATCGATCCCGATGGCGCCGACATGGCGCGGGAGCGATTCACTTTCCTCAGCGACAGCCCGGCCGCGATCCGCGTCGTGATCGGGGATGCGCGCCTGCAGCTCGCGCACGACGCCCTCGTCCCGGATGGGCACCTCGACGCGCTGATCGTCGACGCGTTCAGCGGAGACGCGATCCCGACCCACCTGCTCACGCGCGAAGCCCTCGCCGGCTATCTGAGCAAGCTTCGCGAGGGCGGATTGCTGGTCTTCAACATCACCAACCGCTTCTACGATCTCCGCGAGGCGTTGCGCAGCACCGCCGGCAGCTTGGGCTTGGAGGGAGCGTTCAAGGCACGCGAGCGCAGCGACGGCCTCGACGACCTCGAGATGCGCAGCCACTGGTACGTCCTCACACGCGGCCACGTGGCCCTCGAGCGGCTCGAGCGCGACGGTTGGACCCGGATGAACGCCGCCAGGCAGGCCCGGCCGGCGCCGTGGACCGACGACTACGTCAACATCCTCGCGCCGCTATGGGCGAAGCTCGCCCAGCGCGCGAGCCTCTGACGAGAACGCCCTCGGCTACGGTGCGAGCCCGGTGATCGTCCCGGTCGTGCCCGTGAACTGCAACCCGAGTGACAGGCCCTCGAACACCGACGAGTTGGAGTTCAGGTCGATGTCGGCCTGCGCCTGCAGAACGCTCGACTGGAGTTGCCCCGCTTTGGTGGACAGTCTAGCGCTTTCGGTTTTGGGGATCGGTTGTCCTGTTCTTCCGGATCGTGTTCCTCCTTGTGCGACGTTTCGGGGCAGCTCGCTGGACAGCTCGCGCGATCCGCCAGCGCCTCCAGTCGGCCACGCCGCCGGGGGCGTGACGTAGCCCCGCTCGCGTGACCGAGACGCCGAGCACTGCCGACGCGTGTGCCACGACGAGATCTCGGATCCACTCGGACGGAGTCGGACGGCGCTCGGCCACCGGATGCTCCGCTTCGATCGCCCGTAGGACCGCACCCCACTCGGTGTCGGAGAGCCGAATGAACGCTCCACGCCGCCGCGGGTGTGGAATCGGTGGCCGTCCGAGCTGCGCCACGAGTTGTCGATATCAGAAAGTCTCGGCACGCTCCATCCTCTTCTGACCTCGCTCTTTGTGCGGTCTTTTCATTTCTCGTCGCTCGTATTGGAGCGGAGAGAGGTAGGCAAGGGCCGAGTGCCGCCGGTGCGGGTTATACCAGCCTTCGATGAACTCGAAGACATCCATCCGTGCCTCTGCCTGCGTACGGAATCGCCGCCGGTCCAGCAGTTCGCACTCGAGCGTCGCAAAGAAGCTCTCGCACATGGCGTTGTCGTAGGCATCGCCCACCGAGCCCATGGAGGGCCGCACACCCGCTAGGTGGCAGCGCTGCCCGAAGGCAATCGACGTGTACTGACATCCCTGGTCCGAATGATGGATCACGTCTGCCGGTTGCCGCTGCCTTACCGCCATCTCGAACGCATCCAGGACGAGCTCGGTCCGTAGGTGCGTGGCCATTGCCCAGCCCACAATTCGCCGGCTCCAGGCATCCATGACCACGGCCAGGTAAAGAAACCCGGCCCAGGTCGGGATGT
>CAZKRI010000002.1:0-105906 GCA_964555245.1 uncultured Myxococcales bacterium
CAAGGGCGCTGCGCTCGATGGCCCGGAACAATGACGCTCACAATCGGCTCAGGAATGACGATCTCGGACCGACCCAGGGGGTAGGCCCGTGTCGAAAATCGTGATCTCTGGCGGCTGGCCGCCGTACCGGTTTCACCATCACAGCGTGAGCGCCGAGCCCTGAGCTTGCGTCGAGAGCCGATGATGAGGTAAACGACACGCCCGTCCCGGATGCCTTCCGTTGGCCGGTTTTGACCCGTCCACGTATGGCCGGTTTTGAGGTGTCCACTGAGGGCGTAGTTGCGGCTCCGTCTGGATTCTGCTGCCCGTCATCGTGCAGAACTGACAGCCCATTCCTCGCAATGCCAGCCCGCAAGCGGAAGCGGGATCGATAGAGAGGTAGCCCGCGTGAACCGTTTCCACTTGCCACATCGGTGTGCCCACCGAAGTGCTCTGGTTGTAGAACGAAGGGGGTGGGGAAAAGGCTGATCTCGATACGCTCCTCGGCATCGGCAGACCCGTCGGCCCGCACGATCACGAAACGGTCGTCCTCGCTGCGTAACTCGTAGGGTGAGCGTTTCGCAGGACCGGTGTCTACGGGGCAGAGCGCCACAACGTCCCCAGGCAGCAGGATCTCGAGTTCGCGGGAAGCGAAGTCGCGTGCCGAACGCACGACGGACCCGAGCATGTCGTGTTTGAGGTGCGGAGCCAGTCGCAAGCCTCGTACAGCAAGCTCCAGCTTTACGTGCACGGGGCTACGCAAAATCGACTTCTCCTCGCGTCGGCGTGAGCTCCCAACCCAGGATTACCGCAGCTACGCGAGCGACAGCTTCGCAAGCACCGACGCGGTGAAGAGTCGATTCCTCTGTTGTGCAAGACGCGGCCAATGGGCTTGCATCGAGCTGGGGAAAAGTCTCGCCTGGCCGCACGATACCGAACTGAAGTCGCGAATCCTTCGGGACGTACCACACGATGGGGGTAGCGAAGGAGAGTAGCCACGTGCGACGTTCCGCGCCGAGGGCATTTAAGCCGGCGATCAGGATGCAGTCGGGTGTGGAAGTCGATGTCTTGGCGGGTCCTGCATCAGGTTCATGCGCGCCAATGCCGGTTCGCTCCAGATAGAGGAGCGCTTGGCGTACGCCTTCTTGCGCGCCAGCTACGAGGACGCGTGACGCCAACAGTTTGGTCTGTCCGGCAGCCCCTATCCCCGGGATCACAATCTGGCGAGCGAACCGTTCGAGATCGGCATCTGTCAGTCTCATGGGCAGGAGCGTTGCTTATTCGATGACGTTCTTCTGGATCGGTTCGACCTTGACTCCCTGTTCGGCGATCCATTTGACCGCGCGTTGAATCTCATCTTCCGCGCCGTCCAGTTCGAGCGCGAGAATCCCGATCTTGTCGGACACGGAGGCGCCCCGAATGTTGGTCACGACCCTGAACTTGTGTCCGACCTGATAGATGATCGGCTCCTTGATCTGTTCCTCGGGGTACGTAAGGTAGAAACGTTGGACCGCCATTCTCAGCCTCTCTCCCTGCGGTTCCGCCACAGGTTGGTGGTCAGATAACGATCACCAAAATCGGGAAAGATCATTACGACGAGTCCTTCGTCGAGCGCCCCGGCAACACGGAGTCCTGCGACGACCGCAGCGCCGCTCGACTGTCCTACCAGAAGCGCCTCTTCGGTCGCCAGACGATAAACCATGTCGTACGCGGCATCCGTCGATACGCCCAGCTTCCGATCGAGTTGTTCCTCATGGTAAATGCCCGGCACGATAGAAGTCGGCATGTGCTTCAAGCCTTCTATCCCGTGAAAGGCATCGTCCGGCTCGACACCAACGATCTGCATATTGCGGTTGCGTTGCTTGAGGAAGCGGCCGGTTCCCATGGCCGTGCCGCCGGTCCCTAGCGTCGCGATCAAGTGGGTGATGCAACCGTCGGTTTGCGCCCAGATCTCGGGCCCCGTGGTTAGATAGTGGGCCTCGGGATTCGCTTCGTTGAAGTACTGGTCGGGTTTGAAGTAGGCGTCGGGGTCGGCTTGATGGATTTGTCTGCACAACAGGATCGCGCCGTCGGAGCCTTCCAACCCGCTTGAGAAGACGGCCTCGGCTCCATACGCGCGGATCACGTGCTTACGCTCCGCCGACACGTTGTCCGGCATCACCAGCTTGACCCGGTAACCGAGCGCGGCGCCGATCATCGCGAGCGCGATTCCCGTGTTTCCGGAGGTCGAATCGAGAATGGTCTTGCCGGGGCGCAGGGTCCCTCGTTCCAGGCCGCGACGGACCATGTTCCAGGCCGGTCGATCCTTTACTGAACCGCCGGGGTTGAACCCCTCGAGTTTCGCATACAGACGAACCCCCGGTCTGACCGCGTCACGGGTCCGTCGGATCTCGACCATGGGGGTGTTCCCCACAAGACCGAGGATTCCGGGGGGATCGAGCGCTGCGGTGTTCGTCGACATTGGCTGACTGTCTGTGCCGCCGCGGGTGTCCCGTCGACGAAAGGCTCAGAGTCCGCCGGCGATGGCCGGCACGATCGACACCTCATCGCCGTCCTTCACCCGCGAGCTGAGGTTGTCGAGGAACCGAATGTCATCCCCGTTCACATACAGATTGACGAATCGCCGCACGGATCCGTCGGCTTCACAGATTCTTTCCTTGAGGCCCGGATGTTTGCTCTCCAGGTCTTCGAGCAGCGCACGAATCGAGTCGCCTTGTGCGGTTACGGCTTCTGCTCCCTTGGTGAGCTTTCGTAGTGGGGTGGGAATCCGAACTAGAACTGACATCCGTATAATCCTCCGTTTCTTACCTTATGTGCGAGTAGGTGGAGCCCCGCAACCCCCTAGCTCGTTTCATAGAACCTCGCCGGTGCGCAGTTTCTTCTTGGGCAGTCGCGCTTCAATCTGCGTGTAGAGCGCGTCAAACTCGGTCAAGCGGGCAGCAATCGTGTGAGGCTGCTCGATTACGGGCACGACGGCTTCGAGCGTCTTGTAGCCGTTGCCGGTAATGCTGATAACGATCGACTCGTCACGCGGTATGCGCCCTTGCTCGATCAACTTCTTCGTCACGGCTACCGTTGTGCCTCCGGCTGGTTCGGTGAAGATTCCTTCGGTCCGCGCAAGCAGCCGGATGCCCTCCACGATCTCCTCGTCACTTGCCGTCTCGCCCCAGCCGTCCGACTTGCGCACGGCCTTCAGCACGTAGTAGCCATCGGCGGGATTTCCGATCGCGATCGACTTGGCGATCGTGTTCGGTTTCACGGGCTCAATCAGTTCGCTCGAGCGATGAAGAGCGTTCACCACGGGTGCGCAACCAGCTGCCTGTGCGGAGTATATCTTCCACCCGGTGTTCCGCACCAGTCCGATCCGGATGAGTTCTTCAAACGCGCGCGCCACCTTGGGCAGGATCGTGCCCCCTGCGGTGGGCACGACGATATGTTGTGGAAGTCGCCAACCGAGCTGTTCGGCGATCTCGAAACCATAGGTCTTCGCGCCTTCCGTGTAGAACGGCCGAATGTTGATGTTGACGAATGCCCATCTGTACCTGTCGGCGATCTCGGTGCACAGACGATTCACGTCATCGTAGTTGCCCTTGATCGCTACCGTCGTTGGGTTGTAGATCGCTGAGCCGACGACCTTGCCCTGTTCCAGATTGTCGGGGATGAAGATGAAGCATCGGAGTCCCGCCCGCGCCGCGTGTGCGGACACCGAGTTCGCGAGGTTGCCTGTCGATGCGCATGATACGGTGTCGAAGCCGAGCTCGATAGCTTTCGTGATCGCGACCGATACGACGCGGTCCTTGTAGGAGAAGGTCGGGTGGTTGACGGAGTCGTCCTTCACATACAATTCCTCGACTCCAAGCGCATTGGCCAGCCGATCCGCGCGTACCAAAGGCGTGAAACCCGAGTGCAGTCCGATTCGCGGGATCCCTTCGACGGGTAGCAGTTCTCCGTACCGCCATAAATTGCGGGGTCTGGCCTCGATCTTCTTGCGTGTGACGACTCGGGCGATCGCTTCGTAGTCGTACTGTACCTCGAGTGGACCGAAGCAGAACTCGCAGACGTTGTCCGGACCGACCGCGTATGTTTGGCTGCATTCGCGACATCTCATCCCGGTTACGAACGACACGCGTGAATCCTCCTCTCGAGGGGATCCCCCTCGGCACATACCTCGCAGCGGGGGCGTCGCTCAAAGTCAACGTGAATCCAGCGTGACCTGCGAAGATCGAAGACCGTCAACCGGCCGTACCGTGGTGGGGTGTTCCCGCGCAGCGCCCGTAGCGCGGCGTAGGCCTGCAACGACCCGATCACGCCAGCAACCGGAGCTAGTACCCCCAGTGCGCTGCATCCGCCAGGCAACGAGTCGGTATCCTCGGCGCCTCGCGGAAAGGCGCAGGCGAGACAGGCGGACCGGTGTGGCGCCACCGTCATGGTTTGGCCGATGGTGCCAACTACGCCACCATAGCAGTAGGGGACGCCGGCTCGCACGGCAGCGGTGTTGAGCAGAAACTTGGTGCCAGGATCGTCGCAGGCGTCGATTACGAACCGGTGGGCGGTAACCATTGCGAACGCATCTGCCGGCCCAACACGCGCTCGAACTGCATCGACTTCGACCCGCGGGTTCATCCGGACGAGGGCGTCACGTGCCGCGTCGACCTTGGCGCGGCCGACATCAGGCGCGCCGAATAGAACCTGTCCTTGTAGGTTTGATTGTTCGACCGTGTCAAAGTCCACGATCGTCAGGCAGGACGCACCGGCCCTCACCAGCGCTGCGGCAGCCGGACAGCCCAGCGCACCGACGCCTATGATCAAGACGGGGTCAGTGATCGGGAGACTGGGTGCAGTGCTATCAAGAGCGTACAACAAAACCTCTTCCGAGACAGGCAAGGAAGAGGCTGGCTCTCGTTCCTCGCCCTATCTCTCGCCCCTTGTTTCGGGGGCCGTAGGACTTAGCACCTGCGCTTGCATTGCTGCACGCCGGTTGCTGTGGCTTCACAGGGCCTAATCCCTCCGCCACTCTCGATAAGGCAGGCAAAGCGTAACTGGCGGCGGTAGGGGTGTCAAAGGGAGGCTGCAGTGGGCGAGTGCGCCTTAGGGAACCGTGTTCCGGGACGAGCGTTGCCGCTAACGGGCGCGCTGAACTTCCGCGACCTGGGCGGCTACCCGACACAGGAGGGAACCACTGTCGCCTACGGAATGGTGTACCGTTCAGGTGCTCTCCATCGGCTCACCCAAGCCGATTCCGCGCTACTCGACCCGCTCGGTATCGAAACCGTCTACGATCTGCGCAGTCACGCCGAGCTCGAGTGCGATGGTGTGGGGCCCTGGGTGCGCGACCGATTGCACGTGCACGTTCCGCTGGTGGAGAAGGCGCTCGACCCTTTCAACCCTGCCATCGATTGGCGCGTTGTCGATCTCCGTGGCCGCTACGTCGAGATGCTCAGGGTTGGGGCGAGTGCCGTCCGCAGCATTCTCGAGGGACTGATTCGTGGGAGGCACCCTGCGGTTTTGCACTGCACGGGAGGAAAGGACCGTACCGGCATCGTGGCCTCGGTCCTTCTGCGCATCCTGGGTGTCGGCGACGACCTCATCGTTTCGGACTATGCGCTGTCGGAGACCTATCTTCAGAACGGCATGGCGACCTATCGCGAGAAGCTCGTTGCTGCCAACGCGGATCAAGCAGCGATAACGTATCTCACTGCGTCTCCGCCCGATCGCATCGCCTCGGCGTTGGCCGAGCTTGACCGAACGTGGGGTTCCGTGCTCGGGTACCTCGACGCAATCGGTGTGCCCAGATCCACGATCGCCGATCTGCGTCGGGGCCTGCTTGTGCGCTGATCAGTCTTGGGACGCGCTGCTGGCAGCGGTGCCTTCCAGTTGGCGGTTGGGTGCTTGTGTGTCCGTGGCATGCTCGATCGAATCGATCGGAGTGCCCGTAGAGGTTTTCCCAGCCGCTTCGGCGAGACGCTCGCCGGCGATGACGCCGGCGTCGGTATCGGCGTAGTGGTCCAGAATGTACTGGTATCGTGCGATCCCGGCGGATTGTCGCTTGGATCGCATGTAGAAGTCGGCGACATAGAGTTCGTGGCTGGCCAGATGCTGCCGGCACTGCTCGATGCGATACTCGGCAAGCCTTTCGTAGAGCGACTCGGGGTATCGATCGCGGACGCGCTCGAACTGCCTCAGTGCATTCTCCGTGGCCGATTTGTCCCGGTCGCGCGTTCGACGCTGTTCAAGGTACGCCATCGCGATCGTGTACTCGACGAACGGTAGCTGAGGGCTGGTCGGATGAAGTCGCTCGAAGTCATTGAAGGCGGCAATCGCCTTCTCGTGACTGCCGTCAAGGTAGTAGGCCTGTGCGACCCGCAGGCGAGCGGTCTCCGCCAAGTCCGAGAACGGATACTGCTCGAGCATCTCGTGGTAACGACCGCTGGCGAGGTGGAAGTTTTCAGCCTCGAATTCCTTGTTCGCCTCGGTGTAGAGGTCCTGCTCGGGGAGGGTCGCTGGAGCGCCGCATCCGGCGAGCAGCGCGGCCAAGAAGAAACAGAGGCCTCGGTCTATGAGCACCTCGGCACTGTAGCGATCCTGGTGCGAGACGTCCACCAACTCGGGTTGACGCCGAGGCGCCGGCGCAGTAAGGCCGGCGCAAGTGCAGTTCACGCCGCTCCAGTTCGTGGTCGGCAAGGGGGGTGTCGGAAAGTCCACGCTGTCAGCCGCGCTCGCGATCGCCGCCGCGCGTGCGGGTCGGCGGGTGCTCGCGCTGGAGGTGGAGGGGGTTGGTGGCTTGGCACGGACGTTCAAAGCTGCGCCCTCGCGCCCGGGTGTTCCCATCGGAGTCCGCCCGGGCATTGAAATCGCGTACATCGAGGGGGAGTCCGCGCTGGCCGAGTATCTGGAGCTCATCGTGCCGATCCGGCGCCTCCTGGCGGCGGTCTTCGCGAGTCGCATATACCGTTACTTTGTTGCTGCGGCGCCCGGTCTCAAGGAACTGATGACGGTCGGCAAGGTATGGTACGAGCACCAGAGACTCCTCGCGAACGGAGAGCATGCCTGGGAGGTGATCGTCGTTGACGCGGGCGCATCGGGGCACAGTCTGCAGTATCTCCAGATGCCGCGCGCGGCGGCGACCACCTTTCGTTCGGGCCTGGTTCACCGTGAGGCGGTCACGATTCAGAAGCTGTTGAGTGACCCGGCGGCGACGGCGATCCATGTCGTTGCAACTCCGGAAGAGATGCCGCTGACAGAAGCCCGACAGATCATCGAGCGTCTGCGCGGTGATCTCGACCTCCCCTTGGGGAGGGTGTTCGTCAACCGCTGTCGCAGGCGGGCCCCAGAGGGTGCCCGATCGGCGTTGACTAAGCTGGCGGCCATGCCGTTGGAGACCTCGGGGCTGTCGCCGACGATCGACGGTTCCGCGCTGAGGGATGGTATGCGGTTCGCGTGCAGTCGAGCTCTCGGTTGGGAGTCCATCCAGGAGGACGGCGTCGCGCGGTTGGAAGCAGGCACCGGGCTGTCCGTGATTCGCCTTCCCTTGCTAGCGAGTGAAGAGTTTGGCCTTCGAGAGGTCGAACTCCTCGCGGACGTTGTTGCACGTCACCTGTCGGAGACCGGACAGTGAATCTGCGCGAGTTGCTTGCGCAGCACCGAATCATCGTCTGTGTCGGCAGCGGTGGTGTTGGCAAGACGACGACGGCGGCTGCGCTTGCGCTCCATGGAGCGATCGTCGGGCGACGAGCAATGGTTCTCACGATCGACCCGGCTCGTCGGCTTGCGCAGTCGCTGGGGCTCGATACGCTCAAGAGCGGAGGTGAGCGCATTGCGCAGGGCGTGCTGAGCGCGGCGGGACTGTTGCCACTCGGCTCCTTGAGCGCCGGCATGCTTGATCAGAAGAGCGCCTGGGATGAATTCATCTCACGCCACGCGCCCAACACTGACGTTCGCGACGCGATTCTCCGCAACGAATTCTATCAGCACCTGTCACGCTCGTTCGCCGGGTCGACCGAGTACATGGCGATCGAGGAGCTATGCCGGCTGGCCGAGAATGGAGAGCACGATCTGATCGTGCTCGATACACCCCCCACGGGCCACGCGCTCGATTTTCTCGACGCGCCAGTGCGTCTGGAGAACTTTCTCGATCGGAGCGTCCTTGGCTGGCTGGTCAAGCCCTACGTCGCGGCCGGTTGGACTGCCTGGAAGACGGCCAGCAGGACCGTGCGTTTTCTCGTCCGACGTATCGAAGAGGCGGCGGGTATCGGCACCCTCAGCGAAGTTTCGGAGTTTTTCGTCGCCATGGATCGTCTGTTCGACGGCATTGCCGAGCGCAGTCGGAAAGTCCGGACCTTGCTGGCCGGATCCGAGACCGCGTTCGTTCTGGTCGCCGGGCCAGAGGAGCAGGTTCTGGGGGAATCCGAGCAACTGACGGCAAGGATGCGTGCGCTGGGAATGCCACTGAAGGGCGTCGTCATGAACCGGATTCACCCGTTGCCTGGTGCGGGAGAGCACGTCATGGACGCAGCCGCCGTTTCGGGAGCCTTGGCGCCGCTCGGAGAAGGGGGCGCGAGCGCGGAATGCCTAGAATGGATCGCCGAGACCTATGTGGCGAGTTGTACGATGGCTCGCGCGGAAGAGATCCGACGCGAAGCTTTCGAGACCGGCCTCGGAGCGGAGGTAGCATGCGTCGCCGTCCCGGAACTCGATCACGATGTACACGATCTCACAGCACTGGCGGCTGTGGCACGGCTGTTGTGTGTTTGAGCCCTAAGCGCGAAGTGCTTCCAGGCGTCCCCAGGTTCCGCAGTGCCGGCACCGAGCGTCCCAGGATTCGCTCCGCGCTCCACACGTCTCACACGTGAAATCGGATAGCGCGGTCGAGCCAGTCGCGATCGCTTCGCGATATGCGGCGTGGGCGAGGTCCGGCTGGTTCCGCGCGTCGTGAATCCGCGCCCACAGAACCTGCGCAACGGGTGTACTGCCGTTCGTCGAGCAGGCTCCGAGGATGGTCGCGGCTTCGTCCAGACGGTGTCGCGCGATCATTGCATGAGCTGCGCGCAACTTGAGGCCGGTGATACCCGGGTGCGCGACGACGAGTTTGGCATAGAGCCTACATACTCGTGCAGGATCATCCGCGCCCGCGATCTCCTCGTACAAGTCGAGCAGAACCGCTCGTGGTTTCTGCCAAAGTGTTTTCTCGATCACCTTCAGTGCACGCCGTCGTTCCCCCGAGCGCGCCAGCAGCTTGGCGCGCTCGACTACCCCCGGAACGAACTCGGGCGCTTCGTGCGAGATCGCGCGCAGCATTGGGCTGCGCTGGGTTTCCGGCGTTCGAAGCGCCGCCTCGAAGCGAGCGCCGAGCAAGCGATCTCGTTCCACCGGACTTTGCGGATTCAGCTCGACGATCCGCTTCTGAATCGTTTCTGCCTTTTGCCACTCACCGGTCTCGAATAGGACGTCGCGAAGGAATGCGAGCAATCGCGGGCTTCTCGGATAGACCGCCAGCGCGCGTTCTAGGGTCGTGAGGGCGGTGGGCCGGTCACCCGCGGCCGCGCAGGCGTGGGCGAGCGCATGCAAGAGCAAAGGTTCGTTGCCGAAGTTGCGTCGTCCTTCCTCGAGGGCCTTGCGCGCCTGGACGGGATCGCCCTCGAGCATGAACGTATCGGCATAGTCGATGATGTCGGCGAGTTCCGTCGCGCGCCGTTGCGTTGCTCGCTTGAGCAGAGCGCGAGCACGCGTGAATTCGCCAGCCAGGGCGAGGGATCGAGCCTGGGCAGTGGTTTCGACGCTGCGTTGAGCTGCGCGCATCTCCCGGTGCACCCGCCACTCCCGCAACGCGTGGCGGCCCTCACGCCAAAGTGCGATGACGAACATCAGCAATGCACCGGCAACGGTTGCGCCGAGCATGAGAACACCCAGAGGGAGCGTGAAGATGTAGTTGGGAGTCAGGCGAAAAACTGTCTCTTGAGCGTTCCAGTAAACAAGGGACGCGACGGCAGCCACGAGGCCGATGAGAACCAAGAAGGTCAACGCCCGACGCAGCATCGAGTGTCAGTAGTGGACTTGTCCTATCGCAGGGCGGGACTCATGCGTCCATCGAGGAGCTTCTAGCCACAGCCGCTCCAGGTCGTACGTGCGACGCGTAGCGGTTTGAAAGACGTGAACGACAACGTCGCCAAAGTCCAACAACGCCCACTGTCCGCGTGCAACGCCCTCGCTCGAAAGCAGGCGCCGCACGTCGCGTGTTTCCATGCCCTCGCGTATGCGCGCGCAGATCGCGCGGACGTGGATATCGGAACGCCCCGTGCACAACACGAAATAGTCGGCCACCGAGGATAGCGCGCGCAGGTCGAGGGCGAGGAGCTCGGTCGCTTTACGGTCGGCCGCCAGTTCGGCGGCCCAACGGGCAGCGTCGGTCGAGGTCAGTGTGCCGGTCAACGATCCTCCGGGCCGTACAAATGATGCGTGCGGATGTAGTCGGCCACCGTTTGCCCCGTCAGGTGCGCAAAGGGGCGTCCTTCACGAATGCGCCGACGTATGTCTGACGCGGAGGCTTCCACGCCGCTCAGAGGATGGACGACGAATCGGTGGCCTGTCTTGTGTAGGTAGCCGCCGATGTGCGGATCATAACAACAGGATTCTCTCGCGGCAACGGGAGGCAGCGGTGGTTCCGGTGGGGCACCGTGACCGGGGCGGCTGGTTACCACGATATGGGTCAGCTCGAGCAGTTCGCCCGGGCGATGCCAGCTCTCGATCTCCTGATAGGCGTCCATTCCGAGGACCAGGTAAAGCTCGCTTTTAGGGCATAGCCTGTGGATTTCCCGGAGCGTTTCGTAAGTGTAGGAAGGACCCTCGCGGCGGGCTTCGATGGCGGATACCTCCAGACGGGGGTCTCCCGCGGTCGCGAGGTCGAGCATTGACAACCTGTGGTGGACTGATGCCGGTACGGTGTCGGGCTTGTGGGGGGGGCGGGCCGACAGGATCAGCAGGATGCGGTCCAACTTGAAGGCCTCGCACGTACTGCGTGCGCTGGCGAGGTGTCCGAGATGGACGGGATCGAACGTCCCTCCCAGGATCCCCAATCGCTGCACGCAGATACTTAGCGCACGTGTGATAATCGGCACCTCGGGTCACCGGCAGCGCCGGATGTGTTCGGACGTCCCACATGGGCACGCTTCCCGTTCATGGCTAGTGCGACGCTCCAGCGCCAAGATCGCGGAGCAGTACGAGATCGTCGCGATGGATGATCTCGTCTCCCAGGTGGTACCCGAGAACTGCCGCTATCTCCCGGCTGCTGTGGCCCCGGATCCGCCGGCAGTCCTCGGCGGAGTACGCCACGAGTCCGCGAGCGAACTCTTGGCCGTCGGGTCTCGTGCAGCCGACGCACTCGCCCACGTCGAAACGACCCTCCACTTCCACGAGCCCCGACGGCAGCAAACTGCCACCTCGTTCGGAGAGCGCTCGTACGGCACCGTCGTCAAGAATCAGTCTTCCTCGCACCGGCACTCCATACGCGACCCAGTGTTTGCGATTGGAGATGGGGGTATCGGAAGCCACGACGAGCGTGCCCGTCGCTTCCTGCGGATTCATGATCCGTAACAGCTCGCCGGCATCGCGACCGCTTCCAATCACGGTCGCGATGCCGCGGTGAGCGGCGGCGCGTGCGGCGGAGAGCTTGCTCGCCATCCCGCCGGTGCCGAGCGGCCCCGCCGAACCTGCGACCTGCTCCACCTCCGTCTCGATGTTCGTAATGACGTCGATCAGCTGTGCACCGGGGGTACCGGGCGCTGTGCTATATACCCCGGCAACATCGGTCAGAATGACGAGAAGATCGGCGCCGGCCAAGCCGGCCACTAAAGCCGAGAGACGATCGTTGTCGCCGAACTTCAGCTCATCGACCGCGACCGAGTCATTCTCATTGACCACCGGAATGATCCCGTGCTGCAGCAGGCGTTCGAACGTGTGCTTGGCATTGATATAGCGTGCACGATCCTCGATGTCGGCGGCGGTGAGCAGCACCTGGCCGACGTGCTTACCAAAATCGGCGAAGCACTCTTCGTAGAGGCTCATCAGTTTGATCTGTCCGATCGCGGCGGCCGCCTGTTGTTCCGGAATGGACGTTGGCATTCGCGTCAGCCCCAACCGAGCTAGTCCCGCAGCCCGTGCTCCCGACGTGACGACGATCAACTGAATGCCATCCTCGTGCAGGCGTGCCAGCTCGGCCGAGAGCCTGCTTACCTGCTCACGGTCAACGCCCTGTGCCGTGGTGAGGACGCTGCTGCCGAGCTTGACGACGATGCGCCGTATCCGTGGCAGTAGCCGAGCTTTGTGCTCTTGCTGTCTTGTCGCGGACATGGACCGTGTCAGCCTTCGTGCGCGTTACGGGTTGCGGCGTTTCGCGCGCGGTTCAGACCGGCATGGATGGAAGCTGCGAGCTCCTGGCAACCCACCCCTGTCGCCGCCGAAACCACCGTCAGCTCAATGTTGCGTGCCCCCAAAGCCTCGCGCAAGGCCTCTAACCGCTGCGAGACCTCGGGAAGATCGATCTTGGAGGCTACGACCATCTGGGGTTTGGCCGCCAGCTCGGCGGAATACGCGGCCAGTTCGCGATTGATTGCGTCGTGATCCTCCACGGTCTGCTCCACGGATCGGCCCGATGCATCCACCAGGTGCACCAGCAGGGAAGTCCTCTGCACGTGCCGCAGAAACGTCAGCCCAAGCCCGCGTCCCTCATGAGCCCCGCGGATGAGTCCTGGGATGTCTGCCAGGACAAAGCTGCGCTCCTCGTCGAGGCTGACGACTCCGAGGATCGGCTCCAGTGTCGTGAATGGATAGTCCGCTATTCTGGGCCGTGCAGCCGACAGCCGTGCCAGAAGGCTCGATTTGCCGGCGTTGGGCAGGCCGACCAGCCCGGCGTCGGCGAGAAGCTTCAGCTCCAGGGCCAGGTCGCGGCGCTGGCCGGGCTCGCCATCGTCCGCGCGGAGCGGAGCCTGTCGCGTGGAGGTCGCGAACCGGGCGTTGCCGCGACCACCGCGACCACCGCGGGCCAACATGAGCCGCTGTCCGGCTGCGCTCAGATCGGCGACGATGATGCCCGTATCGGCTTCCGTGATGACGGTGCCGACCGGCATTCGCAGCAGCAGATCGGCTCCAGCGCGACCGTGCTGGCACTTGCCGCGGCCGTTCTCCCCGCGCTCCGCGCGTTGGATTCGTCGAAAACGGAACGAGTAGAGCGTGTTCAGGCCCGCATCGGCCAGCGCGTAGATGCTGCCGCCGCGACCTCCGTCCCCACCCGCAGGACCGCCGCGCGGGCGGTACTTCTCGCGGAGGAAGGCAACGCACCCATCACCGGCGTCACCGGCTTCAACGCGGATCCTTGCTTCGTCGAGGAATCTCACGGGGGCTCCGGCGCGTCGAGCGGCCGGCGGCCCGAATCAGCCGGGGTAGACGCTGGCGCGCTTCTTATTGCCCCGGCCGCTGCTTTCGTATGCCACGACGCCGTCGATACGCGCATACAGCGTGTGGTCGCGACCCATTCCGACATTGCTGCCCGGGTGAATCCTGGTGCCCAACTGCCGAACGAGGATGTTGCCCGCGATTACGCGTTGACCTGCGAAGATCTTGATCCCGCGCCGTTTGCCGACCGTGTCGCGACCGTTGCGGGTGCTACCTTGACCTTTCTTGTGCGCCATCGCTCCGGGCTGCTCTCAGGCTATCACCGTGACGCGGACGGTCGTTTCCCATTGGCGGTGCCCGCGCCGCCGGCGGTAGTTCTTGCGTCGTTTCTTCTTGAAAACCAGGATGCGAGGGCCGCGGTCCTGCCGGACGATCACCGCGCTGACGGCTGCGCCTTCGACCGTCGGAGAGCCCACGGATGTCCCGGTTTCGTTGGCGCGAAGCAGGACGTCGGTGAACTGGACCGTCTCACCGCGCTCGCCGAGGAGCTTCTCTACCGTGAGTACGGCACCTGGGCTAACCCGGTACTGCTTGCCTCCGGTCCGGATGATTGCGTACGGCATGGGATTCGCGCGAAAGCGGCAGTCTTGCGCGGCTAATCACGCATGTCAATCTTGTTCCGCGGCGATGGGCGTGACAGATATCGCACGTGTGCGGCCGGCGCTGATCTACCTTTTCGCGAAGGAGCCGCTTCCGGGGCTGGTTAAAACGCGTCTCTCACCGCAGCTCGAGCCTCGGCAGGCGGCACGCTGCCAGCGAGCGTTCATCAGCGACCTCGTCGAGCGCGTTGGACGTGTACCAGGGGTCGAACTGGTGCTCGCGGCCACCCCTGACTACGCGGCGCCCTGGCTCGCGACACTGTCGCGGCGAACCGGTACCCCGCTCGTTTGGCAAGGTGAGGGTGATCTCGGCGCTCGCATGGCGCGCACGCTCGCAGCTGCCTGTCGAAAGAACCGCACAGGCGTGATCCTGGGCGCGGATATTCCCGATCTGCCGCTCGCTTGGGTCAGCGAGGCGCTTGCGGCGTTGAGCGGACCTGGGACCGTGATCGGGCCCGCCGCGGATGGAGGGTACTATCTGATCGGGTGTTGCGGCGAGGTCCCGCCCGTGTTTCGGCTCGAGGCCGCTTGGGGAGGGCCGGGTGTGTTCGAGGAAACCCTGGCGCGCTTGCACGAGATGGGTCAACGGGTGCATGTGCTGCCGCGCTGGGAAGACGTTGACGATCACGCCTCCTTGTGCCGGCTTGCCTTGCGTCTGGCTCAACGCGCTCCCGCGGGGGACCGTCCCATCCACACGGTTCGACTCCTGCGCACGTTGGCGGCCGAGGGCGTCGCGCTGTGAACCCTCCACTGGTCTTTCGATGGGATATCGACAAGACCTACCTGGTTTCGCGCTTCGACTCCCTGCGCGGGCTCTTGCGAATTCCCTTCGAGCGCGCCACGGACAAGGTCGCAGTTCCCGGAGTCAGGGCTCTCATCCGCGCGTTGCGCCGTCGAGCGGTGGAACAGGGGACGGTGCCGCGGGTGTATTTCCTGTCCGCGTCACCTCCACAGATTGGCGCCGCGATTCGTGCCAAGTTGGAACTGGACGGGATCGCCTACGACGGTATCACATTCAAAGATCAGGTAAGGAGCCTCATGCGGGGCCGTTTCGACGGCTTGCGTGAACAGATCGGATACAAGCTCGAGGAGCTATTGAGCGCCGCAGCACACTGCGATCCGGACAGTCGCGAACTGCTGTTCGGTGACGACTGGGAATCGGATCCGTTCATCTACTCCGTGTACGCGGATGTCGTGGCCGGCCGCATCGGCCCGGCGTTCATGGCGGAGTTGCTCGAGCGCGCCGAGGTCAGCCGTGGTCACATCGCGCGGATCCTCGATCTGGTTGCCGCGCCGCGACCGCCGTGTCGCGTCGAAGCGATCTTCGTCCTGCGGGAGCGCCGGTCGGCGCCGTCCGGACTCGATGCCTTCGGTCCCCGTCTCAACTGGTTCGACAACTACTTCGAGTGCGCGCTGCGCCTGTACAGCCTGGGCTACCTCGACTGTCTCGGCGTCACCGAGGTTGCTGCCGAGATGGGGCTGTCGCGCGCGGCCACCGCCGCGTCGTTCGAAGCTGCGATCGTCAGCGGTAGAGTCTGTCGCGACTGGCTCGCCCAGATCCAACGGACCTTGGTGACCGCCCGACTGATGGAGCCGGTCGCCGTGGGCCATCTGCGAGGCCGAAGCAGGACTTGGCTCCGGCGCGTGCGTGGGCTCGCAGCGGCGCCGCACCCGCAGATCGGTCCGTTGCCGGACTACCGCGGCTTGGCAGAGAGCTGGTCGCACAGGCAGCGCAAGGAGGTTCCCGATGAAGGCAAGGAGCCTGACCATCGCGTTGACGACGGTCGCTGACGGCGCGACGGCGGATCGCATCACGCGGACACTGCTGGAAGAAAGGCTGGTAGGGTGCATCAACCGGGTACCGGTGCAGTCGAGCTACTGGTGGCAAGGCTGCATCGAGCAGGGTGAGGAACTGTTGCTCGTCATGAAGACCGCCGACGATCTGATCGATGACTTGCGGCAGCGCATTCAGGAGCTCAGCCCCTACCAGGTTCCCGAGTTCGTCGCGCTTCCCGACACCGTCACGACCCCTTCTTACTTGGCCTGGCTTCTCGAGTCGTGTCCGGTGAGGGACCGAGTTCCACGATGAGGGTCGAGAATCCGCGTTGTTCGAGCTTACGAGAGACGCGGTACGCTTGGTTGCGGTCCGGATAGGGGCCGACGCGAACCCTGTAGACGGGGTGGGAGGAGAGCGAAGCGTCCAAGAACGCCGGGAGCCCCGCCTTCCGTACGCGGGTTAGACTGGCGTCGGCTCTGCCGCGTTCACGATAAACTCCGATCTGAACGCAGTAGCGCACCTCTGACCAGACAGCTCGACTCTTGCCGCGAGGGCGTAACTCTACCTCCGCTACGCCGCGCTCGACGACCCCCAGCGCGCGTGCAGCAGCGTAGGAGAGGTCCAGGACGCGATCGGTCACGTACGGTCCGCGGTCGTTGATGCGCACGACGATTGAGCGGTGGGTCGCTCGATCGGTTACTTCTACCTCTGTTCCCAGCGGGAGCGTTCGATGGGCCGCGGTCATGGCGTCGGCATCGTAGGGTTCGCCGCTCGCCGTCGACTTGCCCTCGAAGCCCGGGCCGTACCATGAGCTCAGCCCGATCTCGGTTCCGCGTTCGGTCAGGACGGGTGGTGGGTAGTCCCGATTGACCAGGTCGGGCTTGGAAGCGCTCGCGCAAGCGCTTGCCACGCATGCAACACTCGTAACCAGCAGTCGGGCGATCACACCGTAAGGTTGCGACAAAGTTTACCTCCGGCAGACGCTGTGATAACTACGGAACCAAGCTGCGTCTCTGCATCGGGGGACAACGCGTACCCTGGTATGTCTGGGCATTCCAAGTGGCATTCCATCAAGCACAGAAAGGCGGCAGCCGACGCGAAGCGCGGTAAGCTTTTCACCAAGGTTATCAAGGAACTCACGATCGCTGCCAGGATGGGCGGCGGGGACACGAGCGCGAATCCGCGTCTACGCACTGCGATCGCTGCGGCGAAATCCGTCAGCATGCCATCCGACAACATTGAGCGGGCGATCCGCAAAGGCAGCGGCGAGCTGGAAGGCGTCGACTACCTCGACGTCATGTATGAAGGCTACGGGCCCGGCGGGATGGCGGTGATCCTGGAGTGCGTTACCGACAACAAGAACCGTACGGTTGCGGAGTTGCGCTACCTCTTCAGCAAGAACGGGGGCAATCTCGGCGAGAACGGCTGCGTAGCATGGATGTTCGAGCGCCAGGGCGTCATCCGGACGTCCGGGGGCGCGGTGGACGAGGACCAGGTATTCGAGGTCGCGGTCGATGCGGGTGCGACCGATGTTCGTGACGAAGGCGGTACGCTTACCGTCGTGACGCCCGCCGACGCTGTGGAAGGAGTCCGTGCCGCTCTGGTCGCGGCGGGTGTGCAGGTCGCCACTGCCGAACTCGCGTTCGAACCGAAGAACTCGGTCACGTTGGCTGGCGACGACGCGGCCAAGGCACTCAAGTTGCTGGACTTACTCGAGGACCACGACGATGTGCAGCGGGTGTCGGCGAACTTCGACATCGACGACGAGGAACTGCGACGCTTGTCGGCTTGACGAACAAGCCGACCGCGCGGCGGGAAGGAGGGTGTTGGTGCGGGTGTTGGGGATAGATCCGGGGACGGTCGTAACGGGGTGGGCGGTAGTCGATTGCGGAGCACGCGAGCCGGCCCGCGTCGATTCTGGCAGCATCCGTGCCGGCCGAGGTGAGATCGCGGCGCGTTTGGCCGCGATCTATGCGAAGCTCTCGGAGCTCATCACGAGCTACCGCCCCGATGTCCTGAGCCTGGAGCGACACTTCGTGGCGGCGAACGTCCAGAGCGCCTTCCGGCTCGGGGAAGCTCGTGGCGTCGCGATGGCCGCCGCGGCCGCTGCTGCAGTTTCTCTGTGCGAGTATACGCCGGCGACGATCAAAAAATCCGTGGTCGGTTATGGACGTGCCGACAAGTCGCAGGTGCAGGCCGCGGTCACGAGGATCTTTCGATTGGCGACGCTTCCTGGCGAGGATGAAGCGGATGCGCTGGCGGCGGCGGCGTGTCACGCGTTTCATCGGTCCTACGAGGAGAACGTCGCGAGGGTTCTCGGCTCGCGCGCGGCTCGCTTCCGAGTGAGGCGACCGGCGTGATCGCGAAACTGCGCGGCACCTTGATCGAGAAGAGACCGGGCGAGGTCGTCCTCGACGTGGGTGGTGTCGGTTACCATGCCCATGTTTCGCTCAACACGTTCTGTCGGCTGCCGGATGTCGGCAAGCCGGTTGGACTCGAGATCGTGACGAACCTGCGCGAGGGGGCTCTGGAGCTCTTCGGGTTCGCGGACCCCTCAGAAAAGGATCTGTTCGGTCTACTGAGAAGCGTTTCCGGCATCGGTCCCAGACTGGCTCTGGCGATCCTGTCGGGAATCGAGGCGGACGAACTCCGCCGTGTATTGAGAACGGCGGCGATTGACCGCTTGATCGCGGTTCCGGGCATCGGTCGCAAGACCGCGGAACGCTTGCTTGTAGAGCTGAAGGGAAAGGTCGATGATGGGCCCCTGCCGCCTGTCGATGTAAGCTTGGCCAGTCTCGAAAACGATGCCGTGCTCGCGCTCCTGGCGCTCGGCTACAAGCAAGCCGATGCCCGCAGGGCGGTTAGTGCGTGTCGAGGCGAAACCGGCGGTGATACGATCGAAACGCTGATCCGACGGTCGCTGGCCCACCTGTCGGCCCCGTGATGGACCGTTCGCCAACCGACGTCACGCCTCTGCGCGTGCCCGACGATGTATCGGGAGAGCTGAGCCTTCGACCCGTCCGGCTCGCGGAGTACGTCGGTCAGGCGCGCGTGCGGGAGAACCTCGACATCGCGATCCGCGCGGCGAAAGGGCGAGGGGATCCGCTCGATCATGTCTTGCTCATGGGTCCTCCGGGCTTGGGCAAGACCTCGCTCGCGCACATCATCGCGAACGAGATGGGCGTGCATCTCCAGCAGACAAGCGGACCGGTGATCGAGAAGGCCGGCGATCTTGCCGCGATCCTGACCTCGCTCGAGCCGGGTGATGTTCTCTTCATTGACGAGATTCACCGGCTCGGCCGCGCGATCGAGGAGATTCTCTACCCGGCGATGGAGGATTTCCGCATCGATCTGGTCGTCGGGGAGGGACCGTCGGCGAGGTCGATCTCCATCGATATCCGCCGTTTTACGCTGGTCGGCGCGACCACGCGGAGTGGACTGTTGAGTAGCCCTCTCTTGTCCCGGTTCGGGTCGATGTTCCGGCTCGATTTCTACAGCGAAGTGGACCTGGCGAAGATTCTGGCAAGGTCGGCCGCGCTCCTGGGGGTCGAGCTCGACGGCGAGGCGGCCCTCGAGGTGGCCCGGCGAGCGCGTGGCACCCCCCGCGTTGCCAACCGTCTTCTGCGTCGTTTGCGTGACTATGCCCAGGTGAAGGGCGAACGGCGTGTCACTGCCGGAGTGACCGTGGCCGGCCTGGCGACGCTCGGGGTGGACGCGGCGGGTTTCGATGGGATCGACCGCGAGTTGATGCTCACGATCCTCGAGAAGTTCGACGGCGGTCCCGTCGGGATCGAAACGCTGGCTGCGGCGATCGGTGAGGATGCGGAAACCCTCGAGGAGGTCTACGAGCCCTATCTCCTGCGCGCAGGCTTCATTCAGCGTACGCCGCGTGGCCGAATCGCGACCTCCCGCGCGTACTCTCATTTCGGCGTTACGCCCGCGCGCGAACAGTCGTCGCTGTTCGAGTGAGCGCCGAACCCGCGACCGCGCCGGCCGTCCCAGAACTTTCCGTTCAGGAGCGGCGCAGGCGCAGGCGCGAAGCCGCCATCATCTTCTCCGCGGGAAGCGGGGTTCTGTTATTCGCGCTGTGGGAGATCCGGCGCCCTGGCGCGCACGCAAGCGCCAGCGGAAACGTCGTTTCCTTCCTCCTGGTCAACCTCAACATCGTTCTGGTTCTGCTGCTCGTCTTCTTGGTCCTGAGGAATCTCGTCAAGCTGTACTTCGACCGCCGAAGGCGAGTTCCGGGCAGCCAGCTTCGCGCGCGCACCGTTCTCGCGTTCGTCAGCGTGGCCATCTTTCCGGCTGCGGTTATGCTGCTCGTTTCGCTCGAATTCATGACCAACGCGATCGACGGGTGGTTCAGCACGGCAGTCGAGTCGTCGCTGCGCGGGGCTTGGCGGCTCGCGCAAACCCATTACGTTGATGCTGCCAACGAAGCGGTGTTGCACGCCCGGACTCTGGCCGGCGATCTGGTGGCGAGGCCTCCGGCCACCGACGGACACGAGCCGGGCCTGGTTGCGGCGATCTCGGGCTACCGGCAGCGGTACCGGCTGGCTGGGGTCAACGTGCTTGGATTGGACGGTCGCGTGCTGGCGGCCAGCACGGGGGTACGGCCGGGACGCGAGCCGTGGCCGCCGGTTGCCCCGGAACTGCTTGCCGAAGTGCGGCGAAGCTCGTTCGCAAGCCGCGTGGACCGCTTGGGCAACAACGACCTGGTGCGGGGCGCAGCGCCGGTCGCCGGCCCTGATGGTCACGTCTGGGCGACGGTGGTCGTCGACCGCCTGGTCGAGCCCAGCACCAGGGCGTGGAGCGAGGAGATCATGCGCGCGTTTCGTGAATACCGCGCGCTGGCCCTCAACAAGCGCCCTTTCAAGAACCTCTACGCCTTGACGATGGCGCTCGCGTCGCTGGTGGTCGTGTTCTCGGCGACATGGCTCGGACTCTATCTGGCGCGTGGAATCACCGAGCCGTTGGGTCGGCTGAGCGCAGCCACGCGTCAGGTGGCAGAGGGCAACTGGGACGTACGGCTCGAGGACGAGGGCGGCGACGAAATCGGCACGCTCGTGCGGGCGTTCAATGCGATGACGGCAGAACTGAAGGCGAGCCACCAGGCGCTGGAGGAACGAGGTCGCTACATCGAGAACGTGCTCGCGCATATCGACGTCGGCGTCCTGTCTGTCGACGACAGGGGGATCATCACCACCGTCAATCCGGCTGCCGTATCGTTGCTTGGCCTGCGCGGGGCCAGTCCGGTCGGACGAACGACGGCGCAGCTGCTCGCCGAAGCCGGGTATCATGAAATCGAGAGCCTGCTCGGTAGCCTGAACGCGGGAACGGTGCCTTCTGGCACCCACTGCAATGTCCTTCGCGAGGAAGAGGGACGCACTTTGCAGGTCGCCGTGACTCGCCTGATGTCGGGTAGCGGCGTGGTTACCGGAGCAGCGTTGTTCATCACCGACGTGTCTCAGGTGCTCGCGGTGCAGCGGATGGAGGCGTGGAAGGAAGTCGCGCGGCGGATCGCGCACGAGATCAAGAACCCGCTCACGCCCATTCAGCTCGCGACCCAGAGAATGCAGAGACGCTTGGGCGGTCGTCTTGCGCCGGAGGACACGCGTTTGTTCGACGATTGCGCGAACACGATCATCCGCGAGGTCGACGAGCTCAAGCGGCTCGTGAACGAGTTCAGCCAGTTTGCACGGCGTCCGGTCGGTGAAAAGCGGCTCCACGATCTCAACCAGATCGTCGACGAAACCCTGCCTCTGTTCCGTGAGGCGCGAACCGAGATGACGTTCGCGTTCGAACGCGGCGCCGATGTGCCAGAGGTCCTGCTCAACCGCGACGCGGTAAAACGGGCACTGGTCAACCTGCTCGACAACGCGGTCGCCGCGGTCGCGAGCGTGCACAACCGCGCGAGCACGGTGGACGGGCCGAGGGCCATGCCCGGCCCGGACATCGCGATCCGCACGAGCGTAGATCCGGAGCTATCACGCGTGCTACTCGAAGTCGCCGACCGGGGTGAAGGGATCGCCCCGGAGCATCGCGCCCGGGTTTTCGAGCCCTACTTCTCCACGAAGGCGGAGGGAACGGGGTTGGGGTTGGCCATCGTGGCTTCCGTTGCCGCTGACCATCAGGCCTACATTCGGTTGCACGAGAATCCTCCGCGGGGTAGCCGCTTCGTGATCGAGTTCCCTATCGGGACCCAAGGTTCGGATGCGTGAGGTACGACGGTGAGCGCCACCATTCTCGTCGTCGATGACGACGGTGAAGTGCGCGAATCGATACGCGCCGTGCTGCACGACGAAGGCTACCGGGTCACCACGGCCCACGACGGTAGCGAAGCGGTGCGCCGGGTCATTGCCGAGCGCCCGCATCTGGTGATCCTGGATGTCTGGATGCCGGAGGTCGACGGCATCGAAGTGCTCGCCCAGCTTCAAGCGGTCAGCTCGACGATCCCCGTAGTCGTGATCTCGGGACACGGGAACGTCGACGTGGCGGTGAAAGCGACCCGTCTGGGAGCCGTCGATTTCGTGGAGAAACCGTTCTCCATCGATACGTTGCTCGCCGTCATCCGTCGCGCGCTCAATCAGAATGTCGGCCCGGAGCGCGGCCGCGATCTCGCCGTCGATGCGCCACCTCGGTCCGCGGACGCACCCTCCCTCCCACGCGTGCGGCAGCGTACACTCGGACGCAGCGTGGTGGGGGGGGGACTAGGGCTCCACAGCGGGGTGCGCACAGGCATGATCCTGCACCCTCTGCCGCCTGACAGCGGGATCCGGTTCGGTCGGGTTGGCAGCGAGGGCTACGTCGAAGCCCGTGTCGATCACGTCGACTCGACCGGCTACGCCACGACGCTCTACAAGGACGGGCTCGTAGTCCGGACGGTCGAACATCTGCTGGCGACGCTTCACGCCTACGGTGTGACCAATCTGCTCGTCAAGGTGGACGGCGAGGTGCCCATCTTGGACGGTTCCGCCGCCGAGCTGTGCGACCTGGTGGAATCGGCCGGGATCGTCGAGCAACCGGCCACGGTTCCCATCGTGCAGGTGGAGAATCCCATCCGAATCGACGCCGGCGACGGTCGATTTATCTCGATCGAACCATGCGATTGCCTCCGTATCACCTACGATCTCGTCTATCCGGCACCGGTGGGGGAGCAGAGCTACACCTTCGAGCTGAGGGACGCGCGCGCGTTTCGCGAGCAAATCGCCCCGGCGCGGACGTTCGGCTTCGTCGAGGAAATCCGGGCGCTCGAAGCGGCGGGCCTGGGCCAGGGTGGGCAGCTCAGCAACGTCATACTGATCGGCGAACAGGGGATCGTGAATACGGCGCTGCGGTTTCCGGAGGAGCTCGCCCGTCACAAGATTCTGGATCTGCTCGGCGATACCTACCTGCTAGGGCATCCATTGCGAGGCTCGATCCACGCGCGCAAGACGGGCCATGCCCACAACGTGGATCTGGTCAAGCGCATTCGCGCGGCCTGGAAGGGGTCTCTTACTTGAGCCCGACGATACGCGGAGCGTCGAGGGAGCCGGCCAGCCGGTAGTGACGCCAACCGTCCTCGTCCTCCCCCGCCTTCGGCAACATGCCCAGGATGCCTTTGGAGCGGGGGGTGTCGTCGACACTGCGGACCCGCAAGTCGCCGTTGACACGAACCTGCGATCCGGGAGCGAGTTGGACGCGTCCCTTCGTCAACTCCCAGGCGAGACCCTCGACCTGAGCCTGCGCGTTCTCGAAGATCACATCGCCGTTAGCGAGTCTGGCAGTCAACGCAGCACGCGTGAACGTCCATTCCCCGATCGGCGCACCCGCGCGCACTTTCTTCCCGGTGGGCGAGTTGTCGATACTGGGCAGGTTGCCGCTGATCGTTCCCGAGCGGCCTTCAATCACCAGACTGCCGCTGCGCGCCACCGATCCCAACGTGCTTCCTGAATCACCTTTGCCTACTCCGTCCAGCCGCAACTCGCCGCCGAAGTTGCCGGTGACGCGGAGGTCGGCCAATCGGAGGCAGCGAGCTGGATCCGCATCCGTGAAGATGAACTCCAGGCGCTTCCCGCTGGTCTTGGCGGAGTCTTTCTCAGCGGCATCCGCAGCGACGCGATCGAGCGTTCCCCGCACGAGACCACCGCATGCGTCGGCTTCGAAGTGGAACGTGCTGCGACCCAGCAGATCGAAGTGCAAGGAGTCGATCGTCAATCCGTAAGGATCATGCGTCGCTACCAGGTCGTGAACCCGATACCCCGGGGGCCACGCCAGGGCGACCTCTCCCAGACGCAGGTCGACGGCGATCTCCGCGAGTTGCGACTTCAGCATCCGTTCCACCACGGAGCGATGTGGAAAGGTCCACACGAGAAAAACCACCAGCAGGACGCTGAATGCGAGGATGCGTTTCATGTGCGGGACAACGTTCCGGCGACCAGCACGGCGTCGAAGCGGGACTTGTCGTCATATCGGCGCTTGAGCTCCAGCCGTTTGATGTAGACGGTCTGTCCGCCTTCTTCGATCTCGCGCAACAGTCGCGCCAGCTCGGGAAGCGTAACCGCCGTCAGGCGAAGCTCGACCGAGGTTTCCTCGAAGCCGTCGCGCGTCGGATGCCGGCTCGGATTCATGGACGCCACTGACTCGCGGCTGACCGAGGACGTGGCAGCCTTGTCGACGAACGAGAAGAGCGAGAAGTTGGCGGCGGCGGACCGTTCGCCCCGGCCGACGGTCCGCTCGAGCTGTGCGATCCGGCGGCGTATCGCCGCGACTTCCGGAAGATCATCGCGCAACGCCTCGACGCGGTCTTGCATCCGGGCGCGAGCCTGCACCAACGGTTCGATGAGAAACAGGTAGAGGGCGCTCGTCGCCACGACGCCCGCGAACAGGGCGACCAACCGCTGCTCGCGCCGGCTGAGCCGTGCGAAGACCGCGCTTGCCGGATGGAGAAGCTGACGCACTGCCGCCGTGGCGTTCATGCGTCCCCCTGCTGGCTGCCGAACTGCAACCGCATCTCGAATACGACGCCCTCGCCGCCAGCCGCGGCACGGACATCGCTCACCGCCACGTCGCGAAAACGGTCGTTGGCCTCCAAGGCCTGCTGGAGGAGCGTGACGGTCTCGAAGCTCCCTCCTTGGCCACGCAGCCGAACGCCGGGAGGCTCGTAGACGTACGTGTCGAACTCGACGTCCAGGTCTCGGGGTACGCTCGCGGACATAGCGGCTAGCACTTGGAGCGGGCTCATCTCCACGCCGGGGCCTCCCGCTTCGTTGTGTTGCCGTTCCAGTTCGGCTGCTCGCATTTGCAGCTTGGTGAGTAAGCCCGGTCCTGCCGTTCCGCCGGGCAACACGCTTCGTGCTAGCGTCAGCGCTTGCTCCTCGAGCGCTGCCGTTTGCCGGCGCAGGCTCGCGTACTCGAAGCCTCCGGCGATCGCGAGCCCAGCCACGGCCACCGCCGCCCACGGTGCCAGGCGAAGCGCGGCCTGACGTGCGTCATTCAGCTCGGATTCGCTGGTTGCATGCAAGGAGAACTCGATCAGCGGCGACCCGAGCTGCCCGGTAGCGGCGAGCACGAGACCAATCGGCGTGACGCAGCCGCGCCAACCAGGAGCCGCTCCTTCATCCAGCTCGATCGGACAGTCGAAAGGGAGTTGCTCGACCGCGAATCCGGAGAGCGCTTCGGCGAGAGACCCGGTCAAGTCCATGGCCAGGCTGCCGCCTACGATCACCCGAGCCGGAGGGTTGAGCGTACGCAGCGACCAGACGAGATTGCGCACGAGAGTTTCGCGATCGGCGCGATGCAAGACGCGAAGGCCGGTCAGGCGCCGGCGTTCGAAACAAGCGACCACGGCCCCCTCGTCACCCACCTCGACTGCCGCGAACGTCGCGTCCTCCCCGGCCGCCAGGCCGTAGAGCGCGAGCGCTGCGCTCGGGGCCCACACCAGACGCTCGGCCTCCACGCCATGCGATTGCAGGAGGCTCGTGTGAGCGTCGATGGCCGAAGTCGGCGCCATCACCGCCAGCACCGGGCTCTGACTCTGGCGGCCGGCCAGGTCGAAAGCGATACGGCTTTCGTCCAGAGAGAAGGGGACGTGTTCCTCCAGGGCTGGACCCACGGCCTGCGAGAGACGCCGGCGATCGTGGAAGGGAAACTGGAGAAACCGGAATACCGCAGCATCGGCCGGGAGGCTCGCGACCACTCGATCCCAGGCCCGCTCGCTCGCGAGTTGACGCAGAACCTCGCTTCCCGCGTCCACGCGCCCGAGCGCGGTGACGTGCAGGCGGCGCAGCGAGGACTCACCTACCGCGAAGCTCACGTGGTGAGCCGTGTGGTGCACCGCCAGAATGCGAGTCGGCATGGCTACAATCGTCCGCGCGGAGCGTCGAACACTTCGCTCGCATCGTTAAGGCTCGTGACTGTCGACATGTCAATGCCGGCGATGTTGGGTCCCTGTTGAACCAGGGAGCGGAGAATATCGAAGCCATTGGCGCTGCGCCGCAGGTAGACCTCTACGGAGCTGTAGACCTCGTCGACACGGCCCGTCGCCCGCACCAGGAAAAAATCGCTCGTGTAATGGATCCAGTTTTCGAACCATTGTGGCCCCAGTTTCTCCGGCCAACCGCTGAGGCGGTCCTGAACGTCCTGGGGGCTCGTGAACGGTTTCCGGCACCGTTCCTCGTGGATGCTCCACACCAGGGGTTCGATGTCCGGGTCGAGGGCCCGGAGCACTTCGATCGGCGCGGTGTTGATGTTGATCGTACGGCCTTGCGGTGCGCCCGCGGGCAACACGGTGGTGATGCGGGAGAGCGCGGCGAGCTCGGCGGCGCCGATTCCGTGCACCAGTGCCAGCTCGCGGAAGGTACCGAGCTCGCCGTTGCGTGGCGTGTAGGGCTTGCCGTCGGTCAGGTACTGCTGGGCTTCAGCGCCCGGAGCGAACGCGAACGCCTGGTTGTTCGCATCGACCCAGTCGATGATCGGACCTGCGAGCGCGCGGTCCAGGCCGGCGCCGAGGAGCAGGCTGTCGAGCATTTGCGCCTCGGCCGAGGGGGAATTCCCCGGCTGGGGCGCTCCAGCGAGCCGGTTGAGGTTCAAACGTCCGGACGCATCCTCGATGCGGATCGCGAAGCTCTCGTGCTCGCCGGGCTCGCCGGCTTCCCAGGTGCATATCTCCGCGCCAGTCGTCGTGCAGCGGTTCGGCCCATCCTCGAGGCAGAGTCTGGCCCACAGCTCGGCCAGGCTGTCGGCTTTTTTCTCCTGGAGAAACTCGGCCAGGTACAGCAGCGGGGAGTACGTGAGGATCTCGCGGGCTAGCTCGACGCCGGCATCGGCCAAGAGAGCGGCCCTGCGGGCTCTGGCCCAATGGACGGCCCGCCGGTACTCCACCTGGCTCGAGTAGGTGAACTCGAGGACCGTCAGCGTGAGCAAGGCGGTCACCAGCAAGGTCACCAGCAACGCGATACCGTGCTCGCGTGCGCAGTCAGGCGATTTATCCATCGACGATTGCGGCCTCGATCATGACGGCGGACACAAATGCGAGCGGCTCGCCGCGGGTCGACTTGATCGTGACACGAGTCTCCACGGCGATCGGGGCCCGGCCGTTTTCTCTCCCGGTTCGGCGGGAGTTCCAGTCGGGTTGCCAATCCGAGCCGTCGAAGAACCGGAACTCGACCGCGACGACGCCGCGTGCAACTACCGAACGGGTGGTGACGTCCGGTTCCTCGGCCAGTGCGGGTCTCCAATCGTATCGTGCAAGGACCAGGGCCCCCGAATCCTCCTCCTGCTCGAGCCGGTAGACGATCCGCGCCTGGTCGGTCAGGGACGGAGCGTTGGCGGGGAGCCGAGCCCGGCCAGCCAGGGGAGCAGTGCCGGCCGCGGTCACGGTCGCGAAGTCGAGCAAAGGCCGCTTGGGGTCGCTCGTGAGCCCATCCGCGGAGCCGATCGATACGAAGTGCGGGTCGCCGCTGGGGTAGAGACGAGCGCTCGAGCAGGCGCGCAGATCGCGTTCGATCCAGTCGATGGCAGCGCGCGCGACCGTGTACGCACGCGCGCGCTCGACCGCATAGTCGCGGCTGCCGAGCGTCCGAGAGAAGGTTCCGTAAACCGCGCCGGCGACCAGCGCCAGGATCGCGACCGAGACGAGCAGTTCGAGCAGCGTGACGCCGTTCGCCGTGCCGATCCTGAGCGCTCGGTTCCGCTTCACGGTTGCAAGCGGCGGATGAGCAGCTTCACCTCGGCGAGCTCGGGTCGTTCCGGCGTCCCCACCGCTATCTGGACGCGCCGGAGGTTGGCTAGCGCGCTGCCCAAGCCGCCGACGATGGCAATCTCTCGCTGCCACACGAAGCGCTTCCCATCCGGAATCTGACAGCGCGTTTCCAGCTCCGCGTCCCGCTCCGAGAAGTCGCCTCGGGTCACGCCCAGCTCGGGGTACGGCTCCGTGCGCGTGAGGGTGGCCAGGCAGGAAGCGAGCAGGTTCGCAAGGGTGAGGTCCTGTACCTCAGCGACCAGCCGGATGTTGCGCGCGTGCAGGCCTAGAAGCGTCACCAAGGCGACGCCGAGCACCGTCGTCGCCACCAGAATCTCGAGCAGCGTGAAGCCGGTGGATCGATCCCGAACGCTGGCGATGATCACCGTGAGTCGTCCGAGGAGATTCGCGTCTCGCCGCTGAACCCGTCGAACGCGAGTTCGAGAGTGGCACCCGCGTCCTGACTCAGGCGGATCGTCAGGCTGCCCATCGCATCCTCGGGGAGGAAGTAGATCTCGGCCGCGCCCACGGTGCGAGTCTCCTGCGCGTTGGCCACGCTGTCGAAGCGGACGCCGTCGGGTAACTGCATGGGTGCGGTATAGGGATCCCAGGCGCTCGTGAAGTCCTCGGCGATCCGGCCAGATGCGAACGGAGCCTGCACGGCGACCTCATACCCTTCGCCATCGAGATCCAGGCTCAGGCGATAGATCCGCCCGCGTAACGACGCCTCATCGCGCAGGTACGCCATCAACGTGGCAAGCCGTCGCGCAGCGCGATCGAGGCGTGCTTCCGACAGGCTCACCAGCCGCGGTACGGCCAAAGATAGGAGGATTCCGAGGATCAGCAGCACCACGCTGAGCTCGATCAGGGTAAAGCCGGGTGCCTCTCTAGAAGTCCCGCGAGTCGATGTCCGCGTCGACACCCTCACCGCCTTCTTCCCGGTCGGCGCCCAGGCTGCGGAGCACGTACTGACTCCCGTCGCTGACGTAGAGGAAATCGCTGTCCCACGGATCGGCAGGAACTCGCTCCAGATAGCCCTCCTCCCGCCACCGCACCGGCACCGGTTCGCCATCGGGCTTCTCGACCAGCGCGATCAGGCCCTGCTCGGTGGTCGGATAGGTTCCGCTGTCGAGGCGATACAGGTTCAGGCCCTCCTCGATCGCACGGATATCGGCCTTGGCTTTGACGATCCGGGCGTCGTCCGTGCGTCCCAGAATGCGCGGCGCCGCCAGCGAGATGAGCAAGCCGAGGATCATCACGACGACCAGGATCTCGATCAGCGTGAAACCTCGCTCGCGCACGCCGGCATCCTATCGAACAAGTTGGTTCATCTCAAAGACGGGCAACATGATCGCGAGCACGACGAACAGGACGACACCGGCCATCGCGAGGATCATCACCGGTTCGAGCAGACCGGCCATCGTTTCGACGTTGAAGCGCACCTCCTCATCGAGCGCATCCGCGGCGCGCCGCAGCATTCCCTCGATGTCGCCACTCTTCTCGCCCACGCCGATCATGTCGACGACCATCGGGTTGAACCGAGCGCTCTTGTGCAGCGTGACGGCCAACGGCTCACCCCGCGACACCGACTCCTTGGCTTCCCTGATGGCGTCCGCGACCAGGCGACTGCCGGTGACCGAGCGGCTCACCTCCAGCGCATCGACCAGCGTCATACCGCCCGACAGCATCGTCGCCATGGAATGGGCGAATCGCGCCATCGTTACGTTGCGTAGCACCGTGCCGAGCCACGGCGCGGCGAAGAGCAGTCGCTCGACGCGTCGGCCGCCGGCTGCGGTAGAGGCGTAGCGACGCAGCCCAAGCAGCGCGGCTGCCGCGCTCAACGCCACGGGTAGTCCGTACGATGCGATGAACGAACCCAGAACCATGAGCGCGCGGGTGGGAAAAGGGAGCGTCTGGCCCGATTCGGTGAATACCCGGGTCACCTGGGGCACTACGTAGGCGAGCAGGAACGTCACGATGCCTCCGCCAACCAGCATCATGACGGTCGGGTAGGTCATGGCGGAGCGGAATTGAGCCTGCAATCGGGCGCTGGCTTCGGCGTGATCGGCAATGCGCGTCAGGACGCTTTCCAGCGCGCCGCTGGTTTCTCCCGCGCGAATCATCCCGATGTAGATGCCGGGGAATACCCCGGGCTGCTTGGCGATGGCGCGTTCGAAGCTGGTTCCCGCGGTGATCTCCTCGCGCACGGCCGCCAGCGCGCTGCGCATCGCCGGGCTGCCTTGCCTTCCCGCGATCGAGCCGATGGCATCAACTAGCGGCATGCCGGCAGCCAGCAGCGTCGCCAGCTGGCGGAGCGTTCGCGACAGCTCCCGCACGCTCACGCCGCGGCGGAACCGGAACGCCGGCCCGTGTTTCGCGGTGGCGGCCTCGCCGGTGCGAACCTCGGAGGCGAAGATTCCCTTTTCCCGCAGCTGTGCGCGCGCCGACTTCGCGCTGTCGGCCTCCACCACACCGGAAACCGAGCGGCCAGTCGTCGAGACACCCCGGTACGCGAACGACGGCATGAAGTTACCCGACGTCGATCGAAGTGATGCGCAACACCTCAGCCACCGAGGTGATAGCGTGGCGGATCTTGTCGGCTCCGTCGTCCCGGAGCGTCGGCATCCCGCGAGCGATGGACACTTCGCGAATTGTCGCGGCGTCGGCGCGCTGCATGATCTGCGCTCGGATCGTGTCGTCCATGAGAAGCAGCTCGTGGATCGCCGTCCGGCCACGATAACCGGTGTTTCGGCACTGGTCGCAGCCCCCGCCGGCGACTCGCAGCTCGCGGTTGTCCCCTAACAGATAACCCAGGCCAAGCTCGGCCAGTCCGCTGTCCGCGAGCGCGACTCGCTGGCTGCATTGCCGGCACAACCGGCGGGCGAGGCGTTGGGCTACGATTCCGATCACCGAAGACGAGACCAGAAACGGCTCCACGCCCATGTCCAACAGCCGGGTGATCGCGCTGAACGAATCGTTGGTATGCAGCGTGCTCAGCACCAGATGGCCGGTCAGGGCGGCCTGGATCGAGATGCGGGCGGTCTCGGCATCGCGAATCTCGCCGACCATGATGACGTCGGGATCCTGACGCAGAACCGAGCGCAGACCGGCGGCGAACGTGAGCTCGATCTTGGGATTGACCTGAATCTGACCGACGCCGGCGAGCTGGTACTCGACGGGATCTTCGATGGTGATGATGTTCTTTTCGGGCGAGTTGATCTCGGACAGTGCGGCGTAAAGGGTCGTGGTCTTGCCGCTGCCGGTAGGGCCGGTGACCAGGATAATGCCGTGACTCTGATGGATCAGCCGCCGCAGCGTCTCCAGACTGCGCCCGGCGAGGCCGAGTTCCTCCAGCCCCAGCAAGGTGGAGCCTCGATCGAGGAGACGCATGACCACGCGCTCGCCGAATGCGGTCGGGAGCGTGGAGACGCGCACGTCGATGTCCCGCCCGGCCACCCGCGTGCGAATGCCTCCGTCTTGCGGGAGTCGCTTCTCGGCGATGTTCATGGCCGCCATCACTTTGATGCGCGAGACCAGCGAGGCGTGGATGCGGCGCGGCGGAGTGAGAACCTCGAGCAACATGCCGTCGACACGGAAGCGCACGGAGGTGTTCCGCTCGAACGGCTCGACGTGGATGTCGCTGGCGCCATCCTTGGCCGCTTGGAAGATGAGCGCGTTGACGAGCCGGATGATGGGCGCTTCGTCGTCGTCTTCGAGCAAGTCCGGCACTTCGAGCTCGGCGGCCTGCAGATCGATGGCTGGTTCGTCGCCGAGCCCCTCTACCAGGCGCGAGGCCAGCGCGGAAGCTCGGTCGAACGCGCGCGTGATGCCTTCCTGGAGGACACCGGCCGGCACGACCAGAGGGTCGATCTCGCGGCCGTACAGAACACGCAGGTCATCGAGCGGACCGATGCGCAACGGATCGCTGGTTGCCACTCGGATCTGCTCGCCATGGGCAGCGAGGGGTAGGACCCGGTTGCGGCGGCAGTATTGAACGCTCAAGAGATCAAGCAGGTCCGGTTGGAACGAACGCTCGTCCAGGTCCGGCGAGAAAGGCAGTCCAAGCCGCTCGGCGACCAAGGCCGCATAGCGGTTTTGGGACAGCCCGGCCACGCGTTCGAGCTGAACGCCTAGGTCGTCTCCGGATTGGCTCAGCGCTCGCGCCTTTTCGATCTGTTCACGGCTCAGGCCCGCGCGCAGCAACAGATTGTCGATCGACTCGACGAGTGGGGTTGGCGACACGGCGGGTCAGAATTGAGGCTCGGCGGGCGGCGCGGCCTCGCTCGGAGCTTGCGGATTGCTGCCGGGAATCTGCACCGGCACTTCTCGCTTGCCCATGAAGTCGGTCATTTCCTCGACGCGGCCACGGTAGCGGTTGCCTTCGCCGGCAGACACCCGTTTGAGGTCGTCGGCCGTACGGATCACGTGAGGCGTGATAACGACGATCAGGTTGACCTTGTCGTCACGCCCGGCCTCAGAACGGAAGAGGCGGCCGAGGTACGGGATGTCACCCAGCAGCGGGACCTTCGAGATCCGCGTCGCCAACGAGTTGGAGATCAGGCCCCCGATCACGGCAGTGTATCCGTCCTTGACGCTGACCGTCGTCTCCGCCGAACGGATCGTGTAGGAGGGGCCGATCTGCGTCACGATGTCCGCCTGCAGGGTCTGTTGAACCAGCGCCGAAACCTCCTCCTGGATCTCGAGGATGACCATGTCGCCTTCGGCGACCTGCGGCGTGATCGTCAGCTTGATGCCCACATCGCGACGGTCGACCTGGGTGAACACGTTGTCGACGTTGGTGATGTCGGTCGCCTGCCCCGTGATGAAGGGCACGTTCTCGCCGACGATAATCCGCGCCTCGTGATTGTCCAGCGTGAGCAAGGTCGGGGCGGATAGGATCTCGATGTCCTGATCACCCGCGAGCGCGTTGAACAGTGCGCTCTGGGCGGGGATCTCGGTGCCGTCGGGAAGCTCGATCGTCTTGTCGCTGGTGGCCGCGAGAATCAGGCCTCCCAGCGTGAGTGGGTTGGCGGCGCCGGTGGCGCTCGCCAGCCCCGAGAGCACGCCGAGGTTCGAGCGCGCCACGCCGGTTCCATCGCCGACGTCACCACCGGTTTGGAACTCGAAGCCCAGCGCTTCGGTGCGCTGCAGCGTGATCTCGGCGACGATGGCCTCGACGAACACCTGCGGTCGCGGGATGTCCAAGCGTTCGAGCAGGCTGCGGATCGTTCGGTAGTCCTGCATCGAGGCGTCGACGATGACGGCGTTGGTGGCCGGATCGGCCGTGATCGCCACCTCATCGGCCAAAGCGGCCGAGCGGCCGGCGGATCGGCCCGCTGGGGTGGCTTGCTGGGGCTGTTGGGGCGCACCCGGCGTCGCGGGGAGGCGTCGTCGACCGCTCAGCATGGCCGAGATCACGTCGACGAGCTCGACCGCATCGGCGTGCTTCACGTAATAGACGTTGATCCGTTGCTCGCCCGGATCCAGCGGGGAGTCGAGACCTCGCGCCAGGTCGCCGATCTTTCGTCGGTCGGCGGCCGACGCCACGACGACGATCGAGTTGGTGCGGGCGTCCGGTACCAACCGGAACGGCGGACGTTCCCGCTCGGTCTTGTCGCGATTGCGGCGCTCCTCGCCCAGGATCTCCGTGATCTCGCCGGCCAAGGTCACGGCATCGGCGTGCTCCAGGCGGATGACCTCGACGGCTTCCTCGTGGCTGGCAATGTCGAGCGCTTTGACGATCTCCGCCATGCGGCTCAGGCTGCCGGTGGTCTCGGTCGCGATCAGCGTGTTCGTAGCCTGGTAAGCGACCAGCGATCCGTCCTTGGAGACGAGCGACTCGAGCGCGCTCGCGACTTCTTCGGCATTCACGTGGGTGAGCGGGAACAGGCGAGTGGCGAAGCCGGCACTGGTCGCGCCGGCGCTGACCACCGCTGCCCCGGAAGTCCGCGCTTCCTTGAGCGGAACGATTCGCGTGACGACGGCATCCTCGATCATCGTCAAGCCGCGAACTGCAAGTACGGACTGGAACACGGCGAACGCTTCGGTCGCGGTCACCGGGGTTGGGGACACGACGGTCACGGGGCCCGCGACTTTCTCGGAGAAGACGAAGTTTCGGCCCGTCGCCTTTCCGATGAATTTGATGAACACCGGAAGCTCGACGTCTTCGAACTGAATGGTGAACGTTCCTGCCGAGCCAGTCGTCTGGTCTTGGGCCCCAGCCGGAGCACCGGCCAGCAGGGCCACTGCGACCGACCACGCGGAAATGCGCGATCCGCGCTTCGTCATTGGATGGCGTACGTCAACGTGCTCGGCTGGTTGTGACGCAGCAGGTTCACCTGAAGCTGATCCGCCGATGCGACGCTATCGAGCAGCCCCAATGCTTGCGACGGCGAGTTCAACTCGATGCCGTTGACGCTCTGGATGACGTCGCCGTTCTTGAGACCCATACGCTCGAACAGGGAGTCGGGACGGATGTTGAAGACGCGGAATCCCAGGCTCGCGCCGTCGCGCAAGTAGGGCACGGCCCGCATCTGGGTAACGATGGTATTGAGGTTCTCGATGGCATACTCCACCTCGCGGCGATCCACGGCGTAGGTGGTCTCGCCGGTCTTGCGTATCCCGTTACCCGCTCGCTCGTTGTTCCCGGCGGGGGTCGCGTCCGGCGTCGCGCTCTGTTCGGGCTCGGTTATCTCGTAGACTTGCTTGCGGCCCTTGTAGAGCACCGTGGCGCGACCCGGCTCGACGGCGACGAGCTTGGGGCCGTCGAAGACCCGTTCGCCCACCAGGAAAACGTCCTGCCGGCCTTCGGGGACGTTCTCGAACACCGCGAAGCCGCGCCCCTCCAACTCGGCGGTTCCTCGGAGCCGCAGTGCGGAGGTCGAAACCGCAGCGGTAGCGGTCTCCGTGGCCGCGATCGGCTCGGAGCCGAACAGGTTGCGGTCGAAAACGATCGAGTAGTCGGCGCGGATCTCGGTTGCGCTTTCAGCCACGACCTCAGTATCGTCGGGAGCGATCGGCAGTGCGACCGTTTCGGCTGATTCGAGCCAGTACGCCACGCCGGCGTTGACCGCGAGCGCTCCGCAGTAAGCGGCCGCCACCACCAACAGCGCTTGCGCCACGTCTGCCGAACGTCGCAGAACGATGGCATCCCACACTCGGGTGAGCGTAGGTAAATCGTTGCCACGATTCAAGTTTCTCGCTCCACCGCGCTGCGAGAAGCGGTTGACCGCCTGGGGAGGGCTCGTTAAGGTGCCGCGCGCGTCCGCCCTGCGGGCGAGGGCGGGCGCGTGCATGTCCAGTAGCGACAAGCCCAGGGAGGACGAGCAGGCGGCGGTCCGCCGTGCCAAACTTGCCGAGCTTCGTCGTGGAGGATGGCACTACCCCAACGATTTTCGCAGGACGGCGCTGTGCGCCGAGGTGGTCAGCGAGTTCGGGACGCTCGAAGCGGACCAGATCACCGCGCGCAGCGCCACGTTCCGGCTAGCCGGACGGGTAGTCGCGCTGCGAAACTTCGGCAAGACCGTGTTCTTGACCCTGCAGGATGGCTCCGGTCGCTTGCAGCTCTACGCCCGCATGGCGGAGCTTCCCGAGGCGACCTGGGAGCTCGTAGGTTCGCTCGACGTCGGTGACACGATCGGCGCGGTGGGGTCTCTGTTCCGTACCCGCACCGGCGAGTTGACGCTGCGCTGCACGTCGGTGGTGTGTCTGGCCAAGGCGCTACGACCTCTGCCCGAGAAGTGGCACGGCCTGACCGATGTCGAGACCCGCTACCGCCGCCGCTACGTCGATCTGATCGTCAACGACGAGGTGCGGGCGACGTTCGAACGGCGAACACGCATCGTTGCCGGGATCCGGCGCTTTCTCGCCGAGCGTGGCTTTCTCGAGGTGGAGACGCCGATGATGCAGCCGATTCCGGGCGGTGCCGCAGCGAGGCCGTTCGTCACTCATCACAACGCGCTGTCCCTGGACATGTATCTGCGGATCGCCCCGGAGCTCTACCTCAAGCGCCTGATCGTCGGCGGCCTCGAACGGGTCTTCGAGCTGAACCGCTGCTTCCGCAATGAGGGCGTGTCGACCGAGCACAATCCCGAGTTCACGATGTGCGAGCTCTATCAGGCGTATGCCGACTACGAGGAGCTCATGGCATTGACCGAGCAGATGCTGGCGGAGCTATCGACGGAGCTGCAGGGCGCACCGCGCGCTTCGTTCGCGGATGCCGAACTGGATTTCTCCGCGCCCTTCCGTCGCATGACGATGGTCGAGGCCGTCGCCGCCCACTCGCGACTTTCCGTCGCCCAGGCTGAAGACCCGCAAGCGCTGGCCGGCTATGCCGATGAGCTGGGTCTGGAGAGGAAAGGACGCAAGCCCGGCATGGGACTGCTCGCCGACGTCTTCGAAGCCGTGGCGGAACGGCACTTGGTGCAACCGACGTTCATCACTTGCTTTCCGGTCGAAGTATCGCCGCTCGCGCGCGCGAGCGATTCGAAACCCGGATTCGTGGACCGCTTCGAGCTGTACGTGGCCGGGCGCGAGATTGCGAACGGTTTCTCCGAGCTCAACGACCCCGAAGAACAGCACGCGCGCTTCCTCGCACAGATCACGCAACGGGAGGCGGGCGATGACGAGGCCCACATGATGGACGAGGATTACGTTCAGGCTTTGGAGTACGGCATGCCGCCGACGGCGGGAGAGGGCATCGGCGTCGATCGGCTGGTGATGCTGTTGACCGGTGCGACGTCGATCCGCGAGGTCATCCTCTTCCCGCATCTCAGGCCGCGACGGCAGGATTGACGCTGGCCTGCCATGGGATGGGAGCTGTATGTCGGCCTGCGTTATTTGCGCTCGCGCCGTCGCGAACGGTTCGTCTCGGTCATCACCGCCATTTCCACGCTGAGCGTTCTGTTGGGGGTCATGGTTCTCACGATCGTCTTGTCGGTCATGACCGGCTTTGAGGAGGATCTTCGAGCGCGCATTCTCGGCCTCAACCCGCACGTGCGCATCGGCGACCGTCTCAGCGGGGGCGTGCTGCGCGAGCCCGAGCAACTCGTGCGCCTGGTGAGTGAACAGCCCCACGTGATTGCGGCCGCGCCCGTGGTATCGGCTCAGATGCTGGTCGCCGTCGGTGACCGCATCGCCGGGGTATACGGGCGCGGGGTAGACCCGGCCTCCCCATCGAGCGTTCGCGGGATCGCCGGCTTCGTCGTGGAGGGAGACGTCGCGACCTTGGGGGTCCGACACCGATACGAGGAGGCCGAATTGCCCGGCGTCATGATCGGACGCGAGCTCGGTAGGCGCTTGGGCATCGGGCTGGACGATCCGATCGCGCTCATGGTGCCGACCTTGGGGGCGAGCCCGCTCGGGGCGTTGCCACGGAGCCGCCGCTTCTTGATCACGGCCGTCTACGATTCCGGTATGGTCGAGTACGACGCCGGACTGGTCTACCTGTCGATCGCCGATGCCCGCGCGCTGCTGGCGCTGGGACCGGTTGCCACCGGGATCGAAGCGGTTCTTGACGACCCCTATCGCGCGCCGGCGGTGGCCGACGCGCTCAACGCGCGCCTGGGCCTTCCCTACTGGGCGCAGAGCTGGACCGAAGTGCATCGGAACGTGTTCGAGGCGCTCCAGCTCGAGAAGACCGTCTACTTTCTCGTGCTGTTGCTCATCATCCTGGTTGCGGCGTTCACCATCGTCGCCACGCTCTACATGGTCGTCATGGAGAAGCGGCGCGACATCGCGGTGCTCAAGGCGATGGGCGCGACCGATCGCAGCGTCGCCGGCATATTCGTGTACAAGGGCCTGCTCGTCGGCGGACTGGGAACGGCGCTGGGGGTTTTGTTCGGTTATCTCGCGTGCCTGGGCCTGGATCGCTACCAGTTCATCGACCTGCCCGAGGGGGTCTTCTACGTTTCCACGCTGCCGGTGCGGATCGTCACTTCGAACTTCGTGACGGTGGCCGCGGCTTCGATCGTGATTTGCTTGGCGGCATGCCTGTTCCCTGCCTGGAAGGCCGCGCGCGTCGTGCCGGTAGACGTATTCCGCTATGAGTGAGAGCCGGGCGCAGTTGCTGGAGGCGGAGGGGTTGGTGCGGCGCTTCGATGACGGCGAACGGGTTATCGAGGTGTTGGGCGGGCTGGAGCTGAGGGTGGAGCCAGGACAGAGCGTTGCGGTGGTAGGGGAGTCGGGCGTCGGTAAGAGCACGCTGTTGCACCTGCTCGGTGCGTTGGATCGACCCGACGCGGGCGTGGTGCGGATCGCCGGCCAAGACCTCTTCGCTCGGCCGCCCGCAGAGGTGGCCAGGCTGCGCAACCGCTCGATCGGCTTCGTGTTTCAGTTTCATCACCTTCTCGGCGACTTCACGGCGGTCGAGAACGTGATGATGCCGCTGTTGATCGCCGGTCTTGGGCGCAGCCAGGCTCGCCGTCGCGCGGAGGAAGTCCTGGCGCGCGTCGGGCTTGCCGAACGGCTCGGCCACAAGCCCGGGCAGCTCTCGGGCGGAGAGCAGCAGCGGGTCGCCGTCGGCCGCGCGATCGTCGCCCAGCCCAGTCTGTTGCTGGCCGATGAGCCTACCGGCAACCTCGACCCCGCCACGGCCCTCGGCGTCCAGGATCTTCTCGTCGGCCTGCAGCGCGAGTTCGGCTGTTCGATGGTAATTGCGACCCACAGCGCCGCGTTGGCGGGTGCGATGGACCGAGTTCTGCGGCTATCGGGCGGGCTACTTCACGAGGAGCGGCCAGCGTGACGGTGTTGTCTAGCCTCGGCCGCGCGTACCTCTGCGCCGCGGTCGTGTTCTTACTCGTGGGCGTGCCGGCTGCCGTACTGGCCGATCCGGTGGCCGAGGTGCGCGTGGAAGGCAACACGCGCGTCGAAACCGGCGCCATACTGGTCCGCGTCACACAGAAGGTCGGCGTTCCGCTGGACCGCGCCGCCGTCGACAACGATGTCAAAGAGATCTACCGGATGGGATTCTTCGAAAGCGTTTGGGCCACCGTCGCGCCTACGGTGGGCGGCGACGTCGTGGTCTACCACGTCGAGGAGCGGCCCTATATCGAAGGAATCGAGTTCAAGGGGGTCAAGAAGGTCAAGAAAGAGGATCTCGAGGCGGTGATCAACATCACGCCTCGTACGATCTTCGATCCAGAGCGCGCGTGGGAGGGAATGCGGGAGGCTCGCAAGTTCTACACGAGCGAGGGCTACCCCGACGCAACCATCGAGTACGAGCTGAAGACGAAAGCCGACGCTACGGCGATCTTGGAGTACACGATCAACGAGGGAAAGAAGGTCCGGATCGAGGAGATCCGGCTGGAAGGGGTTCACGCGTTCAGCAAGCGGAAGCTGCGGCGCTTGATGACGACCCGCAAGAAGTGGATGTTCTCGTTCCTCACCGGGGCCGGCTTGCTCAACCAGGACGAGCTTGCCAGCGACGTGGATCGCCTGAGGGCGTTCTACTACGACCACGGCTACATTCACGCGCGCGTCGACGAACCGATCGTCGAACGCGTTGGCGACGGCTTGGTGGTCACCATGAAGATCGAGGAGGGACCGCAGTTCAGCGTCGGCACGGTGAGCTTCGGGGGCGACATCCTGATGGAAGAGTCGGAGTTGCGGCGCATCTCGAAGATTCAGCCGGGCGATATCTTCCGTGCCAGCTCGATGCGCGAGGCCATGTTCGCGCTCACCGAGGCCTACGGAAATCTCGGACACGCCTTCGCGGTAGTCGAACCTGCCACCGACGCGAGCGAGGTGCGCGAGGAAATGGACGTCAGGTTCATGTTCGTCGCCGGCCCGGTCGTCACGATCCGCCGGATCGATATCCGCGGGAACACCAAGACTCGCGACAAGGTGATTCGCCGCGAGCTCACGCTGGACGAGGGCGTCAAGTTTTCCGGCAGTGGACTGCAGAGTAGCAAGGATGCCGTCAAGCGGCTGGGCTTCTTCGAGGACGTCAAGCTGGAAACCGCCCGGACCGAACAAGAGGATCAGGTCGACATGGTCCTCGAGGTCAAGGAGGGGCGGACCGGCTCGTTCTCGGCGGGGGCCGGGTTCAGCTCGGCCGACAATCTCCTGTTCAACGCGCGCATCGCGGAGGAGAACCTGTTCGGACGCGGCCAGAAGCTGTCGCTCAACGCCGACATTGGCACCATTCGCCGCAACCTCTTGTTGAGCTTCACCGAGCCATGGTTCACCGGCCGACCTTTGAGCGCGGGCGTCGACCTGTTCAGTTGGCAGCTCGAGTTCGACCGGTTCACCCGCGGCAGCACCGGCTTCGGTCTGCGTGCCTCCTATCCCTTGCGTAACCTCGGCCTGAGCTCGCTCTGGGGGCTGTCGCTCAACCACGTGCGTGCAGGTGCGGAGTATCGCCTCGAGAACGCGGAGATCGACGGCGTGTCGCTGCGCGCACCTCCCGACGTGAAGGCGGAGGAGGGTGTCCGGCTGACCAGCAGCATCACCCCTTCGCTCTCGCGCAGCACGCTCGACCATCCGTTCGACCCCTCGGCCGGGTCGCGACAGTCCGCGTCCGCGAAGCTCGCCGGCTTGGGTGGAGACAGCGACTTCTTCAAGCTGGAGCTGGCGGGCCGGTGGTTCTGGCCGGCTGGCAAACTGTGGGGCCGGCAGCTCTCCTACTCGCTCGGCGGCAGGGTCGGCTACGGATTGGGAGACACCGGAGAGAGCGGCGAGGAGATACCACTCTCCGAGCGCTACTTCCCGGGTGGGATCAACTCGATCCGTGGCTGGGACTCGCGACAGCTCGGCCCGCGCCAAGAGGTGTGCGGCCGCACTGGCGAGGACGATGGCGGCCCCAACGATGTCTGCTCGCGCGAAGAAATCGGCGGCAGCCAGCAGCTGGTGATCAACAACGAGCTGATCATTCCCATCATCCCGGACGCCGGTTTCAAGGGGGTAGTCTTCCTGGACGCCGGCAACGCGTTTCTGGCTGCCGACGGTTTCCGAATGAACGACGTCCGCTACGCGGCCGGGTGGGGTTTCCGGTGGCTTTCCCCCTTCGGGCCGTTGCGGATAGAAATCGGATACCCGCTCAATCCGAGGAGCAACGACGACCGCAGCGTCATACTCTTCTCCTTCGGGGCGCCTTTCTGATTAGGAGAGCAAGATGACGGTTTTGAGAAACGTGGTTCGCATGATCGTGCTGTTCGGCTGGGCGATTGCGCCCGCGCTTGCCGCCAGCGCGGAGTCTCCCAAGGTCGCGGTCGTGATCACCGCCAAGCTGCTTGCCCAAAGCGAGGCGGGCAAGCAGGCGGCTGCGAAACTGCAGGAGAAGAAGAAAAGCGCTCAGGAGCGGCTCGACGCGAAGGCCAAGGAGATCAAGGACTTGCAGGACGATCTGTCCAAACGTGCGATGGTGCTGAGCGAGGACCAGCGCACCAAGGCCCGAGAGGATTTCGACCGGCAACAAAGGGACGCGCAGCGCATGAAAGAGGACCTCGAGCGCGAGTTGCAGAAGCTCGAATCGGAGGTGCTCGGCGGAGTGAACAGGCTGCTGAGCCAGGTGATCATCGACTACGGCAAGCAGAACCAGTACGACGCCATCATCGACGCGACGGCGACTCTCTACTTCTCCGATGCGACCGACGTGACCGACGAGCTGATCAAGGCGGCCGACGCTGTCTACAAGAAGCGTGAGTAGGGGGCCCCGGATTCATTCCACCGCGATCGTCGATCCGGATGCATTGCTGGGCGCCGGCGTCGAGATCGGCCCCTACGCGGTCGTCGGGTCGGGCGTCGCGGTCGGCGACGAAACGACGATCGGAACCCACGCCGTGCTCGAGGGCCCCACGCGCATCGGCCGGAACAACCGCATCTTCCCGTTCGCGAGCGTCGGAAGCGCGCCGCAAGACCTCAAGTACTCGAACGAGGCGACCGTTCTCGAGATCGGCGACGGGAACACGATCCGCGAGTTCGCCACCTTGAATCGGGGCACGGCCGGAGGTGGCGGGGTTACCAGAGTGGGTGACGCGAACCTCGTCATGGCCTACGCGCATGTCGCTCACGATTGCGTGATCGGCAACTCGGTAGTCATGGCCAACTCGGCCACCCTCGCCGGCCACGTGACCGTCGAGGATCACGCGATCGTCGGCGGTCTGGTCGCGATCCACCAGCACGTGCGCATCGGTGAGTCCGCGATCCTGGGCGGCGGGGCGATGGTGACCTTGGACGTAGCCCCGTTCTGCATGGCGGTCGGCGATCGCGCGCAGCTTCACGGATTGAACCTGGTGGGCCTGCGGCGACAGGGATACGGCGCCGAGGTCATCCGGCGCATCCGGGGCGCGTATCGTGTCCTGTTCCAATCCGGGCTCAGCCTCGCCGACGCTTTGGACCGGTTGAAGGACGAGGCGTCGGCTTCGCCGGAGGTGGGCCGGATGGTAGCCTTCATTCGGGCGTCGAAGCGCGGCGTTTGCCGTTAGCAGCGACGGGCACCGCGGTGAACAGCATCGGCCTGATCGCGGGCAACGGAACCTTCCCGCTGGAGTTTGCCCGAGAGGCGCGCGCGCGCGGCTTCCGTGTCACCGCCGTCGCCCATGTCGGGGAAACTCCGGAAGGAATTGCGGGGGAGGTCGACGAGCTCGTCTGGGTGCGCGTCGGACAGGTGGGCAAGATGATCCGTGCGCTCAAGCGCGCCGGCGTCGAGCGAGCGGTCATGGCCGGCGGCATCGACAAGGCCGGTTCGCTCAGAGCCATTCGCCCGGACGTGCGAGCGCTCAAGCTGCTCGCCAAAGCGGCCGGCCGGGGCGACGATGCCTTGCTGCGAGCACTCGCCGACGAATTGCAGAGCGAGGGGATCGAGATCGTTGCTTCGACGAGCCTTCTCGAGCACATCGTGGCTCGCTCCGGTTTGATCGCCGGGCCTCGTCCGACCAAGCGCGCGATCGCCGACGTTCGTTTGGGCTGCAGGGTGCTCGCCGCGCTCGGCCGGCTCGACGTGGGGCAGGGAGTGGTCGTGGAGGAAGGAGTGGTCCTCGCCATCGAGGCGATCGAAGGGACCGATGAAGCGATCCGTCGCGCCGGGCGGTACAGTCGTGGCGGAGCGGTGGTGGTCAAGATGGCGAAACCCGGCCAAGACCTCCGCTTCGATGCGCCGGCGGTCGGGCCCGGCACCCTCGAGTCGATGACTGAGTCAGGCGCGAGCGTCTTGGCGATCCAGGCGGATGCGGCGATTCTGCTCGAACGCGACCGACTCGCGGCGATCGCGACGCAGCGTGGCGTTTCCGTTCTCGGCTGCGATCCCGAGGGTGAGGCCGCCGGTGTCTGAGGCCAGACCCGTACGCGCCGGGGTGATCGGCGTCGGTCATCTCGGCACACTTCACGCGCGCAAGTACGCGCGGCTGGAGGAGGTAGAGCTCGTCGGCGTCTACGATGTCGACCGCGCTCGTGCCGAGGCCGTGGCCGCGGAGCTCGGCTGCCGGGCCGCTGATTCGCCCGAAGACCTCCTCGCCCGGATCGACATGGCGAGCGTCGCGGTGCCCACCGCGCTCCACGCCGAGGTCGGACTGCGAGTCGTGGGCGCGGGTGTGCATCTGCTGATCGAGAAACCTCTCGCCGCGGACCGCGCCTCGGCCGAACGGTTGGTGGACGCCGCCGCGCGCGCCGGCGTGCTCGTCCAGGTCGGTCACCTGGAGCGCTTCAATCCGGTGTTCGACGAGATCCATCGCGCCATTACCGCGCCGCGCTTCATCGAGGCGCATCGGCTCGCGCCGTTCGCGGGCCGAGGGACGGACACCGATGTCGTCCACGACGTGATGATCCACGATCTCGATCTGATCGCTTTCCTGTCGGACGACGACGTGGTCGGAGTCGAGGCGGTGGGTGTCCCGGTCCTCAGTGGCCAGGTCGACATCGCCAATGCGCGACTGCGCTTCCGTCGCGGTTGCGTCGCCAACGTGACGGCGAGCCGAGTGTCTCTCAAGCGCGAAAGGCGGTTGAGGGTTTTCCAGCCCGACGCGTACGTGTCGTTGGACTTCGACGCCTCGGCCGCACTGATCGCGCGCCGCAGAGCGGAGGCGACGACCTTCGACCCGTCGGCTCCCATGGCCGGGATCGCCGTGGAGCGGCGAAGCTTCGGAGAATCCGACCCGCTCGGCTTGCAGGTCGCGGACTTCGTGCGTTGCGTGCGTTCGGGGGCCGAGCCGCTGGTCGGCCCGCAGCAGGCGCTCGTCGCGCTCGAGCTCGCCGACCGCATCTGCGCGGCGATGGAGCATCCTTAGCCCCGTGACTCACCGGGTAATGATGGTGGCGGGCGAGCCCTCGGGCGACGCGCTTGCCGCCCGTCTGGCTCGCGCGCTGCTCGCCGGCGAGGCGTCGCTTTCTCTGTACGGAGCGGGCGGGCCCGCGATGCGCGCGGCTGGGGTACGCACGCAAATCGACATCGCGGATCTCTCGGTGATGGGGGTCACCGAGTTGGCCGCTGGCTTCAGCCGAGTCGTGCGCTGCTATCGAGAGCTCGCCGCGCAACTGCGAGGGCACGAGCCACCCGAGTTGCTCGTGCTCGTCGACTTTCCCGATTTCAACCTGAGACTGGCGCGTGCCGCCCGTCGGGCGGGCGTACGCGTGGTCTATTTCGTGGGTCCGCAGGTGTGGGCATGGCGGCGAGGGCGGATCGCGAAGATCCGCGCCCGCGTAGACCGCATGATCGTGCTGTTCGCGTTCGAGGAGGATCTGTACCGGCGCCACGGGGTCGATGCCCACTTCGTCGGGCATCCCGTCGCCGAGGAAGTGGCTGCGACGCGTTCGCGTGTCGAAACTCGCGCCCGCTATGGGTTACTGCCCGAAGGTCCGCTCGTCGTGCTGCTGCCGGGCAGCCGCAGGCGGACGGTGGCCGACCACCTGCCGGTCATGCTGGCCGCCGCTCGCCGTCTCGGCCCGCGCGCGGCCTACGCGATCGCCTGCGCGCCGGGTTTCGACGCTGCGGTGCTGCGTTCGCAGGTCGCGGCTGCGGGACTGGCGGCAGCCGTGGTGGAAGACGACACCTACAATCTCGTGGCTGCGTGCGACGTCGCGGCGGTGACCTCGGGAACGGCGACCCTCGAGTGCGCGCTCCTCGGACGGCCCATGGTGGTCGGTTACCGCATGGCCGCTGCCTCCTACCTGCTCGCGCGTGCGCTGGTGCGCGTGCCGTTCATCGCGATGCCGAACATCGTGTTGGGTGAACGTGTGGTTCCCGAGCTGATCCAGGGGCGCTTTACGCCGCGACGGCTCGCCGAAGAGCTGGCGGCTCAACTGGACTCCGAGCCGCAGCGCGCGCGCATCCAGGCGCGCCTGGCCGACCTACGCCCGCTCGTGGTCCGGCCCGGTGCCGCCGCGCGCGCCGCGCGTCTGGTTCTGGAGATGCTGCCGTGAACCGACGACGGACGTTCGGTCGGCTCCTGCAGTATTTGCGGCCGTATCTCTGGCCGCACTTCGCGGCTACGGTCGCGTGCATGCTCGGCTACAGCGCGAGCTCAGGCGTGGTTCCCTACCTGGTGCGTGGTCTCGTCGACGACGTGCTCACGCGCGCGGACGCGCATGCGCTGCGCTGGCTGCCAGCTCTGATCCTGGCAACGTTCTCCGTCCGGGCGCTGATGGACTTCGGCCATGCCTACCTGGGCGAGTACGTCGGTCAGCGGATCGTGTTCGACCTGCGGCGTCAGCTCAACGATCGGATTCAGCATCTCCCCGTCGGATATTTCGAGCGCGCGAGCAGCGGGGCGATCGTTTCGCGGATGACGACCGATGTGCTGGCGCTTCGGCAAGCGTTGACGGAAGGCGCGGCCGCCATGCTGCGGGATGCCACCAGCGTCTTGGTCCTGGTGGCGGTCGCCTTCTATCTGGACGTCGCGCTCGCGGTGATCGCCTTCGTCGTCTTTCCGGCGGTGGTCGTGCCGCTGCAGCGTCTTTCCCGCAAGCTACGCGCGTTGAGCCACGCTGGCTTGGCCTCCCTGGGCGATCTGTCCTCCCTGTTGCAGGAGACGGTGATGGGCAACCGAATCGTCAAGGCGTTCGGGATGGAGGCGTACGAAAAATCCCGTTTCGAACGCGAGAACCGGCGCCTGCTCGCGACCTATCTCCGGGCCGCCTGGATCAAGGCCGTCACTGCGCCATTGACCGAAATCGCCTCCGCGATCGCGGTGGCGGCGATCGTCGGGTTCGGCAGCGGGTCGGTGGTCGGTGGGGAGCGCACCGCGGGCAGTCTGATCGCGTTTCTGACCGCCGTCGCCTTACTCTACGAGCCGTTCAAGAAGCTGGTGCGCACCAACAACCTCGTACAGACAGGTCTGGGTGCGGCCGAACGGATCTTCGAGTTGCTCGATGAGCCGGTCGAGGAGTCCACGCGCGGTGGTGTGAGCGTGGACGGCTTCCGAGAGGAGATCCGCCTGCAAGACGTCGGCTTCTCGTACGGCCGCGCGGCGGCGCTCAAGGGCGTGGATCTCGAGCTACGCGCCGGCGAGGTCGTCGCGCTGGTTGGGCCAAGTGGAGGAGGCAAGAGCACGATCGCCGACCTGATCCCACGCTTCTACGAGATCGACACCGGCCAGATCACGTTCGATGGGATTCCGCTCACGCGGATCGACGTCGGCTCGCTCCGCGCCCAGATCGCCGTGGTCCCTCAGATTACGTTCTTGTTCAACGATACGATTCGCAACAACATCGCCTACGGGCGCGAGGACGCGGACGAGACCCGGCTGCGTCAAGCCGCGATGGCCGCCCACGCCCACGAATTCATCGTCGAGCTGCCGGCAGGCTACGACACGGTCGTCGGTGAGATGGGCGTCCAACTGTCGGCCGGACAGCGCCAGCGGATCGCGATCGCCCGCGCGTTGTTGAAAGACGCGCCGATCCTCATCCTCGACGAAGCCACCAGCTCGCTGGATGCGCGCTCTGAACGTCTCGTGCAGGACGCGATCGAACGACTGATGCAGGGCCGCACGACCTTGGTGATCGCCCATCGGCTGTCGACGGTTCGCCGCGCCACGCGGATCGCGGTCGTCGACGATGGGCGCGTCGTCGAACAGGGCACGCACGAAGAGTTGCTCGCTGGCGGGGCGCTGTACCGGCACCTCCACGACCTACAGTTCGATGACAAGGCCGTCTCGCACGATGACCGAGCCGCCTGAGCGTCGAGGCATCGTACGGTCGGTGCGCCACGGCCGTTGGTACCGGCGGCTGGAGATTCCCGTGGCCGGTTTTGCGCTGTGGGTGGCGCTCTGGCTGCTGCGATGGACGATTCGCTTCCAGGTCGTCGGCTTGCAGGCCTTGCTGGAGGCCTGGCGCGCGGGACGGCCGTTCGTCCTGGTGTTCTGGCACGGCAGGTCGCTGATGCTGCCGTTTCTGCAACGCCACGCCGCCGACTGCGGCGCCAAGGTGTGGATCATGAACAGTCCGCACCGCGATGGGCAGATCGTTTCGCACGCGCTGGAACGCTTCGGCATCCGTTGCGTGCGGGGCTCTTCCTCGCGGGGCGCCGTTGCCGGGACGCTGCACCTCGCGCGCGCTCTGCGCGGCGGCAGCAACGTCGCGCTAGCGCCGGATGGCCCGCGCGGTCCTGCCGGTGTGGCCAAGCCGGGTGCGGTCGAGTTGGCCATGATCGCGGGCGCGCCGCTGTGTCCGCTCGCTTTCAGCGCAAGCCGTAGCGTGCGGCTGCGGAGCTGGGACCGGTTGATGCTGCCGCTGCCGGGCGCCCGGGTGGCGTGCGTGGTGGGCGAGCCGCTCGTGGTTGCCACCGGGGACGGCTCGCGTCCGGACCGCGAGCGGTTGCGCGCGGAGCTCGAGCGTCGGCTGGTGGCGGCTTGCAACGCCGCCGACCGAGTCGTGGGTAGGACGCCGGAGGACCGGTGAGCGGCACGCCGACGTTGGGGGCGCTCGCGACCGCCGAGCTTTGGCTGTACCGGTTGGCGACCGGCCTCGGTCGCGCCGCTCTGGCCGCGTGGCTCGTGGTGCCCGGCCGTTCGACGCACAACGTCGCCTGGGAGGAGCGGCTGGGCCGGTGGCCGGAGGCGCCGCGCGTCGGTCGCACGGTCTGGGTTCACGCCGCATCGCTCGGAGAGTTGGCGGCCGTGCGGCCGCTTCTGCTACGGTTGCGCGCGGTTGGGCCGCCGATCCATCTGCTGGTGACCTGCAATACCGCCACCGGGCGCGAGTTGGCCGCAACCTTCCCGGCCGATGAGGTGCGCTACTTTCCGCTGGATTCTCGCGCGATCATCCGTCGACTCCTCGATCGGATCCGGCCCGTGCTCTTCGTGTTCGTGGAGACCGAGATCTGGCCGGTGCTTCTGCTCGAACTGGCGCGGCGCGGGATTCCGACGGCGATGGTCAACGCGCGAATCTCGGCCAGATCGTATCCGCGCTACCGCTTGATCGCGCCGCTGGTGGGCGCCGCGCTGGCCAGCGTGGCTCGCATCTGCGCGCGGGATGAGGAGTCCCGTCGTCGATTGCTGAACCTGGGCGCGAAGCCCGAAGCGATCCACACGACGGGCGATCTGAAGCTCGAGGCCATGAGTCTCGAACAGATGGCGGCCACGCCCGACCTGCTCGCCGATGCCCAAGACGGACCCCCGGTGATCGTCGCAATATCCACGCGCGAGGGGGAGGAGGAACCGGTGCTGCGAGCGCTCGAGTGCCTGCGCGCGTTGCAGGTCGACGCGCGTCTGGTGCTGTTGCCGCGGCATCCCGAGCGCGCCGGGCAGGCCCGTGAGCTAGCGGCCCGGCTCGGGTTTCGGGTGGCGCTCTGGTCGGCAGGCGTCGCGAACGCGCGGGACTGGCAAGTGTTGATCGTGGACCGCACGGGCGAGGCTCGAGGCTTCATGAAGTCGGCGCGAGCCGCCTACGTCGGCGGCAGCCTGGTGCCCCTGGGAGGCCACAACCTGCTGGAGCCGGCCGCGTTCGGATTGCCGGTCGTGACCGGTCCGTATCTGGAGAACGTCCGCGAGCAAGCCGAGACGCTGTCCGCACAGGGTGCGCTGGAGGTGGTCGAGGACTCGGACGGATTGGCCGCGACCTGGCGTAGATGGGTCGAGGACCGCGACGAGGCGCAGCGCGTGGGGCGAGCCGCGCGCGAGGCCGTCGAACGAGCGTGCGGCTCGCTCGATCGTACGATGCGGGTGATCGGGGAGTTGCTGCCTGCATGAGCGACCCGATCGGCCTGTTCGTGGAACGGTTGTGGTATTCCGACCAGCCGCACTGGCGGCTGTCCCGAGCGCTGTTGGTCCCCGCTTCGTGGGCTCTGCGTGGCGCTTCGGCGATCCGGCTCGAGATGTACGAACGCGGCCTGCTGCGGCGGACCCGGGTCGGGGTCCCGGTGGTCAGCATCGGCAACCTGAGCGTCGGTGGCACCGGCAAGACTCCGCTGGTGATCTGGCTGGCCGGGCGACTCCGTGCAGGTGGGCGGCGGCCGGTGGTGGTCGGTCGCGGCTATGGGGCCCGTGGATCGGAGCCGTGTGTCATCTCCACGCCTGCGCATCCGTTGATCGCCGCACGAGAGCGCGGCACGAGCACCGCGGTCGCGTTTCGGCACGTGGTGGCTGGGCCCGAGGGGTGGCTTCCGGAGGACGCCGACCGGCACGTCGCGGATGAGGCGCTCCTGACGGCGCTGCGCACCGGGTGTCCGGTCGTGACGGCTCCCGATCGAGCGCTGGCCTGCCGGCTGGCCGTGGGTGAGCTGGCGGCGGATCTGATCCTTCTGGACGACGGGTTTCAGCATCTCGGACTTCATCGCGATCTCGATCTGGTTCTGCTGCCGGCTCAGGACGAGCTGGCCAGGGTGCTGCCGGCGGGTCCCCTGCGCGAGCATCCCAACCGGCTGCGGCGGGCGGATCTGGTGCTGCGCGAAACCGAAGCCGGAGGTAGCGGCCTGCGGCTCGTGCGACGCGCCGTGGGCTTGGTCGGCCAGGTCTGGGAAACGCCGCGGCCCGCCGACCTGCTGCGTGGCCGGACGGTGGTGGCTGCGGCCGGGATTGCCCGTCCCGAAAGGTTCTTCGCCACGCTCCGCGAGCTGGGCGCGCGGGTTCGTCGAGAGCTGCGCTTCTCCGACCACCATCGCTACCGGCCGGCCGACTGGGCCCGCATCGCGCGTGCCGCGAGCGCCGAGGATCTGCTGGTGACCACGGAGAAGGATCTGGTCAAGCTGCGGAGCTTTGCTGCAGGTGAGGGCCGCTTGCTCGCATTGCGCGTCGAGGCCGACGTGGCCGGTGGTTCCGAACTGCTCGAGCGGATCTGCAAACTTGACCCACGCGAGCGTGGCGATCATCATCGGCGGCCGCAGGATTCGAGAGCAGCCGGCGGATGTGCCGCAGCGCCGGCGGAGAAAACACTGTCATGAAGGTCTTGGTTACCGGTGCCGCCGGATTCGTCGGCTCGACTCTGAGCGAGGCGCTGCTGGCGGCCGGTCACGAAGTGACCGGGGTCGATTGCTTTCTCGACTACTACCCGCGTGTGACCAAGCAGGCGAACCTGGTCAAGGCGAAGGGTTGCGGCGGGTATCGCTTCATCGAGGCCAGCGTGGTCGACGCCGACCTCGGATCATTGCTCGAAGGGATCGATTGGGTGTTTCACCAGGCCGCTCAAGCCGGCGTGCGCGCCAGTTGGGGCGAGGACTTCAAAATCTACAGCGACAACAACGTCTATGCGACGCAGAGGCTGCTCGAGGCCTGCCGCACCCAGCGCGTGAAGAAGTTCGTCTACGCCTCCTCATCCTCGATCTACGGCGATACCGACGATCTACCGATGCGCGAGACGAGCGTTCCCAAGCCGGTGTCGCCGTACGGCGTGACCAAGCTCGCCGGCGAGCATCTGACCTGGCTCTACTGGAAAAACTACGGAATCCCGACCGTGTCGTTGCGCTACTTCACCGTCTACGGCCCGCGCCAGCGGCCCGACATGGCGCTCCACCGCTTCGCGCGCGCGGTGCTCGAGGACGAGTGCATTACCCTGTACGGCGACGGCTCGCAGTCGCGCGATTTCACCTACGTCGACGACATCGTCGCCGCCAATCTCGCGGCGGCTCAGAGCGCCGCCGCCGGCGAGGTGTTCAACATCGGCGGCGGCAGCCGCACGACCATCAACGAGACGATCGCGACGCTGGGGGAACTGATAGGCCGCGAGCCTCGTGTCGAACGTCTGGCCGGGCAAAAAGGGGACGTGGGGCACACGGCCGCGGATACCTCGGCCGCGCGTAGCGCGCTCGGTTTTACTCCCAAGGTCGCGTTGCGCGATGGCTTGCGACGTCAGGTCGAGTGGCTGCGTACGCTCGTCGGGCGCTGAGTCACGGAGGAACGCATGGCCATCAGTGAAGATCTGCTCGCGATGCTGGTCTGCCCCAAGTGCAAGGGAACGCTCGTGCTCGCGCCCGACGCCAGCGGGCTGGACTGCCAGGCGTGCAAGCTGCGCTACCCGATCGAAGACGACATCCCCGTCATGCTCACCAGCGAGGCTCGTCCGCTCGAATAGCGACAGGAGATTTCCAGCATCGTGCGCCACCGCCTGCCGGCCGGCTATGCCGTGCACGACCGCGGTTGGCTCCGCATCGTCGCCTCCCGCATCGAAATGGAGGAGATGGTCGGGCTGCTCGATCGACCCTCGCTTGCCCGTGACCAAGGATCGGTCGTCGAAGGCGGCCGCGGTGGCACTCGCCGCGTGGTGCTCGCCGGTGGCAAGACGGTCTACGTGCGGAGCTACCTGCGCGGCGGTTGGATGAGTCGGGTCGTTACCGACTTATACCTGCTTCGGCCGGAGCGCCCGTTGCGCGAACTGATCGCGACCGAGGCCGCGCGTGCCGCCGGATGCGCCGTCCCGCGCGTGATCGCGGCCTGCATCGAAGAGGTGGGACCATTTTATCGCGGCGCGATCGTCACGGAGGGGATCGAGCGCGCGGTGGCCCTGATTGACGCGTACGAGCGTGTCGCTGCCGAGGAGCGCGCGGGCTTGCTCCGCCGCACCGGCGCGGCGGTGCGTTCGCTGCATCGCTCGGGCGTCTATCACGGCGACATCACGGGCCACAACGTGTTGATTGCGGGCGATGGCCGGCCGGTGGTGATCGATTTCGATCGTGCTCAGATCTCGCGGCCTGACCGTGTCGAGCTGGGCCGGCGGGGGCTCGCGCGCCTGTGGCGTTCATTGACCAAGCTTTGCCGCCAGCGGAACGTGGACCTGGACGAAAGCGCGTGGCTCGCGCTCGTGCAGGGCTACGAAGGGCGGGGGAGCCTCACGGGCGCGACTCCGGCGTGTTAGAGTGAACCCATGAAGAGCATGACCGGATTCGGCGCCGCCCAGGGGCGGGCCGGCGACGTGCAGATCACCGTCGAGATCCGCAGCCTCAATCACCGCCACCTCGACATTCGCATCAACGCGCCGCGGGAGTACGGAGCCTCCGAGGCCGCGATGCGCAAGGTCGTTGCGGAATCGATCGGGCGCGGAAGGGCGGAGGTCTACGTTGGCCGAGCGGTGGCCTCCCGAGGTAGGGACGTGGCCCTGCAACGGGACTTCGCCGCTGCCTACGTCAAGGCCTGGCGGCAGCTCAAGCGTGAGCTCGACCTCGGCGGCGACGTCGACCTGGCCTTGCTGCAGGGTCGCAACGAGCTGTTCCAAAGCGAGTCGCCGCCGTCCGATCCGACCGCGGAGCTACCTCTGGTTCGCAAGCTGCTGGCCAGTGCGCTGGCCCTGCACACGCGTGAGCGGGAGCGCGAGGGGCTTCACCTCAAACGGGACATGACGGGCCGTGGCCGCGCCCTTTCGGCTTTGCAGCAACAGATGCGCAAACGCGCGCGCGATCTGGTCCCGGCGTTCCAGGAGCGGTTGGAGCGTCGGCTCGGAGCGCTGTTGACGCAGCGTTCGCTCGAGCCCGGCCGGATCGCGCAAGAAGCGGCGATTCTGGCCGACCGCTGCGACGTCACCGAGGAGCTCGTCCGTATCGACAGTCACCTCACGAGCCTGCGCGACCTGCTCGCCGCCCAAGAGCCGGCCGGCAAGCGCATCGAGTTCTTGCTCCAGGAGATCGGTCGCGAGTTCAATACCGTCGGCGCCAAGGCGGGCGATCTCGAAATGACGCGACTGACGCTCGAGGCCAAGGCGGAGGTGGAAAAACTGCGCGAGCAAGTGCAGAACGTGGAGTAGGAAGCCGTGCAGGTCGCTGGCCGAGAAGTCCCGCGTAGCGGGTGCCTGTTCATCGTTTCCGGGCCGTCGGGCGCGGGCAAGACCAGCATCTGCGCGCCGGCGCTCGCCAAGCTGGAGGGCATCGAGATCTCGGTGTCCGTGACGACGCGCGCGCCGCGCGGCGGCGAGGCCGACGGTGTGGACTACCGGTTCGTCAGCGAGCAACGGTTCGACGAGATGAACGCGCGCGGAGAGTTCGCCGAGTGGGCCGAGGTGCACGCTCACCGTTACGGCACCCGACGCGACACCATCGACGCCGTGATTGCGGCCGGTCGTGATCTGCTGCTGGACATCGACGTGCAGGGGGCACGGCAGATCAAGGCCGCCTATGCGCAGGCCGTCTCGGTCTTCCTGCTCCCGCCCTCGCCGCAGCAGCTCGAGCGCCGGCTGCGAGGCCGAGGCACCGACGGTCCCGCGACCGTGCGCAAACGGCTGACCAATGCCTGCCGGGAGGTGCAGGCGTTGCCGGGCTACGACTATCTCATCGTCAACGAAGACCTGGGCGCGGCCCTCGACACGTTCCTCTCCATCGTGCGCGCCGAACGTGCGCGACTGGGCCGCGTCGCGACGGAGGAGCAGCGTCGAATCGTGCAGGCGTTCGACCACCACACGTGACCCTCGGCGAGCTCGTCAACAGGATCCAGGGTTATAACCCCGCGGCCGACGTGGGGATGGTGAACAGCGCTTACGAGTTCTCGGCCAAAGTCCACCGCGACCAGACGCGGATGTCGGGCGAGCCCTACCTGACGCATCCGCTGGCCGTGGCCGGAATCATCGCGGACATGCGCCTGGACGTGCCCACGGTGGTGACCGGGCTCCTCCACGACACGGTCGAGGATACGTTGACGACGATCGAACAGATCGACGCCAGGTTCGGGGCGGAGGTCGCGAGCCTGGTGGACGGCGTCACCAAGATCAGCCAGCTGGAGGCGACCAGTCGCGAGCAGGCCGAAGCCCAGACCATCAGCAAGATGTTCCTGGCCAGCGCACGCGACATCCGCGTGCTGTTCGTCAAGCTCGCGGACCGAGCCCACAACCTGCGCACCATCGATCATCTTCCCGAGGACAAGCGCCTGCGGATCGCGCAGCAAACCCGCGACATCTACGCGCCGTTGGCCCACCGCCTCGGGATCAACTGGCTCAAGTCGGAGTTCGAGGAGGCCACGTTCCGGCTGCTGAACGCGGACGAGCATCGGGAGATTCGCGAGCGGCTCGCGCTGCGCCGGCTGCAACGCGAGGGCTACATCCGCGAGGTGTGCAACCTGTTGGTCAAGCGGATGCGGGAGGGCGGCATCGAGGCCGAGGTCAGCGGCCGGTCCAAGAGCGCGTATTCGATCTACCGCAAGATGCGCGAGCAGGGCCTCCACTACGACGACGTCTACGACGTCGTCGCTTTTCGCGTGCTCGTCGACACGATCCGTGAGTGCTACGACGCGCTCGGCCTCGTGCACACGAACTGGCGGCCGGTTCCGGGCCGCTTCCGCGACTACGTCGCGCTACCCAAGTCCAACATGTACCAGTCGGTGCATACCACCGTGATTGGGCCGTACGGCGAGCGCATGGAGGTGCAGATCCGCACGCGCGACATGCACCGCGTGGCAGAGTTCGGCATCGCCGCCCACTGGAAATACAAATCGGCCAAGAGCGACGGCGCCGCCGAAGCCGACCGTTTCGACTGGCTGCAGCAGTTGCTCGAGTGGCAGCAGCACCTCGACGATCCGGAAACCTATCTACGCACGGTCAAGGAGGATCTGTTCGACGAGGAGGTGGTCGTGTTCACGCCCCGGGGCGAGCAGAAGACCCTGCCGAAGGGTGCCACGGTCGTCGATTTCGCTTACCTGATTCACTCCGAGGTCGGCAACCACTGCGCTGCCGGGCGCGTGAACGGCCAACTGGTGGCGTTGCGCTATCAGCCCGAGGCAGGCGACACGGTCGAGGTCATTACGACCGAAGATGCCAAGCCGACGCGCGAATGGCTCAAGTTCGTGCACACGCCCAGGGCGCGTGAGCGCATCGTGGCGTGGGTGAAGCACGAGGAGAAGACCAAATCGGTGGCGCTTGGCCGAGTTCTCATCGAGCGTGATTTGAACCGCTTTCACCTCGATCTGCCCCGGCTGCGTCGCGAAGGCCGCATGGCCGACCTGCTACGCCACTTCGAGCGCGAGGACGAGGAATCCTTGCTCGAGGCCGTCGGCTACGGCCGGGTTCGCACCAAACAGATCGTCGACTTCCTGCTGCCGGGTGTCGCGACCGAGGCGCCACAGCGCCGCACGGGTCTTCGCGCGTTGTTCGGCTTGCTCGAGGGACGCTCGAAGAAGGGAGAGGGGGTGCTCCTCAAAGGCGGCGACGATTTCATGGTCCGCTTCGGCCAGTGTTGCCAACCCCTGCCCGGCGAGGAAATCGTCGGTTTTCTGACCCGCGGTCGCGGCGTGACCGTTCACGCCGCGACCTGCGAGCGCCTGGTCGGAACGGACGCGGAACGTCGCGTCGAGGTCGAATGGGAGCGAGGCGCGAAAGCGCCGCGGCGCGTGCGCCTGGAAGTGACCTCGCGCGACCGGCCTGGCCTGCTGGCCGGGATGAGCCAGGCGATCGCATCCGCCGGCATCAACATCGACCGGGCCTACGTGCGGACGACCGCCGAAGGGACGGCGCACAACGTCTTCGAGATGACCTTGCTGACGGCGGAGGACCTCGAACGGGTCACGCGGAATCTGCGACGCGTACCGGGAATCCGCGAGATCCGGCGGCTACGGAGCTGAGCATGTCCCACGGTGAGCACGACGCGATACGCACCGATTCGGCCCCCGAGGCACTGGGGCCCTACTCGCAAGCGGTGCGAGCCGGTCGCTGGCTCTTCTGTTCGGGGCAGATCCCGCTCGATCCGGCTACCGGGGCCCTGGTCGCCGGTGGTTTCGACAAGCAGGCCGAACGCGTGCTGGCGAACCTGGAGGCGATTCTGCTGGCGGCGGGAATGGGCTTCGGCAATGTGGTCAAAGTGACCGTGTACCTGACCGATCTGGCTAACTTCGGCGAGTTGAACGGGATCTACGCCAAGAAGTTTCGCGAACCGTACCCGGCGCGCGCGACGGTACAGGTCGCCGCGCTGCCCAAGGGCGCGCTGCTCGAGATCGACCTGATCGCGATCGGCTAGGCCGCTTTGGTGACCTTACCCGAGCGGATGCAACGCGTACACACTCGCAGCCGGCGGTGGGCCTTGCCGACGACGGCACGGACCCTTTGAAGATTCGGCTGCCAGGTGCGTTTGGTCTTGTTGTTGGCGTGGGAGACGGTGTTGCCGACGCCGCGCCGCTTGCCACAGATGTCGCAGATTCGTGCCACCAACGGTGTAGCTAACACGGCGGCGCGATCGCTTCAAATCGGATCACATCGGAGCGCAGCTGCCGCGGTCGGCGGAATTGTAAATCGCCCCCGGCGCTGGTAGTGCGGGCGCGGTGTCGGCAGCCGAGACGGTCGTACCCGTCGCCCTGGACGTCAACGGCTTCTTCGAACACATGGCCGGCGCTGCAGGTCTGCGCCGCCGGGACGTCGATGGCATCGCCGACCGGGTCGCCGGTATCGTGCGTGAGCTGGCGGCCCAGCGCCGCCGTGGCGACCTGCCGTTCTGCAGCCTTCCCTACGACGAACGCCTGCACACCGAGGTCGAGACCCTGGCCGCCGAGTTGCGCGCGCGGTTCTCAACCTTGGTGGTGCTCGGCATCGGTGGGTCGGCACTGGGAACCAGAGCGGTAACCGAAGCGCTGACGGCCCCGCGCGACGGGCTTCGGGTCGCGGTGCTCGACAACCTCGATCCGGCCACGATTTCGCGTCTGCTCGAGTCTGTGGACCTCGAACGTACCGCTTTCAACGTCATCTCGAAGTCCGGAGACACGGCCGAGACCCTGGCCCAGTTCCTCGTCGCCCGGGATCGCCTGGTGGGCGCGTTCGGGCCCAAGGGGATCCGCGAACGCGTTATCGTCACCACCGACGCGCAACGCGGGGCGCTGCGGGCGATCGCGAACCAGGAAGGATTCCGCACGCTCGCCGTTCCCGACGGCGTGGGCGGGCGTTTCTCGGTGCTCTCGGCGGTCGGCCTGCTGCCGATTGCCGCCGCCGGTTTCGACATCGCTGCGCTCGCCGCGGGGGCGCGCTCGATGGACGTGCGCACCAGCGTGGCCGATGTGTGGACCAATCCGGCGGCGCTACACGCCGCGCTTCTCTACCTGGCCTACACCTGCCGTGGCGCCGCCATCCATGTACTGATGCCGTATTGCGACGGCCTCATGCGCCTGGCCGAATGGTATGGACAGCTGTGGGCCGAGAGTCTCGGCAAGCGCCGCCGGCTCGACGGCAGCTTGGCGGAGGTCGGCCAGACTCCCGTTCGCGCGCTGGGAGCGACCGATCAACACTCGCAGGCGCAACTCTACATGGAAGGCCCACGCGACAAGGTCGTGACCTTCCTGCGCGTCGAGCGACACACGGGCGACCTCTCGATTCCGGCCGGCTACAGCGATCACGAGTCCCTGAGCTATCTCGCGGGTCACTCGCTCGGGGAGTTGCTTAACATAGAACAGCGCGCCACGGAGCTGGCCCTCGGCGAGGATGGACGGTTGACCAGCGTAATTGCTCTGCAGCGGGTCGACGACGCGACGCTCGGTCAGTTGTTCCACCTGTTCGCCGTGCAGACGTTGGTGATGGCAGGCCTGCTCGGCGTCAATGCGTTGGACCAGCCGGGAGTGGAAGCCGGCAAACGCATGACTCGCGCGCTGGCGGGGCATGCCGGCTACAACGATCTGGCGCAGACCGTGCGGGCCAAGCTCGCGACCAAACGCGATGACCTCATCCTCGGCTGAGCGCATTCGCGTCCTCTCCGAATCGGTGGTCTCCGGGATCGCCGCTGGAGAAGTGGCGGAGCGGCCGGCCGCGATCGTCAAGGAACTGATCGAGAACGCGATGGACGCCGGCGCACGGCGCATCGAGATCGATTTCGACGATGACGCCGGAGGCCGGATCGTGGTCACCGACGACGGCCACGGCATCCACGGCGAAGACCTGCGTTTGGCGGTGACGCCGCACGCGACCAGCAAGCTCCGCGAGCTGGACGACCTCCGCCGGGTCCGTTCGTTCGGTTTTCGCGGTGAGGCGCTCGCCAGCATCGGGGCCGTCAGCCGCCTCGAGCTGGTCAGCCGCCCCGGCGGCACCGATGCCGGCGCGCGGATCCAGGTGAAGGACGGACAGGTGCTCGAGGTGACCAGCGCCGGAACCCGGCCGGGAACCCGGGTGACGATCTCGGAGCTGTTTGAGAGCGTGCCGGCGCGCCGCAAGTTCCTCAAGACGCCGGCCGCCGAGTACTCATTGGCGGCGGAGACGGTGCGCCGCTTCGCGTTGGTGCATCCAGCCACGCACGTGCGAGTCTCGCGCAACGGCAAGCTGTCCTTCGACCTGCCCCCGGTCGCCGACCTCAAGACGCGCATTCGCCAGGTGCTCGGGCGCGACCTCGGCGCGACCATGGTGGAGCTGCACACGCGCTACGCGGGGATGGAGATCGGCGGTGCGCTCTCGCCCGCTGGCGTCTCTTTCGGCACGCCGCGCCGGGTGTCGCTCTTCGTTAACGACCGTCTGGTGCACGATCGCCTGCTGTTTCGCGCGGTCATCGACGGCTACCGGACCTATCTGCTCAACGGGAGATTTCCGGCGGTCGTTTTGTTCTTGTCGATCGATCCGGCACGCGTTGATGTCAACGTTCACCCGGCCAAGACCGAGGTTCGGTTCGCCGAGCCCGAGCAGGTGCAGCGCTTCGTTGCCGAGTCGCTCCGCGACACGCTGCGCGGCGCGGCCAGCCCCTTGGGGCGCTGGGGTTTGGGTGAGGACGATCTGCTGAGGGCCCGTGCGCGCGGCGAGTCGATGCGCGCCGCGGTGGTGGCGTCGCCGCCTCAGGCGGACGAGGCCGTCGCGGACGGCGCGCCGCCGGGCTACGTGCCCGGGCCGCGCCTGCTGACCCCGCAGCTCGCGCAGCATCCGGTTCAGCTCGCGCTGGCGCCGGCGGTGGCGGGCGACGGTGTCAAGGTGCTCGGCCAGATCTTTCGCGGCTACATCGTCTGTCAGGCGGGAGACGAGCTCGTGCTCGTCGACCAGCATGCGGCCCACGAGCGGATTCTGTTCGAGCGTCTCAAGACCGCCTATGCGGGCGGCGCGGTCGAGAGCCAGCGCTTGCTCACACCGGCCACCGTCGCGGTGGGCGACGTCGGCGTCGAGCGCGTCGGTGGCAGCAGTGCCGAGCTGGCCAGGCTCGGCTGGGAGATCGAACCGTTCGGGGATGAAGAGGTCGCCGTCCGTGCGGTACCGGCGCTCGCGGTGGGCGCCGACGTGCATGGGTTGGTCGAGCGTCTGATCGCCGATCTGGTGCGCACCGATCCCCGCCAGGCCGGCGATGCGGCGGCCGAGCGCATCCTGGCAACCGTCGCATGCCACGCGGCGATTCGCGCGGGCGACGACCTGGACGCGCCTGCGATGCGCGATCTACTGCGGCAGGTGAGCACCGCCGATTTTGCCGCGAGCTGCCCCCATGGCCGCCCGGTGGCCCGCGTGATGAGCCGGCCCCAGCTCGAGCGCTGGTTCGGTCGTTGAGCGCCACTATCTCCAGCCGACCGCCGGTCCCGCCTGCACACTCCACCGCTACGCCCACGGCGCTGCTCTGCATCGTCGGGCCGACGGCGGCGGGCAAGACCGAGTTGGCGGCGGCTCTGGCGCGCGAGTTCGGAGCGGAAGTGATCGGGGCCGATTCTCGCCAGGTCTATCGCCACATGGAGATCGGTACGGCGAAGCCGTCACCCGAGCTGCGCCGCGAGATCCGCCACCATCTGATCGACGTTGCGGATCCGGACGAGTCGTACGACGCCTCGCGGTGGCAGGAGCAGGCCTTGGCCGCGCGGAGCGAGATCGAGGAGCGCGGCAAGCCGGCCATCGTTTGCGGGGGCACGGGTTTGTACATCCGTTGCTTGACGCGCGGTCTGTTCACCGGTCCGCCGGCCGACCCGGCTCTGCGCACGCGCTTGGAGGACGAAGAAGTGCTGCGGCCCGGGGTTTTGCACGAACGGCTGGAGGCCATGGATCCGGCGACCGCTCGGCGCATTCATCCCCATGACCGGGTCCGCATCGTACGCGCCCTGGAGGTGCAGCAGCTCACGGGCAAGCCGATCTCGGCCTGGCACACCGAGCATGGGCTAGCCGAGCGCCGCTTCGAGTTGCTGACGTTGGCGGTGGCGGTCGAGAGGGGCGAGTTGCACCGGCGCATCGCGCGGCGAGCCGCGGAGATGGTCGCGCAGGGCTTGGTCGAGGAGCTGGCCGAGCTGCGCGCTCGCGGCTATCCGCGCGATCTCAAGGCGTTCTCCGCGATCGGTTACAAGGAAGCGGGTCTGTGTCTGGATGGCGCCATCGAGCGCGCGTGCTTGGCCGAAGAGATCGCTCGTTCGACGCGCCGATACGCCAAGCGACAGCAGGTGTGGATCCGCGGCCAGACCGATGCGGTTGCGGTCGCGGCGGGCGCTTTGGACGCCGCGTTCGCGCTCGCCGAACCGTTTCTCAACGCTGTTGCAAAGCGAAAGTCCATCGGTTAGCAACTCCGGCCAGCTTGAGCGCGCGAAAAACCCTGGCTGAACTGCGCAAGGACATCGATGCGATCGACCGGCAGCTCGTCCACCTGATCTCGCGGCGAGCGCGCGTTGCACTGCGAATCGGACAAACGAAGAACGCCGGCGCGCATGCGGTGCTCGATGCCGGACGCGAGCGCGCGGTCCTGGAGGCGGTGCGTGCCGAGAATCCGGGGCCGCTGTCGAGCGAAGCGTTCGAGGGCATCTTCCGCGAGATCATTTCGGCGTGCCGGGCGGCCCAGCAGCCGATCTCGGTCGCTTTCCTCGGCCCCGAGGGAACCTTCTCGCACGCGGCGGCGATCAAGCAGTTCGGGCACGCGGCCGAGTTCCAGGGCGTCGGCGCCATCGCCGACGTCTTTGCGGCGGTCGAGGCGGGACGAGCCCGCTACGGCGTGGTGCCGATCGAGAACACGACCGAGGGCGCGGTCACGCCGACCTTGGATGCGCTCGCCGTCACCTCACTGGGGATCGTCGCGGAGCTCACGGTCAAGGTCGATCATTGCTTGCTGGCGCTCGACGAGGATCCCGCAGCCGTCCGGCGCATCGTGTCCCACCCGCAACCGCTGGCCCAATGCCGGCGCTATCTGGCCGAAAGGTTTCCGCGCATCGAGCCGGAGGCGGCGACCAGCACCGCCGCTGCGGCGCGCACCGCTGCATCCGAGCCGGGTGCCGCGGCCGTGGCGAGCCGGCTGGCCGCCGAGATCTACGGGCTGCGGACGGTCGCCAGCCGAATCCAGGACGAGCCGGGCAACGTGACGCGGTTCATCGTCATTGGCTCCGACCCATCGATGGCTGCCAGCGGCCGCGATCGCACTTCCCTGGTCATTTCGGTGCGTGACGAGGTTGGCGTTCTCGGCCGCATCCTGGCGCCGTTCACGGACAACAAAGTGAACCTCTCGATGATCGAATCCCGGCCGCTGGTCGGACGTCCCTGGGAGTATCGGTTCTTCGTCGATGTTTCCGGGCACGTGTCCGATCGGCGCTTGGCCCGAGCCTTGGCGGAGATCGAGAAGATCGCGATCTCGACCAAGGTGCTCGGGTCCTATCCGGTGGTGGCGTAGGCTCGTGGCCTCCGGTCCGCGGGTGCCCGACCACATTCTCGGGCTGGCGCCATACAAGCCGGGGCGGCCCATCGAAGAGGTCGAGCGCGAGCTGGGCCTTTCCGGTGTCATCAAGCTCGCCTCCAACGAGAACCCGCTCGGCCCCTCGCCGGCGGCGTTGCGCGCGGTTGCGGAAGCGCTGCCGCGAATCCACCGCTACCCAGAAGGAATCGCGTTCGACCTGACCCGCAGGCTCGCCGCCAAGCTGGCGGTCGGTTCCGAGCAGATCGTCTTCGGCAACGGCTCCAACGAGATCATCGAGCTGCTCGTCCGCACCTTCGTCGCCGCCGGAGACGAAGTCGTGATGTCGGCCGATGCCTTCTTGATCTACGATCTGGTCACGCGCGCAGCCGGAGGCCGCTCGGTTCGGATCGCGGCCCGATCCTACCATCACGATCTGATCGCGATGGCGGCCGCCATCGGCGCTCGCACCAAGATCGTGTTCATCGCGAGCCCGAACAACCCCACCGGAACCATCGTGGGTCGTCAGGCTTGGCAGGACTTTCTCCGGGCGGTTCCGCCCGAGGTCGTCGTCGCCGTCGATCAGGCCTACCTGGAGTACGTCGACGATGCCGACCATGCCGATCCGCTCGCCGATCTGGGCCGCCACCCGGGCGTGGTCGTGATGCGAACGTTTTCGAAGATCCACGGTCTGGCCGGCCTCCGCATCGGTTACGGCGTGGGGAGACCGCAGATCGCCGATGCGCTCGCACGCGTACGGCAACCGTTCAGCGTCAATCTTCTCGCGCAGATCGCGGCGTTGGCGGCTCTCGATGATGAAAGCCACATCGCGCGGTCGAGGGCGATGGCGCGGCGGTCGCGGACGCGCTATGCCGAAGCGCTGGTCGCGCTGGGGCTCGAGTACGTTCCGAGCCATGCGAATTTCGTGCTGGTCCAAGTGGGCGAGGGCGCCAGAACCTGCGATGCCATACTCAGGCGCGGCGTCATCGTCCGGCCGATGGACGCCTACGGTATGCCGGAGATGATCCGCATCACCTTCGGCACGCCCGAGGAGGATGAACGCTGCCTGGCAGTCCTTGCTGAAGCCGTGTTAGAAGCACGGAAAAGCCGATGACCGTGCTCGCAAACCGCGCGGTGATCCTGGGCACCGGCCTGATCGGCGCCTCGCTGGCAGCGGCGGGGCGGCGCGCCGGCGCTCTGAAATGGGTGATCGGTGTCGGTCGCGGGCGCGCCAACCTGGACCGGGCGCTGGCGTCGGGGTCGGTAGACGAGGTGAGTCAGGACGCAAGCGCGGCTGTGGCGCGGGCCGATCTGGTCGTGCTGGCGGCGCCTGCCGACGCATGCGTCGAGTTGCTCACGACGGTCGCGCGCCACGCGCCGGACCAGTGCGTCGTGACCGACGTTGCCAGCGTCAAGGTCCCCGTATGTCTGGCTGCGCGACAGGCGGGTCTCGGCGACCGATTCGTCGGCGGGCATCCGATCGCCGGCAGCGAAGCAAGTGGCGCAAGCGCGGCACACCCCGATCTGTTCAAGGATCGCACCGTCGTGCTCACGCCGTCAGGCGCTCAGCCGGTGGCGCTCGCGAAGGTGCGCGAGCTGTGGGAGCGTGTCGGGGCGACCGTTATCGAGATGGAACCGGCGCTTCACGACGCTACGGTGGCGATCTCCAGCCATCTTCCGCAGATGCTCGCGTTCGCTTTGTGTGCGACCGTCGGGCGCGCGCCCGACGCAGATACAATCAGGCGGCTTGCCGGTGGCGGGTTGCGGGATACCACCAGGCTGGGGGCCAGCAACCCGGCGATGTGGACGGCGATCGCGAAACAGAATCGAGAGGTGCTACTGGCTGCCTGCGATCGTTTCACGGCGGTCTGGGTCGAGCTGCGCGAGGCGATCGCTCGAGGCGATGCCGATGCACTGGGGCGCCTGATGGAGGAATCCCGGCGGCTGAAGCGCAGCCTGCCGGCGCGATGACGAGCGCGCGCAAGATGGCGCCGGCGGACCGACCGCTGCGCGGCGAGGCGCGGGTGCCCGGCGACAAGTCCGTCGCCCACCGCGCCGTGCTGTTCAATGCGCTTGCCGAGGGTCGGGCGCGCATCGAAGGACTGCCCGACGGTGGTGATGTCCGCTCGACGATCGCGGCGGTTCGGGCCCTGGGCTGCCAACTCCGTGTCCAGGGGCGCCAACTGCTGCTCGAAGGCCGAGCCATGTCCCTGGCTCAGCCTCAGGATCCGATCGATTGTGGAAATTCGGGTACCACCCTGCGGCTGCTCATGGGCGTGCTCGCTGGCCAGCGGTTCTCGGCCCGGCTGGTCGGGGACGGTTCGCTCAGCACGCGGCCGATGGAGCGGGTGGCCGGCCCCCTGCGAACGATGGGGGCGCGTGTGGAGACCACCGACGGGCATGCCCCGGTGACCGTGGGGGGAGCCCCGCTGGCGGCAGGCCTGCACCGGCTGGCGGTCGCCAGCGCACAGGTCAAATCGGCGCTGTTGCTGGCCGGCCTGCAGGCCCATGGCCGGACTACCGTGGTGGAGCCTGCGCCGAGCCGGGATCACACGGAGCGGATGCTCGGGGCCATGGGCATCGCTGTCGAGCGCGAGGGCGCGGCGGTGTCGGTCAAGGGGCCGGCGGTGCCGCACGCGGTGGATCTGAAGATCTGCGGCGATGCCTCGTCGGCAGCTTTTCTGGTCGTGGCCGCGACCCTCGTTCCCGGGTCGGAGATCCACGTGCGCAACGTCTGCCTCAATCCGACGCGAACCGGCTACGTGAACATTCTCCAGCGCATGGGAGCGAGCATCGTTGTCGAGAGCGCGGGTGAGATCGCCGGTGAGCCGGTCGGAGACATCCGCGTCAAGGCCACCGAGCTTCGCGCGGTGGAGATCGACGAAGCGGAGGTGCCGGGCGCAATTGATGAGCTACCGGTACTTGCCGTGGCCGCAGCCACCGCCGCCGGCACCACCGTGATTCGCGGCGCGCAGGAGCTGCGGGTCAAGGAGAGCGACCGAATCGCAACGATGGTTGCCCTACTACGCGCCCTGGGCGGCCGCGTCGAGGCGACGCCGGATGGCATGGTCATCGAGGGCGGGAGCCTACGCGGCGGCGCGGTGGTCGAGACCGCCGGGGACCACCGCGTGGTCATGGCGGCGGCGGTAGCCGCCTTGGTGTGCCGGGAAGGGGTGGAGATCCGGGAGCCGGACGCCGCTTCGGTTTCGTTCCCGGAGTTCTTCGCCACCCTCGAAAGGATGACCCGATGAAGCCGGACCGCTTCATCGTCGCCATCGACGGCCCGGCTGCCTCCGGCAAGTCGACGGTTTCACGACTGGTGGCTACGCGGCTCGGGCTGCGTTACCTCGATTCGGGGGCCCTCTATCGTGCGGTTGGATGGGCCGCGCTCGAGGCCGGGGTCAATCCGGAAGATACCCGCGCAGTGGAGCAACTGGTCGGCAGCCTCGACATCCGCGCCGAGCGCGGTGGGGAGCGGGTGCTGGTCGACGGGGTGGACGTTTCCGGCCAGATCCGTACCCCCGCGGTGAGCCGCGCGGCCTCGAAGGTCTCCGCGTGCAAGGCGGTCCGCGCCGCGCTGGTTCTCATCCAGCGCGGCGCAGCGGACCCGCCGGGGGCCGTGGCCGAAGGGCGCGACATGGGGACAGTGATCTTCCCCCAGGCTCAACTGAAAATCTTTCTCGACGCGGACGCGAGAGAGCGCGCGCGCCGGCGGGCCGCCGAGATGGCGCCCGGCTGGGACGAGGCGGCCCTCAGCGCCGTTCAGCGTGAGATGGACGAGCGCGACCGGCGGGACAAAACCCGCCCGCTTGCTCCGCTGCAGATCGCCTCGGACGCGGTCATCATTGACTCCACGGGGTTGACGATTGACGAGGTGGTCGAACGCATAGTAAAGGAAGCGCTGCAGCGGCGCTCGACGGACTGATCCCTCCGGTTTGGCTTCTCCCTTGAATCGGGCGCCCGGGGGCGGTATGCCACTCCAGGCGCGTATTCCGTGCCGCCCGCCGCAGGAGGTTGTCGTCGTTGATGCTAGAGGAGCGTCTCAGCCGCGCGCCTAAGTCCAAGCTCGAGCAAGAGGATTTCGGCCAGATCCTCGAAGCCAGCATGCAGGGTGGCTCGGTTGAGCAAGGTGAGGTCGTCAGGGGCACCGTCGTCGGTATCGACCGCGAGATGGTCACCGTCGACATAGGGTTCAAATCGGAAGGCAACATCGCACTCGAAGAATTTCGGGACGCGGCTGGGAACGTCGCGTTGCGGGAAGGCGACGAGATCGACGTCTACGTCGAGTCGGTCGGGGATGACGGCGGCCAGGTCCGTCTGTCGTTCCGGCGCGCTCGGCAGTCGGTGATCTGGCGCGCGATCGAGGAAGCGTATCGAACCGGCGGCGCGATCCAGGGGACCGTGGTGGGGCGCGTCAAAGGCGGCCTCAAGGTCGACATCGGGGTCGCAGCGTTCCTGCCCGGCTCCCACGTCGACGTTCGGCCCACCCGCAGCCTCGACCGGTACATCGGCGAGACGGCGCAGTTCGGCGTCATCAAGTGCAATCGCGCCCGCAGCAACGTGGTGGTTTCGCGCAAGTTGCTCCTCGAGAAAGAGCGAGAGGCGCTCAAGCACGAGACGCTCAAGATCCTCGAGAAAGGCGTCATCCTCGAAGGCACGGTCAAGAACGTCACCGACTACGGCGCGTTCGTCGACCTGGGCGGCATCGACGGTCTGCTCCACGTGACCGACATGGCGTGGGGGCGCGTTGCGCGTCCCTCCGACGTGGTCAAGCCGGGCGAGATCGTCAAGGTCGTCGTGCTCAAGTACGACGAAGGCGGAGACCGGATCTCTCTCGGCATGAAGCAGCTCCGGCCCGACCCGTGGAGCACGATCGCCGATCGGCTCTTCCCGGGCAGCCGCGTGCACGGCCGGGTCGTGAGCCTCACCGAGTACGGAGCGTTCGTCGAGGTCGAGGAAGGCGTGGAGGGACTGGTTCACGTATCCGAGATGTCGTGGACCTCGCGCGTGACCCATCCATCCAAGGTCGTCTCGGTGGGCGACGCGGTAGACGTCGTCGTGCTCGGTCTGGACCCGCAAAACCGGCGCATTTCGCTCGGGCTCAAGCAGGCGCTACCGAATCCCTGGGAGATGCTCCCCATCGACCATCCGGTCGGTAGCAAGGTCGCGGGCAAAGTGACCAGTCTCACGGACTTCGGGGCTTTCGTCAGCGTGACCGATGGCATCGACGGACTGATTCACGTCTCCGACATGCACTGGACGAAAAAGGTCCGTCACCCGTCCGAGCTTCTCAAGAAGGGAGACGATGTCGAAGCGGTCGTGCTCAGCATCGACGTGGCGAACGAGCGGCTATCGCTCGGCCTCAAGCAGGTCAACGAGGATCCGTGGCGTGGCATGGAACGCCGCTATCCGGTGGGAACGCGCGTGCGGGGCAAGATCACCAACGTCATGGACTTCGGCGTCTTCGTCGAGATCGAGGATGGAATCGAGGGCATGGTCCATGTCTCGCAGCTTTCGCGGGCGCGAGTCGACAACCCACGCGAGCAGTTCCAACTCGGGGCCCAGATCGAGGCCGAGATCATCGAGATCGATCCCGAAACCCAACGTATTGCCCTGAGCATTCGCTCGTTGCTCGATTCTCAAGAGAAAGTCGAGATGCAGCAGTACATGGCTCAGCCCGCGGAGCCCTCGCGGACGACGCTCGGCGATCTGCTCCACCGTGAGCTCGTCCGCGGCAGAGGCGCCAAGGCCGACCCTGACGCGCCGGGCAAAGACGACGAATGACCAAGCGCGACCTGATCGACGAGATCGTGAAGCTGTACCCGGCGTACTCGCGCCGGGATGCCGAGGTCATCGTCAACACCGTGTTCGACTGCATGACCGAGGCGCTCTGCAGCGGAGATCGGATCGAGATCCGCGGATTCGGCAGCTTCGTGGTCAAAGACCGGCGCGCTCGCGAGGGGCGCAACCCGAAGACCGGGGAGATCGTGGCGGTCGCGGCGAAGCGGGTTCCGTTTTTCAAAGTCGGTAAGGAGCTGAAGCACCGTGTCGACCATCCTCCGCGGCGCGAGCCGGCCATCGTGGTCGAATCTGGGCGCGCGCTCACGGGCGGCTCCTCGCGAGCCTGACCTCTCCGCGTGAAGGTCCTGTGGGCGCCCTGGCGCCTGACCTACATCGAGAAGCCGGCGCCGAACGATCCCTGCTTCTTCTGTGAGAATCCCCGCCACACAAGTCCCGAAAGGCGTCGCGAGGGCCTGGTCCTGTACGTCGATGAGCACGCCGCGGTGCTGATGAACCGGTTCCCCTACGGCAACGCGCATCTGATGGTGGCTCCCCGTGCTCACACCGCGGACTTTGCTGGCCTGGACGGCGCTGCGTCCGCCGGTCTCACCGCCGCGTTGCAACGGACGATCGCGGTCCTGCACCGCGCCTATCGGCCTCACGGGATGAATCTCGGGATGAACCTGGGGCGCGTGGCGGGCGCCGGAGTGGCCGACCACCTGCACTGGCACGTGCTCCCGCGCTGGGAAGGCGATTTCAACTTCATGCCTCTGCTCGCCGAGACCAAGGTGATGCCGCAGCACATCGAGGAGACCTACGCTCGGCTGCTGCCGTACTTCGAGGATTCTCAGCCGTGAGGATTCTGCGGACGGTCGCGATCGTGGTCGTCTTCCTTTTCGGTGTCCTCATGGCCACCGCCAATACGGCCCGCGTACGGCTGGTCTACGTGCCCGAGCTGCCGTTTGCCGCCTCACCGCTCGCACGCTCGATCGATCTGCCGCTCTACCTCCTGGTGCTCTTGGTGCTTGCCGTCGGGGTGCTGTTCGGCGGACTGGCCGCAGCCATCGAGCAGATCCGGCTGCGTGCGGGACTGCGCCGCTCGCGTAAGGAGAACGCGCGCTTGACCGGCGAGCTGCGCGGCGTCAAGGAGCGCTTGGAGTTGGCCCGAGCCGAGCTGGAGCAGGAGCGGCGCGGTTCGCTTCGTCACGAGCCTACGCCGGCGCCCGACGATGACTCGTCGTTCGAACGCTCGCTCGACGAACCCTGACCCTGTCCGGGGCGGGGGCGGTGGTGAGATGAATCAGGCAGCCAAGCTCACACCGGTGATGCGCCAGTATCTCGAGATGAAGAGCGGTCACGAGGATGCGGTGCTGTTCTTCCGCCTCGGCGACTTCTACGAGATGTTCTTCGAGGATGCCGAGAAGGCGGCGCGCATCCTCGACATCGCCCTGACCTCGCGGAATCGAGACGACGAGCACCCGATTCCGATGTGCGGCGTTCCCTACCACTCGGCGCGCCCGTACATCGCCAAGCTGCTGGAGGCTGGAGTCAAGGTCGCGATCTGCGAACAGCTCGAGCTGTCCCGTCGCGGCATCGCGCGTCGCGCGGTTACTCGCGTGGTGACCCCCGGTACCGCTCTGGATGAAGAGTCCTTGGTGCCGGACCGCGGTAACTTCCTTGCCGCTGTTTGCCAACTCGAGAACCGCTGGGCAGTCGCGTGGGCGGACTTTTCGACCGGCGACGTTCGTGTCACCGATCTGCCTGGACTGGAAGCGGCCGAGGACGAGCTGGCGGGAATAGCCCCGGCCGAGATTCTCCTCGATCCCGTCATCACACAGCCGACCGTCGAGCGCCTGGCCGGCGCGGTCCCCGGTTGCATGGTCACGCGCGCGTCGGCCGGCGCGGACGCTTCGACCGCACCGTGGACGGAGTTTCCGGCCGTCTGCCGGGAGGCGCTCAAGACCCTACTGGCCTACATCGAGCACACACAGGGCGGCTCGACCGCCCACCTGAGGCCCCCGATCTACGAACACGCCGACGGCTATCTCAGGATCGACCGCGCCTCGTTGCGCCACCTTGAGCTGGTCGAGGCCGCGGAGGGGGGCCGCAAGGGTTCGTTGCTCTCGGCGATCGACGGCTCGCTGACGCCGATGGGCAGGCGACTGGCGCGCGAGTGGGTCCTCAGACCGCTCGGCTCGGTCGCCGCGATCGGCCGGCGGCTGGACGCCGTGGAGTTCTTTCACGAGTCGTACCCGCTGCGCGAGGATCTGCGTGAGGTATTCCGGCGTATCGGTGACGTCGAACGGCTGGCCGGTCGCTTGGGCGCACGCACCGCGGGCGCGCGAGACCTGGTCCGCTTGGCAGACTGGCTGGAGAGCGCCGTCGCCATCCGGGAGCGGTTCACCAACGAGGGCGACGTTCCAGACCTCGTTCGGGACGCGGTCGGCGATCTCGATCCGCTCGAAAGCCTGCGCGCGCTGGTGCGGCGCGCCCTGGTCGAGGATCCGCCGCTAGCGATCGGGCGCGGTCCGACGATCCGGCAGGGGTTTCACGACGAGGTCGACCGCCTGCGCGCGATCTGTAGCGACGGGCGTGGCTGGATGGCCGAGCTGGAGGCGGCCGAGCGCGCGCGCACGGGGATCTCCAAGCTCAAGATCGGCTACAACAAGGTCTTCGGCTACTACATCGAGGTCTCGCGCGCGGCGCACGACAAGGTCCCTGCCGACTACGAGCGCAAGCAGACCGTCGCCAACGCCGAGCGCTACGTGACCGTCGAGCTCAAACGCCGGGAGGTCGAGGTGCTCGGCGCCGAGGAGCGACTGATCTCGTTGGAGACGCACCTGCTTCAGAACCTGGTCGCCGAGGTTGCGGCCTCGCTACCGGCCATCGCGCGCACCGCCGCGGCGATTGCCACGCTCGACGTGATCTGTGGCCTGGCCGATCGCGCGGTCGCCGGAGGCTACGTGCGACCCCAGGTCCACGCCGGTGGAGATCTCGAGATCGTCGGCGGCCGACACCCGGTGGTCGAGTCTGTGCTCGGTTCGCGCTTCGTGCCGAACGATTGCAAGCTTTCCGACCGCGAGAAACTGGTGATGGTGATCACGGGCCCCAACATGGCGGGCAAGTCGACCTACCTGCGCCAGGTCGCGCTCATTACCCTGTTGGCCCACGTCGGCGCGTTCGTTCCCGCGACGTCCGCGCGCATTCCGCTCGTCGATCGCATCTTCACGCGCATCGGCGCCAGCGACAATCTGGCGCGGGGCCAGTCGACCTTCATGGTGGAGATGACCGAGACCGCCCAGATTCTGAAGAGCATGTCAGCGCGCAGTCTGGTGGTTCTCGACGAGATCGGGCGGGGAACCTCGACCTTCGACGGGATCTCGATTGCCTGGGCGGTGGCCGAGGCGATGATCAGGGCGGGAGTGAAGACCCTGTTCGCCACGCACTATCACGAGCTGGCGGGACTGGCCGCCGAGTTCCCCCAGGCGGTGAACTATTCGGTCGCGGTCCGTCGCTACCGCGGTGAGATCGTCTTCTTGTACCGGGTGGTCGAGGGGGCGACGAGCGGGAGCTACGGGATCGAGGTCGCCCGCCTCGCCGGGGTTCCCGACCAAGTGATCGGCAACGCGCGTCGCATGCTCGAGAAGTTCGAGACGCAGCCGGGTCCCGCGGCGCAGCGGGAGCTGCAGCCGAGCCTGTTCGACGGCCTCAGGGCGGCCGCACCTTCGGGCGAGGCGTGGCAAGCCCAGCTCGCCGAGCGTCTGGCTGCCACCGAGGTCGAGCGCATGACGCCGCTGGAGGCGCTCAATCTCCTGGACGCACTGGTTCGGTCGGCGCGCAACCGGGAATCGTGCTAAGCTCGACTCGCACTTCGGTGGGGCTGTGAGGGGTGGTTGCGTGCCCGACCGGCGGGCTCATTGGTCTCTTTTAGCCTTTACCTTCGGCCTTGCCGCCGCGTTTTCGGCGCGCGAAGCGCAAGCGGCGGCAATCCGTAGCATCCGTTCCTCGGCCGGTTCCGACTACACCCGGGTCGTGGTCGATCTGACCCAGGCGACCTCCTTCCAGCATGGGATGATAGCGGCTAGTCCCGGGACGCCGGCTCGTCTTTACATCGATCTTCACGGCATCGAGCTGGACCCGCATCGGGACTACACGGTGTGGGTGGGCGATGTGCGGGTCCGGCGCGTGCGCGCCGGCCAGTTCCGGCCCGATACGACGCGCATCGTGCTCGAGCTCGAGGTCCCGGTCGTTCCCAAAGTCTTCCAGCTGGAAACGCCCGCCCGTCTCGTGATCGATCTGCGCTCGACCGCGTCCGCGACCATCGCCCAGGCGCCGCGCCCGCAGCCGGCTCCCGCGCCACCCGTCGTCGCGTCCACCAGGACCAGCGCGCTGCAGCCCGCGCCGCAGGTGCTCGCACCACCGGTCGTGCGTCCGACGCCCACACCGCCACCGTTAGCGCGGTCGACGCCCGCGTCAACGACAGCGCGCCCAGCGCCCGCCCCGCCCCCGGTCGCGCGGCCGAGCGCGGTCGCCAAAGCGACCCCCGCACCGCCGCCCGACCGATCCTCGCGCAGCGTTACGCTCACGTCCGCGTCCAAGGTGCCCAAGGCACGCAAGGTCAGGATCGTTCTGGATCCGGGCCACGGCGGCAGGGATCCGGGCGCTCGCGACAGTCAGGGCGTTGCCGAGAAGACCGTGGTCTTCGACATCGCGCGCCGGCTTGCCGACAAACTGGAACGCCGTCTCGATGTCGAGGTCTTCCTGACGCGCACGACGGATGAGTACGTGGAGCTGGAGGAGCGCAAGGACATCGCCAATCGCGTCGAGGCCGACCTGTTCATGTCGATCCACGCCAACGCCGCAAAGAACCCGAAGCTGCACGGCATCGAAACGTATTACTTGAAGAATACCAACGACCGCGCGACACTGCGCCTGGCTCGCCTGGAGAATGGCGTCGACATGCTGATCAAGGACAGCGACGTCTCCACGGACGCGGACTTGAGCTTCATCATTTCGGACATGGTGCAGGGTCAGAAGGAGGCCGACTCGGTCGTTCTGGCCAGCAGCGTACAGGCCGAGTTGGTGGGCCACCTGAGGCCGCGCTATCACTCGGTGGATAGCCTCGGGGTCAAGCAAGGTCCTTTCATGGTGCTCGACGGCACCTACATGCCCGCAATCCTGGTCGAGACCGGTTTCGTCACCAACACGCTGGAGGGCCGCCGGCTGGCCTCCACTTCCTACCGCGAGTCCGTCGCCGAGGGCCTGTTCCGTGGAATCCAGGGCTACCTCGAGGACGACCGCGTCAGCGGGCTGCGCTGATCACGCCGCCATGCACGCCGACCTTACGCTGCCCGAGGCGGAAGGCTTCACCGGGAAGCTCGCGGACGTCGCGCGCGACTACGTTGCGGCGACGCGCGCGCACGTCGAATCGGCGCTGTGGGCCGGAGAAGGCGGCGAGGCCGGCACGCATCGCTTCTCGGACGCCGTCGACCGGTTGATCCGGTTCATTTTCGACGTCCAGCGGATCAGCTTCGAGCGCCGCTACGGGCGCGGCGTGGGTCAGAACTGCGCGGTCATCGCGCAGGGCGGATACGGCCGTCGCGAGATGAACCCATGGTCCGACGTCGATCTGCTCGTTCTGTACTCCGGCAGGCTCAGCCCATTCGTTCAGACCATCAACGAACGGTTGCTGCTGACCCTGTTCGACGCGGGTCTGCACGTGGGCCATGCGGTTCGCACGATGAAGGATTGTTTGGAGCAGGCCGACCGAGATCTGACGGTGAAGACCAATCTGCTGGACGGCCGCTTCATGGCCGGCGCGCCCGAGCTGGGCGCGAACTTCGCCGTGGAAGTGCAGGAGGCGCTGGCCGCGCGCAACGCGCGTGCGTTCATCGAAGCCAAGGTCGCCGAGACCCACGAGCGCCACGAGCGCATGGGCGGGTCGGTGTTCATGCTCGAGCCCCACGTCAAGGAAGGGCAGGGTGGGCTGCGCGATCTCCATCGCCTCACCTGGATCGCGCGCGTCGCTCGCAAGGTGCGTGCCTTCGACGAAATGGTCGCTCTCGATGTCGCCTCGCAGGAAGAGTACCAGCGGATGATGCTCGCGCGAGACTTCGTGCTGCGCGTGCGCTCGGCCCTGCACTGCTTGGCCGCCGCCAAGCAAGACCGCCTCTCGTTCGATGCCCAGGAGCAAGTCGCCGAGCGCTTCGGTTACGGTGTCGCGCCGTTGGCTGGGGAGGACGGCGCGCGTGCGGCGCGTGATGCGATGGTCGAACGATTCATGCGCGACTACTATTCGCACGCGGCGATCATCGCGCGCACCGCTGCCGACCTCATCGAACGATTGACGGCGCCCCCGGAGCCGCGGGGACTGTTGAGCCGTCTGGGCAGCCGTGTGCTTCGCGACGGTGTCAGTGTGGCCGGCGGACAGTTGGTGGCCGAGGCGCGGATCTTTCAGGAAGACCCGATCAACCTACTGCGGGTCTTCGCCGATGCCCAGCGCAACGACGTTTCACTTTCGGCAGCTACGCAGGAGGCAGTCCGCCACGGCGTTGACCTGCTCAACGATGACCTGGCGCGCTCTCCCGAGGCCATCGACGTTTTCATGGGCATCGTGCGGGTGAGCGACGGAGTCTACCGGACGCTCGGAGAGCTGAACCGCCTCGGTCTGCTCGGCCGGCTCATCCCGGAATTCGGACGGCTGTTCTGCATGGTCCAGCACGATTACTACCACGTCTACACGGTCGACGAGCATTCGCTGGTCGGCGTGCGCGAGCTGGAGCGGCTGCGACGGGGCGAGTTCGAAGATCAAAGCCCGCTGCTCACCGAGGTCATGCGGGATCACGATCGGCCCGAGATTCTCTTCCTGGGCATGATGCTGCACGACCTGGGCAAGGGTTACGGGGGCGATCACGACGAGCGCGGCGCGATCATGTCGCGCGACGTCGCCAAGCGTCTCAAATTGCACGTCGACGATCGGCTGGCCCTCGAGTTCCTGGTCCGTCATCACCTGCTCATGTCGATGCTCGCCCAGAACCGCAACATCTCGGACCCCAAGCTGGTCGCCGAGTTCGTGCGGAAGGTGGGCACGATCGAGAATCTTCGAAACCTCTACCTGCTCACGTTTGCCGACATGCGCGCGGTCGGCCCTCAGGTTTGGAGCGGTTGGAAGAACCAGCTGCTCGGCGAGCTTTACGAACGCGCGATCGAGGTGTTCGAGACCGGCGCCTTCAGCGAACGCAGCCTGGAGGCGCGGATCCGGCGCGGGCGCGTTCGCGTCCTCGAACTGGTCGAGGGTGAAGCGGAGCGCGAGCGCCTCTCGGAATTCCTGGCGACCATGCCGCCGGGCTACGTGGTTTCCAACACGGTGGATCGCGTGATCGACCACTGGCGCTTGACCGAGTCCTTGGGCGAGGGCTCGTTCCGTTGCGGCGTGCGCCACTTCGCCGAGCGTGAGTTCAGCGAGCTGACGGTCTGCGCGCGCGACCGTCCCGGGCTGTTCGTGCGCATCACGGGCGTGCTCTCGGCGTATCGCCTCAACGTGCTGAGCGCGAAGATCGAGACCTCGCAGCGCGCGGTCGCCCTGGACACGTTCCGGATCGACCATGCGCACGACGAGCACGATCTGCTGGCGGCGACCCTTTGGGACCGGGTGCGTGCCGACATCGATGCGGTGCTGGCCGACCGCGTCGACGTCGGCGAGATGGTGGCGGCCGCGCAGCGAGGTCGCCGCCCCTCCACCGCGGCGCGCCGCGCACGGCAGCGCGCGGTCACGCGGGTGAGCATCGACAACGACATCTCCGACGACTACACGGTGATCGACGTCTATGCGGCCGACCGGCCCGGCCTCCTGTTCACCTTGGCGGAGGCGATCTACCGGCTCGGCTTGACCATTCATCTGGCCAAGATCAACACGCGCGTGGTTCAGGTGCTCGACGTCTTCTACGTGGCCGACCGGCACGGGGGCAAGGTCACCGATCGCGAGCGGCACAGGGTCATCGAGGAGGTGATCCTCGCCTCCATTCGCGAGCGTGACGAGCTAGAGGAATCACCGTCGACGCCGGTTCCGGCAGTCGCACCCGGCGCGGTGAGCTAGCTCATGGTCGATCTGTCCGCGGCGATCGACCGATACATGAGTCACGTCGCTGCCGAGCGCGGGCTGGCGCGCAACAGCGTGGAGGCCTACGGGCGGGATCTGCGGCTGTTCGCCGAGGTGATGGAGTCGCGCCAGCGCTGCCGGGCGGACCAGATCGAGCGGGAGGACTTGGTCGCGTTTCTCGCGCATCTCGCCGACCGCGGGCTTTCGGCGAGCTCTCGGGCGCGCACGATGTCGGCCGTGCGAGGCTTCTTCAAGTACCTGGTGCGTGAAGGTCTGATCGAGACCAGCCCGCTGCGGGAGCTGCGCAGTGGGCGGCGTCAGCGGCCCATTCCCAAGCAGCTCGGCGCTGCCCAGATCGAACGTCTGCTCGAAGCGGCCGGCGGGAGCGATCCACTCTCGGTCCGTGACCGCGCGATGCTCGAGCTCGCCTACGCCTGCGGCCTGCGCGTTTCCGAGTTGGTCACGCTCAAGGCCTCGCGGCTCAACGCGCGCGAGGGATTCTTGAGCGTGGTTGGCAAGGGACACAAGGAGCGAGCGATCCCGGTCGGCCGGCGCGCGCTCGCTGCCATCCGGACCTATTTGAGCGAAGCGCGTCCGATTCTGGATCGGGCGGGCCGATCACCTGCGCTGTTCGTCGCGCGCGGTGGCCGCGCGTTGACGCGGCAGGGGTTTTGGAAGCGGGTGCGCCGGCATGCGCTCACGGCGGGGTTGTCGGGAGTTTCACCTCATGTGTTCCGGCATTCGTTCGCTACGCATCTGCTGGAAGGCGGCGCCGACCTGCGCGCCGTGCAGATGATGCTCGGTCATTCGGATCTGTCGACGACGCAAGTATACACGCACGTAGCGAGCAGACGGCTACGCGAGGTCCACGCCCGGCATCACCCGCGAAGCCGCATGCGGATCGACCCGAGCTGACCCGACAGGCGCAACCGGTCGCGCCGGATGCCGCGCCTCGCTCGGTTGCCCGCTGGCAAGGGGCCTGCTATCCCTCAGACCCGCTCACGCGCATGGCATGGGTATCGACGTTCAATCGGCCGTTCTGTGGGTTTTCCCCTTGCTTTTCGCGGTCGTTTGCCACGAATGGGCGCACGGATACGTGGCCAATCGACTCGGAGATCACACCGCGGCCAACATGGGACGGCTCACGCTCAATCCGTTGCCTCACATTGACCCGATCGGGACGATCGTCATGCCGGCGCTGCTCCTGCTGACCGGCGCACCGTTTCTATTCGGCTATGCCAAACCGGTGCCGGTGGTCTGGGGCAACCTGCGCAATCCGCTACGCGACATGGTCTACGTCGCTGCGGCCGGGCCGGCGATGAACCTGTTGCTCGCGTTGGTGAGCGCGCTGGTCCTGGCCGGACTGGTCAACAGCGGAGCCGTCGATACGCTGGGGCATCCGACAGCCGCGCAAGGCTTCGTCGTGGCCGGACCTCTGGCGGGGATCGCCCAGCGCGGCGTGTTCATCAACGTGGTGCTCGCGGTGTTCAACCTGCTGCCGATCCCGCCGCTCGATGGCGGTCGCGTCGCGGTTGGGTTGCTGCCCGCGCGGGCGGCCGCGGCGTTGGCGCGTCTGGAGCCGTTCGGCTTCACGGTCGTCTTCCTGCTGCTCCTGACCGGAGTGGTCGGCGCGGTGATCGGTCCACTGGTGAGCCTGCTCATCGGTGTGCTGCTGGCGATCGTCTGAGTCGAGCGACGGAAGCCGCCCGATGCCCCAACCCTCCGATCGACAGCGCAAGCCGGCTCGAGCCGCGCGGGTGGTTTCTGGCGCGCGACCGACCGGACGGCTGCATCTGGGACACTTGAACGGCACGCTCAAGAACTGGCTCGAGCTGCAACGCGACTTTCCGTGCTTCTTCTTCATCGCCGACTGGCACGCGCTCACCACCGAGTACGCCGACCCGGGCGGTGTCGCCGTGAGCACCGAGGCCATGGTGCTCGACTGGCTGGCGGTGGGACTGGATCCGGAGCGTAGCGTGCTGTTCCGCCAAGCCGACGTTCCCGCGCACGCCGAGCTGTTCTTGATGCTGGCGATGATCGTGCCGCTGCCGTGGCTCGAGCGCGTGCCGAGCTACAAAGAACAGCGGGAGCAACTGACCGGTCGTGATCTTTCGACCTACGGATTTCTCGGCTACCCGTTGTTGCAGACGGCCGACATCCTGATCTACAAGGGCGACCGTGTGCCGGTCGGTGAAGACCAGCTCCCGCACATCGAGCTCGCGCGCGAGGTCGCCCGCCGCTTCAACCGGCTCTACGGCGAGATCTTCCCCGAGCCACAGGGCCTGGTGGTGCGCGCGGCGCGAGTTCCGGGGACCGACGGCCGTAAGATGAGCAAGAGCTACGACAACGCGATTGGACTGACCGATGATCCGGCCGGCATCGCTCAGCGGCTGGGCCGGATGGTGACCGACCCGCGCCGGGTCCGACGCAACGATCCGGGCGATCCGGCCGACTGTCCGGCTTTCCGCCTTCATGAGATATACTGCAGCGAGCAAGAGCGGGCCGAGCTCGTGGTGGGCTGCAAGACCGCCGCGATCGGCTGCCTGGACTGTAAGAAGGTGATGATCAAGCACGTGCTCGAGGAACTGGAGCCGATTCGCGCACGGCGCGCCGAGCTCGAGGCCCGTAGAGGTGTGGCGGCCGAGGTTCTGGCGGCGGGAGCGCGGCGGGCGAACCAGCTCGCCGAGCAGACGCTCGCCGAGGCCAAGCGGGCGATGGGCCTGTGAGACCGCCGGCGGCCTACCGGGTGCGGCTGGACGCCTTCGAGGGGCCGCTGGATCTCCTTCTGCATTTGGTCAAGACCAACGAGGTGGACATCTACCATCTCCCCATCGCCGCCGTCACCGATCAGTACCTGGAATACTTGGGGATGTTCGAGGAGCTGAACCTCGACGTGGCAGGCGAGTATCTGGTGATGGCGGCCACGCTCATGTACCTCAAGTCGCGTTTGCTGCTGCCGCACGACAGCGAAGACGACGAAGAGGATTCGGTCGACCTGGATCCCGCCACCGATCTGGTGCGCCAGCTCGCCGAGTATCAGCGTTACAAGGACGCAGCCGAAGGGCTCGCCGACCGGGCCCGTTTGGGGCGTGACGTGTTCCGCCGTCCGCCCATGCCCTCCACGCAGATGGAGACCGAGGATCCAGGGCTCCGCCCGGCCGACATGGCGACCCTGTTCGAGGCGCTGCGCCGAGTGCTCGCGATCGCCGCCGCGCGGCGGCCGCACACGGTGGAGGCCGAAGAGTACAGCGTGGCCGATGCCATTCGCCGCATGGTCAACCTGCTGCAGGGCCGCGAGCGGATCGACTTCGGGTATCTGTTCGAGGAAGCCGCCCCTCGCGGCCTCATCATCGCCACGTTCTGCGGCCTGCTCGAAATGATCAAGCTGCACATCGTCGAAGCCGAGCAGACGACCACGACCGATACGATCTACCTGCGGCTCGTGAGCGACAATCCCGATGAAGTCGTGGCCAGCCTCGCGCAGACCTACGGTCACGGCGAAGGGCACGTGCACCACCATCAGGCCGCCGACGAGGCCTATCACGATCCCAACGCTGAAACGGTCGGTCAGGGATGAGCGAAACCGAACAGACTCTCGATCTCACCGAGGGCGCGCCGGCACAGCCGGCGGAGGATCAAGCCGACCAGCAGCCCGAGCGGACCACGGGCTCGTGGCCGGTCGACCGGTTGCAGCCGGTGCTCGAGGCCGTGCTGTTCGCGGCGGCCGACGCGCTACCGGTCCGCCGCATTTGCGACGTCGTCGGCGGCGCTACCAAGCCGGAAGTGGCGGCGGCACTCGAAAAGGTTCGCACCGATTGCAAGGCTCGCGGCTTCCGTCTGGTCGAAGTCGCCGGTGGCTGGCAGTTTCGCACCGCGCCCGAACACCACGAGATCGTTCGCCGTCTGTTCAAGGAGCGTCCCTACAAGCTCACCCGCGCGATGATGGAGACGGTTGCCGTCGTTGCATACAAGCAGCCGGCGACTCGTGCCGAAGTCGAGGTGGTGCGCGGCGTGGACAGCACCGGGGTTCTGGAGAGCCTGGTCGAGCGGCGGCTCCTTCATATCGCGGGTCGTCGGGATGTACCGGGCCGCCCCCTGGTCTACGTGACCACGCGCGAGTTCCTCGAGGTGTTTGGGCTCAAGGATTTGAAGTCGATGCCCACGCTGGCGGAGTTAGGCGACGACTTCCGCGTCATGGCCGAGCGCTCGGCGTTCGACGATCAGGGCGACCGCACCGCGGCGATCCTGCCACTCGAGGAGGGAGACCTTGCCCAAGAGACCGCAGCCGGCGCCTCGCCGGAGCCAGCCATCGAAGCCCAGGGGATCGCGGCAGACGCTCACCCCGGCCAGCCTGAGGACGCGCACGGCGCCGACCCGGCCGGCCAGACCGACGCAAGCCAAGAGTCGCTGGAAGCCGAAGCCTCCGCCGACGAGCCGAGCCGGGGCTGATCCAACCCGCCCGGTTCGGCTGCAGGTGCTTCTGGCCCGGGCCGGGCTTGCCTCGCGCCGGCAAGCCGAGACCTGGATCCTGGCCGGCGAGGTCAGCGTCAACGGCAAGGTCGTCAGCGAACTGGGCGCTCGCGCCGACCCCACGCACGACCACATCAAGGTTCGCGGCAGGCTCCTTCCCAGGGCGCGCGAGCACGTCTACTTCATGCTCCACAAGCCGGCCGGAGTGGTGACGACGATGTCGGACCCGGAAGGCCGGCCGTGTGTGGGCGACATCGTTCGCGCTACCGGCAGCGTGGTGGTGCCGGTCGGCCGGCTCGACTTCCACAGCTCGGGGCTCTTGCTGCTCACCAACGACGGCGATCTCTGCGAGCGGCTCACGCACCCGCGTTACCACGTCGATAAGGCCTACCGGGTCAAGGTCCGCGGCACGCCCGGCACCGGTGCGCTCGAGCGGATCCGCGCCGGCGTGCGGCTCGATGACGGCAAGACCGCTCCGGCTTCGGTTCGGGTCGAGCACGGCCACGACGGCAAGACCTGGCTCGAGCTGCGCTTACACGAGGGGCGCAACCGGCAAGTTCGGCGCATGCTCGAGGCCGTCGGCCTGCGCGTCGAGAAGCTGCGCCGGACGATCATCGGTCCGTTGCGTCTCGGTTCTCTGCGTGCGGGCGAAGTTCGCGCGCTCTCTGCGAAAGAAGTGGAGTCGTTGCGCCGCGCAGTCGATCTGTGAGCCGACCGCTCAGTTGACATCCGCCGAGCGCGTTTGTATCAACCCCACGCGGGGTGGAGCAGCCTGGTAGCTCGGCGGGCTCATAACCCGCAGGTCGGAGGTTCAAATCCTCCCCCCGCACCCAATACACTCAACTGCTTACGAGCCGACGCCTTCCGCGCCTGATGCCTTGGTTGCGCGGGGGTTGCGGATTGGCGCGTGCAGCGGAACCTGTCAACGACTTTGAGACAGGTTCCGTCAGGACTTTAATGACCAAACGATCCATCACAAGCCGCCCCGCACTGCGCGAACGCGCCGGGTGGAGGTCTTACCGACGCCGTTCACGCCGCCGTTGCTGAAGAGCACGTTCCACGCCTCGATCACGTTGCCCGTGAGAGTAGAAGACGACCAGTAGCCGGAGGACGCGCTGCAGCTGCATGCCGCCAGCGTGACGTCCGTGCAGCCCGTGCAGGTCGCGGACTGATGGAACGCCGGGTCGACCGACGGGCCGGACATCTGGTAGTCGACGATGCTCTGTAGCTCCCTCGCGTTCGGAATCCGCCAGTCCGTGTACCCCGCGAATCCGCCGCCTCCATTGATGGTAGCGAGAAAAGTCGTCAAGATCGTCCCGTCGATGTCGTTCGTTCCTGTCGACCACGTGTAGCCGGTGTCCCAGTCGTGGATGCCCCCCGAGTCGTCCTTCTTCTCCCAGTTGAGTCCCGTGTTCAGGTCGGTGATCGTCCCGTCGCCGTTGTCCACGTAGCCGAGCGCTGCTCCCGCCTGCACATCGCCATCCGAGCCCGTACCGTGGGCCGTCGTCTGGCCGCTGGCCGGAAACTGCTGACTGGCACAAGCGCTCGTGTCGAAGTCGCAGTTGCCATCGCAGGCCAACGTCCCGCCGAGCGTGTAGCCCAGACTTTCGCAGGTGGCGCCCGCCAAGTCTGCCATGTCACACTGCTCGCCGGCGTCTAGCATGCCGTCGCCGCACTCGTCGGACAGTGTCCCACCGGCAAGCAACGTTGCGATCTCGGCTGCATCCGTCGTAATCCGTGCATTCATCGACGCCTCGTCGCCGTCGCTCGGGCATACGCCGGAGCCAGCCTTCTCCTCGATCTTCTGCCACTTCTCGCTGAACAGCGCCGTGCACTTGGAGTAGTCCGGAGCTTCGCCATCCTTTACTGCCTTCGACTCGAAACCCAGCCGACACGCGCCGTACTTGCCGGCGACCTTGAGTTTGTTGAACTCACACTTTGGGGCTGGGTCGAGCGCAGCGGCCGTGAGCGGTGTGCAAGTGAAGGCCACTCCGAGGAGAGCGGTCAAAGCCAAACGTCGCGCATGCATCATAAAAGCCCCTCTGGACCGCGCGTGATCGCGGCACGTAGTAATACTCGCGAGCGTCACCGCCGCCGCGGGTTGAGTCCAGCGCGAGGCACACCCTCTTGGGTACCAACGGCCACGGCCCGCTCGCATGTCCCAATCCTGCACGAACTGGGGCACGAAAACCCACCCGCGTGAGGGGCATTAGCGGGCCAACAGCACGGCTGGCCGGTTGATCCATGCGGGGGCCGGCTGCGGACGAACCGCTCGGGGTTGGCTCGATAGGCTTCGTCAGGCACTCGCTGGCGCTGGGCGACGATCGCGGCAGCGCGGCCATGATGGACGGCGTCCGGGGTGATCAGCCCGATGCCACCATGGCGATGCTCTCGGTTGTACCATGCGAAGAACGAGCGATAGAAACCTCAGGCGTTCACGATGCTGCCAAAGCGTGCCGGAAAAATTCTTCTGGCATGTCGAGTGAGAATCCAGGTTGGTATCTTCGCCTTGTACTCCGGACGACAACGGCCGATGAAAAGAAGGGGGACATGACGATTCTGGATGTTCCCGTCGGTTTCTCTTTCGGCCAAGCGACAAACGGAAAGCTACACCTCTCATATAGTGTTATCGATCTTTGCTTCGACTAAGGTGTTCGCGACGATGGGAAGCGGCACGCGCTAGGCCGTTACACGGGCCGGTGAGCCGCAGCGAATCATGCCGGACGCGCGCGCCGTCGCCTCCCGCCGCAGAGGTTCTAGGGCTAAAGTCGCTCTTGCTCGCCCGGACGGAGCGCACAACAAATGACATGACGGACCGGCGCGCCCCGGAGCGACGTCGCTATTCACCGGGAGGTTCCCTCATGGTTACCGACAAGTGCCTTCCGAACGCCCTGTATTCCATGTCGGATGCCCTGTTCGGGAGGTTTTGCCTCGCCGCGCTCGCCATCAGTTGGGTCTTGGCTGCGATGGCTGGGGCCGCCCCGCCGGGTCCGATCGGTCCGGAGTATCCGGCCGACGAACGGGAGCTACCGGGGCCTGAGTGGTGGCTCAGCTGCCGGAGCTCGCGCGGCACCACGTTTAGCGTCTCCCGGCAGTGTGGCGACGAGGCATGCCAGGGTGCCGGCGACGTTCTGCTCGATCGGCGCGACGGGCGCGACCGGCCACTGGGGGACCCGATCCAGGTGAACGAAGCGCCGGCGATCATGCGCTTCCCGATCCACGTGACCTGCCATCGGACCGGCTGGGTGGTCGTGCAATGGCAGGATGCGTCGACCGGCTGCTACTTCCATCGTGTGCTCGACGAGGATGGCCGGCCTTCCGGCGACCCTCTTCCGTTCACTGAGCCTGGGGCCGATTGTCGGCTGCGGGCCGACATCGGGGTGGACACGACCGGATCGTTCGTGACCGCTTGGGCCGCAGGGTTCTGGCCGGACGACGGCGCGATCTTCAGTCGTCGCTTCCATGCCAACGGAACGCCCGTGGGTCCAGGCGTCGTGGTGAGCCATGCGAGCGACGGCTGGCGACGCCGAGCCAAGATCGCGGTCGATGAGACCGGCGTCGCGCTGGTCGCATGGACTCGCGCCGCGGAGGACGGTCCCGACCAGATCCTCGCGCGCTTTCTCGATGCGGAGGGACAGCCGGTCGGGGAAACATTTCAAGTCAACACGTTTCGGTTCGGAGAAATCTCCGATCCGGTCGTCGCTAGCGAAGGCGATGGCGTGTTCGAGATCCTGTGGAGCAACTGGCTAGAGGGAGGCCGGGTCGGCCGGCGCGTGAGCATCGACGCCCAGGCCGTGCCCACCACGACCACCACCACGCTGCCGCCGCCTCGAGACATGCCCCGATTCGGAGCACCGCGAGTCATGGACTCGGCCGGTGCCGAACCGCGCGCCGGCTCTCTCTACCGGGTTCTCGCAGGCGGCTCCGGCACGTGGGTCTTGGATAGCCCCGTCGGTCGTTACCAGCGCTCGGTGGATGATGGCGCGAGCTGGGAGCGGGGTCTGTCTTCCAACGCGCCGGATGACTACGGGGCGGCCTTACTCGGTACCGATGGCCAGGGAACCTGGGTGGCGCTGCACGCGAGCTATGGCGCGGCCGAGATGTACGTCTCTCGGTCGAGCGATGAGGCTGCGACCTGGTCACGCCCGTCGCTCCTGCCGGTCACGCTGGCTCAACCGGACTGTACCGACTGCAGCGTCGTGAACGCCGCGACCGAAGGATCGGCCACCGGGACATGGATTGCAGCGATCGGCGTCGGCGGAAGCGCGAGCGACCGGATCGAGATCCTGCGTTCCACGAACGACGCCAAACAGTGGAGCGCGATTGGCGCGATCGCGAACGATCTGGGGCCGGGTACGGCAGGATTCGACCTGCAGACTGATGGTGCAGGTACCTGGGCTTTGATGTGGGCCGACGAGAATCTCTGGGTCAGCGTATCGGGTGACGACGGCGGCCGCTGGTCCAAGCCGCGCATGCTGGTGGGCGATATCGTCTGCACGGAGTGCCGGTTGCACGATCGTTACACCCGGCTCGAGCTCGCGACCGACGGCGACGGTAACTGGCTCGGCATCTTCGCATCGCCCCGCTACCAAGCGGCAACATTTGGCTACGATGCCGACGTATTCGTGGTGCGCTCCACCGATGATGGCGCCACATGGAGAGGTCCAACCCCGATCCACTCGGATGCGGCGATTGACGGCGCGCGCGATGCCGACCCATCGATCGCTACCGATGGCTCGGGCCGCTGGCTGGCGGCGTGGACCTCGCATCGTCCGGGCGGAGGGGCCGATGATCTGGACGCGGACATATTCGTCGCGATGTCGACGGACGCGGGAGCGACCTGGAGCCGTCCCGTTGCGCTCGATCCGGAGCCCGGCAGCCGTCTCGGGCTCGACTGGATGCCGCACCTCGCGGCCAACGAGCGCGGCGTGTGGATGCTCACGTGGAACGCGCGAGATCTCGAAGCTGACGCGCAGTTCCCGGTCAATCGCATCATGCTGGCCGCCGCCGATGCCCGCTGTGGCGACCGCCGCCTCGATGTCGCCGAGCAGTGCGACGACGGGAACCGGCGCGACGGCGACGGCTGTGATGCGAACTGCACGGCGACCGGCTGCGGCAACGGCATCGTCACCGACGGGGAGAGATGTGACGACGCCAACGATTCGGAGCTTGATCGATGCATGCCCGACTGCACCACCGGGGTCTGCGGCGACGGTATCGTTCAGGGCGTCGAAGAGTGTGACGACGCCAACCGCCTCGACGGCGACGACTGTCCTGGTACCTGCCGTTGGGCGAACTGTGGTGACGGCTATGTCTGGGAGGGGGTCGAGCAGTGCGACGACGGCAACGGCGTGAACGAGGACTCGTGTACCGAGAGCTGTCTCCCGCCGTACTGTGGCGACGGCTACGTACAGGAGGGAGTCGAGGCTTGCGACGACGGTGCCAATCAAGGACGCGGGCTGTGCCCGGTCGGATGTAGGGATCCCAAGTGCGGGGATGGCCTCACCAGCTTCCCGTTCGAGGAGTGCGATTACCTCGATCCGATCTACGAAGATGTCTGCAGCCAGGAGTGCGAGCTGCCCGATATCTGTGGCGACGCCAACGCGGACGGCCTCGTCACGGTCACCGACTCGCGACGCATCCTGAGCCGTGGAGTGGGGCTTACCGTGACCTGTCCCATGGCAACCTGCGACATGGACAGCAATCGCTCGGTCACGGTCGCGGATGCGCAGATGGCACTCGGCAAGGCAGTGGGCTTGGAGGTAGGCGAGCGCTGTTCGATCGGAACCGGACCGATCGTCTTCTGGATGGACGATCTGCGGCTCTTCGGAGCGCTCCAGTTCGAGGTCGACTACTCGGCGACCGGCGGCGAGTTCTTGGGCTCGGGCAGTACTGCCGAGTGCGAGATGCTGTTCGGAGAGCTCTTCGACTATGACGATGAGGTTGATCCGGATGACGATTCGCCCGCGAACTTCGGCGCCGTCAACGACGGTGAATTGACGAGCACGCTGTCCGTCGCGCTCGTCTCGCTCAATGGATTCCACGGCCCGATCGACCTGCTGCGGTGTAACTTCGCGCTGCCTGACGGAGCGGGCAACGTGCGATTCAAGATCCACGTAAGCGACGCCTCTACCCCCGACCTGATGCCGCTCGTGCCTCCGCCGCAGATCGGGTACCGCCTCGAGTGACGGTGGACGGCGAGAGCTGTTCGTGGGCGCGTGTGTTTGCTCCCTCTTGTCGGAGACGGAAGCGGAGTCGATAATCATCCCAACCGTGCGCGATTCTTCTTCCCGTGCAGGATCACTGGCCGTAGCAGCCGTCGGAGCATTCTTGGCAGGTTCGCTGTTTATCTACGGGTGCGGTGACGAAAGCATCGGCGGACCCGCCTCCGACGGCCCACTTCTCGGCGAGGCTGTTACGTGCGACGTCACGTTTGGTGTGACGAACGACGTAGATTTCGGCGCTATAGACCTCGGCGTGGACTACCACCGTGCGCGCGGGAGCTTCGTTGGGGAAGGTCCCAGTGTGCAATGCACACGAGTGGTGCCCGGTGCGTTTTTCGTGGCGACGAACCAATGTGATCTAGAGCGGGGATGCATGGCTGGCCGTAACCGCACGCTCTGGCTCGTTCTCGGCGTCGGCAACGGAATGATCGACGCGCCGACCGACATCGCGAGGTGTCGGTTCGAGGGGAAGGCCGCGCTGCATACTGGAGACTTACGAGTCGATCTGAACGATTTTAGAGTTGCAGGACTACGCCACTCTCGACCTGCTGTCGCGGTCACGGGAATCGAGTGTTCAGAGGCAGATGGAACGACCACGACCTCGACGACGAGCACGACCCTTTCAGACTGCGGCGAAGGCGGATGTGCGACCGGTGAGTTCTGCCTTGCCGGCCTGTGTGTACCAACCACCCGATACGAGCTCGACTTTACCCTGACCGATGCCGTCGAGTTCGGCGCGCTGGGATTGCGAGTTGCTTACGACTGGCGAGCGGGGAGCATCGTGGGTGAGGGCGAGACGACGCAGTGCCACGCTAACCCGTCGCTCAATGTCTTCACGGCTTTCAACGACTGGGTGCCGGACGCCGGGGGTGTTTTTGTCCCGCCGCACGAGAGTCTCGCCGACGCGCAATTCGCGGCTGCGGTCATCACAGCCTCGTCGGTGACAGGTCCGGAGAAGCTCTTTACCTGTTTGTTCCAGAGCTTCGTTACGATTCCGTTGCCGGAGAACTTCCGTGTTTGGTCGGCGGATGCGACGGACAGCGCGTTTTACCCGATCGAACCACTGCCGACCGTTGTTCTGTCCGAGGTCCATCCCCTCGCTCCCTGACCATCTGCACGAATGGCATCGTCAGGCGGTCGGTCGGACCGCCGCAATCGATGCGAGACCACGTCGTCCCGGATGGTTGCGGGGCCCGGCGCGCTGGCGAACCCGAGAAACGTAGACCCCACTCACGACATTGCCGTCTATCCGCCGGGCTGCTCCATTCGATCGGGGTACGAGCTACCACTGCGGGTGAACGAGCGTCAAGGGAGCAACATGCGCCTAGACAGGCGGCCAGCGGTTCGAGTACTATCCGGGCGCAACATGACTGCGAGAGGGTACCCGCGCGCCGTCGTAACCGGCGTTTTCCTCGCGTGCTTGCTAGCCGCCTTTGCGAGCGCCGCGTACGCAGGGATCCCGCAGATTTTCACGACGGTTAGCGCCGGCGGCTACTACACGTGTGGGCTCACTCCTAACGGTACGGTTCTGTGCTGGGGACATGACAGCTACGGTGCAGCAAGCCCTCCTGCAGGGCAGTTCACCGCCGTAGCAACGAGTCTATCCGGCGCCTTCAGCCATACTTGTGGCGTCAAGTCCGACGGGACAGTCGAGTGCTGGGGCAACGACTTCAAGGGCAAGGCGACACCACCGGCCGGCCTGTTCGTCGCGGTCGGCGTCGGCACCGACCACAGCTGCGGCTTAAAACCCGATGGCAGCGTCGACTGCTGGGGCTGGAACAGCTACGGCCAGCTCAGCGTTCCATCCGCCTCGTTTGCCGCGCTATCGGTTGGTGCCACTCACAACTGCGGCCTTGCGGTCGACGGCAGCGTTCAATGCTGGGGTTCGGATTATGCCGGCCAGACTACGCCGCCGGCCCAACCGCTGACTGCAATCGGCGCAGGCAGCGGGCACAGCTGCGGCATCCGGAGCGACGGGTCAATCGCGTGCTGGGGCAGCAACTCCAACGGTCAGTCCAGCCCGCCCGCCGGCGTCTTCGTCCAGGTCGATGCCGGCGTGGGTTACACTTGCGGACTCGAGCCCGATGGCACTGCCAGATGTTGGGGCCACGACGCCGACGGACAGGCAAGTCCGCCAGCTGGGCCTTTCAACCTCGTCACTGCGGGCGACTCGCATAGCTGTGGGTTGCGTTCCGACGGCAGCGTCGAGTGCTGGGGGAGAAACCTGTATGGCGAGTCCAGCCCTCCGGTCTGCGGCAACGGCACCGTGGACCCCGGCGAGACCTGCGATGATGCCAACAACGACGCAGGCGACTACTGCTCGCCCGACTGCCAGGCCGCGACCGGGTTCTGCGGCGACGCTACCACGCAGACGGTCGAGGAATGCGACGACGGCGCGTCCAACTCCGACACGACGCCCGATGCGTGCCGCACGGACTGCACGCTTCCGTTCTGCGGGGACGCTGTCCACGACGGCGCCGCCGGCGAAGCGTGTGACGATGGTAACAACGACAACGGGGATTACTGTGCCGGTGATTGCTCAGCCGTGACCGGCTCGTGCGGCGACGGTGTGATCCAGGCGGCTCTCGAGGAATGCGACGATGGCCCCGCCAACGCCAACACTGCGGACGCCTGTCGACTCGTCTGCGTTCTGCCGTTCTGCGGCGATGGCATTGTCGACTCTGGGGCAGGCGGAGAAACCTGCGACGGCGGCGGCGAGTCGGCGACCTGTGACGACGACTGCACGTCGGCTCTATGCGGGGACGGCACCGTGAACTCTACGGCCGGCGAGGAATGCGAAGACGGGAACACAGCCGATGGTGACACATGCAGCTCGGCTTGCACGATCGTCCGCTGTCAGTTCGACGCGCCGGCAAAAGCACAGTCGATGAAAGTGAAGCTGGTTCGCGCATACGCGCGATGCGCAACGCCGAACGCTACCACCGCGGGAGGTGCGGCTTCCTGCTCGCCAGCGGTAACGGCTTCGCCGTACCGGTTTGGACCAACGGCAAGCTGTTCGGTCCGGCTCCAGCACAAGCTCGAGCCGACGTGCGCGACGTTCGGTCTGGGCACGCCGTGCTCGCTCGTACGACTCAAGCTGACGTGTCGTGACGTGCTCGACGATACAGGGGCGCCGATCAGTGATCAGGGTTGGGCGCTGCTCCTCGGTGACACACGCGTCACCATGAACCACCAGTACTGCAGTCCGGAGACGGGCGTCGGTGACATCACGTTCGGAGACTTCCCCCTCGAAGTGTACTTGCCGCAAGCGAGAGACGGCACCCTCAAAGCCAACACCATCGTGTCGGGAGGACTCAACTGCTTCTTCGATCTCTTCTATCCCAACCCGCTCTGGCCTTGCGTCAGCCTGGAGGACCTATCGCCGCAGCTTGTCGATCCCAACGGGAACGTCTTTGCGGTCGCGGGCACGGTTCCCGCGTCGCCACCGGCCGGCTGCACACTGGGCACGCCTGCAAAAGCGAAGGGAATGAAGACCCAGCTCGTACGAGCCTACGAAAGCTGTCCCGGTCCCACACATCCGGCGCCGAACAACGTGCTCTATGCGGACGTTGCCGGCTGTTCGCTCCCGGTACCGACTTCTCAGTTCGCATTCGGACCCGACGGTGCCTGCCAGCTGGCGGTCGCGCCGATCGGAGAGAGCAGCTGTACCAACGGCCCGCCGGGCGAGCCGTGTCAGAACCTGCTGCTCAAGACCACCTGCAGCGACGTTCGTGACGCCAACGACTTGCCGATCCAGCCCCTCGGTGGCCTGGGCTGGACGCTTCGTGGGTCGGTCCGAATGACCATGACGGACCCGCTCGCCGGAGACGTAACGACTCAGGACCTCCCGTTCTCGATCGCTTTGCCGGTGGCAGCGAGCGGCAGGCTTTCCGTGCAGGCCAAGCTTACCCATTCTTGCCCCGGAGCAGGCTCACCGTGCCCGCTGCTTGCACCACCCTGCTCCTCGATCGAACTGCTCGAACCGAGGGTCGTCGATCCACTCGGCAAAGCGTTTGCCAGCATCGGAACGAGCACGCGCTGACGCTCCTCACCTCGGAGCTGGGCATGCACGCACGGCGGCAGAGCCAGCGGAGCTGATCCTCAGGGCGATCGGGCGACTTCTGTGCGGTCGTCCGACAGTCGAAGGTGGTGGGGTGGCCTCCCGCTCTGAGTGTGGCCGTCGGAGCGACGGTCCATCGACGCACCGGCCCTATTGCTCGGTGCGGGCCGACGGGGGCAGCACAGGCGCAAGCATCGGCAGGGTCGGCTGAGCCCTGAGAGCGGTGCCGACGGAGCGGTGCGCACACGACACCGTCGGTTGACGGAGTCAAAAATCACGGGCCCCGTCCACACACCGGACATGTGTTCGCCGCACGACGGATCCGTTCAGACTGCCGGATCGGTGTGATGAGCAAGAGGTGCAGAAGCTGGTGCTAGTAGTGATGCCAGTAGGGCATCGAAACGGAACGAAGCCGGTCGAACTCCACGGAATCATCCAGGGCTACGAAACCCGGCCTTCCCGCGAGGTTTAGGTCACAGTCGAGGGTCGCGGGCGGTATGTAAGGACGGTGAGAATTACCACCCCCCGCGACCTGCTCCGCGTACCATGCATAGGCGGTAGCCAAGTCTCGTCCGACGCCGCGGCGAAAGACGAGCTGCAGGGCCATCAGCGACGTCTAACTTCGGCGAACACTCGGTCTCGCGTAACGACGTCCGGGCTGCTGGAATCTGTCGGCCGGGGCAGGCCTGAAGCCAAGACTGTCCCCGGGTCGGCCGTCCCGCGACTCAATTGGGGCACGGCATCTTTTTCGCAGCCCGTCGGAAGCGCGACACGACGGACCGCACAGGCATCGATTGCGTTCCCGCCGCGCGCCGAGTGTTGACGAAACCCTGGCTCCCAGCGGATGATGCGAGCCGGCGACAGACGCCAGGGGGATAACCGTGCGAGCCATTGTACTGATTGCCGCTACCTTACTGATTGCCGCTCGGCCCGCCGTAGCCGATGTCAGCATGGCCGTGGATGTCGAGAGCGGCGTGCCGCCCGCGCTCTTCAGCAACGGCATGATTCTCCAGCGCGAGCTGCCCGTGCCCGTGTTCGGTAAGGCCACGCCCGGCGAGATGGTGATCGTCACGTTCAACGGCCAAGAGAAGATGGCGACCACGGGGGTCGATGGCAGGTGGAGCGTGGACCTGGACCCGATGTCGGCGGGCGGCCCCTTCGACATGACGATCGAAGGGAACAACACCATCGTGATCGGCGAGGTGCGGATAGGGGAAGTGTGGGTTGCCGCCGGTCAGTCGAACATGACGCGGCGGAGGATCCGACGGACCGTTCTAGAGACCAACCCCACGATTCGCACCCTGGGCAGGCGGGACTGGAACGACCAGCCCGGTATTAATCCGTATACGTTCGCGCAGCGCTTGCAGACTGCGCTCGGCGTTCCCATCGGCATCCTCAACCTCGCCTCTGGCGGCTCCAATGTCGCCGCCTGGCTGGGTGCGACGGCGACGAGCGATCCGGACCCCGAGGTTGCGCAGTATCTGATCGCCGACTGGGGTTTCCTCCACCGCCGCTTCATCAAGCCGCTGCTGCCCTACCGGATCCGCGGCCTCATCTGGTGGCAGGGCGAGGCCGACTTGAAGCGGCCCGACCGGCACCGGACGCTATTGCCGGCGGTCATCCGTTCTTGGCGAACCGAGTGGGGACTAGGGGATTTTCCGTGGATCTCGATGCAGGTGCCGGCCGGTCGCGGTCTGCAGGCGGGCGCGACGCCCGACGTGTTGCCGGCCAATCCATCGGCCGACGACATGACCGCGTTCATGCGGCAGACCTACCTCGTCACCCTCGCCGAGTTTCCCGCGACGAGCTTCGTCTCTTCACTCGACCTGGAAGGCGGCGTCCACCCAGTTGATACGGATACGTACTCGGGGCGGCTTGCCGACCAAGCCCTGGCCCTCGTCTACGGTCAGAGCCTCGCCTACTCGGGTCCGATCTATGCATCCATGACGAGCGAACCGGGGGCGATCCGCATTCACTACCGTGCCAACACAGCCGACGGGCTTGCGGCGCAGGGTGGCCCGTTGCAAGGCTTCGCCATTACCGAGGACAACCTCACCTGGCACTGGGCGGATGCCGAGATCCAGGGCGATGAGGTGGTGCTCTCGAGCCCGAGCGCCCCTAACCCCGTCGCTGCGCGCTACGCGTGGACGAGTCGGCCGACCTGGGCGAATCTCTTCAACAGCGCCGGGCTCGGCGCTGCCGCCTTCGCCACCGACGTCACGCCGGGCGAGTACTGATCGGCGCCTCGCGCGACGGACACGCACCGCCACCGCCACAGGCAGATGACCCCAGGACGGGGGTCCGTGTCGTCCACGCCGGCCCCAGGTGCGCAGTGCTGAGGGGTCAGTTCCATTGACTTCCGCTCGACCGCGGCAGTAGCGTGAACCGTTCTGGCACAGGCCCGGAGCGATGCGCGACGGGGAAACAGCGTTGGACGGATCGATCCTTTCGAGGCACGAGTGCAAGTACTACATCTCCGAACGCACTCACGCTGCCGTTCGTCAATTCATCGCTCCGTTCGTTCGGCCGGACGATTACGCGAGACGGCATCCCGGGAACCGTTACCCCGTCTACAGCCTTTACCTGGATAGTCTCGACCTGAATCTTCACCGGATGTCGGTGGAGGGTCAGAAGAATCGTTTTAAGTTGCGAGTGAGAAGCTACGCGGCGCAGAGCGATGGGCCGGTGTATCTGGAGATCAAGCGACGTAGGGATACGGTGCTGTCGAAGAGCCGCACGGCCGTTGCGGTGGATGTGGCCCGCGACATCGCTCTACGGGGTGCTCCGAGTCGCGGGAGCGACGGCCCTTGCGATCCAGTGCGCGGTGAGTTTGTCTCGCTCGTGCGTCGGACCGCCGCAGTGCCGCTGGTCCGCGTCCGCTATCAACGCGAAGCTTACGAATCGGCATCACCCGAGCCCGTGCGCATCACGTTCGATACCGAACTGGCGTATGCGATGAGCGTCAACGATGCCTCCGTGTCCGGCTCGGGAGCCTGGCACTCGATGCCGGTCGAAGGGGGGATCCTCGAGATCAAGTTCACCGAGCTATTCCCGGCGTGGATTCGTGCCCTCATCGACCGCTTCGAGCTGTCGCGCCGCTCGATACCGAAGTACGGCCTGTCGATCGAGGCGGCGCTGCAGGCCGGCCTTTACCGGCGCCAAGACGCAGTCTCGAGAGCGCCTGTCGTACCCGCGTTCCGCGCTCGCCCCGGTTGGAAGGGTTGAGGAATGGACGCCGTCACCGCGCTGCTCGAACGTGGCTCGATCTACGGCGGTGCTGGAACCGCCGAGACCGTCGTTTTGAGCCTGTTGGTCTCCTTCGTCCTCGGCCAGGCCATCGCCTGGGCTTACTTGGCCACTCACACGGGCCTGTCGTACTCGCGTGCGTACACGCAGTCGCTGGTGCTGCTGGCGATGGTCGTGGCGCTCGTCATGCTCGTCATCGGCAACAACATCGTCACGGCTTTCGGCCTGCTCGGGGCGCTGGCGATCATCCGTTTTCGCAATGTACTCAAAGATACCCGCGATACGGTCTTCGTGTTTCTGACTCTCGTGGTCGGCATGGCCGTCGGCTCGGAGAAGTACCTGACCGCTCTCCTCGGCACGCTGGCGGTGATCAGCGTTGCCCTCTATCTGCACTACACCGCGTTCGGCAGTCTGGGGCGCTTCGACGGACACCTCAGCTTTCTGTTGGCGGGCGCCGAAGATCCCGAGGCGGGCCATGCGTTGGCGCTGCTGCAGCGCTTCTGCCGGCAGGCCAAGCGGGTCTCAATCCGGATCGCGGCCGGTGGGGAAGGGAGCGAGTACGTCTTTCAGGTCCGTCTTTTCGATCGTGAACGAAGCGCCGAGCTGGTCACGGCGCTGCGTGGCGCGCCCGGCGTGCGCGAGGTAGCGCTCGTTCTCAACGACGACCTTTCCGAGGCATAGCACCGTGGCGCCGGCCGACCCACATTCGCGCGGACGGAGAGTTCAGGATCTGTTCGATCGCATTCCGGGCGGATCGGCCGCGATCGCCGTCTGGCTAGGCGCGACCGTGGCCGCCGGCGTGCTGATCGGCCATCGCGCCGCGCGCATCGAGTACCTCGGGCTCGCGCATGCGGTCGAATACGAGGTGTCGGCTGCGCAAGAGGGTCGGCTCGCGCAGGTTCTCGTCGGACTGTACGACCAAGTCGGGGCCGGCGACATGGTCGCGCTGCTCGATGACGCGGTTCTGAGCGCTTCGCTCGACGTCGCCTCAGCCGAGTTGCGCGGCATCGAAGCCGAGCTGGCGCGTGCTCGCATTCTGTCCGGTGCCGGCGGCTCGGGTGACCAGCTCGCGGCGCGCGGCGACCTGCGACGATTCGAGATCGACGTTGAGGACCGCAAGCTCGAGGAGCTGGAGCTGACCGTTGCGATCGAGAGTGATCGGATCGAAGAACAGCGTCTTCTGATGCGCGCGGAACGCGCGCGTGCACTACACAAGCAGGGCATCGTCTCACAGGAGGAGTACGACGACGCGCGTTTGCAGCACGCGGCGCTTGCACGCCGAATCGAAGAGAGCCTGTTGGCCTTGGCTACGGTTCGCTTAGAACTGACGGCAGCCGACGAACGGCGACGTGAGTTTCTCGGACGTGTCGGTGCGCTGACCGAAGAGATCGAGAGCGTGCTGGCCCCGCTCGAGGCGAGCGTTGCGGCGCAGGCGCATCGCGTGGAAGAGGTTCGCGCCCAACGGGAAGGCTTGGTGCTGCGCTCGCCTGTCGCTGGTCGCGTGCTCAGCGTGGCCGGCCGGCCAGGGCAGTCGGTGATCGTTGGTGAGCCGGTGGCAGTGATCGTGCCGACGGTCGTCGACCAGGTGCTCGCCTACATACCAGAGCAGGATGCCGGACGTCTGCGTGAACGCGATCGAGTCTTGGTCGCCGCCGATCGGGATCCCTCGCGCGTCGCCGAGTCGATCGTCTTACGGATCTCCCCGGCCGTAGAACCGATGCCCGAACGTCTGTGGCGGAACCTCCGTATGCCGGAGTATGGGCATCCGTTCGTCGTCACCTTGGCGCAACCACTCGATTTGACGCCGGGCGAGCGAGTACACGTGCGCGTCCTCCCCAGCGGTTCGTGACGGATCTTCAGTACGACTCATGCGCAGCGAGGACAGTCCAGTGCCAATGGCACGCCGACCGCGACGCGTAGCGTGCGTAGCGCGTCGGACGCCGTCACCGTCGCCGAGCCGTCCACGTCACAGAAGCATGCCGGGCATTGGCTCAGTCCAACGGCGGTGCGCAGAATCCCCAACGCATCGACGGCGGTGATGCTTCCCGTGCCGTCGTAATCGCCGCAATGCTCATTCTGGGTGAGGCTGGTCGTGGTTGTGGCCAGGGTGGTGGTGGGTGTGGGCGGCAAGGTCGTCGTGTCCACCCGCGCGAAGCGGCGCGCGAAGATGCCGTCGCGATCGCCATCGTGCCCGCTGGCATCGCGCCAGGCAATCGTGGCGAGGCCATCGCGCATCGCTACGGCGGCGTCCGCCTGCGATGCCAGGGTCGTCTGGTTCGCCGCGAACTCCTCTCCGACGGGTGTGCCGGCCGGATCGAACAGTCGGCCGAACACGCCGTTGTCCGACGCGTCCTGATAGGAGCTTTCCCAGACCACGACGAACGCGCCGTCTGCGCCTGCGGCGATCGCCGGATCGTCTTGGGGGCCGGTGGTGAACACGTTGACCTGGAACTGCGGACCGATTCGCGTCGCAGCCGGTCCGAATCGCTGACCGATGATGCCTTCGTTGCTCCCGTCTTGATCGATGCTCTGCCACACCACTACGAAGCCGCCCTCCGGCAGCGCGGCGAGCGCCGGGTTGCCCTGGTCGTTCTCCGTAGTCGTGTTGATGCGCACGTCGCCGGACGAGGGTTGCCCGCTCGCATCGAACGACCGAAAGAATACGTCGCGGTCGGCTCCTCCGGCGGTGCTGTCGCCCTCCCAGGCCACGATGAAGCCTCCTGCGCTCGCGCGCACGACGCGCGGGTCGCGCTGGGCACCGGTGGTGTAGGCGTTGACGGCGAACTCCGTGCCGATCGGCGTGCCTGCTGAGGTGAAGCGTCGGCCGACAATTGCTAGCGAGTTCCCGTCCTGGCCGAGGCTCTCCCAGACGGCCAGCAGTGTCCCGTCACCGGCCCAGGCCACGGCCGGATCGGCCTGATCGAGTGTGGTGTGATTGTTCAGACGGAACTCTCCGGTCTGAGGGGTGCCGCTCGAGCCGAAGACGCGGCCAAATACGCCGTTGCCGTCGCCATCCTGCCCGGCGCTCTCCCAGACGACGACGAACGCGCCGGAGTCATGACAGACCACTCGCGAATCGTCCTGTTGATCGGTGGTGAAGGCGTTGACCTGAAACTCGCTGCCGAGCGGCTGGCCGGAGCCGAGGTAGCGCTGGCCGAAGACGTCGCGACCGGCAAGGCCGGCCGGCCCCGTCTGGTTGTCGCTTTGCCAGACGACGACCGCGGCGGCGCCGGGGCGCAGGCAGACCGAGGGCCCCGTTTGCTCGTCCACGGTATGGGTGTTGACCTGGAACTCGTCGCCCTGGGCGGCAAGCTGGGCGGCGCACGGTGTGGCGAGCCCCGCGGACAGTGCGACCCCGATCGCCGCGACCATGCCAGAAGGCCTGCGGGGAAGACCGGCGCCAGCTGCGGTGAAAGCCGTCACGACCCAGGCATCCTAGGGTTGCGAAACGACTGGGCCAAGAGAGCAGCGAGATCTGACCCCGGTCGGGTGATGTGCTCGCCGGCCGGAGCTCGCTAGACAAAGGTTCCTTCCAGGGCGTAGGTTGCGCCGTGTCGTCCGCTCGGAGGCTCGTGGCCGTGGGCATCTGGCTGCTGGCGGTGCTGCCCGTTGGCCCGGCGCTGGGCGCGGACGTTATTCTCAACGAGTACAACGCTGTCGACGATGAGTTGTTTCTAGAGGCGCCGACGGCCTCCGATCCCTTTTGGGGACGCCGTGCGGGCAACGGCGGCGACTGGTTCGAGGTCGTCGTGGTTACCGATCACCTGGACATGCGCGGCTGGCAGTTCGTCGTCGTCAACGACAGCGGTGGCGCCGGGCAGGAGTCATTCTCGCTCGCGCTGACCAACGACGACGCATGGTCGGACCTCCGTAGCGGGACGATCATCACGGTTTCCGAGGACCTCGCCAACAACATCGCCGACTATCACCCCGAAGTCGGCAGTTGGTGGATCAACGTGCGAGCCCATCCCTCAACCAGTGGGACGTACGTTACGGTCGCATGCATCGTTCCAGCCTGTAGTCCGGCTAGTGCTAACTGGAAGGTATCGAACAACAACTGGCAGTTGACCGTCAAGGACGACTTGGGCGCCGTCGTGTTCGGCCCCGCCGGCGAAGGCGTCTATCCGGCGAGCGGCGTCGGATCCCAGGAGGTGTTCAAGCTCGAGCAAGACCCTGGCGCCGCGATCACGCCGTTTGCAGCTTACAACGACGGTACCTCCAGCACGTTCGGGCAGCCCAATCGCTATGCCGGCGGTGCGTTGCAGCAGAGCTTCGCTGCGTTGCGAAGCGTCGTGCCGTACTCGCCACTTCTCGACGTGCGCATCAACGAGGTCGCTGCGCACAGCGATCCCGGTCTGGACTGGGTCGAGTTGCGGAACATGACTGGGGTCCCGATCGACATCGGCGGCTGGTTTTTCTCCGATAGCTTTGCGCAGCTCGACGAGTACGAGATCCCGGTGGGTACGGTCCTGCCGGCCCAAGGGCACCTGGTCTTCGACGAGGCGACCCTGGGCTTCGCCTTCAGCTCTGCGTGCGGCGACGAGGTCGTGCTGTCGGCGGGTAACAGCGTAAGTCCCACCGGCCCGCGCGATTCCGTCGAATTTGGTGCGATCGAGAGCGGCGTTACTCTGGGCCGATCGCCCGACGGTAGCGGACCTCTGGTGCGTCTCTCTGATGCGACGCTCGGCAGCGACAACGCACCGCCCCTGCTCGGACCGGTCGTCATCAACGAGCTGATGTATCACCCGCCCGATCCCGTGCCGCCGAGCACGCTGGATGCCGAGTTCATCGAGCTGCGCAACCTGACCAACAGCGTGGTGACGCTGGCCACCGACTTCGGACCCGACGGTGTGCAGCCGTGGAGGCTCACCGGCGGCGTCAACTTCGAATTCTCCGGCGCGACGACGATCGCGCCGCAGGGGTTCCTGCTGGTCGTGAGCTTCGATCCCGCGACAAACCCGGCATGGCTGGCCGAGTTCCGCGCTCTCTACGGGGTGAGCGCTGCCGTGCCGATCATCGGACCCTACGACGGCAAGCTCAGCAACTTCAGCGATGCCGTGCGTCTGCGCAAACCCGACACGCCCGAGCCCAACGGGGACATCTGCGGCGGGAGCGGTAATCCGAGCCCGTTCGTGCCCCAGGTGGTCATCGACGAGGTAACGTACTACGACTTCGGCTCCTGGCCGGTTGCGGCCGACGGCGCCGGTGCGTCGCTCGAGCGCGTGGACGCGCATGCGTTTGGCAACGATTCGTCGAACTGGACGGCGAACCCTGGCTACTTCGCCACCGCGGGCGATGCCAATTCGACGGTCGGCCCACTGACCACCGCTCAGCAAAGGTGCGCGAACGGACTGAACAAAAACCTCGCCAAGGTGCTGAAAGCGCAGAGCCGGGTGGCGAGCACGTGCGTTGACGATGGCTCGAACGGCCTGCTTGGAGGCATGAGCATCGAGACCTGCGTGGCCAGCGACCTCGACGGCCGTGTGGCAACCGCCCAACAGGGGACGGCCACGACGTTCCAGGCGAGCTGCGTCGGCTTGGACGGTGTGACACCCAAGCTGAGCTTCGTCGGGCCCTCGGCCACGGCGACCGTAAACTCCATGGCGGCCTCGGCGGCGCTCGGAGTGCTGCATGGGGTATTCGGTGCGGATCTCGATGCGGCCATTGTGCTGGAATCCACCGATCCAGCGCTTGCCGGGTGTCAGGTCGCCCTGACGAGAACGCTTCAGAAGTGCGCTGACGAGCACGCCAAAGCGTTCAACTCGTGCAAGAAATCATCGCTCAAGTTGGGCACGATCCACGAGTCGGTCGATCTCCAGGCCTGTGTCGGCGCCGATGCCAAGGGAAAGATCGCGAGCACCTGTGATTCGAACCTCGGGCGGGTGCGAAGCGATCTCGATCGGTCGTGCGTGACCGAAGGGGTAGACCTGACAGCGGCGTTTCCCGGCTGTGCAGAGGGGATCGTTCAGCCGGCCGCGGACTGCCTGGAGCGCACCGTCGCTTGCCGGACCTGCCTGGCGCTCAGTACGGCGGACAACATCGCGCCCGATTGCGATCTGGACGACGACGGTAGCGACAACAACAGCTGTCCCTGACGAGTCCGCCTGCATGCGACCACTTCTCGTCGTCGTTCTGATCTGGTCCGTGATTCTCGGGTTTGTCTCGGACGCGCGGGCCGCGCTCTACATCAATGAGTTCTTGGCCGTCAACGACACGACCCTGCAGGACGAGGACGGCGACTTCTCCGACTGGCTGGAGATCTACAACAGCGGCCTCGCCCTCATCGATCTTGTCGGTTACTATCTCACCGACGATGCGGCAGAGCCGACGAAGTGGGGGTTTCCCGCGACACCGCTCGCGTCGGGTGGATATCTCGTAGTCTTCGCTTCCGACAAGAATCGCGCGCTCGCCGGCGCCGAGCTGCACACGAACTTTCGCCTCAGCAGTGGTGGCGAATACCTCGGCCTGATCGCGCCCGACGGCACGACGGTCGTTCATGCGTTTGCCCCCGGCTTTCCCGGCGACCAGATCGCCGATGTGTCTTATGGTTTGGCCGGCGATCTGACGACCGAGCGCTGCTTCAGCAGTCCGACGCCGGGCCTGGCCAACGACGAGTCGCAGCCCTGCGCGGGAGCGGAGGTGGTTGGGTTCAGCGTCGAGCGAGGGTTTTACGATTCGCCGCTGAGCGTGGAGCTCAGCTCTTCGCTGGGCGGTGCCGAGATCTACTACACGACCGACGGCAGCGAGCCGACCGCCGCTACCGGTACGCTCTATACCGGTCCGATCCTGGTCTCCACGACCACCACGCTCCGCGCCATGCTCACCGCTCCCGGAGTTCCGCCTGGACCGTCGATCACGCATACGTACATCTTTCTGGACGACGTGCTCGTCCAGGACGGTGCCGGGATGCCTCAGACCTGGGAGGGTGACTACGCGATGGACGAGCGGGTCGCGAATGACCCGCGCTATGCGGCGACCATCCGCGACGACTTGCTCGCGGTGCCCACGCTCTCGTTGGTCATGAGCGTCGACGACTGGTTCGGCGACACGAACGGCATCTATAGCCATCCCCACCGTAAGGGCATCGAGTGGGAACGCCCGGTCTCAGCCGAGCTGATCCATCCGGACGCCAGCGAAGGGTTCCAGATCAACTGCGGGGTGCGCATTCAGGGCCGGCTGAGCCGCGAAAAGAACCCGAAGAAGTCCTTCCGTCTCGCGTTCAAGAGCACCTACGGACCGCCCAAGCTGGAGTATCCAATGTTCACCGATACGCGGGTGCGCAGTTTCGACAAACTGCGCCTGCGTGCGAGTCACAACAAAGGGTGGGGCTTCGGCGCCCTGCGTGGTGATTACATCCGCGACCAGTGGGTTCGCGACTCCCAGATCGACATGGGCCAGGTCGCGTCCCACGGGAGCTTCGCTCACGTTTACGTGAACGGGCTGTACTGGGGACTCTACAACGTCGTCGAGCAGCCGGATGAAGGATTCGCGGCCAGCTACTTCGGTGGCGACAAGGCCACGTGGGATGTCCTCAAGGCCGGCGTCGAGACCGTCAACGGCACGCGCGACGCGTGGCAGGCCGCCCACGGCATCGCTCAGGCCGGGGTGAGCTCGGCCGCGGCATACGCGGAGCTTCGTCAGTACGTCGACGTCGAGAATCTCATCGACTACATGATCGCGAACATGCACGCGGGAACGCTCGACTGGGACGACAGCAACTGGTTTGCCGCCGGCAACATCGCGATCGGCCAGGGTTTCAAGTTCTTCAGTTGGGATGCCGAGCAGAGCATGGAGGTGATCGGCGCCAAGCGAACCGGGGTAGGGAACCAGGAGCAGCCCTCCGGCTTCTACCGGCCGCTGCGGGACAACGCGGAGTTTCGCGTGCTGTTCGGCGACCACGTTCACCGTCACTTCTTCAATTCGGGGCCGATGACCCGCGAGCGTTCGATTGTGCGTTACATGAACCGGGTGGCGGAGATCGATCGGGCAATCGTCGGAGAGTCCGCGCGCTGGGGTGACGCACGCCATCAGACCAACCCGCTCACGCGCGACGATAACTGGCTCAAGGAGGTCGAATGGTTGAGGCTCGCCTATTTCCCGCGACGCTCGGCCATTGTCATAGGGCAATTCCGGGAGATTGACCTGTATCCGCCGGTGGAAGCCCCGGTTCTGAGTCAGCACGGCGGCTCGGTACCCTCGGGTTTCGCGCTGACGATGACCGCGCCCACCGGCGTGATCGCCTATACATTGGACGGCAGCGATCCCCGGCTAGAAGGGGGCGCGCCCAACCCGGCCGCCGCAACGTACTCCGGGCCGATCGCGATAACCTCGGAAACGACCGTCAAGGCACGCGCGTCGCTTGCCGGTGGCTGGAGCGCCCTCAGCGAAGCTTCTTTTCTCATCGACGGGCCGCTGCGCGTCACCGAGATCATGTTCCATCCCGCGGACCCGCCCGGCGTCAGTGGCTTCGAAGACGACGACTTCGAGTTCGTGGAGGTCACCAACGTGGGCGCCGTGCCGGTTGCGATCGGCGGCACCGCCTTTACCGCCGGCATCGACTTCACGTTCCCCGCGGCGACGTTGAATCCCGGGCAACACACGCTGATCGTCAGCAACCAGGCGGCCTTCGACTCCCGCTACGGTTCCGGCCACCCGGTCGCTGGTCAATACAGCGGCCGGCTCGACAACGATGGCGAGCACGTGCGCTGGGAGGATGCCGGCAGCAACGGTCTTCAGGATTTCACGTACAACGATCGTTGGTATCCGGACGCCGACGGAAGCGGTCATTCACTCGTGATCAAGGATCCCTCGGGATCTGTCGGAGGTTGGTCCGAGCGTGACTCCTGGCGTGCGAGCGCCCTGGTGGGCGGATCTCCCGGCGTGGCCGAGCAGCCGATGTGCTCGGACAGCGTCGACAACGACGGCGACGGACTCGTCGACTACCCCGCCGACCCTGGCTGCGCCTCGAGTGCCCAGGACTACGAGAACCCGCAGTGCGACGACGGGATCGACAACGACGAGGACGGTTCGTTCGATCTGGGCGATCCACAATGCGTGGCGGCCTCGGTCGACAGGGAGGACGTCGTCGCTATCGATCGTTTTGCCTGCTTTGCCACCAGCTCCAGCTCCGTCGGTCCGATCTTTGCGGGCGTCGACGTGGATCTCGACGATGCGTTCGACCCGCCGCAGACCTACTCGGCGGACAGCGCGCGCAGCCTGTGCGTGCCGGCCTCGGTTGACGGCGAGCCGATCACCGACGCTGCGACGCACCTCGTCGGTCATCCGATCCGCGCGCAGGCCGGTGCGCCGCCGCATGCGCCGCAGACCGCATACTTCGTGCGTGGGCTCGGCCCGATCTTTCTCGAGACGATCAGGCCGGACCGGCTACTGGTTCCCTCCTCCGCGAGCTTGCTCGGGAAAGTCCCGCCGCCCGACAATACCTCTCACGCCGTGGATCACTACAAGTGCTACAAGGCCAAGGCCGCCTCGGGGACGCCGGCGTACTTTCCAAAGGGGGTGCAGTTAGGCCTTGTCGACACGATCGAGGAGCGGATCTACGACATTCGCAAGCCGACGCGCCTGTGCACTCCGGTCGACAAGAACGGCGAGGGAATCAAGAATCCGAACGGGTTGCTTCTCTGCTATCAGGCGCGGCAAGCGCGCGGCCAGCCGGCGCATGTGCAGGTCCAGGGCATCTACACAAACAGTCAGCTGAGCCCAGATCGTCTCGATACGCGTCGGATCGAGGAGGTTTGCGTTCCAGCCAGGCACCCGGCCTGAGCACGCCACGCTTCGTCTCCTTACGGCACGAGCGCGCTCGGCACGCAGATCTCTTCTTCTCGAATCGTGTCGACGAGGCCTGCCGCCAATTCGTTGGCGGTGTGAATGCCGAGCGCCGGAACGTGCACGCGCGAGAACTTGTCTCGCTTGGCCGGGAAGCAGAGCAGATGTCGGCCGGGTGTCTTGATCGCGCTGCCATCGACCGAAACCGGTGTGCACAGGTGCTTGGCCTGCTTGAGCACGTAGTCGCGGGTTTCCAGGATCTCGCTGAAGCCCACCATGGCCTTGGACGGGAAGTATCGCGGCCGCGTCTTGGGGATCTGGGTGCGATAGCACTTGTAGCGGTCGACCTCGTGCGACGCGTCGACCGGCGGGAAGCTCGGGTTCTGCAGGTCGACCGCGCTCGGCACCAGCAGCCGCTCGGGTCGGACCGTCCCGAGGTAGATCGGCCCGAGCCCGCCTTCGTAGCGCAGCTCGGGACGCGGGCCATGCGGTGGTTCTCCGGGGCCTACGCTGATGTCGTAGCCTTGCAAATGCGTGGTCACGTCGAACACGCCGTTCTGGTTGAGGCTGCCCGCTAGGCAAAGGACCCGCGGCTTGCTCGCTACAAACGTCACACCGCTGTCGAACTCGTCGCTCAGGTCGAGCGTCTCCGGCGCAAACGGAGCCGCCGCTTCGTTCGTCGCCGTGCGGTAGCACAGGAAGCTGTCGCCCGGCGCCGGCGCCTCGGAATCGACCGACGCCGCGGTGCAATGCACGTCGGCCAGGTCGGCATCCCCGTCTGCGTCGTTGTCGAGGCCGTCGTTGCAGGCCGGGTCTTCCTCGTCCTGGGCCGCGCTGCCGCAACCGGCATCGGCCAGATCCACGGACGCATCGCCGTCGTCGTCGATGCCGTTGCCACAGAGCGCCTGCTCAGCCACGCCAGGCGTCCCGTCGTTGAGGGCGCTTGCCCGCCAACCCGTGGACTGACCCCAGAGCGCCTTCTCACCCGCCGCGTTCCGGATAACCAGCGAACGGCCGAGCCCGTCGGTCAGCGGATGCCAGGCGTCATCGAACTCGAAGTCCTGGATGACGCCGCCCGAGGTGTCCTCGACGACCAGGCGCTCGCCTCCATTGCTCAGGTTGCCCGAGAACTCACCGGCGACCGGGTGACCGGAGCCGTAGGCGGCAGTGAACTGAGCGAGATCGTTGACGACGAGCACATGGCCACCCGAGGCCAGGAGCATCGACGGGAAGGTGAAGTCGATGCCGTCGGCGAGGCTGACGCCGGCAAGGTCGATCGCGGAGGGGCCGATGTTGGAAAGCTCGAGATACTCGAAGTCGATGCCCCCCGGAGGGTTGTACATGATCTCGGTCACCCGGAGCGACAGGTCCGGCGTGAACGCGGCCTCGTTGAGCGCGCTCCATTCGATACCGACCCGGGCCCGCGCGCGGATCGCGACTCCGCCGATCAGCGGGAGAGGCGCGGAGTAAGTCTGTGCGCTCGGCAAGACGCCACCACCGACGAGGCGTGGGTCGCTGCCGTCGTCGGTGTAGTAGATCAGCCCGGCCGGTGCCGTCATCTCGAGCGCGAAGCCGGGGAGAAAGTCCCCGCCGTGCTGGTTGAAGCTGGGCGCTTCGATCGCCGGGTAAAGATCGTTATCACGGAACAGTTCGAGCACGATGCGAGTGCGCGCGGGGAAGTAGGCGAGGGTCAGCCAGCGTTGCTGGACCAGCCATTCATTGTCGCGGGTGTAGGGCACCTCGCGTGCGCCGTCGCCCCAGCGTGCGGATTCGCCGACCACTGCGCGATCGATCTCCCTGGCCCGCTCCATCCAGCGCGCGATGTTTGCGTTGGGGGTGAGCGCGCCACCGTTCAGCAGATGCCGGTGTGTGTGATCGCCGAACGCGACACGGAATTCCTGGTTCTCCCGGCGCAGGTTATCGTAGACGCTGGCCGGCGAGTCGAAGGCACTGACGGCTACGCGATTGCTCTTGATGCCATCGAGCGACAACTCGGCATCCCAGCTGAAGAACTTGAACCCCGCCCCTGGCTCGCGACGGCGACCCGCGTACCAGTTCTGGTCGGGCCAGTCGTAGTTGCCGGCGAAAATGTTGACCATCATGTAGTCGATCAGGTTCTCCTGATCCAGGTACGCAAGCAGCGCGGCGTAGTTGCCCGGTACGCCCAAGCCGGCGTTGGCGAGCGCCTGCATCGTCTCCCAGGCCACCCGATCGCCGTCGATGGCCTCGCCGGTATTGAGTGCGTCGCAGTAGTGTCCCAACGTTACTCGAACAAGAACAACTGCTTATCGGAGGAGTGCTCGATCGCGTCGGTCACGGATTGCGCAAGTAGTTGATCCAACGGGATTCGTTCGAACATGGTCAGGCTCAAGATCTGTAGGATCTGGT
>CAZKRI010000003.1:0-6067 GCA_964555245.1 uncultured Myxococcales bacterium
TCGGGTGACGAATTTCCACAGGCGGTGAGAACAACGAGAGCCCACAAACTTCGACGCATGCCGCTTCTGCCTCCGGACGCGTATGCTACGAGGTGCCGTCCGGTCTCCGCAACTATCCGCCCTCACACTTGACCCTGGAACGGTTCCAACCTCTATATTGGTGGGCGAGCTCGAGGAGGGCTCACCGATGGGCAGTCTACTCGTCACCACGTTGATCGCTCTTGGGCAAGCGGCTCGGTCGAGCCAGAACCCGCATGCGCAAATGAATCATCGCGGCGCGATGGTCATGGGCTTCGACCAGACCTGGGACGATAGGCTGGCGCGAATACCGGCAGGAAGCCAGGCGCGGCTTCTCGAGACGCTCACCGCCCGCCCTGCTCTTGCGGCGACGAGGGTCCGGGTAAATCTCAAGAGATAGCGGCTGGCGTCAGGGCTGGCTGGCCGCTGTCCCCTCACCCCAGATCCATTTCGCGAACCACTCCTCGTTGTGGGTCATGACCGCGCGGTTCGATTTCGGCTTGTCGATTCCGTGGCCGAACCCTTTGTAAACCGCGAGCCGCACGGGGACGTTCTGGTCTCGAAGGCCCTGATAGAGCTCGTAGGCGTTGGGGATGGGAACACGCGCGTCTTTTTCTCCGTGCTGGATCAACGTCGGGGTTCGCGCCCGCCGGATGTAGGTGATAGGGGACGTCTTCGCGTAGATCTCGGGATCGCTCCACGGATCGGCCTTGAGGTACTGGCGGGTGAACGGGTGGATGTCGGTGTTCACGTAGTACGTCATCCAATCCGAGATCCCCGCTCCAACCGATGCCGCGCGGAAGCGGTGACTGCTGTGGGTCGCGAGAAACGCGGAAATGTAGCCTCCCTGGCTCCACCCCATGGTGCCGACGCGGGTTTCGTCGACGAACCCCTGACGCGCGAGATGATCGAGGCCGGACTCCACGTCCCAGGCGTCGCCCACTCCGAGGTTCCTCACGTTGAGAGAGCGGAAGGCCTCGCCGTAGCCCGCGCTCCCCCGGTAGTTCACCATCAGGACCAGAGCGCCTTTCGCCGCGAACCTCTCCATCGCGTAGTAGCGCCGATCGGCGCTCGTCAGCTTCTGCTGGGCGTCGACCCCGGTCGGACCTCCGTGGATCTTGAAAAGGAGGGGATACTTCTTCGACGGGTCGAAGTCATGGGGTTTCACCAGCACTCCCTCGATCGGGGTCCCATCCGTCGACTTCCAGGAGATCACCTCCCTGCGACTCAACGTGAACTTCGAAAGCTGCGAATTGAAATCGCTCACCCGCTCGAGCGCGAGTGCTCCGACAGGCGAGCGATAGACTTCGGTGTAGCGGTCGAAGCGGTCGGCGGTGAACGCGGCTTTCGGGGCACGGCCGGCGAAGGCGATCGAGCCCAGGACCCAGCCGTCGGACGAAAGGCGCTTCAACCCCGACGCGTCCGGCATCACGCGAAAAAGATGACGTTCGGTTCTCTCGCTCGCGGCGAAGTAGATCCCGTCGTCGCGCCACGCGAGGAGACTCGGGTCCTCGTCGAAGTCCGCGGTCACGATCGCGGGCTTTCCGCCGGACGCGCCCACGATTCCGATCTCGTCGTTTCCGTAGTACGTCTCGATCCCGCCCGAGGTCACGAAAGCGATGCGGTCACCCTCGGGGGACCACCGCGGTAACGAGTCCGTTCCGGGCCACTCCACGACCCGTTGGACCCGCCGGTCGGTGACGTCGACGACGTAGATGTCCGACAGCAGAGCCGCCGAGGGATCGGGAAAAGGACGGGCGCCGAAGGCGATCCGCCGCCCGTCGGGAGCCACCGCGAAATCGTCTACCGTGAGCTCCCGTCCCTCGGTCACGCGCGAGAGCTCGCGCATCTCGAGGTCGAGCTTCCACAGATGCGTCATCCGGTGGTCCTCGTCCTCCCATTGGAACTCGCCGAGCTCTTTCTCGCGGTTATCGAGCGCCTCGCCCTTCGGATCCATCATCGAGAGCGCGATCCAGTTCCCGTCGGGACTCCACTCGAAGCCTGTAACCCCGTCGGCGGCGTCGGTGAGCTTCTCCGCCTCCCCGCCGTCCGGGCCCATCCGATACAACTGAGTCTTCCCGGTTCGATCGGACAGAAACGCGATTGCAGCGCCGTCCGGCGACCACTGTGGGTTGAAGCTCGATCGCTCGGCGCTCGTGAACGGGAACGGCGCTTCACCCTCGCGGGCGAGCCAGATCTCGCGCTCGTACCGGTCGTCGTCCCAGTTGGTCTCGGTGACGGTGTACGCGAGGGCACTCCCATCGGGGGAGAGGGCGACCTCGCCCGGGGATTTCAGGCTGACCAAGTCGTCGATAGTCGGGACCTGCGCTCCCGCGCCGGCGCCGAGGACGGTGAGAACGAATGCCGCGATCGAGGTGCGCATGTCGGTCCTCCGAGGTGCGAAAGCGTAGTGCGGCTGGCAAGGGGACGCAAGTTCGAATAATCTCGGTGTCATGAAGCGATCGATCGTGTTTGCTTGTCTCGCTTTCTCGACGAGCGCCACCGCGGCTCTACGGTTCGAGGTGCGCTACGCCCAGGGTCTTCGAACGGAGCCGGTGGATGGGCGGCTCCTGGTCATGCTCTCGACGAAGGAAGGGGAGGAGCCGCGATTTCAGATCGACACTTCGCTCGAGACTCAGCAGATGTTCGGAGCCGACGTGAACGGGCTCGAGGCGGGCGAAGGGGCGATCCTCGACGGCACTGCCCTTGGGTATCCCGTCGAGAGACTCGCAGACGTTCCCCCGGGCGAGTATTTCGTCCAGGCGTTGGTGCACGTCTACGAGACGTTTCATCGTGCCGACGGCCGCGTCTTGAAACTGCCCATGGACGACGGAGAGGGCCAGCAATGGGAGCGCTCTCCCGGGAACCTCTATAGCACGCCGCGAAAGATACGGATCGATCCCGCGTCCAGCGAGACCATCCCCCTCACTCTCGATCGAGTCATTCCTCCGATCGAGCCCCCGCGGGACACCAAGTACGTCAAGCACGTCCGCATCCAGAGCGAGAAGCTCACGGCGTTCTGGGGACGTCCGATGCACCTCGGCGCCATCGTCCTTTTGCCGGAAGGATTCGACGAGCACAAGGAAGCGCGCTACCCGGTTCTCTACGTGCAGGGCCACTTCCAGAGCACGTTCCGCGGTTTTCGCGAGACTCCTCCCGAGCCGGGTCTTTCGGGCGAGGCGAGGACCCAGGCGGAGTACGGCTATCGGTTCTACCAGGACTGGACGTCCGGCCGCCTTCCGCGGATGCTCATCGTGATAAGCCAGCACGCGAATCCCTACTACGACGACTCCTACGGGGTGAACTCGGAGAACCTGGGACCGTACGGTGACGCGCTCCTCGAAGAGCTCACTCCGTATGTCGAGAAGAAGTTCCGGGCCATCGGGGAAAGCTGGGCTCGCGTCCTCATGGGAGGGTCGACGGGAGGATGGATTGCCCTCGCCCAGCAGGTCCTTTATCCCGACTTCTTCAACGGGGCCTGGTGCCATTGCCCCGACAGCGTCGACTTCCGCGAGTACCAGATGGTCGACGTCTATAAGAATGATAACGCCTATTGGATGGAGAGCGCCTGGAAGAAGGTCCCGCGCGTCGATCGGCGGGAGGTGAACGGGGACTTGACGGCGACCATGGAGGACGCCAATCGATACGAGTTGGTTCTGGGTGAGAACGCGCGCTCCGGGGGACAGTGGGATATCTGGCAGGCGGTCTACGGGCCGGTGGGCCAGGACGGCTACCCTCAGCCGATCTGGAACAAGAGGACCGGGGTCATCGACGGCGAGGTCGCCGACTACTGGAAGGAGAACTACGATCTCCGCGCGATTCTCGAGCGGCGATGGAAGACGCTTGGCCCCAAGCTCGTGGGAAAGATTCACGTCAAGGTCGGGGACGCGGACCACTTCTATCTCGAGCGGGCGGTGCGCCTTCTCGAAGCGTTTCTCGAATCGACGAAGGAGCCGGGCCTTGGGCCGTACTACGGCGGAAGCGTCGAGTACGGCGACGGGCACGGTCATTGCTACAGCGGCGACCCCTCGGTCCCGACGCGCATCGCGAATCTCACCATCTATCAGCGGCACCTTCCCGTGATGGCGGAGCACATGCTGAAGACCGCGCCGCCGGGCGCGGACGTCAAGAGCTGGCGCTATTAAACCGGTGAGCCTTCGACTCGCCTGGTGCACCGACATCCATCTCGATTTTCTGGAGGATGCCGGGATCGAGAGGCTATGCGAGGACATCCTCGGAAAAAACCCGGATGCCGTTCTCCTTGGTGGGGACATCTCGGTCGCTCCCCGTCTCGAGGAGCACCTGAGCTTTCTCGAGATGCGTCTTCGCCAGCCGATCTACTTCGTTCTCGGTAACCATGACTTCTACGGGAGCAGCATCGACCGGGTTCGTGCTGGAGTGCGGCGGTTGTGCCGAGCCTCGCAGTGGCTGCGCTGGCTCCCCGACGAGGGCGTGATAGAACTCAGCGCCAAGACCGCTCTCATCGGACACGACGGCTGGGGCGATGGCCGGCTGGGAGCCGGAAGCGGCTCCAGGGTCCTGTTGACCGACTTCTACGCTATCGAGGATCTGACCGGGCTCGAAGATCGAGACCGGTTCGCCCGGCTCGCGGAACTAGGGGACGAGGCGGCGGCCCATTTCCGTCGAGCGCTACCCGAGGCCCTGGATCGCTTCGACCGAGTCGTTCTGCTCACCCACGTTCCGCCTTTTCGCGAGTCTTGCTGGCACGAGGGCCGAATCTCGAGCGACGACTTCCTGCCGCACTTCACCTGCAAGGCGGTGGGAGACACGCTCCGCGAAGTGATGGAGTCGCGCCGCGACCGCGAGCTTATGGTGTTGTGCGGCCACACGCACGGCCGAGGCGAGGTCGAGATTCTCCCGAATTTGAAAGTGGTGACGGGCGGAGCGGAATACGGGAAGCCTGAGGTCCAGAGGCTCATCGAAATCCAGTAGGGTCCCGTAGGGTCTGGGCCGGGACGAAGAGAGCCTCTCGGAGCTTCTTACCGATCTCGCCAAAGCGGCGGCCGCGAATGTGCCGGTCCCCTCTGACCTCGCGCGCGTTTATGCCAAGGATGGCGCCGGTGCCCGCGACCCCCGCACGGGCGCGCGCCATCCTCGGCTAAAGGACGTGCTCAAGGGTGAGCTGGAACCGTTCCTTACGGCCTGGAGGCAGCGGCGCTGAAGATGCCGGGCGAAGAAGCCGGTCTCTCGCCGCCTTCGAACCTCAGGCCCGCCGTTTCCGCGTCGCCGCCGCGAGCGTTCCCAGGCCGAGGACGATGAGACCCAGGGTTCCAGGCTCGGGTACGCGCAAGAATCCTCTGATCTCGCCGCCAGGGTTCCGATTCGTGTGAATGTTGAAGTAGGCCCGCCCAGCCGCCAGTCCCGCCGCCAACGCAGCCTCCGCTCCCGCTGGATTACCGCCATTAGCGGTGATGAAAGCGGGGTTGAACGATCCGGCGAGCGTGGTGTCGAAAATGTGGGAATACGAGCCAACCTGCACCCCGGCTGGGAATCCGGGAAATGTGGGTGTTGTCGTGGCGACCCCAACGTTGCCAGGAGGGTTCGTACAACAATGGATGTGAGACACCGTCGTCATTCCAATCAGATCCTGGAACGTGACGTCCACCCCCATCGTGTGCGCAACCGTGTCGAGGACTACGGTGGCAAACCCAGTCCCCGTCGAGTTGGTCACCGGATTCTCGAAGTTGCCCAAATCCGCGACGTAGAGAATCGGCGCCGCCTCGATTCCCGCCGCGAAGCAAAACACCAAAGGAACCAAAGCCAGAATCTGTTTCTTCATAACGGTCCTCCCAAAACGAAGAATTGTTAGCAAGAGCTGTGCCTGTCGAGAGAGCCATGAAACCAGTGGAGTTAACGGCAGAGACCAAACTAGGAGTGCAAACTTCGTCGACACCCAACCTCGGGCAGGAGCTCGACGAGCTCGCTAAGTCGTTAACCGTCAGTCCGCTGAGGGCAGGGCGGGCGAACGTAAGCCGTCCCGACGTTCGTCGGGAGTATTATGTGAACGCCTTCACATAACATGACGACG
>CAZKRI010000004.1:0-30484 GCA_964555245.1 uncultured Myxococcales bacterium
GCCGCAATCGCTTCCGCTTGCGGCTGGCGGACGGCGTCTGGGGAGAGTTCCACTCGCCGCTTCACCACGTGCCGTTACGTAGTCCCGATTGAGACTACTTACCAGCGGGGCCTCTCGGCAACAGGAACCCTCGAGCCGGGGATGAGCGCGTCGCTCAACTGTGCGAAGACCGCCGCTCCGTAGTAGTCGCTAGGCTGCGCGCCGAGCGGGCCGGGCCAACGATCGGACTATACCGCGTCGGCTCGTCCCCATCCTGAGCAACGCACGAATCAAGAGATCGATGCTCACGGAAGGATCGCCAGCTTCCATCTTTGCGACTCGCGATTGGCTTGATCCGAGGATCTTGCCCAGCTGATTCTGTGTGAGCTTTCGTTTCACTCTGGTCTGGCGCACGGCGTCAGCGAGAGCGAGTTTCAAGTCGATGAGTTGTTCTTCTGTGTCGCTCAAGCCGAGCAATTCTTTTGTCGTCCCGACCTTCCACCCAGCTCTCTCCAAGCGACGCTTCTTCTCGGCTTTCATCGAAGGTATGCCAGCAGCTTGCCCGGCCGCTCGGGCTTCCAGATGTATGGTATGTCCAATTTGACATGCGAGCAACACACCCAGTCCGCCAGACAGTGGCGTTATGGGCCGTGAGTTCAGTCGCCGCCGCCGTAGTCGAGCGTGTAGGCCTCCTGAACCAAGCGGTTCTCGCACGCCTCGTGCTGGCGCATCGCGGCGATCCAGCGCTTGAGGCGTTCGAGCGCATCTTCGAGGGGCGCGCCAGCGACTGCAGCCCTTTCGAGCGCGACCACAATCCCGGCCAGTTCTGCCAGCAAGACGGGATGCTCGCCAACCAACGCTTCCACGACGGAGTCGGCGTTGGGGAGCCGTTGCCGCACGATCGGCAGGTATCCGTCGCGTTCCTCCAGTGCCATGTGATGGCGGCAGTGCTCGACAATCTCGTCGAGTATGGAAGCGAGAAAGCGCGCATCGGGCGGAGCGAGCCCGCCCGCAATTAGCTTTTCGACCCGCTCTATCAGCACGGTCAGCGCCGCGTGCTCACCTGCGAGCGATCGGAACCACAGCACCCGAGCCTGGCTACGCTCCATGACGACGATCTCCACGAAGGTTGGCCGGTATGTAGGTGCAGGCCGGGTCGGGCCCGAGACAGTCACCCGATGCTGCGTAGGCGCGTGCACGCGAACCGCCGCACACCTTGCGCAACTCGCAGAAGCCGCACTTGCCTTTGAGGAGCGTGGGATTGCGTATCTCGCGCAGGATAGGCGACTGGCGGTAGACGGCAGCCAGCGCATCCGTGCGGACGTTGCCAAGGCAAACCCGAAGCTGTGCGGACGGATAGATGTTGCCACGATCGTCGATGAACAACGCTGCCTTACCGGCGTCGGCCGCCTGCGTGGCTGAGCATGTTTGACGCGAAATGCCCGCGCAGGCCGCAACCGGATCGATGTCATCTTCCGTGCGGACGAGCCATGGATTGAGGCCTTCTTTCTGCTGGATGAAACGGTGGTAGTGGGGCGCCTCGCGTAATTTGACCCACACCTCATGCTCGCGCTCGATCCGATAGACCGTCCCGAAGACGTCATCGACCTCGCGCGCGCGCGGCGCTTCGCCGCGGTCTGCCGACGCACGCGGCATCGCAAACGATACCTCCCATGCGGCGACGTGAAGTCCGCCGACCAGGTCGCCGATCTCGTCACGGTAGGGAAGGTTCCAGCGCGCAAAATGCGTGTCGATCTGGACCGGCAGCCGGAGCTCGTGCGCATCCGCGACGCGCGCGAGCGTTTTCGCGAAGCTGCCAGGCGCGTGATGCAGGCCGTCATGCGCGGATGCCGACGGCGCGTCGAGCGGCAGGATGAGCTGGTCGAGGCCAGCCTCGGCCAAAGCCCGAAGGCGCGCACGGGTCAGCAGACGGATAGGGGCGGGCGAGAGTCCGACCTTCAGACGGAGCCGCTTGGCATGACGGATGAGGTCGAGCAGATCGGAGCGGCGTAGGGATTGTCCGCCGGTCAGGATGACGATGCCGGTGCGGTGCTGAGCGATCCGGCCGAGCAGGTTCACGCCCTCGGCCGTGGTCAGTTCAGCGAAGGTTTCCGCGCCGCCGTCGCCAGACGCTTCGTACGGATCGCGCAGCGCCGGTGAGTGACGAACCTGCCAGGTGATGAGGAAGGGTCGGTCGCGAAAGACAACCGAGCCAGCGTGCTTACCGTAACCGTCGAGCTTCATTGCTCGCCTCCAACGTGGCCGCTCCTGATGGAACGCCCGACGTCGCGGTACGCACGCCGCCCGACACACATTGGAGCACTAGCCTGCGCTTGCTACAAGCGGAAAACAGGGACAAGTGCGAACCATGAGCGTCGACAAACGCAAACGGATCGTGATCATGGGCGCCGAGGGACGCGACTTTCACAACTTCAACGTCGTCTACCGCGACGACGCCTCGATTGAGGTCATCGCGTTCGCGGCGGCGCAGATTCCCGATATTGCGAATCGTCGCTATCCAGCCGTCCTTGCCGGAGGGCTCTACCCGGACGGCATCCCTGTCGTCGACGAGGCCGAGCTGGATAGACTCTGCCGCGAACACACGGTGGACCAGATGGCGGACGTGGTCGTGACGCCAAAACCGACACCGCTGCCGACGTTGACGTTCAGCGTGTCGGTGAGACCGCTGCGAGGGTCAACCCAAGGGCGCCGGTTACGTTGCCGCCACGCGATCGCGCGCCGCACAGAATCGAGCGGGCGGACGCAGACGTTGTAGTTGCGGGCACGCCGAGCGATCTGGCAGCGCTACTGCGGCTGACCAGACGGGTCGTTCGGGCGCGTTACGAGTTCGCGGAAGTGGGAGAGGCTAGCCTTGGCTCTGCGGTCGACAGATCGGGCTCCTCGCTCTGCAGGCAGAGGCCTATAAAGGATCACGCCGTTATCCCCTTGACGTTCTGGGGGCCGAGCCGGGGGAGCTTGCCGCCCTGGAGAGGCTGGACCGTGACCTCGGTGTGCAGCGGCTACCGGCGAGTGGTCGCGTCCCCGCAACCACAGCGATTCGTTGGGATCGAAACGGTGCGCCTCCTGGTAGACGCGGGAGTGCTGGTCGTGTGCGGGGGAGGCGGTGGGATCCCCATTGTCGTCGATGCGACCGGGGCATTGCGTGGCGTGGAGGCGGTCGTCGACAAGGACTTAGCCGCCGCTTTGCTTGCCCGTGAGCTTGGCGCGGACGGGTTGTTACTCTTGACCGACGTCGATGCGGTTTACGATGAGCTGGTCGACGCCGCATCAGCGTCCGATCGCGCTAGCCACACCTGGGGAATTGCGCGCGCGCAGTTTTGAACCGGGATCGATGGCGCCCAAGGTGGACGCCGCCTGCCGCTTCGTCGATGCGGGTGGGGGCTTTGCCGCAATCGGAGATATCGGTGATGCGGCGACGCTCGTTGCTGGCACGGCCGGCACTCGCGTGCGCGTGGTAAGCTAACCCATCATCATTATTCGTGTCTGGCTGACCGCGGCGCGAAGCAGGCAGCGCCGCCGATGTCAAGATTCGAAGGGCGGAGAAGCCGTGTGCTAGACTCTGCTGCACCGGCCCCGAAGACGGGGCTCTGACGCGGTGAGCGCGGCGAATCCGCTGATCTCTGCGCCGCTACGTCAAGGCCAAATGGAGTGATCTCCTTCTAAATCCACAGAGTTCGTCCTCCAACAATCCGGGGTTGAGGTAGGGATGATGGGAAGCATCGTTGGAAGGTCAGATATTGACTCGCGTCGCCGGCTCGAGCGCGGCAGGCGACAGGTATGGACGACGGTCGTACTCGGCGCGGGCTTGTTGGTCGCTACCGCGCTTGGTATCGCAGCCGTGGCCGCAGCCGCCGAGGTGTCGACGGGTAAGGTGGAGATCTGCCACACGCCACCGGGCTGCCCGACCGAGGCCCACACGATTCAGGTCGGGGCGGCCGCGGTAGGCCCGCACTTGGCTCATGGCGATCGAGAAGGACCGTGCGAGCCGTACGCGGTCGTAAGCTCAGAGGATTGCGTCTCCCAGGCCGATACCACTTGTGCAGTAGACACGGACGCAGATTCCGATGACGGCGAGAGTGACTACGAGGCTGACGACGATTCGGATGACGACGGCGACTCCGAGCATTGCAAAGCGGGTCGTGACGAGTGCGCCGCTTGCGAACACGATTGTTCGCCTGATGCGATCTGCATCGACCTGCCCCATAGCTACACGTGTGAGTGCAAGCCCGGCTATGAGGGGGACGGTTGGACGTGCACGCCTGTGTACACGGGCTGTGCCACCAACGCCGACTGCGAGGTAGGCGAGGCCTGCTACGCGAACGGCGACTGTGGGCCAGTCGCGGGTTGCACCACGAACGCCGACTGTGAGGCGGGTGAGACCTGCGATGCGAACGGCGACTGCGGGCCCGCTACAGGCGGCTGCACCAGCGACGCCGATTGCCAGGCGGGCGAAGTGTGCTACGCCGACGGCACCTGTGGACCAGGGCCAGGCGGCTGCTCCTCAAACGACGACTGTCCACCGGGCAACGTCTGCAATCTAGGCACGGGCGAATGCCAGAGCATCGGCGGTCCATGCAGCTCGGACACCGACTGCGGGCTGAGCGAGCGTTGTTTTCTCAAGAGCGGTTGGTGCGGACCGGCCGGCGATCCCTGCGCCACCGACTCAGACTGCCCACAGGGTCAGCTCTGCCACACGCCGACGCATACCTGTCAGGCACCCAACGGGTCGTGCGCCACGGATCCGAGCGAGTGCACCGATCCCTGCCGCGAGAACTACGAGTGCCGGAACAACCAGTGCATCGGTGTCCCCGTGTGCCACCCGCTCTGCTCGCGCTGCGACGGCGGCGAGTGCTCGAATCTTTGCGCGAATCCGCACGAGCCCAACATCGATGACGTCGACATCATCGATTGCTTGTTCTCGCTGCGGGCTACCGTATCGCTCGAGAACTGCCCGGTCTGTATCTGCGACGTGAACGCCGATGGCAAGGTGACGGTCACCGACACGCTCAAGATTCTGCGTTACTTGGTTTTGCTACCCGAAGAGCTGCAATGTCCGGATCCGGCGGCGGTTCCGGTGACGCCGCCCTGAAGGCATCCGTGAACGGCGCTCGTTAGAGGCGCCGGCGGCGTCCTACAGCACGGACAAAAGCGAAACGGCCGTCCCTCTTGAATGAGCGGCGGCCGTTGGCGTTGAAGAGCGACTGCCCGAGTCTCAACGCGCTCTCATTGGTCGTCCAACGTCGTCGACGATGATTGGCGGCAGGGCAGCGCGAAGACGATATCGTCGATCACGTCTACTGGACAGAATTGTCTTGCCGCCGCGCGTCGCTGGCGTGGCATCGCCAAACTCTCGGCCTCGCACCAGCAAAATGCGCGCAGCAACGGAGCCGGTTTCTCTAGACTGTCACACGTACGTACGTGAACACGGGTCGAAATGATGGACACCATCAAACCCGAGGTGGCATACTCCGCGCGCTCATCGCCGGTACCAGGTGAGGGAGAGGGCCATGATCGAAGCGCGGAAAGCGATGGTGTTTGCAGCGACGCTGTTCAGTCTCGTGTTTGCAGGTGTGCCTGCTTGCGCAGAGGAGGCTACGCCGCATCGACCGACGCAACGTCGGTACACGGATCTGTTCGCTGGCATGGCGGACAAGGCACCGTTGCAGTCTGCCTTCGTCGGGCCCATGCACACGGTGCAGTGCCAGGTAACGCCGTGTTCGCTCGTCGATACGACGATCTACGGCATCGATCTCAATGGAACGGTGGAGGTGTTCGCGTTCAATACCGGCATCTCCATGTCGGTACCGACACCCGGGGACGTTCCTTTTGGTCCTGATGGCCTGGCGGTAGCGGCCCCGGACGATGCATTCTGGATCAGTAGTTTTGGGCTCGACATGATCTTCGAGTTCGATCCGACTGACGGGAGTCTGATTGCTGGAGTGTTCCCGCTCGCGTCGCCTGGAAGTCCCGGCGCGACCGACGGGCTTGCGATGGTAGAACCGGGGAGGCTGTTCTCGCTCAACTATGCCGACGATACGATCTACGAGATCGATACCGCAAGCGGCGCCGTTGTCAATGCCCTCGACACCGGTGCCACGGCGCTTGGCGGCTTGGCGGGCGGCGTCGGCCGGCTGTTTGCGGTTCTCGACTTTACCGTAATCGGGGAGTTGGACCCCGATACCGGCACACTGCTCGGTACGTTCTCTGCCCCTGACCTGGACGGCGATGGATTTCCCGACACGATTCTCGGTCTGGCCTTCGACGGCAGGTTTCTGTTCACGGCCTCAGCCGACGCGGTTCCGCCCAACGTCGCCGCCGTGGATCCGGATACGGGCGACCTACTGGCGGTCTCGCCGTTTGTGGCACCCTCTGGCGTTCTCTCGGCCCTGGACGCAGTGGCATCAGTCTGCGGCGATGGGGTCACGAGCCCCCTGGAAGCCTGTGACGACGGCGGACTGGTCGATGGCGACGGCTGTGATTCCAACTGCACTCCGACCGGCTGTGGGAACGGGATCACGACCGCGGGTGAGGATTGCGACGACGGGGGAGAATCCAATGTGTGTGACTCCGACTGTACGTCGGCCGCGTGTGGCGACGGCGATCGGAATACCACGTCGGGTGAGATCTGCGACGATGCCAACCCGCAGTCGGGAGACGGTTGCAGCGCAGCTTGCCAGATCGAGACGTGCTATCGGTGTGAAAACCTGCCATCCGAATGCACGATCGACCAAGGCGCACCGTGCTTTGTAGCGGGCAATACGTGCGAGCCAGGCAAGTGCAACGCCAGCGCGCTGTGCGCGGACGCGGTGGTATTGGCCGACGGTGCTGGCTGTGAGGACGGACTACCTTGCACGCTCGGCGATCGTTGCAGCGACGGCACGTGCGTGACGGGCTCCTTGCGGGATTGCCGCGCCTTCGACAGCGATTGCACGATCGGCGCCTGTGATGAGAACACGGGCCAGTGCCGAGCCGACACCAGTGAACGCGAGGGAAACGCCTGTGACGACGGTCTGTTCTGCACGGTCGACGACACCTGCGCGGACGGTGCGTGCAGCGGAAAGGCACGCGATTGCTCGGGGTTGGACGATGCGTGCAGCCTCGGTGAGTGCGACGAGTCCGCGGAGCAGTGCGTGGCAGTTACCGTCGTCGACCCCGCCGATTGTTCTGACGACAATCCCTGCACGGACGATGTCTGCGATCCGGCCGCGGGGTGCGAGAGCTTCACGAACGCGCTGCCCTGCGATGACGACGATCCCTGTACCATCGACGACCACTGCACCGAGGGGCAGTGCCGGGGCGAGGAGCACGGTTGTGCCGACAACAACGCGTGCACATACGATAACTGTGAGGCGGGGATCGGCTGTCGGCACACCGCGATTCTCGGCTCGTGCACTGATATCAATCGCTGCACGGCCGGTGACGCGTGCCTCGTCGGCAGGTGCGAGGGTGCGCCGCTCTCGGACTGCGAGCGGCACTGCGGCGATGTCACCGGCGATGGGATCGTCACGGTCGTCGACGCGCTCGCCATGCTGCGACTCGTCACTGCCGGAATCGCCTGCGATCCCGTGGAATGCGACCTCGACTCCAACCGTCGTGCCGACACCACGGACGTGCTCGCAATTCTGCGAATCATCGTCCGGCTCCTCGATCACGGAAATTGTCCGCTTCCAAGCGAGATCGGTGATGCGGGACCCGAAATCGAGCCCAATGACGATCTCGAAGACGCCACCCCGATCGACTGTCCATTCGAAACGGTAGGCGCGGAAATCAACCCCCGAGGCGACCTTGATTTTTATTCGTTCACGATCGCGCAGGGAGATGTGGTGGCCGTGGACATCGATGCACGATCGCAAGGATCGAATCTCGACTCGGTAGCCGCGGTGCTCGACGAGGATCGGGACATCTTGGCGCTCAGCGATGACGACACCGCGCCCGGTGAACCGCTCTCGTTCGACTCGTACTTGGAGTTTCAGGCGCCCGCGACCGGCAAGTACTTCATCGGTGTGACCTCCTGCTGCGACTTCACGCTAGAAGGCGGATCGGGTCTCGGCAGCTATGTCATGGCTTGCCGCAAGCTCGACGTGACGGTCACCACGACACACCCGGTTCCGACGACCACGGTCACCAGCTCCACCTCGCCTGCCGGATCCTGAACTGCAGGCCTGGGTGCTCGCGCGGCACTCATTCCACTCGTTAGCGTTTAACGTTAACGCTACTGAGAGAGCCTCTCTCATATCGGTACCGGTAGCGCGATTTCGTCAGATCGCGGCGTCACGGCGCGGTTCCGCTTACGACGTGCCACGGGGAGGTAAGGCCTGCGTCCGGCAGCGCGCTGCAACCCCTAGTAGATGAATGCGCGTGTCAAGTGCCAACGACCATGGCCCGTGCGTTCCGCGCGCGTGGGCGTGGAAGATCGAGACCTCGAGTCTACAGACACCATGCCGTGATCACCTAATCTCTCGTTTTTAGCACGTGTTCCATTTTGAACACGCAGTAGCGTGAGTCAGAGAAGAGACCTGAAGTTCGTCCTCATCCTCATGGCGCGACGCTGCTGCGCGTGAGATGCGCGGAAGAATTTTTGTCAAACAAAAAACGCACAAGCGCTTGACTTAATGCACAGCGACGGAGTATTCGCCTCTCCGTCTTCGGCGGTGGTGGGAGTGGGGGCAGTTGCTGCGGTCACCATCCTCGTAATCCTCTCGGTGATGTCTCGTGAAACTAGTGTTTTCGTTTAACGGAAAGCGCGAGCCGGCCGAGTCTGATCGAACCAGGAACCTCTGGTCGCAGCCGGTAGTGGCTCGCATGGGATCTCGGAGAGGCGAGTCATGGGCAAAGGTCATCTGCGTCGGCGCGTTTCGTTACTAGTCGTTGCTGCGAGCGCGCTTTCACTGATCGCGTTCGTTGCGCGCTCACAAGTGGGGCAAGGGGTTCGCCTGGGCGCGAGCGTCGTCGATATGCCGGACACGGGGGTCGTTCCTCCCGACGGTGGCTTGGCTGCTAGTCACCGACACCTGGTCGCCGTCGCCGACGGGCGATTCCGCATCCTGACCAAAGAGGGCACGGTCGTCCGCGACGTCTCGCTCGACGCCTTCTTCACGGAGACCGCGTTCAACACCGACGTCGTCCTTCCGACCCTCGGACCGGGCTGCGGAGCGGCAACTGGAACCTTCGGCCCGCGGGCGCTGTTCGACCAGGTTTCCAACCGCTTCTTCGTGCTCGGCGCAACGGGTGCGCGCCTGCCGGCTAAGTCGCGTTATCTGCTCGCGGTGTCTCGGAGCCCCGATCCGACGGACGGCTTCTGTTGCTACGACTTCAACGGCAGCGGCTATGTGAACCGGCGGACGTTCGTTCCAGAGACCACGTGGGCCGACTATCCGACGCTCGGCGTTGATGACGTCGCCGTATTCTTCGGCTCCAATCAGATGAGCGGCGACAATTTCGTTCGTAGTCGAATGAACTGGCTGGATAAGAGCCCGCTGCTCGGTTGCGAACCGCCCGATGTGCTGTTCGGCTATGCGGACTTCCGCCACGACGCGGAAGTGGCGGTGGATCAGGCATTCTCGATCCAGCCGGCTCACAGCTTCGGGCCGACCGATTTCATCGCCTCGGCGGACGCGTGCGCAAGCGACGCGGATTGCGGAGGCGGGGCTTGCACGTTCGAGGAACCCAGCTGCCTCGGGTCAGGCAAGACGTGCGCGAGCAACGCGGATTGCGGTACCTGCCCGGAGCCCACGTGTGCGCACAACCCGGCGCGCACGTGCGACCCACTCGACCCTGACTCATGCGGAAGCTGCGAGGCCAGATCCTGCGCGCAAAGCGGCTTGTCGTGCAACGCCGATGCGGACTGCGGAAAGTGTCTTCCGCCGACACCTTCGACGTGCAGCGATGGGGCCAATCAGGGCTCGATCTGCCAGACCGATGCCGACTGCGGAACCTGTCACGCTGCGACTTGCACCGGGAGCGGGGCCGCCTGCAACGTCGACGCCGACTGTGGCACCTGTCAGGTCGATATCTGCTCGAGCACCGGGGTGGGCTGCGCGAGCAACGCCGACTGTGGGACTTGTGAGACCGACCTCTGCTCCAGCACTGGTGTAGCCTGCGCGGCCAATACCGACTGCGGCTCGTGCGTGAGGACCTGTGCTCACAGTAGCAATGCTTGCCAACAGGACGCGGACTGCGGGGACTGCTTGCCGATTCCCATCCTGCCGGACATCTGCTCGGCCTCCTCGACTCGTCCTGGGCTCCTGGGGTGCAGCGCCGACTCCGACTGCGGTACCTGTAGCATCGGTGATTGCACGATTAGCGGTGCGTCGTGTCTGGTGAACGCCGACTGCGGTACGTGCCTGCCGCATGCGTGCACGTTCACCGGCAACCCTTGCGGAACGAACGCCGATTGCGGCCAGTGCCTGCCGCGCGCATGCACGGGCTCGGGTGCCGAATGCGCGACAAACACCGACTGCGGAGCCTGCCGGCAGCGCTTTTGTGACGACGGCCTGACTCGCTGCGATTCGGACACCGACTGCGGAACCTGCGGGCTTCCGCAGGCCGCGCACTGCATGGGCTCCACATCCGCGTGCACCGCAGACGCCGACTGCGGAACCTGCCTGCCGCGCACCTGCTCCAACGATTCGGCCGACACTCACAAACAGTGCACTGCCGACGAGCAATGCGGGACCTGTCCCTCACGTACCTGCTCGGCCGATTCTCCGGATCCGGATCAGGCCTGTGACGCGGACACCGACTGCGGGATCTGTCAGGGTGTCTGTCAGTACCAGTCCGAGTTCCTTGCGGCGACCTTTGTGAGCCAGGGTGACGACAACGATGCCGTGACGGTCTGGCGCATCGTGGATCCGCTCGGGACCGATTGGGCCGGAAGCCCCACCTTCTTCATCGAGCAAGAAACCGTCCTGCCCCCTCACATCGACGCGTTCGACAACCCACCCGCGGCAAAGCAGCCCGGCAGCTGTCCCGGGTTGAATACCGGGGATGCGCGGTTGCTGAACCTGGTATGGCGCAGCCCCGGCAACATGTGGACGTCTCACAACGGTGCCGACTTTGACTGTGACGGCGAGCAGTGCGCGGCGTTATTGCTGAAGGAGTTCGGAACACGCAACTTTCCGGATCTGACCGTACCGCACGATTTCAGCTTCGGGGAGGACAATTTCTCGTACCTGGACGCAGCGATCGCCGTGCTCGAGGGCAACCAGGTCGCGGTCGGCTTCACGCGGACCGGGGCAAGCCCAAATTTGGGGTTCCCGTCGGCTGCGTTTACCGGACGGTTACAATCCACATCGACGACGGGCAACGTGCTCGGCCGTCCCAGCGTGGTCTTCGGAGGGGCATGCTACCAACCCCTGACCGGCGCGGCGGTTCAGCCTTGGGGTGACTATCACGGCGCCTCGGCGGAGGTCTGCCCTCAAAAAGGCGCGTGGGTCGAGGGCCAGGCCTCGGTGACCGGTGCGACGTACGAGACCAGGGCGAGCAACGTATTCGGCGATCCGGCACCCGGGAACAACGTGTGCGGGAGTGCGACCGAGATCAAGGCTACCGATCTTCCGTTCACGGAGGTTCTCGATACGACGTTCGCGACCTTCGAAGAGGTCGATCGCGACGTACAATCGGAGTGCGGTTCGATCTCTTATCCGGGGAACGACGGCAGCGTTTGGTACGAGTTCCGAGCGCCGCGCAACGGCGACCTGACGATCGACACCTCGGGCAGCAACTACGGTACCGTCCTCAGCGTGCATCACGAGACGGGCGAGTGCTCTGGCCTCGGAGAGGTCGCCTGCGAAGTCTGCGAGAAGCTCTATTCCATCTCTCCGCGTGACGCAGTGCTGCGGCAGATCGACGTCGACACCGGCGCCACGCTCGACACGATCCCACTTACGGCCGAGCCGGTGCCGCAGGCGATGTACGGCAACGTGTTCGGCGGCGTGGGTCTGGCGACGAGCCCGGTTACCGGCCAGTTGTTCTCGTTGATCTGTTTCGATGACGAGTGCAATTCTGACGGTGACCGGCTGCTGTCGACGATCGATGTTCATAGCGGGCTGGTAACGGTGATCGGGGATCCCGACAACGATCACCTGACGCACCTTGCGTTTGCCCGCGATGGAACCCTCTTTGCTGTCGACAAATACGCGAAGCTTTACGAGCTGAGCTCTCTGGATGCGACTCTGGATTTACTGTGTGATGTTGGCCCGCCTGCGGCGACGAACATCGCGTTCGATCCGGTGGATTCGCTGCTCTACTTCACAGACGATGATGTGAGCTTCGAGAGGATCGACGACACGAGCGTCAACCCGTGCGGGACCACACCGATCGATGTCAGCGCGACACCGCTGGCCACAGACGATCCGCGCGCGCTCACCTACTGGGAAAGCGCTGGCGTCTTCATCTGGGCTCAAGCGGATGCTGAGGATAAAAACAATCCGAGCAAACTGTTCCATGTAACGGCTGCGGGCGAGCCAATCGAGGTCGGCACCACGCTCGATCACGAAACCCGCGGCCTCGCGTTCGTGAAATGCGGGCCCGGCGATCCGGGCACGCGGACCACCGTCCCCCTCATCGGTGGCGAGACCTACCGCATCGTCGTCTCCGAATGCGGTCTTGCCACCTGCGGCGGCGACAAGTTCCTACATCTCGAGGTCGACTTCGCGGGCGGTGTTTGCGGCAGCTTGGGCCAGGCCTGTGACGATTTGAACGCGTGCACGACCGGCGATCAGTGCCGCACGGGATCCGGAGCGGTGCTGGAGTGCCGGGGTACATCGATCCTTTGCAGCGACCCCAACGTCTGCACGACCGACTCGTGCAATCCCGCCACCGGTTGCGTGTTCACGAACAACACGGCGGCGTGTGACGACGGTAATGCGTGCACGACGAACGATCGGTGCAACGCCGGCCAGTGCGAGAGCGGACCGGCGCGCGACTGTATCGATAGCAACTTGTGCACGACCGACTCGTGCAATACCGCGACGGGCTGCGTCCACACGCCCAATGCCAACCCGTGCAACGACGGCAACGCGTGTACGCCGAACGACAGGTGCAGCAATGGTACCTGCACCGGTGGCCCGGCGATTACATGCAACGACAACAATCAGTGCACGACCGATCCGACCTGCAACTCGGCCACCGGCTGCGTGTTCACCGCGAGGACCGGGTCGTGCGACGACGGCAACAAGTGTACGACAAACGATGCCTGCGTGAGCGCGCAGTGCGTCGGTGGGAGTCCGACCACCTGCAACGACGGCAACGTTTGCACGAACGACTCGTGCAATCCGTTCGCCGGCTGCGAGTACACCGCGAATACGGCGTCTTGCAGCGATGGTGTGTTCTGCAACGGCATCGACACTTGTGCGAACAAGGAGTGTGTTCATGCCGGCGACCCCTGCCTCGGTAACGACTTCTGCAGTAACGTCTGCAACGAAGCAGCGGACAACTGCTTCCGACCGGACGAGACCGACTGCAGCGATGGCAAGGATTGCACTCTGAGCGATCGGTGCTTGGCAGGAGTCTGCGTGGGCGACTCGCCGTGCCCGACAGGCCAGAAATGCGTCGAGGAGCTGGAGGGCCAGTGCGTGCCGTGCGTTGGCGTCTCCCAGGTCCAGACCGGAGGCGGGATTCGCTGCGGGATCAACCGGCCGTGCGGCTTACCCGTTCGACTGGAGACCAATGGGGTGTCGAACGCGTTCGGCCTGGTTGCGCAGGAGAGCGTTGCACAGATGCCGCTCCACTGCTCGGCCGGTGCCTGCAAGGTCGGTCCCGCAGGAGGTTCAGCGGTTTGCGATCTCAACAACGCGTGCTCGTTCTTCCTGTTCCAGTCCAACACGCACCCGGACAACGGGTTTAAGTCCGGCACGGTCGCCGAAGTGCCGGTGACATGCATGGAGCCCGGCGCCGGATCGCTGGCCTTGAACAACCTCCAGCTCAGCGACGGAGATGGCGATCTGATTCCGCTGTGCAACGAGCAGCCCAACGCAGTCTTCACCTGTGACGATTGCTTGGAGGGAGATTGCATCGCCAACGGTAAGCTCGCGGTCAACGACGCGATCTGTGTCCTGTGGTGCGGGTTGCAGTCGACGTTGCGGCTGCAGGCAGAGGGACGAGGGTGGGACTGCACCTGTGCGGCCGATTGCAACTGCGACGGCGTGACCAACGTCGTCGACGCTCTGTGCGCCTTGCACCGACTGATCAACAACGGGCAGATCCCCGGTGTCGATCGATGCCAGGGCGCAGCGGCGAACCTGGTTCTGGCGCCGCCGGAACGAGCCTATGAGCCGGTCAAGGTACGGGTGAGCGCGACCGAGACACCCGAGGGCAGTAAGCGCAGGCGAGCGTTCGTGTCGCTAGCGCGACGCGGCGCCGAGCAAGTGGCAGCAATCCAGGCAAACGTGCAGGCCGTCGGCGGCGACGTAGTCAAAGTCCGACTGGTCAAACGCCTGCGCGATGCTGGGTTCACGCTGGTCAGCGGCCAGGACGGGAGCTTGGCGGAGTTCGCGATCATGCCGCCTGCCGTCCAGCCATTCCCGGCGGCCGGCGGTGGCCGTCTGGTCCGCGTCTTGGTCTCTGACGAAACCGACGCGGTGGCGGTGGCCGGTGTCGAGTTGGCATCCACGGCCGGCGACCTGGTTCCGACTGAGTAGGCTCGGTACGAGCGAGACGAAGGAACGGGTGGGGCGCTCGAGCATCCCACCCGTTCCGCGGGTACCGCTATGAAACTACCTCACCACCAGGTGAAAAAAGCTGATCGTAGCCAGACGGTGAAGCGTGCGCGGCGGGCCTTGGGCGTCCTGCTCTGGGCGGCAACGATCTGGCCTGCGCACACCGCATCGGCGCAGCCGTGCACCGCAGCGCCGCGCCTACTGGCGCAGGCGGTACAGTGCGTTCTCGGCCAGCCATGCGTGCTTTCGCTTCAAATCGAGGGCCAGAGCCTCGGGGGCGTTCAAGGCGTCCTCAACAGCTCGCGGGACTTACGCTGCGTCGACAACACATCGGAAGATTCAGGGTCATGTACGGGGCTGGGCCTCTGCGTCATCGGCACAGATTGCGCGTTTGGCGGCGCATCCATTACTGCACTTGGCAGTCAGGCGTCGTTCAAGGTCATCTGCGAGGAGCTTGGAGCTCACACGCTGAGTTTCACTGGCGTGGGCTTTGCGAATCTGGCCGATCTGAGCCAGATCACCCCCGGCTGTGGCGTGGGTGCCACGCTCACCTGCGTTGCGGCGCCTGGGGTTTGCGGCAACGGAACGATCAACACCGGTGAGCAATGCGATGGCGCGAACCTGGGCGGTGCGACGTGTACCTCACAGGGTTTCGGTGGGGGCGGAACGCTGGCGTGCGACGGCTCGTGCCAGTACGACACGTCGGATTGCACGGCGAGCCTTTGCGGCAACGCCACGATCAACACGGGCGAGCAATGCGACGGGGCGAACCTGGGCGGCGCGACATGTGTCTCCCAGGGCTTTAGCGGCGGCGGCACGCTGGCCTGCAACACATCTTGCCAGTTCAACACGTCCGGGTGTACGGCGAGCCTTTGCGGCAACGCCACGATCAACACGGGTGAGCAATGCGACGGAGCGAACCTGGGCGGCGCGACATGCGTGTCGCGGGGATTTGCTGGCGGCGGCACGCTGGCCTGCAGCACATCTTGTCAGTTCAACACGTCGGGCTGCACCGGGAGTCTTTGCGGCAACGCCACGATCAACACGGGCGAGCAGTGCGACGGGGCAAACCTGGGCGGCGCGACATGCGTGTCTCGGGGATTTGCTGGCGGCGGCACGCTGGCCTGCAACCCGTCTTGTCAGTTCAACACGGTGGCTTGCCTCGCGGCGACCGCCACCTGTGGAGATGGCGTCGTCAACAGGCGTGAGGAATGCGACGACGGCAATACGGTCGACGAGGACTTCTGCTCGAACCAATGCGAGATCACCACGTGCCAGTTGACGCCTTGCCCTGCGGGCAAGCAGTGCAACAGCACGACCGGTCGATGCGAGGTTGTCGCCTGTAACGACGGGCCTCGGCTGATCGGCCCGATGCCGGGCGTCGACAAGTGCCGCATCGACAGCTTCTGCGAGATCCCGATCGTGGTCGAAGGCAGCGCCGAAGGTGTAGCCGCGGCGACGGCCACCGTGGCTCCGGAGGCAGGGATCACGTGCGGAACCAGTTGCAGCCAGGGCGGCACGGGGCAGAGCAGCAACTGCACCCTGGGTGCCGACTGTACCTTCCAGGTGACCGCCGTCGGTCCGCCGATCGGCGACGAAGAGGTCAAGGAGATCGTCCGCCTGGCGGTGAGCTGTTCGCAGGCCGGGACCTTCGGCATTAACTTCAGCAACGTGCAGTTGGGAACGCTTGCCGGCCAGCCGATCGCCGGTGGGTGTGCTTCGCCAGGAGAGGTGCTTTGCGGCGAGTGCCTGACCAACGTGGACTGCAACGACGGCAACGCGTGCACGACAGATAGCTGTACGGCCACCCTGGAGTGCGAGTCTGTTGCCAACAACGCGTCTTGCGACGACGGCAACGCATGTACAACCAACGACGCGTGCAGCGACGGTCAATGTGAGGGCGGACCGCAGCTCGTCTGCAACGACGGGAACGTCTGCACGACCGACGACTGCAACGCTGCCACCGGGTGCACGACGACACCCAACGCCGCTGCCTGCAACGACAGGAACGCGTGCACGACCAACGACACGTGCAGCGACGGACAATGTTTGGGCGGAGCACCGCTCGATTGCAACGATGGAAAGGTCTGCACGATGGATTCGTGTAATCCGGCGAGCGGCTGCACGACCACGCCGAACGCGGCCGCGTGCAACGATGGGAACGCTTGCACCACCAACGACACGTGCAGCGGGGGAAGCTGCGTGGGTGGGCCGGCGCTCAATTGTGCCGACAGCAATGTGTGCACCGACGATTCGTGCAACACAGCGACTGGCTGTGTGCACCCGAACAACACCGCCTCGTGTAACGACGGTGATGCGTGCACGACCAACGACACCTGCAGCGGCGGAAGCTGCGTAAGCGGTGCGGCGCTCAAGTGCACCGACAACAATGTTTGCACCAACGACTCGTGCGATTCTGCGAGTGGATGCGTCCACACGGACAACGCGGCGACCTGCGACGATGGCAATGCATGCACCACGACCGACGTGTGTAGTAGCGGCACCTGCGTTGGAACCGGCGGCCCGAGCTGCGATGACGGCAAGGTCTGCACGACCGATACCTGCAGCCCGGGTACGGGCTGTGTCCACAACGACAACACCGCTAATTGCGACGACGGAAACGCTTGCACGACCAACGACACGTGCGGTGGGGGAAGCTGCGTGGGTGGGGCGGCGCTCAGCTGTACCGACGGCAACGTCTGTACCAACGATTCGTGCGACCCTGCCAGCGGATGCGTGCACCCGAACAACACCGCCTCCTGTGACGATGGCGATGCGTGCACGACCAGCGATGCGTGCAGCGGCGGAACCTGCGTGGGCGGGCCCGCGCTCAGCTGTGCCGACGGCAATGGGTGCACCGACGATTCATGCGATCCGGCCAAGGGATGCACCCACACCAACAAAACGAGTTCCTGCGATGACGGCAATCCGTGCACGCTGAACGATATCTGCACGCAGGGCATTTGCGTCGGCAACCTACGCCAGTGTCCGGTGGGCGAAGTCTGCAGCGCGGCGACCGGTCAGTGCGGCGGCGGTGACGTCTCGACCGGTCAGCTAGTCTGCATCAGCGCGGCCGACGAGCCGACTGCCGTATTCTTCGGCAACATGAGAGCCGGCGCCGACTTCACAGGCGGCGCCGACGCCGACCCCGACCGCGATAGTCTGGGACCCCGACTCGTCTTCCCGAACACGGCCGTCCAGGCCTACGAGGGCGGCAGCGGAGACAAGATCAAGTACACGGTCGAGCTGCCGCTCACCGGCGACTGGTACGCCTGGGGCCGCTTCTACTATCCAGGCTCCGGGATGAACGATGCGAACTCTTTCTTCTTCCAGCTCGACGGTGGTCGGGAGCAGGTTTTCGGGAACAATCGCGACCTCTTCCAAGCGTTCCACTGGGATGGCGACGGCATCTTGGAGTACGGACCACCAACGGGACTACTCCTCGGCGAGCTTTCGGCGGGACCGCACATGATCGTCATCAGCAAGCGCGAGGTACACCCGGTGCCCTCGCAACCGCGCCTCGACGCGATCTGTTTGCGCCGCAACGACGCGACGCCGCCGCAAGACGGACAGGCCCAGGCTTCGATCGGGATCAAGGACTGCGCAGTCGATGCCGATTGCGACGACGGCAATGCGTGCACGACCAACGCATGCCTTGACGGGGTCTGCGTCGAGGAGCCGGTCGAATGCATCGACAGCATCTGCGATCCCATTGCCGGATGTCCCGGCCCCACGCTCGTATGCGTCGGCGCTGCCGCCGATTCGACCGCTGCCTTCCGGAAGAAGATGACGAAGGGGGGCGAGTTCGCCGCGGGTGCGGACTCCGATCTCGAGCGCGACAGCCTCAACGCGGACCTGGTCTTCGCCGACAGTGCGACCAACGCGTTCATGGGCGGCAGCGGCGACGAAGTCGCCTACACCGTGTCCTTACCGATGACCGGGCGCTGGTACCTGTGGGGCCGCTTCTACTACCCCGGATCGCAGCTCAACGATGCCAACTCCTTCTTTGCACAGATCGATGGTGGCGATCTGCGCATCTTGGGGAACAACAAAGATTTCTTCCAGGCGTGGCACTGGGGCGGTGATGGGCGGCTGCCCGAAGGTGAGCACGGCGTTCCCACCGCGCTCGATCTCGGCATTCTGCCGGCCGGGCAACACGAGATCCTCGTCAAGAAGCGCGAGGTGCGGCCGGAGGGCAAGCAGCCGCGGCTCGACGTGTTCTGCGTGCGCAAGGATGATCAGCGACCCCCCGCCGACGAGGAAGCGTGCGACGCCGGTGGCTGCACCCCGTGAGGGCGAGTTCCAGGGCAAGGTTGGCTCATGCGGAAAAGCGAATTTAGTGATGATGACATCCTCGGCATCCTGAACCAGGCCGAAGCCACCATCTCTCCGAAGAACCTATGTAAGAAGTACGGCGTCAGCGTGCAGACGTTCTACCGCTGGCGCAGACAGTACGGTGCGCGAGTCAGGAGCAGCACCCAGCGGCTCAAACAGTTGCAGGAGGAGAACTCTCACCTGAAAAAACTGGTGGTGGAAAAGGAGCTCGACAATTACCGCCTAAAGGCGTCGCTCGATAAGCTCAGGCGACACTGAGACCGGCATCGCCGGCCCGTGTGCCAGCTCTTTCTCGCCCGCGAGTTGTTCAGGCGACGCGAAGCGGTCGGCCAGCGCGCGGAGGAGGAAACCGGCGTAGGGGTGGGTACGATTGCGGGCCCACCGTTGGAGGGAGCTTACCAGTCGATCCGGCAAGCGGCTACCTGCTTTCGATCCTAGTGGGGGCTAGGGTTTTTCCTAATTGACAGATGTGGAACGAGCAGACGATATTCGCGCCGTCTCGGCGACACTCTTCACCCACCTCGTCGCTGGGGGGGGGCAGCACAGACCACGAAGGAGAGTGACCCATGAAGACGTTCCCCTCGATGGCGCTCGCCCTCATCCTCCTGGCGTTGTTCGCCTTCGCGAGCCCAGGTTCGGCCGGGCCGCCACCTCCCGGGTTCTCGGACGGCATTCAGGTCCGGTTCGTGGAGGGGGCCGATGTGAGCCCACCCACGGACGCCTTGGGACCTCTCGCCGCGTCGGTGTCGAGCATCGTGAAGCTCTTCACCCTCCCCGCCGCTACGCTGGACGCGCTCGCCGCCGCCGGCGAGGATCTGCCCGACCTGAACCTGTGGTTCCAGATCGTGTTGAGCACGGGCGTCGACCCGGGGAATTTCCTGGGCGATCTCCAGGCGCTCGCCACGGTCGAGGTGGCGGAGTTCGTGCCGCTGCCCGCACCCCTCCCGGCCGTCACCCCCGACTTCACGGGCAACCAGGGCTACCTCGGTCCGGCGCCCGACGGCATCGACGCGGACTTTTCGGTGACGATTCCGGGCGGAGACGGGACGGGCATCACAATCTACGACGTCGAGTACGAGTGGAACCAGACCCACGAGGACCTCAGCCAGGCCGCCGGCGTTGCACTCTTGCTCAATCCCGGAGACGTTGCGGTCGGCCCGTTCAACAACAACGACCACGGCACGGCCGTGCTCGGCGAGCTGATCGCCGACAACGACACCAAAGGGGTGACCGGCATCAGCTTCGGCGCCGACATCGGCCTGGCGCCGGCCAATACGCAGAACCTCGGCTACAACGTCGCCAACGCGATCCTGCTCGCTGTCGCGGACGGCAAGGCGGGCGACGTGATCCTGATCGAGCAGCAGACCGCGGCTTGCAGCGCCGGGCCCTGCGATGCCACCCAGGTTGGCTGCGGGCCGGTCGAGTGGGGCCAGGCGGCCTTCGACGCGATCCAGACCGCCGTTGCCAATCGGATCACCGTGGTCGAAGCGGCCGGCAACGGTAACGTGAACCTCGATCAGGCCGCCTGCAACTCGCGCTTCGACCGTACGGTTCGCGACTCGGGCGCCATCATCGTGGGGGCGGGTGGCGCCGGGGGGGCGGGCAACGACCGCGAGCGGCTCGGCTTCTCGTCCTACGGCAGCCGAGTGGACGTGCAGGGTTGGGGCGCTTCGGTGATGACGACCGGCTACGGGACGTCGTACGTCAATCCCGACGATTCGACCAATCCGAACTTCTTCTATCGCAGCACCTTCGGCGGCACGTCCAGCGCGTCGCCGATCGTCACCGGGGCGGTCGCCAACCTCCAGGGGATCGCGCTGCAGATGTTCGGCACGCCGCTTCTCCCCTTCCAGATCCGGTCGCTGCTGCAGGGCACGGGCAGCCCCCAGCTCGGCGACACGTCGCGGAACATCGGGCCGCGCCCGGACCTCCAGGGGGCGATCGCGGCTATCACCGCCGGCGCGGTCGACCTCTTCTTCCTGGTCGACCTGTCGTCGAGCTTCGCCGACGACCTCCCGATCTTCCAGGCACAGGCCCCCGGCATCGTGTCGAGCATCCAGACGGCGAACCCGAACGTGCGCTTCGGCCTCGCCAAGTACGAGGACTACCCGATCTCGCCGTTCGGCAGTGCCGCCGACGGCGATAAGGCGTACGAGCGGCTGGTCGATCTCACGTTCGCCACGACCCTCGTGCTCGATACCATCGACGGGCTCGTCACCCGCTCGGGCGGCGATCCGCCGCAGAGCCAGCTCCCCGCGCTCTTCCAGGCGGCGAGCGGCGCCGGTCAGGATCTCTCCGGCATGGGCTTCGCGGGCGCGAGCATCCCGGCCGGCCAGCAGGCGAATTTCCGGAACGGGTCCACCAAACTGTTCCTGCTCTGGACCGATGCCGCGTTCCACCTCCCGGCCGACCCGGGGGACATCCCGTATCCTGGCCCGGGCTTCGTCGAGACGGTGGCGGCCATCGCGGCGCTCGACCCGCCGAAGGTGCTCGGCATCTCGTCGGGTGGGGGCGGCTTTGCCGACCTCCAGGCGATCGCATTGGCCACGGGCGCCCTTGCGCCCGTGGGCGGCGTCGACTGTGACGGGGACGGCGGGGTGGACATCCCCGCCGGTGAGCCGCTCGTGTGCGACATCGCCGCCTCCGGCGAGGGCATCGGCGAGGCAGTCGTCGACCTCGTCATAGCGGCCATCGAGGCCCAGCGCCCGGTCGCGCGGTGCACGGACGTGGACACCACGACCGATCCGGGGGTGTGCTCGGCGGCCGTGTCCGTCGACGACGGCTCCTCCGACCCTGACGGCGGGCCCGTCACCGTGACGCAGTCGCCTCCCGGACCCTACCCGGTGGGGACGACGGCGGTGACCCTCAAAGTGACCGACGATACGGGGCTCTCGGACTACTGCGTGGCGTCGGTTACGGTCGTCGACGACGAGCCGCCGGTGCCACTTTGCAACGCTTCAGCGACGATCGTTCCGCCGGATGCCCCGATCGCGTTCATCGCCACGGCGACGGACAACTGCGCGGCCTCGGCGACGATTACGGGCTCCGATTGTTTTACGTTCACGAGGAACGGCAAGCGGGTGGACAAGACCGGGTCGTGCTTGGTGAGGGTGTCCGATGATAGGATCACTATTCTCGACTCCGGCGGCGTCGGGGACAAAATTGCTTGGACGACCCTGGCCACGGACGTGAACGGCAACGTGGCGGCCGGCGCATGCGAAGTGACCGTCGTGAACCCCGGGAAGAAGCCATAGGACCGCGTATCGCCCTGCTCCTCATGATCACTGTCAGCCTGACGGTGGGTCCTGCTGGTGGGGCGGCTGCCTGCTCGGGCAGCGGCCCCACCAGCAGGCGATGTGAGACGTACCCCGTGCAGACCGCGATCAGGGTCGACGTGAAGTTTCGAGCCGGAACGATCCTTGAGCGGCCGGAGGAGTTGCTCCCCGAGGCACTACGCTCGTCGGTGGTGCGCATCGAGCCGCTCGTCACCCTGCGCGGCGAGCGGCTCGACGAACTCGGCGGGGCTCACATGCGACGCTGGTTCCGGATCACGCTGCGTGAGGGGGTGGATGCCGATCAGTTCGCGGCCGCTCTCGAGCGTCTCGACGTCGTCGAGGTGGCGGAGGCGGTCCCGCGGCCCGCGCCAGAGCCGTAGAAGCGGATCCGCCGCAGCGGATAGCGGGCCCAGTTGGCTGACGGGGCTATTGGACCGAAGCCGCGACGCCGGTTTCGTCAGCGGCACACGGCAGGGTTCGGCATGGTCGCAGACCTCCGACGCGACCTGGCGACGACTCTGGTGACGTCGGTCTCGGGGCGTCTGTCGGACATCCGTAAAAAAAGTGCCCGTCTCCGCTGAGAATCAGTTGGGTTGGAATCCGCTCGGCGCTTTACGTCGATGTGTTCCTGCTGGATTGACGTAGCCGGTCACACCCTAGTGGCGTTCACCGCACGTAAGTCGAACGTCAACTGAGGAAACACGTCATTAGGCAGTGGAACTGACAACGTCGACAACAGCTTCTCGTACCGACCGAATTCCTCCCGCAACCAGACGATCCCCTGAGGCGGCACAAAACCTTCTACCTCACACTGGATCTGCGCCAGTGGGATCGGCTTCAGCTCGTGAATCTCGCCCACGTGGAGCCCCGTCGCGCTCTCAGCGCCAGCGAAGTAGGCTTCGTAGTCCTCGCGGCTGATGCCGAGATGATGTTCGTTCCGCTTCCACATTTCTGAGACAGGAAGCGTCTCGACTTTCTGAATCCGGAACCAGAACGAGAGCTGCTGCTCGGGCGCAGACGTGTACACGAGCACGACGTCCTGTGGCGTGAGGCCCATCCCGGATTTGCGAAGCTCGATGGTCTTCCTTCCCGCGAGGATCTGATTGGCGTACACAGGCTTGATGGAGATGATCGCTGCGCTGTTCATAACTCGGCCAGACCTCCTTCGGAGCGGATGCTTTCGAAGACGCGGCGTTCAAGCGGCGTGAGGCCCTGCACGTTCGTTGCGTTTCCGAGGATGTCACGGATGCGTGCGAGTGTCACCGTGTTTGCGAACGGCTCGAAAAGTCCGAAGCGCATCGCCATAGCATCGCCGTGCGCATTCGCGTGCAGAGCTACGTCCGCGAGCTTGTACACACCAAGGCTCGCGAAGCGTTGATGCAGTTGCTTCGGCGCCGCGTCCCCCTTCCTTCTTCGGTTCGTAAAATAAGACGAGGTCACCGCGCGCGAGGTCTGCAACCTTCGGATAACAGTAGTACGCGTTATCAACGCGCAGTTTCAGCGGGGTTCCCGGTCCGCTCATCGAGAGCATCGCGTCGACCCAACGCTTGAAGATTGGGACGAGCACGTAACGCTTTTTCGCCATGTGGATACGCAGCGGGTAGAAAACGGACATGAGTGAGGCATCGTCGTAGCTCGTGGCAAGCGTTCCGCTTTGGTCGGTGGGCGAAACGCGCGCCGCGACGGTCAATGGGCTCTCATTCGTCGTGACCGTTATCGCCGGAAACAAGCCCGGGATGGCCAGGTCCGGCGCGCTCACACCGAACCGCGCGGATTCTCAGGGCGATCGGGTGATCTCTGGACGGTTGTCCGACATCCCGCGGTGACGGGGGATGGTCTGCCTGCGGTACATACGGCCGTTGGCTCGACCCGGCGTCCACCGCGCTGCCTGTGTCGAACGTAGCCCGCTATGGCCGATCAAGAATGCCGTAAGTAGAGCTACGATCACAGGCTGCGCGAGTTCGTCTGCCGAACTGGTGACATTCGCGTTGCCACGGATCTCGGCTATCGGGATTTTTCCTGGAGCGGACTCCTATCTTGGATGCTGGGATGCGGGCCATCCTGCTGCGGGCCGCCGAGCGCGGCTGTGCCTTCGACGACCACGTCGCATGCCCAAGGTCGGTGCCCGATCAACTGACCGCCGATGAGGTGTTCACGATTCGAGAGATGGCGACCGCCGAGCGCTATCGGCATGTCCCGACGGGAAGGCCTGCCATCCCGGCCCAGCGGTTGGGACGAGTCTTGGCCTCGCCGACAACCTGGTACCGGCTCGTCCGAGATCGGAGATGACGCCGGCCCAGGGCTCGTCTGCATCCGGACAGTACGAGCGTGGGTGTGCGCGCGAGCAGACCCGACGAAGTCTGGCATGTCGACACCTCGAGCGTTCGACTGACTGACGGCACGAAGGTCTGGCTCCATGCGGTGATCGACAACTTCAGCCGCAAGACCCTGGTCTGGCGGGTGGCCGAGCGGTTCGAGATTGCGAGCGCCGTGGCGGTTCTTCGAGAAGCGGTTCGGCATGCCGTTAGCGCCGAGGATCGACCCAAGCGAATCGCGCAGTTTGGTGCGAGATGTGCGCGGTGCAAGGCGTCGCTGGGTGATCTCGCCCCGACATCTCTAGCTCGATAACCCGGCCCAGTTGACTGACGGGGCTACCGAGCCGAAGCCGCAATGCCCATTCCACAAGGGCGACCTGCGGCCGCGACCGGCACCGTCAGGGACCCCCTGAAGCGACCTGGTGACCACGATGGCGACTGTGAGCTGGAAGCGTGTGTCGAATATCCGTACAGAAGTGCGTCCAGCCGAAGGCTGGCGCATTCAGCGGGAGACAGTCCCGCCAGGGCAACAGTCAGGAGCCCTGTAGCTTGAGTCGCAGACAGGAGGGAAACCAAGTGTTCTGAAGCCGACTGACAAAGCCATCCGAGGGATGGTGAGCGAGTCACCGGGCCGCAACGCAAGTGAACCTAGAAGTGGCCTCGACAGGATAAAGATCTGGAGGCCGAGCCTCCTTTTGTAAGGCGAAGGCAACATGGATCGACGAATCCTGACCGAGACGTCGATTCACTCCGGCGGGGTGTTAGGGGCAGCACGGTGACAAGGATGCGCTGAGCAACTGGAGAAGCCGTCCTCGTCCCAACGAGAAATCGTTGGAGCAAGGTAGGTCGTATAACCAGCTTCCACTGGGAAAACGTCCGAAGACGAGACGGTGGCGGCCGGGTTCGTAGTAGCGATGAAGCGGGGTAACGCCCGTGGAGCGAAGGAGCCCTGCTGTTCATGATTTCTTCGCCAACAAGGGAGGCAGGGGTGAGATGATAAAGGCACCCATTGATCTGCAAGACCTGAGACGAAGGATATACGCCAAGGCGAAGGCTGAACTGTCACGGCGCGGTTAGCGCCGCGGCTTCGGCTGGGAGAGGTGGAGTAGGTGCTGGCGACTGCCGGCGCCGAAAGCGTCTCCAGCACGATGAGTCACATAACCCTTGGCACGAAGTGGACAGGAAAGCGTAGTGCGGGAAATCCGCTTGCTGCGTTTGAAGTGGCGGGGGCTGGAAACGGAGTCACGGTCGACTCTACACGGGCACGAAGGGGGAAACCCCGGACACGGACAAGAGCTGACCTACTGGGCTACCGCGCCAGTCCTCGACCCTACATCGCCCGATTCCGTTGAGAATCAGCTCTGCTCGAAGCCGGCGAGCAGTGCGGCGACGATGACACGCTGCGCCATGCCGTGAGGACTGCTCTCTCGTCGCCTGCGGCGACCCAGACGACTCAGGAACCTGAACCGCCACCGATCTGCAACGTCGACGATACACCGGGGCTGCCTACGGCGCGCGACTCTCTGAAGCTTTTGCTCGTCGCAGTCGGCGCGTAGCTCGAGATCCGCTGTCCGCCGTGCCAGTCGCGCACCATTGTATATAGAGCGCGATAAGCGAGGTGCTCGGTCCGATCACGGCGGTTTGGTTAGGGCTACATGCTTGGGCGAACCAACGAGCCAGCCCGCGCACTGCGTTTGGACAATCGATCGTCGAAGTAGCCGAATTACCAAAGCAATGCGCTGCAGATTCTAAAACACGAGAGCCGAGTACTCAGTCGGTCGATCCACTTGCTGATAGCTCGCTCAGGAATCGCCGATCGCTTGCTCCTGCGTCGGGAGATTTGCTCGCCGAGGGAATTCGCGACAACCGCAGTTGACCGCAACCGTAGTTGAGCGTTTGACACCGCACGTGCAAATTAGTACGAGGCACCTGCGGGTAGTGGCGACGGTGTCGCGGACGAGCCGAAGTCGCTACAGCTGCCACATCCGGAATACCTCCTACGTAGTCCGCGAAGGAATTTGTTGTCCGAATCATGGCTCCTAGACCGCAAGGTCAACGAGTTCTAAAGCTTTTTTTGACGCCAGTTTCTTGACCACGCGCACATCAGCGCGAGGAGGGATTATGTGGAACATCAAGGGTAAATTTGCGCGCGTATCTGCTAGCCGTGTGGCGAGGAGTGCTTTTTCGACTCTGCTGCTCGGCCTGGGCTTGTCGCTGGCGGGCGCATCGAACGCATGGGCTCACCTAAATCCTGCGGGCTGCAGCGGCACGGGCGTGACTCTCGAGCTGCACGCGTTTCAAGATGCCGCCGCTACGATAGAAATCGATCTCTCGGTCCCAGTGCAGGAATGTCAGGAGATTTTCTATCGAGCCCTGGTCGCAAAACCTGCGGGAAACACGTGCGCCTTCCAAGGAGGCGTGATCACGCTCACTACGCCAGACGGCACTGCGAACGTTGCGACTCCTGTCGGAGGCGTCCCTTGCCTGGGTGGCACGACTGCGCCCTGCATAGGCGGCAACAACAGCGTGGACTCCCTTGTGATTCCATACACGGTCGACGAGCTTGACGAGCAGTTGGTGTGCACGACGCCGGAAACGGACGTGTGCACCGCCGGCGACGGGACGATTGGATTGTCATGCACCGCGAACGTTGATTGCGACGGCGTGACGCTGGGCAGCGGAGTGTGCACGCCGACGACTGCCGGCGCGCCCTGCACGGTGGATGCGGATTGCGATGTCGTGCCGGGTGACGGCACGTGCTCGCCGTTTATCAGCGCGAGCGTGAGCTACATAGCCGGTTTCTCTCACACAGGAACTACGCACTCACCGGGAGTGCCGAGCGGCAGTACCGGGCTGCCGCTGTTGGTTGAGCTCTGTCCTGTGGACGAGTGCAACACAGGGGAGTGTTTAACAGATGATACCGGCGCCGGGGTCTGCATACCGGGGGGGGTACCGGACAGCACGCCTTGCACGGACGACGACGGTAACGAGTGCACCGAGGCTGGCTGCGACGGTCAGGGCGCCTGCGACCAAGGCCACGTCCCGCTGAGCAGCACCCCCTGCGATGATGCGACGGATACGGAGTGTGGGAACCCCGGTTGCAACAGCGGCGTGTGCGTCTCGGATCATTTCTCTGAGCCCTCCAGCACGCCCTGCACGACGGACGACGGTAACGAGTGCACCACGTCGGGCTGCGACGGTCTGGGCCGCTGTGATCCGGGCCACGTTCCGCTCAGCAGCACTCCCTGCGATGATGCGGCGGATACGGAGTGTGGAAACCCCGGCTGCAGCAACGGCGTGTGCGTCTCGGATCACTTCCTTGAGCCGTCGAGCACGCCCTGCACGGACACCGGAAACGAGTGCAACGACGCGGGCTGCGACGGCGCGGGCGCCTGCGACCAGGCCCACGTCCAGGTGCAGAACAGCACGCCCTGCACTGACACGGACGGTATCGATTGCACGACTCCCGGCTGCGACGGCCTGGGTGCGTGCGACCAGGTCCACGTGGATGAGTGCAGCGTCGGAGTCTGCCGAACGCCTGGATTCTGGGGCACGCATGCCGCGGTCGCGCCCAAGAAGAAAAATAGCCAGAACATCACGCAGGCAGTGATCAATGCCGGTGGTGGCTCGCTGCTCGTCTGCGGCGAGTGCATCAACGGGACGGTGCCGGTCAACAACGCCGGCTCCGCCGTGGAGGCGATGTGCGTGAGCCCCTCGGGCGCCATCGTGCTGCAGAACGCACGGCAACTGACTGCGCTCGCGTTGAACTGCATCGTCAGCGGGTTCGGCGCCGACTGCGGCGGAGACACGGACCTCGACGGCCTGTTCTCCGATTGCAACAACGCGTGCGTGGGCGCAGCGAGCACTCGTTCCAATGAAGAGTGCCGGGACGAGATCGACTGCTTCAACAATGGCGGCATATTCGATTCCGACACCGCCTTCTGCGAGAAGGGAACCTGCCTGAACGGCGACCCGTGCAACGACGTGACCGCGTGCGCGGACGGCTCGCGTTGCGAGCCGTTGGAGGACACCTGCCATGACCAGCCGCTCGAGAACGAGTCGCTCGGGCTCGACTTCGAGCCTCCGGGTCCGGCCGGCAGCTCGGCGGAGTGCAACGCCGCCATCGCCAACCATTGCGCGGTGCTCCCCCTGACCTGCTCGGCGACCAATGGGTCGGGAGAAGCCTGCTGCGGCTCTGATTCCTGTCCGTAGACTGTGTTAGAGCGGGGAGCGCGCCACCGAGAAGGCGCGCTCCCCAAATCCTTGATACGACAGACGGGGCGCCCACGGGCGCCCCGTCCTTTTGGTGCGCCTTCGCGGTGCGCAGTCCACGGGGGATCATCGATGTGCAAGACGGGGAAATGTGGAGCGATGGGGTCGGTCCTGCTGACCACTGCCGTCCTCTTCGGGTCGCCGACCCGCGCCGTCGCGGCGACCTACTACGTTCGGCAGACGGTGGGCGATAACGCGCACGACGGACTGTCTGCCGCGACGGCATGGCGCCACATCTCGAGGCTGACGCAGGCAATGCAGGCCGGCGACACCGTCTACGTTGGTCCTGGCCTCTACCGGGAACAGGTCGCGGTCATGAACGGCGGGACCTCAGAGAAGCGCGTCACGTTCATCGCCGACACCACCGGCCAGCACACGGGCGATCCACCGGGAACGGTGATGATCACCGGCGCCGACCCCGTGGATGAGAGCATCTTCACCCCACACTCGGCGCCCGGGGTCTACAAGGCCGAGATTCCCTACAACGTGGCGGGCGTGGTGGAGATGGATGGGCCCCAGTACCGTTACGCGCGGGCTCGAGACACGAGAGAGTACCTGCTCGAGAAGCTGCCGTTGCTCGACGTGGTAGTGAAGCTGCCGTCCAGCCATTTTTACGACGAGGCCTCCAAGGTGCTCTACATTCACACGAGCGATGGGAAACCCCCGACGACGCACGAGATCGAGGTCATTCGGCGTGGCACTGGGATCGGCATGCGAGATAAGCACTACGTAACCGTGATGGGGTTCACTTTTCGCCACATGGGGGATGCCGCCATCAACTTCTTCACGGGTTCCGGACACGGGATTGCGATGAACAACACGTCGTACGGCGGTCGCCAGGGGATCCGGGTCTACGAAGCCACGGACATGCTCATCTACGGCAACACGTTGTTCCGGAATGACAACTCGGGGGTGTATTTCGCAAAAGCGTCCACCAACGGGCTCGCGATCGGGAACGTCGCGTACGAGAACATCAAAGGGGCACGTTGGAGCAGCCGGTCGGTGAACGCGATGGCCGTCGACAACACGGTCTTCGACAACCACGAGGCTGGCATTGCGATCGAGGATGTGGACCATACGGTCTTGCGGCGCAATCGCATGGTGAACAACAAGAAGATGCAGCTCATGGCGAGTCGCAGCGAGTATAGTTCTGAAGACAACTGCTTCGAGAGCGGCCCGGACCAACTGGTGGCCGACTTCATCTTCGTCGACCACTACAAGACCTTGGCCGAGTATCAGGCCGGGAAGCACCTGGACATGCACTCTCGGCAAGGCGGCTGCGGTGCGCTGCCCGAGAAGGTCGATGTCGGCAAGCTGCACGCCGAGACGACGGAGTATGCGGAGCGGGCACGCAAGCTCTTGAGCGGCTCCGCGCAAGGCGAGAAGCAGGCGCCGCTAGCGGAGGGTGCTGCGACCCTCCGCTAGCGGGACAGTCTACGGCGCGAGCTTGAGGACGAGGGCGTCGGTCGAGCCTGCGCTGGTCACCGACACTCCGCCCAGGGTCATGGTGCCCATGAACGAGCCCGCGACCAGCACGTTGTCGCTGCTGTCGGTGGCAACCGCGTAGCCGTAGTCGAAGGTGGAGCCTCCGAACCGCTGCGAGGAGACGTGGGCTCCCGCCGGCGAGTAC
>CAZKRI010000005.1:0-87254 GCA_964555245.1 uncultured Myxococcales bacterium
CGCAGGTTTTCGGTGCCAACCCGATCGAAGGGCCTCCACGCGGGCGAGTCGGCTCGTATCACATCACCGTTGATGCGGGTTTTCGTCCGGAGAGTCTCACCTGTGCTCTCCAATCGACCGGGCTTGGCGGCGTATGCACGAGTGTTGCGCCAGTCCTCACGGACACGCCACTGCCTCTACTCGATATGTGGAGGCACGCGGCGCGGTTCCACCCCGGACCGGCGAACTGCCGTGCAAATATGGCGCACGTCCTTGATCTTGTGCAGGCTGGACGTATTCGCCCGGAACGCGTAACGAGTGCGATCGTTCCATGGGAAGATGCGCCCAATGTCCTAGCGGATCCGCCTATGAAGCCATTGTTTGTGAGAGGTGCGCTCGCAGCGGAGGAGCCGAACGAATCCGCCTAACGCGGTGCAGCCGCCGAGCGGCACGTCGGCATTCTCTCCCAGGCCAGCGACTGCGCGTCGCGCTCGGGTTAGCGTTGCGTTAGGCTCGCCGCGAGCGACGCGTCAACAGAAGTCGTAGTCGGCGAGATCGGGGGACTTGGTCCACCGCCAGTAGTCCGCCAACCGCCACGGCGAGGTGGTTGTGACCTTCCCCGCGGAGTTCTTGTACCAGCTGGTCATGCCCGGGTGGGACCAGACCATCCGCGCCAGCGTCTGTTCGAGCTCGAGGTTGAAAGCGTCGTAGACGCGTTGCCTGCACTCCATCGTCGCGTGGCCACCTGCCAGCAAGGCGTGAAGACATTCCATGATGTAACGGACCTGGCATTCCGAGTGGAAGATGATGCTGCCGGCGTGCGCCAGATTGGTAGCCGGGCCGTACAGGCAGAAGAGATTCGGAAACTGCGGTACGGTGATCCCCAGGTAGGCCTTGGGGTCCTCTCCCCAGAGCTCGCGCAGATTGACGCCGTCCCGGCCGACGACCTCCATCGGCCACAGAAACCTGTTGGCGTGGAACCCGGTTGCGAACACGATGACGTCGACCGCGTACTCTTTGCCGTCCCGGCACACGATGCCGTCGCGGGTAACCCGAGTGATTCGATCGATGACCAGCTCCACGTTCTCGCGCTTGAGGGTTGCAAGCCAACTCCCGTTGTCTTGCAACATGCGCTTGCCGAACGGAGGGTACTTGGGAACGACCTTCTCCAGCAGCGCGGGATCATCGCCCAGCTGCTGCCGCATGTAGTCGGTGAACGCGACGCGCATTTCTTCGTTGGCCGCGTTGATCGAGCGATTCTGGTGAGGCCAAGCGGGATCGATGACCAGAGAAGGCCACAGCCCGTCCGAACCGGGCCAGAACAGAAGGAAGCGATACCAGCGCCCGTAGTACGGGACGTGGCGCAAGAGCCATTTTTTCCCCTCGCTGACCCGACGGTGGTAGTTCGGATTGGGCACCATCCAGGCGGGTGAACGCTGGAAGACGAACAGCCGGCTCGCCTCCTTGGCCACCTCCGGGACCAGTTGGAGGGCGCTGGCGCCCGTACCGACGACCGCGACCCGCTTACCCCGGAGCGGCACGTCGTGCCGCCAGCGAGCCGAGTGGAACGCCGGGCCTGCAAAGGATTCGAGCCCTTCGACGTCGGGGAGCTTCGGCCGGTTGAGTTGCCCGACGGCGCTGATGATCGCCTTGACCGTGAGGGTCTCGTTGCGCCCCTCCGACGTTCGAACGTCGACCTGCCAGGAGGCCGTCGTCGGATCGAAGCGCGCGCTCGTTACCTCGGTACGGAACCGGATGTGGCTACGCACTCGGTACCTGTCGGCACAGAGGGCGAAGTACTCGCGCAGCTCCTTATGCTGCGAGAAGAACTCCGACCACTCGGGATTGGGCTCAAACGAGTAGCAATAGAAGTGGTTGGCGATGTCGACGCGGCAGCCGGGATAGGTGTTCTCGTACCACGTTCCCCCGACCTCGGCGTTTTTCTCCACGACCGTGTACGGGATGCCGGCCTCCTCCAGCCGGATGGCGGCGAGCAGGCCGGACATGCCCGCTCCAATGACCAGCACGTGAAATCCCTGCTTGGTGGCGACCGATGGAGCATCCTCCCAAGGTACCTGCCTCGCGTCGTGACCGTCCAAGGCCATCTCTTCGAGCATCATGGGAACGTACTCGTCCGGCACTTCCTCGCCGACCATGAAGCTCATCATCCGGCGAATCGTCGGGCCGTCCGGCTGCGACGGCAGCGGGCAACCTCGGTCGCGGTAGGCGGCCAGCGCACGGAGGGCTCGCTCGCGTACGGCCGCTTTCTCTCCCTTCGACATGAAGCCCTGCGATTCCCCTAGGACTGCCCGCTGAGGCCGGATCGGCCCATCCAGTACACCGGCATCTCCGGTTAGGTGTACCAACGAAACCATCAGGGCGGGGATGCAGGCGCTCTCGAGCGCTTCGGCGATGAACGCGTTGTCTTCGATGATGGGAGCGACTGTCGGCATCGAGGCAACCCTATCACGGTGCGTCATCCATCAAACGACCACGGCTGGCTTGGCCTCCGTATGCCGAGACCGCCGTTACCCTAGAACCCACGTCGTGCTAGGTTGCCCAACGTTCACGTCGACCCAAGGAGCCGCCCTATGATCGACCGCCGCACCGTTCATCGCATCTGCACCCTGTGTGAAGCCACCTGCGGGATCGATGTGGACGTTGAAGACAACCGCGTGCTCTCCGTACGCGGCGACAGACTCGATCCTTTCTCCAAAGGATACATTTGCCCGAAAGCCCACGGCATGAAGCAGCTCCACGACGACCCCGACCGGTTGCGCCGGCCCGTTCGACGCCGCCAGGACGGTGGCTGGGACGAGATTTCGTGGGACGAGGCATACCGGTACGTCGGTGAGCGTCTTGTCGCGATCCGGAGCCAGCACGGCGCCGATGCCGTGGGCGTTTACCTCGGCAACCCCAGCGCGCATTCCCTGCACTGCATGGTCTACATTCCGGTGCTCGTTCGCGCACTCGGCACCAAGCAACGCTACAGCGCGTCCACCGTCGATCAGTTCCCGAAGATGGTCGCGTCCGGTTTGATGTTCGGCGATGGCCTGACGATCCCGGTCCCCGACCTCGATCGCACGTCCTATTTGATGATCCTCGGCGGCAACCCGATGGCCTCCAACGGCAGCCTCATGACGGCCCCGAATCTACCCAAGCGGCTGGCCGGAATTCGCGAGCGCGGCGGCAAAATCGTCGTCATCGACCCGCGCCGCAGCGAAACCGCCAAGGTCGCAGACGAACACGTGTTCATCCGCCCTGGTTCCGATGCGTATCTTCTGCTGGCGATGGTCAACACGATGTTCGAAGAAGGGCTGGCGAAGCTCGGCCGCGTCCAGGAATACGTCAGCGGAGCGGATACCGTGCGCACCGCGATCGCCGAGTTCACGCCGGCGCGGGTTGCCGCGCGCTGCGGAATCGACGCCGCGACGATCCGGCGGTTGACCCGAGAGTTCTGCGCCGCGCAAGGTGCCGCATGCTACGGGCGCATCGGCACGACCTGCGCCGAGTTCGGCACCCTGGCGAGTTGGGCAGTCGACCTCGTCAACGTTTTCAGCGGCAATCTCGACCGCGCGGGTGGTGCGATGTTCGCACGCTCGGCGGCCATCCCCGGTTGGTCGGGTGACAAACCCGGCGGCCGCGGGGTCTCCTTGCACCGTTGGAAGAGCCGAGTGAAGGGCTTGCCGGAAGTGTTCGGCGAGCTACCAACCGCGACCCTCGCCGACGAGATCGAGACCGCGGGCGAGGGCCAGATCCGGGCGCTGGTGACGATCGCTGGCAACCCGTGCATATCCACCCAGCAGTCCGAACGGTTGTCGCGGGCGCTTTCCCAGCTCGACTTCATGGTCTCGATCGATTTCTACATCAACGAGACCACTCGCTGGGCCGACGTCATTCTGCCGCCCACGAGCGCCCTGGAGCACGACACCTACGATATCGCGCTCTATCGGCTCACCGTTCGCGACTTCGCGAAATACTCCGAGGCCGCGGTGCAGAAAGACGCGGACGCGCGCCATGATTGGGAGATTCTGGCGTCGCTCGCGGCCCACGTCATGGGCATGGGCCAGATGACCCCGAAAGAGGTCGACGATTTCGTGATCACGCAGATCGTGCAAAAGGCGTTCCCCGCCGACGGGAGCGCGACCAACGGATTGACGCACGAGCAGATCGTCGCCGCACTCGGGGAGGAGCCCGGTCCGCAACGGTCCCTCGATCTGATGCTGCGCACCGGCCCATACGGCGACCGCTTCGGCGCCAACCCCGAAGGTCTGTCTCTTGCCAAGCTCCGCGACCACCCGCACGGGATCGACCTCGGCGCACTCAAGCCGCAGCTTCCCGGCGCGCTACGAACGCCGTCGGGGAGGATCGAGCTTGCACCCGAGTTGATCCTCGCCGATCTCGGCAGGCTGCGTGCACGGCTCGCCGATGGCGACGGACGGCTGGTCTTGATCGGGCGCCGACATCTGCGCTCCAACAACTCGTGGTGCCACAATCTGCCGGCGCTCATGAAGGGGCGAGACCGCTGTACCTTGCTGGTCAGTACCACCGACGCCACCCGCCTGCGCCTCAAGGACGGCGGACGTGCCAAGGTGTCGAGCCGCGTCGGTTCCCTGATCGCACCGGTCGAGGTCACCGACGAGATGATGCCCGGGGTCGTAAGCCTCCCCCACGGCTGGGGTCACGACGTCGAGGGCGTCCGGCTGCGGGTAGCGCGTGAGCAACCCGGCGTAAACTCCAACGTACTGGCCGATCCCGAGGCGATCGATGTGCCCAGCGGCAACGGCGTCCTCAATGGGATCCCGGTCGAGATCGAAGCGGTGAGCTGAGCGGGCTCACGCCGGGAGCTGCGGTCCCATCAACTCGGCGAAGTTCGTGCGATAGAAACGATTGAGCGCCCGCTCGGAGAGCCCAGCGGTCGAAGCGGCGAAGCGTTTGAGCGGGTTACGACCTCCCTCCACGTGAGGGTAGTCCGACGAGAACAGACAGATTTCCTCGCCGGCCTCGCGGATGATCCAACCGACGTCCTCTGTGGGGTACGGCGTAACCCGCACCTGGCGACGTACGTACTCGCTCGGTTTGAGCGTGAGCCTTGCGAGCCGCCGCTCGTGCGGACCGTACGCAACCACCGCCGCGTCCATCGCCCGCATCCAACCGGGCACCCAGGACGCGCCCTGCTCGATCACGCCGATCATCAGACGGGGGAATCGCTCGAGCACCCCATCGAAGATCATGGTCGCTAGGGTCTGCATGGGCGGGTAGGGGATCGCCATGTGATCGACCGACTGAAAGTTTTCCTCTCCTCCGTGGAAATCCTTCTCGCGTGGCAGTCCGTTCTCGAAATACGCCGGGGAGAGCAACGGAGCGCCACCGCCGACGTGAAATAGAATAGGGACTCCCGCTTCCTGTGCAGCCGCCCAGACCGGATCGAGAGCCACGTGGCTGGGCGAGTGATGCTCTGGGCAGCGCGAAGCGACCAGGAGGGCGCTGGCACCCAAGGTGAGAGTCTCTCTGGCCATCTCACCGGCCGCGGCGAAATCGGCCAGCGGAACGTAGCAGGTGGAGAGCAGCCGCCGATCCACCGAGCAGAAGTCGACCATCGCACGGTTGTGAGCGCGCGCCAACCCGTAGGCCAGCGCCAGGTCGGTACGATGCTCCGCCCGGCACAGATACTCGTTGAGGAAGGTATTGAAGACGAGCTGGCTAGCAAAGCCGAGCAGATCGAGAGCACGGGGGCGGTCCTCCTTGAGGAACGATCCGGTGGCCGCCCAGTTCTTACGCAGCATGATCTCGTCGGCATCGAGCGCGCGGTAGGCGGGTTCCGCATGCTGTCGGCGGAAGCCTTCGATCATGCGCTCCTCGCCCGGCCTCGTGGTGGCCAGGTGCAACGGCGGGATCCGGTCGCGAATCGCCGGATCGGCGAAGCCAACGAGCCAATCGGAGGTTTCCATCACGTGGGAGTCGGCGTCGTGAATCACCCGGCCTTCGGCGTAGGGCATGGATCACCTCCCGTGCGCCAGCCCTCAGGGCAGGGGCTCGGACGGCACGTCGAAGTACTGCTGATATCCGCGCGCACGCTCGCGCAGCGCTCCCGCATCCAGGCTGGTCTCTGCGAATGTGTAGCGATGGCGCCCGTGCTTGTCGCGTGGGTTGTCGGCCAGGAAGGCGCGCATGCGGCCCTCCGCATGCGCGGTCAGCTCCAGGCCGAGGCGAGCGTAGATGCGACGGATGGTGGCGAAAGGATCGGCCAGGAAGGCGGAAAAATGCACGTCGACCACCCTCGTGGTGGCCACAATGCCATCCCTGCGCGCCTGAACCGAGCGATCAAGCCCGTCCAGCACATAGTCGGCGAACTCGGCAGCCGCCTCGGGGTTGGAGGTGGCGTCGCTCGCCAAGCGCCGCAGCGTCGAAACGAGCGAACCCAGCGAAGCGATGATCTGCAGCGGATCCCGATGGGTCTGTACGAGCAGGGCGTCGGGGTACTCAGCCAGCAGCGCCTGCAGGTGCCACTGGTGCCCCGGCGACTTGAGCACCCAGCGCGCGGCACCGTGGCGAGCCTGAAGGTGCTGCAGGAAGCGCCGATGCCAGCGGTAGGCCGGCGTCATGTCCGCCACGTTCAAGAGCCACGCGACGTACGAGGGCACACGGTACTGAGTTGCGAAAATGAGGCTACGGAAATCCGAACCGGTGATGCGCACGCACTCCTGCGCCAGGCGCGCGCCGAGAGGATGAAGCGCCTTGAACCCGGGGATCAAGTGCTCAGAGGCATCGATCATCGCCTGCACTTCGGCGATGCGAGGGTCGTTCTCGTAGGTCGTGGTTTCCGGCGGAGGGCAGGGCCGATCGACCTCCCAGCTCAGCGGCACCCGGTTGGCGGGATCCTGAGCGAGCAGATCGTGCAGGATCGTGGTGCCGGTTCGGGCCTGCCCCACGATCACGATCGGCTCGCGCACGCCTGCGTTCGCGAACGTATCGTTGCGGCGACGCCAGTCGGTGATGGCAAGCCGGTTGGTGAGGTAGCTGAGGATCTCGCCCGCGGCGATCGCCCTTCCCAGCTCACTCAGTCTCGCCTCGGCGAGAAGGGCGGCAAGCAGCTGATCGAGGCCCTCCCGCCATTCCGCCCCACCAAAATCATCGGAACCGGTCGTTTCGCAGGCGGTGGCGATGAGTCGTGCCGCATCGAGATCGGACGGCAAAGACGACTGGTCCGGCGGCGGCACTAGCGACTGTGGGCGTCTTCGGCCGCCAGGATCCGGCCCAGCTTGGCCAGTTGCGCGTGGGCTCCGCCGAGCGTCAGCTCGATCTGACGGGACATCAGATAGTAGTGGTGGAGTGGGTAGTCGGTGTCCACGCCGATGCCGCCGTGTAGGTGCTGCGCGGCGTAGCAGGCGCGATGTCCGCCCTCGGCCGCCCAGAACTTGGCGATCAACAGCTCGCGGCGGGCCGGTAGGCCGGCCGCAAGCCGCCATACCGCCTGCCAGGTGGCCAAGCGGATCGCCTCCACGTCGATGTAAGCGTCGGCGGCCCGCTGAGCCACGGCTTGGAAGGTCGCGATCGGCTTGCCGAACTGCTTGCGCTCGCCGGTGTACTTGGCCGTCATTCGCAAGGCGCACTCAGCGACCCCCAGCTCCATGGCGCAAAGGCCGGCCAATGTATGGTCGATGATCCAGTCGAGAATCACCTTACCGTTGGTCGGCGTTCCGAGCAGGTCGTCCTGACGGACGCGTACGCCGTCCAGCCGCATCTCGTATTGCTGCTCGCCGGTCGTGGCCACCACCGGCTCCAACGCGACCCGATCGGCTTGCGGGTCGACGAGGAAGACCGCGATGTCCCCGTTCTCGGTACACGCAGGTGCGAGAACGCAGCCGGACATTCGCGCGGCCGGCACGAACAGCTTGGTCCCTTCCAGCCGCCAGCCAGCGCCGTCCGTAAGCGCGCGTGTAGTGGGTTGGTCCGCCTCGCGCGAACCCAGGTCGTTCAGCGCGGCCGTCAGAATTAGCTTGCCGGCAACAACCCGCGGGAGCAGGCTGCGACGCTGAGCGTCGGTTCCGAACGCATCGATGGCTGCCGCCGCCATCGCGAGGGTCGGGAGCAACGGCACGGGGGCAAGAGCCTTGCCGGCCTCCTCGAGCAGGATGGCCAGCTCGACGATGCCCATGCCCGCACCACCCACGTCTTCGGGAAGCGCAACGCCGAGAAGCTGGGCTTTGGCCAGTTCCTGCCACAGCTTGGCGTCGAAGCGTTCGTGGCCGACCTCGAAGTCGGGCAGGTTCGCAACCGGCGCCAGCTCGCTGAACATCTTCGCGGCCAGTTTGGCCAGATCGCGCTGGTCCTGTGTCAGCGAAAAGTCCATGACGCCACTCCCTTCTCGTCAGCGCAGCGGCCGCGGCATGCCCAGGCCCGCCACTGCGATGATGTCGCGTTGGATCTCGTTGGTCCCGCCGCCAAAGGTCAGGATCAACATGGAGCGGTACATCCGCTCGAGCCGGCCCTTGAGCACCTCGCCGCGGCTGCCGCGCTTGAGATAGCCCGCTTGTCCGACCGCTTCGAGTAGGAGCTGGTAGCACTCGATGAAGAACTCGCTGCCGTAAACCTTGACGGTGGACGCTTCGGCGTAGTCGAAGGTGCCGTTGGTGACGTTCCAGGCTTGTCGCCAGTTGAACAACCGGAGAATCTCGAGCTTGGCTTCGGCTCGGGCCAGGTTGAGCTGGACCCACGGCTCATCGATCAAGCGGGAGCCGTCGGCCAGACGTTCACTTCGCGCGAAGTCGATGGTTTCACGCACGAGCCGCTCGATGGGGCCAGCCGACATCAGGGAGACCCGTTCGTGATTGAGCTGGTTGCAGATCAGCGTCCAGCCCATGCCTTGGCCGGCGATCAGCCGGGAGGCGGGTACGCGGACATTGTCGTAGTAGGTTGCGTTGGTGCGCACGCTGCCGATGGTGTCGATGGGCGTGCAGCTGTAACCGGGAGTTTTCGTGTCGACGATGAAGATGGAGATGCCGGCGTGTTTCTCGGCCTCGGCGTCGGTGCGTGCCGCGAGCCAGACGTAGTCGGCGAACTCGGCGAGACTGGTCCACAGCTTCTGGCCGTTGATCACCCAGTCATCCCCATGGCGTTCGGCGCGAGTCTTGAGGGAGGCGAGATCCGTACCGGCATCCGGTTCCGAGTAGCCGATCGCGAAAATGCATTCTCCGCGTAGAATCTTAGGCAAGAACTCGGCTTTCTGTTCCGCCGTCCCGTACTGCTGAATGGTGGGGCCCACCGTGCCGATGGTGAGGAAGGGCAGGGGGAACCCCGAGCGCTGGGCCTCTTCGGCGAACAGGTACTGCTCAACCGGCGAGCGGCCCTGCCCGCCATGCTCCTTGGGCCAGCCGATGCCGAGCCATCCGTCCGTTCCAAGCTTGCGCATGGCTTGGCGGAACAGCGGTCCACCGCCCTCCCCGGTGGAGACCTCATGGTCGAGATCAGGGGTCATCAGGAAGGAAAAATACGTTCGCAGCTCGTCGCGTAGCGCGCGCTGCTCCTCGGTCAGGTCGATGAACATCCCTGTTCCCCTCGGGTCAGGAGCAGGCGTCGAGGTGCCGGCCGAGAAAATCGGCGATCTGCTCGAGGTCGAACGGCCAGGCGTAGTCGATGCGAATCCGCGGATGACGTTGGCGTGCCGTCGCAACGAGCGCGGGGATCTCGAACTCGGCATGGGATCCGCCGCGCGTGAACATGGTCGTTACCAGCGTGAGCCGATTCCATCCCTCCGCGACCAACGTGTCGATGGCATCGTCGACGCTGGGCGCACAGAACTCGTTGTACGCTGCCACCAGCCGCCGGCCGCCCAGCCGAGGCGCAAGCCGATCGGCCAGGGCCTCGAGGCCGAACTTATAAGGGTCGCTTTCGGGCGTGCGCGGCCAGTTCCGGACTTGCTGGTCGAGTTCAGCTTCGCGCTCGCTCATGCTGGTTTCGCCGCGACGCTGACGTTCGGCTTCGAGACGTTTCAGCTCCCCGATCAGCTCGGGAGGGGTGCCCTTGGCGATACCTCCGTGACCGACCAATACGACAGCCGCTTTCTCGGACACTCTGCTCAGATACCTGAGCCAGGCCGCCCTTGCCAGGGCGACTTTGCCTGTTAGGATGCGCGTCCGTGCAACACGTCGAGGTCAAACGCGCGATCGCCGCGCCCAGGCAAGCGGTCTGGGACCTCTACACCGACCACGTTTCCTGGGAACGCTGGTCGCGAATCGGCAAGGTCCGCCTCGAGCGTCAGGGAACGCCACCACCCAACGGCGTGGGATGCGTCCGGGTCATCTCCAAGGGTGGGGTCTCGGTTTACGAAGAGGTCCTGTCGTTCGAACCGCCGCGTGCGATGACCTATCGCGTTGTGCGCGGCGGCATTCCGATCAGGGATCATTTCGGCGAGGTCCTCTTTGCGGACCACGGCGAGGAGACCCTGATCACCTGGCGCTGCCGCTTCAACTCCCGGATCCCTGGATTGGGCTTTGCTTTCCGCAAGCTGGTCGAGCGGATCTTCTCGGATACCCTGGCGAGCCTGGCGGATCACCGGTTCGGACCGCGCTGACGCGCATGGACCTCGCAAGGTTGCAGAGCGCGGCTGCCGCCGTGCTCCTGCGCCTACCTGAGCCCGCGGTGTCCCTCCTGGCCGGCCGGCGGGTGGTCGTCGACGGCGTGTCGCTCGAGGTGAGAACGCAGCTTTTTCTGCGTCTGCTCGCCCGGGCCGGGTATTCGGAACTGGTCGTTCCCTCGGTTGAAGTCTCCCGCAAACTGTTTGCCCGGAATCCCGGCCCTCTGGGTCCGCCCTGGCGAAAACTCAGCCAGGTGACCGATCGCGAGTTGGTCGGACCCGGCGCACCGCTTCCGGTCCGAATCTACGAGCCGGAGCCGTCCGAACCAGACCGCTCGCCAGCGCTGGTCTACTACCACGGCGGCGGCTGGGTGATCGGCAGCATAAAGACGCACGACCGGCTCTGCCGGCTCCTCGCCCACGAGGCTCGATGCACGGTGGTTTCGGTAGACTACCGGCTGGCACCCGAGCACCGCTTTCCCGCCGCGGTAGAGGATGCCCAGGCAGCGTACCGGTGGGTGATCGGCGCGGCCGACTCGCTCGGGATCGACCACACGCGGGTCGCGGTCGGCGGCGACAGCGCCGGCGGCAACCTCGCTGCGGTTGTCTGCCAGCAGGCAGCGGCGAGCGGCAACCTTGCCTCCAGCTCCTGATCTATCCGTCCACGGATCTTTCCATGCGCTCGAGGTCGTATCAGACATACGCGGAAGACTTCTTCCTCACTCGGGCTGGCATGCATTGGTTTCGCGAGCACTATCTCACGACGTCCTCCGAAATCGACGATCCACGCGCGTCGCCGTTGCGTGCGACGTCCGTCCGCAACGTGGCGCCGGCTTTCATCATGACCGCGGGCTTCGACCCGCTGCGTGACGAGGGGCGAGCCTACGCCGAGAAGCTCGAGGCGGACGGGGTGGAGGTGGCGTACCGTTGCTACGATCAGCTCATCCACGGCTTCGCCTCGATGTGCGGCGCAGCGCCTGCGGCGTTGGCAGCGACGATGGATGCAGTGGGAGCGCTGCGCCGGGCGTTCGCCCGGCCCTGAGCCCGTGGGCGGGACTCAGCCCGCGGCCGGCTCGGAGGTCTCTACGTCAGCGTCCGCCGCTGCCAGGAGGTCCGGGTCGTGTTCGGCGGCGGGTAACTGTTGGACGCCTCGAAGCTTGCGCTCGATCGTGCGCGATTTGGTGGCAGCCTGATCGATGACGTTGGCAGCCTCCTGGAGTTTCTTCTGTACCCTGCCAATGATCTCACCGAACTTCTCGAACTCCGTCTTGACGGTCGCAAGCAGCGTCCAGACCTCGCTCGAGCGTTTCTCGATCGCCAGCGCGCGAAACCCCATCTGCAGACTGTTGAGCAGCGCGGCCAGCGTCGTGGGGCCGGCCACGACCACGCGGCAGTCCCGCTGCAGGGTCTCGATCAGGTCGGGTCTGCGCACGGCTTCGGCGTAGAGGCCCTCGGTGGGTAGAAACAGTATGGCGAAGTCGGTGGTATGCGGCGGATGGATGTACTTGTCGCGGATGTCACGCGCCGCTCCCTTGATTCGTGTCTCGAGCTGGCGAGCCGCGGCCGCTTGCGCCTCGGGGTCGGCACGCTCCTCGGCGTCGACCAGCCGTTGATAGTCCTCATGGGGAAACTTCGCGTCGATCGGCAGCCATACCACCTCGTGCAAATCGGCCGAGCGGCCGGGCAAGCGGATGCAGAACTCGACCCGTTCGGAGCCGCCCGGACGAACGGCGACGTTCTTCTCGTACTGCTCGGGGCTGAGCACCTGCTCGAGCAGGCTCTCGAGCTGGATCTCCCCCCAGGCGCCGCGCAGCTTGACGTTGGTGAGCACGCGCTTGAGGTCGCCGACGCCAACCGCCAGCGATTGCATCTCTCCCAGCCCCTTGTGGACCTGTTCGAGCCGCTCGCTCACTTGCCGGAACGATTCGCCGAGGCGTTTGTCGAGCGTCCCTTGCAACTTCTCGTCGACGGTCTGCCGCATCTCATCGAGCTTTTTGCTGTTGTCCGCCTGCAGGTCCTTGAGCCGTTCCTCCACCGTCCGGCGCAATCTCTCCACCGTCTGTTCGTTGGCCGAGGCAAGGCGGGCGAGTTGCTCGGCGAAGCTGTCGAACTGTCCTTTCTGCGTGGCGAAGAGCTCCCCGACACAGCGGAGCAAGGAGTCTCCCAAGTCCTTGACGGCACGCCCGGTTTCTTCCCGGCTGCGCGCTGCGGACTCCGCAAGCTCACGGCGGCTCCCGGCAAGCTCGTCCCTCACCACGCGCTCGCTGCGGTCCTGCATTTGCTCGAGCAGGCCGAGCCGCTGTTCCAAGCGCTGGATGGGACCCGCCGGGTTCCGCATCAAGCTCACAACGAGCAGGAGGCCGAGGAGTACGAGCTGCAGAATACTGGAAGGGTCGAGCACGGCCCATCTCGCCGGTGGACCCGAGGGGTGGAGCCGTAACCCATGAGTGCACGCGTTCTGGTGACCGGTGCCGCCGGACACCTCGGATACAACCTGGCCCAGCATCTCATGGAACGAGGTTATCGAGTTCGGGCTGGGGTTCGATCGGCGGCTGACCTGGCGCGTAACGCGGCCTTGCGGGAGCTCGGCGCTGAGATCGTGGAAGCCGACCTGCTGCGTCCGGCGACCCTAGCGACGGCGGCTGCGGGCATGGATGGGCTGTTTCACTGCGCGGCCGTCGTGCGCTTCTGGGCGCGCGACCCCCAGCGCGAGATCATCGATCCCACCGTCCATGGAGCGATCCACGTGGTCGAAGCAGCGGCGGCGGCTCGCGTCAAGCGAGTGGTGTTCACTTCGAGCATGGCCGCCGTCGGCATAGCCGGCTCGCGCGAGCGGCCGCTGACGGAAGTGGATTGGAACACGCATCCGCTCACCGCCTACGCTCGCGCCAAGACCGCGGCAGAACAGAGCGCCCGTCGTGCGGCCGAAGCCTGCGGGCTCGACATGGTGACGGTCAACCCCGCGACCATCCTCGGGCCGGGGGTGTTCCGCCATACGCCCATCACGTTGCTGTTCGAGTTGGTCCTGCGCCGCAGGGTACCGTTCCTGCTTCCCGCGGATGCCTCCTACGTGGACGTGCGCGATCTCGCCAGCGCCATGCGCTGCGCGTTCGAACGCCCGGGCGCCTCCGGACGTTACATCGTGTCGGCGGGTTTCCTGGCGATGCACGATTTGGTTCGACTGATCGAAGCGGCCGAACCGCGCCTACACGTCCCGCGGTGGCGCTTTCCTACGCGGCTTCTGCCGTTGCTGGTTGCCGGCGATTGGCTGAGCGCGACGCTGCTGCGAACGGAGCGTCAACTCACCTCCGAGATGATCGCAGAGTTCGCCGACGCTCAGATGCACTGCTCGGCCGCAATGGCGCAGCGCGAGCTCGGGTGGCAGTCTCGACCTTTGGCCGAGACGGTGGCCGACACCGTACGCTGGATCCAGTCGCGATTTTTGGGGAACGAACCGACAGTCAGCTAACCGACGGCGGGACCGTAGATCAGGTAGAGCATCACGTAGATCACGACTCCGGTTACCGAGACGTAGAGCCAGATGGGAAGCGTCCACACGGCGATCCGCCGGTGCGCGCCGAATCGCCCCCGCAGCGCCCTGATCACGGTTACGGTGACCAGTACGGGAACGATCGCCGCGAGCACGGTGTGACTGAGAAGAATCGTGAGATAGACCCCTCGGACCAGGCCCGTGCCCGCGAATCGGACCGAGCCGACCTGCCAGTGATAGTAGAGATAGCAGGCGAGGAAGATCGTCGAAGTGCCGACGGCGCCGAGCATGGCGTTGCGGTGCGCGTGCGTGCGGCCCGCGCGAATGGACCGGTATCCGACCAGAAGCAGGATCGCGCTGGTGGCGTTGAGCGCGGCGTTGAGCGTCGGGAGCAGAGGCGGGCTCATGGCGGAATTTCCGCGAGCAGCGCGCGCACGCCTGCGCGCAGGTCTTCCAGCGCCCGCGCATCCGTGGTGTCGTAGTACGCGCGAATGCGCCGGCTCGCATCGACCAGGACCAGTCGCGTGCTGTGAGCCACCGGCCCTTGTTCGGCTGACGCCTGCGCAACTGCGGCATCGACCCGCTCGACGGCCAGCAGGAATCCGCTGCGAATGAATGCGTAGACGGTTTCGGCCGGTCCGGTCAGGAGCTTCCAGCCACGGGCATCGATACCGTGGGCACGGGCGTAGGCCGCGAGCACCTCCGGCGAGTCGGCATCGGGATCGACCGAGAACGAAACCAGCATCACGCGTGGGTCGCCCGCGAAGTCGCGCCGGATCGCTGCCAGTTGCTCCACCAGCCGGGGACAGGGGCCTGGACAGGTGGTGTACAGGAAGCTCGCGATCCAGACCTTGCCCGTCAGGTCGTCCAAAGTTACCGGCGCGGCGTTCTGGTCCTGGAGCTGGAACGCCGGCACTGTGGCGATGGTCGGCAGGTTCGCCACCGATCGCGAACGCAGCGTGCGTGCGGCAAGCACGGCGAGCACGATCGCCATGGCCAGAGCGGCGCCCGCATACCGCAGCCGTCTCGCCGCTGGCACGCGGGGTCCGCTGGGTTCGACGGTCACGGTGAGCCGAGGGCCGGAGTGCGGTTGCGAGCGACTCGTACCGAGGCACCGTACATCGCGCCGGCAAACACCGTGATAATGGTCAGGCTCAGAACCAGCCCTGGTAAATCGCCGGCCGCGCGCGGATCGCCGACGTAGAGCAGGTAGCGAAATGCCGCAACTCCATAGGTCAACGGGTTGAGTGCGACGATCCAGCCCAGCCAGGCGGGCAGCCCACTGGCCGGGAAGAAGGCCCCCGACAGCAGCCACATCGGCATCAAGAACGCCGTCATGATCGCGTGGAACCCCTGTGTTGAATCCATGCGCCACGCGATGACGAAGCCCAGCCCTGTCAGTCCGAACGCGATCACGACCAGAACCGGGAGGCAGAGCAGCACCGACGCCAGCGACAATTTGACGCCTGCCATCGGCGCCAGCAGAAAGACCAAGAGCGCCTGCCCGACCGCCAACGCCGTGGTGCCCAGGAGCTTGCCCAGCACGATGCTGGAGGCCGGTATCGGCGCTACCAGTACCGACTGCAAGAAACCCTCATTGCGATCGTCGATGATCGAGATGGTGGAAAAGATCGCCGTGAACAGCAGGACCAAGACCACGGTGCCCGCGAAGAAATACTCACTGTAGCTCACGCCCGCGCCGGCCCCGCCCGGAACGAACGACGCGTTCAAGCCGCTGCCGAAGATGAGCCAGAACAGCACTGGCTGCGCGAGCGCGCCGAACACCCGATTGCGCTGACGAACGAAACGCTTCAACTCTCGGGTGGCCAGGCTGTAGACAGCCAGTCCAGCGCGCAGAGTCGTCCCCGAAGCACGCATCAAGCGTCACCCCAGAACCGGTGGCCGGTCTCGTGAACGAAGACGTCCTCCAGGGTCGGCTTGCCCAGACTGATGGCGGTAATTCGATCGGAAAACGACTCGACCAGCTGCCGGACGAACACGTGCCCCTGCGGCCGCTCGATGCGCAAAAGGTCACCCAGCCGCGTGGGCGCCGTCCCGAACTGCTCCGCGATCAAGCCGGACAGCCCGTCAGGATCAGGGCTGCGAATGGTGATGATCTCGCCGCCAATCTTGCGGCGTAGCCCGTCGGGGGTTCCGATCGTCACGATGCGGCCCCGATCGAGGATCGCCAGTCGGTCGCAATGCTCCGCCTCGTCCATGAGATGGGTGGTCAGGAGAATGGTCGCGTTGTCCTGTTCGCGCAGACTGCGCAGATACTCCCACAGGTCGCGCCGGGCGCCGGGATCCAGACCGTTGGAAGGCTCGTCCAGGATCAAGAGCCGCGGCCGCGTCACGAGCCCCTTCGCCAGCTCGACCCGGCGTCTAAGACCGCCCGACAGCGTTTCGACCACTTCGTCGGCGCGTTCGCGAATTCCCAGACGGCGCAGCGACGCGTCGATGCACACCTCGAGCTTGCGGCCGCGCAGGCCATGCAGCATCCCGTGATGCTTGAGATTCTCGTGCACGGTCAATTTGAGATCCACGCTGGGGTGCTGGAAAACGACGCCGATGCATTCGCGCACGCCCTCGGAATCGGTGCCAAGGTCGTGTCCAAACACCTCGACGCGGCCCGTAGGTGGTCGGACCAGCGTCGAAAGAACGCGGAAAAGCGTCGTCTTGCCGCCACCGTTGGGACCGAGCAGACCGAATATCTCGCCCTGTCCGACCGTGAAGGAGATCCCGGCGAGTGCCTGCACGGGGCCGTAGTGGAACTCGAGCCCTTCGATTGCGAGCGCCGGCTGTTGCGTCATCGAACGAGCCCGTCGACGAACATCGCGGCAAAGATGACGGGCAGGTACAGAACCGACACCAACAGCAGGGAACGCGCGCTCGGTTGGTCCGCCAGCTTGCAGGCGCGCGCGGCTGCCACCAGGTAGGCCAGTCCAGCGAAGGTCGCGAGCGTCAGGTAGAACGGTCCGGCAAGTCCGAGCCGAACCGGCGCGAGCGAAACCACCAGCACCGCGAGCGCATACAGAACCATCTGCCGCCCGGCGGCGGCGTCGTCGACGACGACCAGCATGGGAAAGCCGCCGTTGGCGTAGTCGTCGCGATACATGCGACCGATCGCGAGAAAATGAGGGATCTGCCAGAGAAAGAGCAGACCGAACAGAGCGCAGGCTCCGGCGCCGATGCTGCCGGTCGCCGCCGCCCAGCCCATCATCGGTGGAACCGCACCGGGGACGGCACCCGCAAGGGTGGAGGCGGGGGACATGCGCTTGAGCGGCGTATACACGAACAGGTAACTCACCAACGTGAACGCGTCGAGCAGCGCGGTGAGCGGATTGGTCGTGAGGAGCAGATATCCGACACCGCCGGTTGAGAGGGCTGCACCGAGGATAAAGACCATGAATGCCGAGATTCGGTGACTGGGCAAGGGCCGGAATCTGGTGCGCGCCATGACGGCGTCCGTATCGCGCTCCAGGTACTGATTGAGCGCTCCGGCGCCCGAGCAGGACAGCATGGCCCCGAACAAGAGGTGCACGAGCGTAGTGGCGCCCGCGTCGACCGGCGCCAGCGCGTAGCCGACCGCCACGGTGAGCAACACCATCACCGTGATTCTCGGCTTGGTCAGTTCGAGATAGACGCGCGAGCGGTCCTGAACCGCTGCGCGTCCCCGCAGGAGCGCCTCCGGGCCGCTCATCGCGGTTGCGTCACCTCCCGACCGGTAACGCGCACGCCAACGGCGGCGGCGTGCGAGGCGCGCGGCAACACTCGCACCAGGATGGTCACGCTGGTGGCCAGAACCGCTGCACCCACGGCAACGTGGAAGCTTGGAAGCCACGATTCCAACAGGCTCGCCTGTCGATGCGGCTCCGCGGTGTCGACTACCGCGTAGACAAACACGCCGAGTGCGGCTTGCAGACAGATCAATCCGACCAAAGTGCTGGGCCAGCGCCCCAGCGGTCCGGCGGTCGGAGAGACGGACCGACGCAAGTGCACGCTCAGCCAGACGATCAAGACGGCGGCGCCCACATGCGCGAGAAATGGCGCGTAGGCGAGGAGGGGCGCCTCCCGGTGCCGCACCAGGATACCGAGCACGAGCTGGACGACGATGGTGATGCTAACAGCCAGGCTCCAGCGACGAGTCTCGGTGCTCACGGCCGCGGTTCGGTCTTCACACCAGCGTGGCGAGGTCCTGGTCGCGATCGCGACCAGGACGCACAGGAAGGCCTGTCCGAGCCAACCGTGCACCATGGCCAAGTCGATCGAAAGCTGCAGAACCCGCAAGCCGCCGAGAATCGCTTGCAGCAACACGAGGGCTACGGCCGCCGCGCCCAACACCCGTAACGGACGATCGTCGCTCGCGCGATGGATCGCCAAGCCAAGGGCGACGGTAACCATCGCGACCAGAGCGGCCGCCAGCCGGTGGCCGTGCTCGGTGCGGACGTTCTCGATGGTGTACCAGCGCGGCGGGTTCACGGTGCCGAAAGACAGCGGCCAATCCGGCACGGCCAAGCCTGCATTGCGGCTGGTCACCAGTGCACCGGCCAGAATCAAGCCGAACGTCGCGACCACGGCCACGCTGGCCAGCCGGTGAAGCCGGTGTTGGGTCCGCTGATCGCGCCTAGGCATGGGCAAGCGCGGCAACCACGGACACAAAAGCGACGACGCCCAGAGCGACTGCGGACCAGAGGAGCTCCGGCGCTGACAATCCCAACCCTTGGCGCTTCGCGGCGCCGGCCTGACGAACGCAGCGGCCCGTGTACACCGCTAGCGCGCCGACGGTCATGACAGCGACAAAGTCCAGCACGCTCGACAAGTGAAAGGCCAAGTCCAGGGGCTCCCCCCTCGCAGTCCGTGAACGGGTCCCCGGCCGGCTCGGCCAGTCCCATTCACGGCACATGGACGCTCAGCCCTGAGGCTTGAAGGCGAAGTTCGCGGTGGCCCCGCCGCCCTCGGTAACGGTGACGCTGGCGGTCTGGGCGCCAAGGCTCTCGTGCCACGCCTCGATCGTGTAGGTGCCCGCCGGTAGGTTCTCGATCTTGAAGGTTCCGTCGCTCCCGCTCACGGCGAAGAAGGGGTGCGCGAGCACGCCGATGTAAGCCGCCATCCAGGGATGAACGTCACACTTGATCTTGACCATCACTTCAGAAGCGCTGAACTTCTTCTTGATGGTCATGCCTTTCATCGGCATGGCGCTGTTGAATTGCGGACTGTTCTTCGGCAGCGAGTGAACGTTGTGCAACGTGGTATCGCTGTTCAGAATCTCGATGGTCTGGCCCACCATCGCGCCGGCGACGTGGGGCGCATACATACAACCGTTCTGATCGATGCGCACCGATTGGGCGGGAGCTTCGAACTTCTGGTCGCCCAGGCCTTCCTTCACGTACACGAAGACGTACTGTAGGGCATCGCCGGTGACGACGAACATCTCCCCGAGACGTCCCTGGGGATTGGCCGCCTCGCATTTGGGATCGGCAGCCATCTTGATCTGGCGACGTTCCGGAGCGGGACCCTCGAAGCTGATTTTGCCGGTGACCGACCCTCCGGCCTGCACCGAAAGCGGAGAGATCGCACAGGCGACGGTTGCGGTGAGCAGGGCGGTAGCGCCCATCGTGGCCGAACGGATTCTCATCAGTCGCAATACCTCCCAACGGGTTGAAAGAGCCAATGGTCCAGAAGCTCCGGGCTCCGTCCGCGCCTACGCGTCGTACCGGGCCGGTCCGCGCACTGAGTACCAAGAATAGGCTTCCATGCAAGCGCGCTGCGTCAACCTGCGCTGCGGATCGTCTGCGTAGGGTCTCCGCAGTTGTGTATCCGCGCGCAGGTGGTGTAAACAAGGGTGCTCGACTCGGCCCGACGGCTTGCCGGCCGGTCGCTCGGAGGAAGGTAGATGAACATCAGAACTCTGACGGCGCTCGCTGTATCGACCACGGCGGCCGTGCTCGCGCTCGCTCCCGCCCCCGCTGGCGCGGATGTCAAAGCGGGCGACATCATCACCGCGGCCAACCTGGATCAGGCTGACGACCTACTTTCGCCCGGTCTCAAGTGGATCGTGCGCAGGGGGATGCGGCTAGAGGTTGTCGACCCGCAGCCGATCACCCTGCCGCCGCACTACCTTGCCGCCACCGAGCAATACTCCGCTCAGGTCAAGCTCGCCGAGGATAAACTGAGCACACAGAACTGGGTCGCTGGCCAACCCTTCCCGAAGCTGGATCCGAACGATCCGGACTTGGCCGTCAAAATCATGTTCAACTACGAGGCGCGTTGGGGTGAGACCGACGATGTCGATCTGCGTAACTTCGACGCCGATACGGGCGCGATCGGACGCGAGAACGAGGGCATGTCGATCGAGAAGCACTTCGTGATCGACCACTTCAAGCGCATGTATTTCGTGGGTCGGTTGGTTCTCGACCCGAAGCCGGCATACGAGCCTAACAAAGACGAGGCCCGCTACAAGGAATCCCTCCATCCGCTGATCGAGCCGTTCGATCTGAAGGGCACGGGGTTCTCCTACTATCGCTATATCGATCCGAGCCGTCACGACGACAGCTGGTTGTATCTACCGCAGTTGCGTCGGGTTCGGCGCCTCTCTTCCGCGCAGCGATCCGACGCGCTGTTCGGACAGGACACCGACGTAGACAGCTACGGAGGCTACGCGGGTTCGATCGCATGGATGGATTGGAAGTTCCTCGGTGAGAAGGAAATCCTGGCCTCGCTGCACGGCCGGCATTGGCCGGTGAAGTGGGGTGAGGGCGGCGCGGACTTCGCATTCGACGATGTCTGGGAGAAGCGCAAAGTCTACGTCGTCGAGGGCAAGTCCAAGCTGCCGCAGTACGCTTACTCGAAGCGCGTTATCTTCGTGGATAAGGAATCCTGGGTGATCCCATACACCGACATCTACGATCAAGCCGGCGAGCTCTGGAAAATCTGGGTCAACTCCTACCGCATGGCGAAAGAGCCGTTCGAGGGCGCGCCAGATGAGGGGAAGTACGCGTGGATTATGCCGTGGACTCCTTCGATCTTCATGGTGGACGTGCAGCTCGACCACGCCACGCGCGCGGCACTGCCAAGCCATCGTTTCGAGCGCGAGGTGGGTTGGCGCTGGAACCAGGGCGCGGAATCGGGAACGACCGAAGAGTTCTTCTCCATCGCCGAGCTGGTCAACTCCGCACGCTGACGGCGAGCCGCACACGGCTCTAGATCCGAGTTGCTTCCGCGTCGTGGCTGAGCAGGAGCACGGCCGGCTCGGCCGCGAGGATCTCGCCGCGCGAATCCGCGACGGACGGATCGACACGGTCGTTACCGTGTTCCCCGACATGTACGGGCGGCTGGTCGGCAAACGCATCGCCGGCGACTTCTTCGTTACCGACGTCCTGGACCACGGCATGCACGCATGCGACTACCTGCTCGCTTGCGACATGGAAATGGACCCGGTGCCCGGCTACGCCTTCGCTTCTTGGGCTGACGGCTACGGCGATGTGCACGCTGTGCCGGATCTGACTACGCTTCGCACTGCTGCGTGGCTCGATCGGACCGCGCTCGTCCTCTGCGACCTATTCGACGCCGAGAACGGCGCTCCCGTCGAGATCGCTCCGCGAAGCGTGTTGCGACGGCAGGTCGAGAGGGCGCATGCGCAGGGCTTCGTGGCCAAGGCTGGGTCCGAGCTCGAGTTCTTCTTGCTCCAAGACTCCTACGGCGACGCCGTCGCGAAGCGCTTCGAGGGCCTCACGCCGTACGGATACTACGTCGAGGACTACCATGTCCTGCAGGCGACACGTGAAGAGCCCATCGTGGGCCAGATCCGCCGCGCCATTGACGCATCGGGAATTCCGGTGGAGTCCAGCAAGGGGGAGTGGGGTCCGGGGCAGCACGAGATCAATCTGCGTTACGCCGAGATGTTGGAGATGGCTGATCGCCACTGCATCTACAAGCATGCCGCGAAAGAGATCGCGATGCTGCAAGGCCACGTTCTGACGTTCATGGCGAAATTCGACGAGAGCTTGGCCGGCAGCAGCATGCACCTGCACTCGAGCCTTTGGGACGCGGAGGGCCGCCGTGCCTTGTTCGCGGGGGAGACAACGCCGATTCCCGGCACACGCGCCGCGCCCTCCGATCTGTTCCGTTGGTATCTGGGTGGCCTCATCGCGCACGCGCGAGAGTGCAGCTTGTTCTTCGCGCCCAACGTCAACTCTTACAAGCGTTACGTCCGGGGAACCTTTGCTCCCACATCGATCGCTTGGTCGTACGATAATCGAACGGTGGGATTCCGCGTGGTGGGTCACGGCCCGTCACTGCGTGTCGAGTGCCGGATTCCCGGTGCCGACGCCAATCCGTATCTGGCGATGGCGGTAACCTTGGCTGCCGGCCTCGACGGCATCGCGAATCGCAGGGAACCCCCAGCCCGCTTTACCGGAGACGCCTATCAGGCGGCCGGTCTACCGGCGGTTCCCAAGACGCTCGACGAGGCGCTCGCCGAGTTCCGTGGAAGCACCTTCATCCGAGCGGCGTTCGGTCCGGAAGTACTAGAACACTATTGCCGGTTCGCCGAGGTGGAGATCGAGAAACACCGGAGCGCGGTGAGCGGCTGGGAACGGCGGCGCTTCCTCGAGCGCGTGTGATGGCGCTCCCGGTCGTCGGAGTCACCAGCTATACCCCGGCCGGCAGCAGCGCGAACGGGTACTGGCTGCCCCGGGACTATCTCGACTGCCTTCAGGCCGCCGGATTGCAGCCGGTGCTCTTAGCGGACGGCGAGGCATCGGCGTGCTTGGCGCGGCTTGACGGCTTGGTGTTGTCGGGAGGGGGTGACATCGACCCGGCTCTCTACGGGGGAAGCGCGCACCCGGCCACGTACTTCGTGGACCGAGGTCGAGATGAATTCGAACGCGCTCTGATCGCTGCAGCACTCGCCACCGAGATGCCGATTCTCGCAATCTGTCGTGGGCTGCAACTCCTCAACGTACACTGTGGCGGCACGCTTTTCCCCCACGTACCCGATCGTTATGGCGCTGAGGTCGCACACCGTGACCCGCCTCGAGAGCCCGTGCCCCATCAGGTGCGTTTAGAGGCGGACTGCCGCCTCGCGCAGATCTTGGGGAGCGATACGGTAACAACCGTGTCCTGGCACCATCAGTCCATCGACCGTCTGGGCCATGGGCTCCGAGTGGTCGGCCGCGCCGCCGACGCCGTGGTAGAAGCGGTCGAGCTGGACGGACAGCCGTCCGTGCTCGCCATCCAGTGGCACCCCGAGCTCGCCGCTCCGGGAATCTCGAGACAGGCCGCGCTGTTTGAAGCGTTTGCCGCCGACGTGAGAGCCTACACGGCGAAGGAGGATCGGTGAGACTGTCGGGCAAGATCGCGATCATTACCGGGGGCGGAGGAGGGGTCGGACGCGCGAGCGCGCTGGCCTTTGCTCGAGAGGGAGCCAGCGTCATGGTAGCCGACGTCAATATCGACGCCGCGCGTAGGGTTGCCGACGAGGTGGCAGGCACCGGCGCCGAAGGCGTATCGCATCGGGTCAACGTGGCCGTCGAATCGGAAGTTGCGGAAATGGTTGCTACTGCGGAACGGCGGTTCGGTCGAGTCAACGTCCTGTTCAATAACGCGGGTATCTTCGACGACGCGGACAACTCGGTACTCGACACGTCGGAATCGACCTGGGATCGAGTGATGGCCGTCAACCTCAAGGGAGTGTTCTTCGGTTGCAAGCACGGCATCCCAGCGTTGTTGAGAGCGGGTGGAGGTTCGTTGATCAACACATCGTCCTTGGTCGCGCTGATGGGCGCGGCGGTCTCCCAGTGCGCCTACACCGCGAGCAAGGGAGGGGTGCTCGCGCTGACGCGGGAGATCGCCGTCGAGTTCGCACGCCGGGGTATCCGCGCCAATGCGCTGTGTCCGGGGCCGCTGGACACCCCCTTGATCGCGGGGCTATTCAAGGACGAGAACGCGAAGCGACGGCGCTTGGTTCACATCCCGGTAGGTCGTCTCGGCAAGGCGGACGAGATCGCGCAGGCCGCGATGTTCCTCGCTTCCGACGAATCCTCGTTCATTACCGGCACGGAGTTCATCGTCGACGGGGGGATCACCGCCGCCTACGTCACGCCCGAATGATCTCGCGTCCGAGAGGGGGGATCAGGCGGTCAGGTAGGAGTTCCGCTCGAGAAACTCCAGGATTGCGGCCAGGCTCTGTTCGGGAGTCAGGCGGCCCGTGTCGACAAGCAGCTCGGGTGCCGTCGGGGGTTCGTAAGGGGCTGAAATTCCGGTGAATTCCGGAATCTCGCCCGCCCGTGCCTTCTTGTAGAGGCCCTTGGGGTCGCGCTTCTCACACTCGGCCAGGTCGCAGTGCACGTAGACCTCGATGAAGTCGCCACGCTTCATCATCTTTCGGACCAAGTCGCGGTCAGCACGATACGGCGAGATGAATGCGGTGATGTTGACGACACCGGCTTCGGTAAACAGCGTAGCCACCTCACCGATGCGGCGAATGTTCTCCGTCCGATCGGCAGGTGAGAAGCCGAGATCCTTGTTCAACCCGTGGCGGATGTTGTCGCCGTCCAACACGTAGGCCCGTACTCCACGCTCCCACAGCGCCTTCTCGAGCAGGTTCGCGACGGTGGACTTACCCGACCCAGATAGGCCCGTGAGCCAAACCGTGCAGCCCTTGTGACCGTTGATGCTCGCACGCTCGTCTTTCGAAACCGTCGCGTGGTGCCAGACGATGTGTTTCGCTTTCGGTTGGCTCGTCATCTGGCGGAGGCTGTCTCTGTGCTCGCGTTGGCGGCGAGTGAAACCCGAGCGGGCGGCGTCGGCAGAATTCGCCAACTCGCGAGGTCGAGCCTCGAAGCGCTAGTGAGGCGGCTCGAGCTTCTTTCCGTACGTTACCTGTCCCTTATCGATGCGTAGTTGGAACCCGCAAGTCGGGTTGATGCACGCCCACGCTTTGAACATCACGGAAGCTCCTTCGGTTCCGTAGTCCGAAAGTGGTACGAGGTAACCTTCGTCGCACTTCATGCACTTAGGCAGATCCATGTCCCCAGCTTCCTTCATCCAAACACCGCCGGCCCATCAATCCGACTGCGCCGCGCGTGGCCCTATCCCGTATCTTTGATTCCTGCGTCAGGAAAAGTTCTTGACGGCCGGGACGTTATCCTACGGTCTGAGGGCCGTCAAGCGAACTGTGAGGGATGGCGGTGGGTAGGGGAAAGTCCGCAGCGCGCGACGAATCAGCCGGTGTGCCGCTGAGCCCGCCGCATGGCCTTGCGGCGCTTGCGTTCGGCCTCCTGGCGCTTGCGTTTCCGGCGCACGCTGGGTTTCTCGTAGAATGAGCGGATCTTCATCTCCTTGAACACGCCCTCTGCGGCGAGCTTCTTCTTGAGAGTCCGGATCGCTCGTTCGAGCGATCCCTCGACGCGTACCTCCATGCCGTGCTCCCCGCGAGATTGCAGCGGACCGTTCCCGCCCGCTATGAATGGGAGAACCCTATCTGTGCGCGAGCGCAAAAGTCAACCCTGGGATCGTTGTGGATGATTGGCGCCCTCGACAGGACTCGAACCTGTGCAACCGGCTTCGGAGGCCGGTGCTCTATCCACCTGAGCTACGAGGGCGCAGGTATTCTCATACCACTGCGCCTCAGAGTCGGCTACCGCCGTCGAGGACCAGCACCTGACCCGTCATGTACGATGACGCGTCGCTGGCCAGGAAGTGCGCGGCCCCGGCGATCTCTTCCGGCTGTCCATGCCGTCGCAGAGCGGCACGGCGTACATAGGCGTCATGAATCGCCGGCGTCTGCACGAGCACAGCGGCGAACCTGGTTTCGACCAGCCCAGGGGCGATGCAGTTGACGCGGACTCCCTGGGGCCCCAATTCCGCGGCCAGCACCTTGGTCAGCATGATCACGGCCGCCTTGCTGATCGAGTAAGCACCGAGCATCGGCGACGGCTCGATGCCCCCGGTCGACGCGATGTTGATGATGACGCCGCCTCCGTGGCTGACCATGTCCCTCGCGGACGAGACGCTGAGGAGGAAAGGCCCCTTTAAGTTGGTGTCCATCACCTTGTCCCAGGCGCCGACCGCCAAATCGGTCAACGGTCCGAAGACTGGATTAGTCGCGGCGTTGTTCACCAGCACGTCGACGCCGCCCCACGCAGCGACGACGACAGGGACGATGCGCGCGACGTCGGCGGGATCGCTCATGTTCGCGGGAATCACCCGGCTCGACGCCCCGAGGTCGTCGAGCCGGGCCGCGATTCGATCGAGACCCTCGCGCTTGCGGCTGACCAACGCCGTCCGGGCGCCGTTGCGCGCCAGCCGCTCGGCGATCGCTGCTCCGATACCGCGGCTGGCGCCGGTCACGATCGCACGCTTGCCCTCGAGCCGGAGATCGGAGTTGTCGACCGTCATCGAACGTTCCTATACCGTTGCGGAGCAGCCCAGCGAAGACGTTACGGTGCGGGCTGCAGGCGCTCCAACACCTCGAGCGCTTGCGCATGAATCGGCCCGTTCGTGGCCAGGACCTGGGGTAGCCGAGGATCGTACGCACGACCCCTGAAGTCGGTTATCCGGCCGCCAGCCTCTTCGACAATCAACCAGCCGGCTGCGGTATCCCACGGGTGGAGCTTCCACTCCCAGAAACCATCGAAACGCCCAGCGGCAACGTAACAGAGATCCAGCGCGGCCGAGCCGAAACGGCGAATATCCAGGGCGGTGGCCAGGAACGCTTCGAGATACGACAGATAGAACGGGAGGTGCTCCCTCCTATCGTAGGGAAATCCCGTTGCCAGTAGCGCATCCCCGAGCGAGCCGGTCGCAGAGGTTCGAATCGGTTGACCGTTGAGCCAGGCACCGGTCCCACGCTCGGCCTCGAACAACTCGACGCGGAAGGGATCGTTGACTACCGCCACTCGCGCGCCGCCGTCGTCCACGAGTGCGATGGAAACGGCACAGTGCGGCAGACCGTGAACGAAGTTGGTGGTTCCGTCTAGCGGGTCTACATACCAGCACGGACCGTCCTTCTCACGGCCATCGGTGGATTCCTCGGCCACGACGTGGTGCTGCGGAAACGCTGCGTGCAGACCGGAGACGATCAGGCGTTCGGCCGCCCGGTCGACCTCCGTCACCAAATTCAACGGCGACTTCCGTTCGACGCGGGCGGATCCGCCCAGAGCCGACCGAATGATCTCGCCGGCGGCAACGGCGAGTCGGCGGGCAACCGCGAGTTCCGAGCCGTTCATCGTTTCGACTGCTGGTTGTCATGCTGGAAAGCGGCCGTCAAACTCCTGCTGTGGCGAGCGCGGTCGCATCCAGAAGCGGATGGTGCCTGGCCCCGGCCAAAGTGAACCTGTCGCTACGAGTTCTCGGACGGCACGCCGACGGCTACCACCTGCTCGAATCGGTCATGGTGCCTGTCTCGGTTTACGACTGCGTCCATATCCGTGTCCGCCCGGGCCCCAGCAAAGTGACCTGTCGCGTTGCCGGCCCGGAGCGCGTTCCGGGCGGACCCGACAACCTCGCCAGCCGGGCGGCGATGGCTCTGCTATCGGAAACCGGTGTGACCGCTCAGGTCGCAGTTCGCTTGTACAAGCGTATCCCTTCGGGCGCCGGGCTCGGTGGCGGCAGCAGCGACGCGGCAGCCGTTCTGCGTCTCCTGGCGCGGCTTCTTGACCTACGGCTCGATCCGCGACGGTGCGCCCGTCTCGCAGTTACGTTGGGAGCAGACGTCCCGTTCTTCGTCCGTTGCCGCCCCGCCTTGGCGCGCGGCATCGGCGAGTTGCTCGACCCGCTGCCCCATCTGCCGTCGCTGTCGCTGCTCGTCGTGGTGCCTCCGGTTCGAGTCCGAACGGCTTGGGCCTATGCTCACGCGCTACCGCGCAGGCTCCAACGCAGAGCGGGGAGCGAGCACGTGAGCCAACCATCGGAACATGCAAGAAGCTTGCGCTTGCGCCGTATCGGGACGAGGATGAACGCCCTCTTTTTCAACGATTTTGAGCGAGGCGTCGGAGCGCACTACCCTGCAGTCCGGCAACTAGCTCGCAGGCTGGTTCAACTCGGCGCCGAGGCCACGGTAATGTCGGGTTCCGGGTCTGCGGTTGTGGGAGACTTCGTGACGGGCGCAGATGCGAAAGCGGCGGCAGCGGCGTTCTTGCCCCCGGACAAGGCGTTTACGGTTCGCGTCTTGCGGAGCCGACCGCGGTTACGGCTTGATGGGCGGTCGCCAAGTTGGTAAGGCACCGGATTTTGGTTCCGGCATGTGAAGGTTCGAATCCTTCCCGCCCAGTCTGACCGTGCCGGTCCGGTTTTCACCGGTGCCGTCGAGGGGGTTCGTTACGGTGCTCACGAGACCCGCAGGAGAGCTACGGCAGTGACGACGGACAAGCCCGTAAGGGACGCGCTGCAAGTCTTCACCGGAAACGCCAGCACCGCGCTCGCCGGCCAGATCTGCAAGAATCTCGATGTGAGCCTGGGGAGCGCGGCCGTGCGGCGTTTCAGCGACGGCGAGATCATGGTGGAGATCCGTGACAACGTGCGCGGCGGCGACGTCTTCGTGGTGCAATCCACCTCTTCGCCCGGCAACGACCACCTCATGGAGTTGTTGCTGCTCATGGATGCCTTCAAGCGCGCCTCCGCCAAGCGCGTGACGGCCGTGATTCCGTACTACGGCTACGCGCGCCAAGACCGGAAGGTGACCCCCCGCGTGCCGATCAGTGCAAAGCTCGTTGCCGATCTGATCGTGACCGCCGGCGCGTCTCGCGTGATGACGATGGAGTTGCACGCCGGTCAAATCCAAGGGTTCTTCAACGTGCCAGTCGACAACCTCTACGCAAATCCGGTTTTGCTCCCGCAGATCGCGCGGAGCGTTGGCGACCTACCAGTCGCCGTCGTGTCGCCGGACGCCGGTGGTGTCGAGCGCGCTCGTGCCTACGCCAAGCGACTGGATGCGACGCTCGCTATCATCGACAAACGTCGGGTGCGTGCCAATGCGGTCGAGGAAATGCGAATCATCGGTGACGTCCGCGGCTGTGCCGCGGTCATCGTCGACGACATCGTCGATACCGCCGGCACGCTCTGCCGCGCCGCCGAAGCGGTCCGGGAGGCCGGGGCTCTGCGGGTGGTCGGTTGCTGCACGCACGGCGTGCTGTCGGGCACCGCCCTGAAAAAGATCGGGGAGTCGAGCCTCGATCTGCTGATCATCACCGACACGATTGCGGCAAGGCCGGAAGTGGTCCAGGAAGAGAAAATTCGCGTGGTCCAGGTTGCCGGGTTGATCGCGGAAGCGATCCGTCGGACCCACGAAGAGGAGTCGATCAGTTCTCTGTTTGAACCATGAGAATCGGCGCCGCCGTGTCGAACGTCGCACGCGGGTACCACGAAGTAAGTGTACATAGAGGAGTAAGCGAACATGCAGCGAATCGAGCTTCAGGTCGCCAGACGGGAAGCGAGCGAAAAGCCCGCTGTCCTGCGCCGCCACGGCAAGCTTCCCGGCGTCGTGTACGGTGCGGGTGGCGCGAACGTGGCCGTGCAGGTGAACGAGAAGGACTTCGTACGGCGAGGCCTCGCCTCCGGCGGTGCGCATCTGATCCGGTTCTTGGCGGACGAACCCGCGTTGAACGCCATTGCATTGGTTCGCGAGATCCAGATGCATCCGGTCAGCAACCGTCCACTCCACGTGGATTTCTTGCGCGTCGACCTCAACAAGCCGGTAGAGGCCGACGTTTCCCTGGCGTTCGTCGGTAAGCCAGCGGGCGTGGTCGAGGGAGGGATCCTGCAGCCGTTGCGCCGTGAGATTACGGTCCGCGCGCTGCCGGACCGGCTGCCGGACAGGATCGAAATCGACGTGAGCGCTCTCGGCGTGCACGATGCGATCCACATCAACGACGTGCAACTCCCCGAGGGTGTTACCGCCGTCGTCGGAGAGAACTTCGCGCTCGTGGCCGTGCTTGCGCCGACGGTGGAGGTTGCGCCGACGCCCGAAGCTGTTCCTGAGGTTGCGCCGGCTGCCGGGGCCGCGGAAGGCGCCACGCCAGCGGCCGCGACGCCTGGAGCCCAGCCCGCGAGCGGTCAACCCGCGTCCTGAGCATGGGCGGTGTCTGAGGGTATCGGCGCAGCTCGCCGTCCGTTCGGCCAGCGCAGGGGTGAGCAGCGTTGCCCAGTCATCTGATCGTTGGACTTGGCAACCCGGGCACGAAATACATAGGGACGCGTCACAACCTGGGCTTCCGCGTGGTTGACCGACTCGCGGAAACCTCCGGCACGCGCATCCGGCGCCCGGAACACCGGGCGCTGACGGCCGTCGTGATGATCGGCCGTTCCGAGGTGTTGCTGATGAAGCCACAGACCTACATGAATGCCAGCGGCAAGAGCGTCGCGGACGCCTGTCGTGCGCACACCATTGCGCCGCAACAAGTGATCGTGGTCTGCGACGACGCTGACCTGGAGCCCGGACGCGTCCGCGTTCGGCAGGGCGGAGGATCCGGGGGACATCGTGGGCTCGCTTCGATCCTGGACGAAAGCGGCACCGGGGACTTCGTGCGCGTGCGGCTCGGTATCGGACGGCCGCCCACGGGTGTCCCGCTCGACGACTTCGTTCTCGCTCAGCCAAGCGGGGTCGAGGAGGAGATGCTCACACACCTGGCGGTACGCGGAGCGGAGGCGGTGGCTTCGGTGATTTCGGATGGCGTCGAGTCGACGATGCAACGATTCAACGGGATACCGCCGACCTGAGGCCGCGCGAGTCAGGGATGAGTCGGCCAGCGGTAGGAAACGGCTAACGGAACGCTCTGGGCATGAGTTTTCTGTCAGCGAGCGCGCCTTACGCGGGACTGCTCGGGCTGAGCGTGGCCTTCTGGCTGTATCTGTCGGTCGCACGCGCCTCGCCTGGCAGCCCGCGTATGCAAGAGATTTCCGAATCGATCCGCGCGGGCGCGATGGCATTCCTCAGCCGGGAATACCGGAGTATGGCGGTCTTCCAGACAGGGGTCTTTCTACTGCTAATGTGGCTGCTGGGCCAGGCGACCGCCTACGCGTTCCTGGCCGGGGCCGTCTGCTCGATGGCGGCAGGGTTGCTCGCGATCATCGCGGCGACCAAGGCCAACGTCCGGAGCTGCGAGGCTGCCCGCGACGGCGGTGAAGAGCCCGCGCTCCTAGTCGCGTTCAACGGCGGCGCAGTCATGGGCCTGGCGGTCGCAAGCCTCGGGCTCTTGGGGATCGGGCTCTTGTTCGGCTACTACGGCAACCCCGCTTCGGTGGGCGTCGTCACCGGGTTCGCCATGGGTGCAAGCTCGGTCGCGATGTTCGCGCGGGTTGGCGGCGGTATCTATACGAAAGCAGCCGACGTGGGGAGCGATTGGGCCGGTAGGATCGAAGCTGGCATTCCCGAAGACGACCCGCGTAATCCCGGCGTGATCGCCGACCATGTCGGTGACAACGTGGGCGATGTCGCTGGCATGGGCGCCGACATCTTCGAGTCCTACTGCGGCGCCGTCATCGCGAGCATTGCTATCGCTGCAACCTTGAGCGCGCCCGATCTCGCCGGTCTCGCGGACGACGCAGCGCGAGATCCCGAAAGCGTTCGGCTCTCGCTGCTCGCCCTGCCGCTCGCACTGGCCGTGATCGGACTGTTCTCTTCCATTGCCGGCATCTACTCGATGCGGGTGCTGAAGAGCATCGGCGCGCACGTGGCACTGCGATATTCGACCCTTGTGGCCGCCGGCCTGTTCCTGCTGTTCGGATTCATGTTCGTGATTGGCAGCGTGGTCACCGTGAACGTCTGGCTGGCCATTCTCGCAGGAACGGTCAGCGGCATCGCCATCGGCTTGGTCACCGAGTACTACACCTCGGCGGGTCCGGTCCGAGCGATTACCGAAGCCTCGCAGACCGGCACGGCTACCAGCATCATTCAGGGGCTGGCTGTGGGACTGGAAAGCTGCGCGCCCGCGGCGCTCGTGATCTGCCTGGGCGTTTTCATCGCGGACGGAGTGTCAGGACTCTACGGAATCGGCATTGCAGCGGTGGGCATGCTCGCGACGGCAGGCGTCACGATGGCCGTGGATGCCTATGGCCCGGTGGTGGACAACGCCCGTGGAATCGCGGTCATGGCGGGACTCAGTCCCGAAGTCCGAGCAGTGACCGGTAAGCTGGACGCGGTCGGCAGCAACACCGCCGCGATCGGCAAGGGCTTCGCCATCGGGTCGGCGGCCCTGACTGCGCTTGCGCTCTCCGCGGCGTACGCGCTCACGGTCGATGCAGTCCGGATGGCGGCGAACCCGGCCGGCTTTCGACCGTTGACGATCGTTGTGACCGACCCGCGAGTTTTGATCGGGCTCTTTCTCGGCGGAGTCGTACCGTTCTTCATCGCCTCGCGGGCGATGACGTCGGTAGGGCGGGCTGCCGGAAAGATGGTGGTCGAGATTCGGCGACAGTTTCGCGATACTCCCGGTCTGATCGAGGGCCGAGAAGGCGCGCGACCGGACGCGGCACGGTGCGTGGATATATCCACACGCGCAGCGCTGCGCGAGATGATCGTCCCATGGCTTGCGGCTTTCATTAGCCCGGCTGCGGTCGGGTTCCTCCTGGGCGTCGAGGCCTTGGGCGGGATGCTCGCGGGGGCGACCGTATCGGGGGTCCTCCTGGCTCTGACGATGGTGAACGCCGGCGGCGCGTGGGACAACGTCAAGAAGGCGATCGAGAAAGGAGAGATCTCCGGTGACAGGAAAGGTTCAGAGGGGCATCATGCGGCCCTGGTGGGCGATACGGTCGGAGATCCGCTCAAGGACACCGCCGGACCTGCGATGAACATCCTGATCAAGCTCATGTCCGTCGTATCTTTGGTCATCGCCCCCTTGCTGGCCTGAACAGGCGGGAGAACGCGCATCGTGCAACGTCCATACGAAACCATCGTCGTGCTGACCAACGACCTCGCAGGCGAGAAACAGGCGCTGGTCCATCGGTTCGAGGCGGTCATCCGCGACAACGGCGGCACACTCGATGGAAGCCATGACTGGGGTACCCGCAAGCTCTCTTACACGATCCGAAAAAAAACCGACGGTCACTACTTCCTGCTGGAGTACACGGCCGAGGCAGCGGTGGTCAACGAGTTGGAACGGACGCTCCGCATCAGCGAAGGGGTGTTGCGCTACATGAGCGTTCAGCAGGATCACACCGGCCTGCCACCAGCGCGCGTCCGCGAGACCGTGGGAAGACCCGACATTCCGCTGAGCGAGTTACGATCTCTCGGTAGCGAACCGCCCGGCGCGGCATTCTCCGATCAGCACGGCACGACCGGCGATGCGGCCTCGGCAACACGTGCCGGGTCGGCGGAAGCTCCAGGAGGAGACAGCGATGAGTGAAGAGTTCGGCGGCGGGGCCGGCTCTGCGCCGGCGAAGGATCGCGACGCGGCGGGCAAGGGGAAGCGACGTTTCCGCAGGGGGCGTCGAAAAGTCTGCCGCTTCTGCGCCGACAAAACGCTGCGCATCGACTACAAATGGTGGGAGCTGCTGCAGGATTTCGTCAGCGAGCGGGGAAAGATCGTTCCCAGCAGAACGAGCGGGACCTGCGCGCGGCACCAACGGCACGTCAAGATGGCGATCAAGCAGGCGCGCAACGTCGCGCTGATCTCCTATTCGCGAGCTTAGCCCATGCAAATCATTCTCAGAGAAGATGTCCCGGGGCTCGGCATCATCGGCGATATTGTCAAGGTAAAACCCGGGTATGCGCGCAACTATCTGCTGCCAAGAAACCTGGCCGCGCTCGCCGATCCCAGGAATCTCCGGCAGCTGGAGCACGAAAAACGGATCATCGCGGCGAAGAAGGCGCGCGAGCGCAGCGGACACGAGAACGTCGCGAGCGCGATGGCAGGCGTGCTTCTCGAGGTGGAGTCCCGAGCCGGCAAGACCGGCAAGCTGTTCGGATCGGTGACGAATATGGACATGCAGCGGCTGCTGGGAGAAAAGGGGTTCGAGGTCGACCGGCGGCGAATCCTGCTACGCGAACCCATCAAGGAGATCGGCGAGTACGAGATCTCCGTTCGCGTCGGGCAGGACATTGCCACGACGGTCAAGCTCGTCGTCAAGCCTGTCGGTGGCCAGCTCGAAGACTCCCCCGGTCCCGAGGACATTCCGCCGGAATCTACGACCGAGTCCACTTCGCGGAGTCGCCGCGGCGGTCGGCGCAAACCGCCGGTCGAAGAAGAAGCGCCAGCTGGCGACTGAAGATCGCCGGTGAAGATTGGCCTAGTCGGCTTCGGATGCTCCGGCAAATCGACGGTGTTCGCCGCCTTGACCGGCATGGTCTCGGCGGGAGGCAAAGGAACCCTGGGCCAAATCAAGGTGCCCGATGCCCGGGTGACTCAGCTTGCGGAACTCTGCAAGCCGCGTAAGACGACCTACGCCGAGATCACCTTCGAGGACTACCCGCCGGGATCGTTCGGCAGCGGCGAAAGTGCGATCACGCCGGCCGTCCTCGGGCAGATGCGCACGCTGGAGGTGCTCGCCGAGGTCGTCGATGCGTTCTCGGGGGAGGGCGTTGCCGGCGTGCCGCGTCGGGTCGCCGATTTTCACGCTGAACTGTTGCTGAGCGACCTCGCCATCGTCGAGAAGCGCCTCGATCGACTGACACGCGAACGTGGGCAAGCCGGCGAGCAGGAACTGCTCCAGCGTTGTCGTGCGGCCCTCGAGAACGACACCGAGCTGCGGCAGTGTTCGCTCGGCCCCCAAGAGTTGGCCATGCTATCAGGATTCCGGCTTCTGACTCTCAAGCCACGTCTGGTGGTCGTGAACGTGCCGGAAGACGACGCCTCGGTAGCCGCTGACGCCTTCCGGCCAGACGCTGCTAGGTTCGGGCTAGAGCCAGTGGTGCTCTGCGCACCCCTAGAGTACGAGCTGACCCAGCTGACAGCCGACGATCGAGGCGCCTTCTTGGCGGATTTGGGGCTGGCCGCGGGTGCTTGTGACCGCTTCATTGCCTCGTGTTACTCGCTGCTCGACCTGATCACATTTCTCACCGCCGGAGACGATGAGGTACGCGCGTGGCCGATCCGGCGCGGAACCAAGGCGGTAGAGGCAGCGGGCAAGATTCACAGCGACATCGCCCGAGGCTTCATCCGCGCCGAGATCGTCACATTCGATGACTATATGGCAGCCGGCGGCGAGGCCGGCTGTCGCCAGAACGGCAGACTACGCATGGAAGGCAAGGACTATCGCATGCAGGACGGCGACGTAGTCAACTATCGGTTCAACGTCTGAGCGGCTCGCTGCGAGATTCGCATCACCGCAAACGCAGCCGATTCCGCTCGGCGGTTGCGTCGTACCGACACTGACCGACACGCCCGACCAGCTCCTCACGTTCGAGAGCTTCAAGCTCGGCCGGATCGGCTTCGAGCAGCGCGAGGGCGCGGCGCCCGGCGGCCGTGCGACCGAGACACACGCCGTCCCGAGGGCTGCCATCGCGTTGGTAACGGATGACGAACGCCTCGATGGTGAAGCTGCCGGACGCCTCTCGTACCGGCTCCGGCAGCGCGCGCGCATCGATGCTTGTCTGCCGCTGTACCTCATCGACGCTTCCCCACGCTCGGACGGGAGGACGACGTCCGTACAGGCCCACAGCATGCTTCGTGCTGTACCAGCCAAGCGATGTGATCATTGCGGTCTCGACTGAAGCAGCGCGAATCCGATCTACGACGGTCGCGATCGCGTGCATGCTGTAGTTGTTGCCGGGCCCGCCGAAATAAGGCAGCCCGCCCGTGACCGTGAGGGGACGAGGATCCTGTTCCGGAATACCGACCATCGAGCGACCGATCTGCACCGCGCACGGGAAACAGCTGTACAGATCGAACGCTTGGACCTCCTCGAGCGCGATACCGGCGTGTGCGAGCGCCGAGATTGCCGCCTCACGGATGGCTGGCGATTCGTCGAGGCGCGGGCGCTGACTGACATGCCAGATATCGTGAAGGTCGGCCCCACCCATAGGGTATACCCACCGCGCCGGATCGATCCCGAGCTCGACGGCCACCGCCTCGGTCGTCATGAGCAGGGCGGCGGCTTGGTCCACGTCCAGGATCGCACACATGCGCTTGGTGTAGGGATATCCCACCCATCGATTGTCCGGGCCGACCGTCGTCACTTGCTCGGCCGTGCTCGCCTCCGGAAACCAGGAGTACGGGTGGGTGGCACCGACACGGGACATCGCAGCGCAAAGTTGGCCCAGATACGCATGGTGCTCGGCAGGTGAATGCCCGGTACCAGCGCGGCAGGCGGTTTCGAGCAGGGCGTACATGTAGACGGGCAATGCGAGGCCGTACTCGAGCTCTAAGGCACTGAAGCCGAGTCGTTGCTCACCGTGGATGTAAGCGGGCTCCGCACGTTGCGGCCAGCCGAGGTCAACGCCTTCAGCCGCTGCGCGCTTGACCGACGCAGCCGCCTCGGCGCCAGCGAGCAGAACGCAGCGCACCGCACCTTCTTCCAGATCTCGGGCCGACTGATTCACCAGCGATTGAGGAGTGTTTCCGCCGATCGCGCTGTAGGTCCGGTGCGCGGGGTGAAGATTCAGGCGCGAAGCCAGAAGCTGTGGCGCGTCGGCGTAGGACCAACTGAGCACGTTGACCACGTGAACGGCATCGATCGTTCGTGACGGAGGCTGGCGGGCACAAGCGTCGGCAAGTGCCGCCCGTGCGGCTACCTCCATCAAGGCGACCGGGTCTTTCTGATGGGTCGGCCCCCGCCAGCGCTGCACGACCTGGCCGATCCCCACGATGATCGGATTGCGACCGCTCGACATCGGCGTCGGATGCGAGGTCCGTTCAGACGAAATAGCGTTCGCGATAGATGCCCAGTAGCACCGTGAACGTCGACAGGATCACCGGGCCCAGAAACAAACCGAGCAGTCCATACGCTTGCAGTCCACCGAGAATTCCGAAGAACAGGATGGGCGTCGAAAGTTGAGCCTGGCCACCGATGAGAATGGGCTTGAGGATATTGTCGATGGACGAAACGGCCACCAGACAGTAGACCGCGAATATCACTGCGCGCGTCGGCTCTCCGGCCAACCCCATCACAACGGCCGTCGGCACCCATACCAAGGCTGCGCCGCCGATAGGCAAGAAAGCCACCACGAACGTGACGGTGCCCAGGAGGACCGCGAAATGCATGCCGACCATCCAGATGCCGAACGCCAAGAGCACTCCCTGCACGGCAGCGGCAACGGTCAGCCCCTGCACGACCGCGAGTATGGTCTGGCGTAATCGCTCGATCAGACGCGTGCGATCATCGGCCGGCAACGGGATCGCGGATTCAACGGACGCGAGCATCGACTGGCCGTCGCGGAACATGAAGAAGAGTGCGAACAGCATGATCGCGAGGCTCACGAAAAAAGAGACGACATTGCGCGCGATCGTTCCGGATGCGCGGGCGGCCCACTGACTAACCCAATGCACCACCGACAACAGGGCGGCGGTGGGGTGGACTTCGCCGCTTTCGAGCTGCGGTTGCAGCCACCCCCATAGGGCGGAGATCGGCCAGTAGTCCACGATCCGGTTGAGCTCGGCCAGCCGGCCCGAAGACACGAACTCGGCCAACCGCTGGTACCCGGCCACGGCCTCGCGAGCGAGAATGCCGGAGAGGATGAGGCTCGGCACCACGACGACCACGAAAACGAACAACGTCATGCTCCCTGCCGCGAGACTGGGCCAGGCGGGCGCGAGTCTGCGTAGTATCGCGTTGCCGGGCTGGAAAACGACCGCGAGTATCGCCGCCCAGACGACGGCGGTTGCGTAGGGCATGAGCAGCCCGCCCACCAGGTAGAGGGTTCCACCCAGAGCCAGGAAAAAGAATGCTGCGACGAACTTATCGCGGTCCACAGAACCGATTGCCAGGGGAATCGCGGCGATGGTAGCTTGCGCATGTTGTCCGGCAAAACGCTGCCAATTGACTACCGCCCCGGCGGTTGTTAGACGGTTCGATGAGTCCCGGCTTGGGAGGCGCACTCGCGAAGGCACGTAGCTCAGTGGGAGAGCACTTCCTTGACACGGAAGGGGTCGGCGGTTCAATCCCGCCCGTGCCTACCACGGACACAAGGAGGTCATGCGACAGGAGTAGAACCCGTGCCGGGCGTAACCGCGCGAGCAATGGCGAGCATCGTGCGCCGGTTCGCAAGCGGCTTGTTTAGCCGCCCCGTCACGGCATCGCTCTTGGACCAGGCTGCACGGGATGCCTGACGAGATAACCGTCACCGTTGCCGGGCGCGGCGATCGCCGCCTCCCGCGCGGAGCGACCATTCGAGATGCACTGAACCAGTCGGCGGCCGATTCGATCGCCGCCCTGGTCAACGGTGAGCCGCCTGCGGTCGACCTGTGGCATCGCTTGCAGCAAGACTGCTCGATCACGCCATTGTCGCCGACCGCCCCTGAAGCGCTGGACGTTATCCGTCACTCGGCGGCGCATCTCCTTGCGCACGCGGTCAAGCATCTGCACCCGGAGGCGCAGGTAACGATCGGCCCGGTCATCGAGGACGGCTTCTATTACGACTTCAAGCACGACCCAGGCTTCACCCCAGAGGACCTCGAACGCATCACCGCGGAGATGGAGCGGATTCGGCGCGAGAATCACGCGATCGAGCGACAGGAGATGTCTCGTGAGCAAGCGACCGCGCTGTTCGCGGCCATGGGGGAGCGGTTCAAGGTCGAGATCATCGAAGGTCTGGGCGACGAACCGATCAGCGTTTACAGACAGGGAGATTTCGTCGACCTCTGCCGCGGGCCGCACGTACCGAACACTGCACACGTTGCGGCGTTCAAGCTGACGCACGTGGCCGGAGCCTACTGGCGTGGCGACGAACGCAATCCGATGCTTCAGCGCATCTACGGCACCGCCTTCGCCGACCAGCAATCCCTCAAGCAGCACCTCGAGCGTCTCGAGGAGGCACGCAAGCGCGACCATCGAAAGCTGGGGAAGCAGCTCCGGCTCTTCAGCTTCCATCCCGAGGCTCCGGCGACGCCGTTTTTTCTTCCCGACGGCACGCTGCTCTACAACCTGTTGGTGCAGTACGTCCGCGGTCTCTACGAGCGCAATGGCTATCACGAGGTGATCACACCGCAGATTCTCGACGTAGATCTCTGGCGCAGGTCCGGGCACTACGACCACTACAAGGACAGCATGTACTTCACCCGAGTCGAAGAGCGAGATTTCGCGGTGAAGCCGATGAACTGCCCCACGCACTGCCTGATCTACTCCGAGGACATCCGCTCGTATCGCGATCTTCCGTTGCGGTACGCGGATTTTGGCCGCCTGCACCGCTACGAGCGCTCGGGCGTGGTGCACGGGCTGACACGCGTGCGGTCGTTCAGTCAGGATGATGCTCACATTTTCTGTCGACCGGAACAGATCCAGGACGAAGTGCGCGCCGTGATCTCGACCATTCTGGCGACGCATCGAGCCTTCGGTTTCGAACAGACTCGCGTGTATCTCTCCACCCGTCCCGCCAACAGCATTGGCGATCCTGCGACGTGGGAACAGGCGGAGGATACGCTACGCCGAACCCTGGAGGCCGACTCGATTCCCCACAGTGTACAGCCCGGCGAAGGGGCCTTCTATGGCCCGAAGATCGATTTCTGCGTTCTCGATGCGATGAAACGGGAATGGCAGTTGAGCACCGCGCAACTCGACTTCTCGATGCCGGATCGCTTCGACCTACACTACGTGGATACGGAGGGACGACAGCGTCGGCCGGTCATGATCCATCGAGCCATCTTGGGCTCCCTCGAACGCTTCATCGGCATTCTGCTCGAGCACACCGGTGGCGCGTTGCCCGTCTGGCTGTCCCCCTGCCAGGTCATGCTGGTCACGGTGACCGAGCGCCACAACGAGTTCGCCGTGAATGTAGAGCGGACCGTTCGTGCCGGCGGAATTCGCGTGCGAGCGGACTTGCGAAACGAGAAGCTGGGCTTCAAGATTCGAGAAGCGCAGCAAGCGAAGTTTCCGGTGATCGGTGTGATCGGAGACCGAGAGGTGGAGAACGGATCCGTCGCGCCACGGTTGCGCGACGGTAAACAGACCGAACCGTTGTCGGTGTCCGCTTTCGTCGAATGGATGATTCGTCAGAGCAAACCCGACGCTGGAGGTGCGCCATAGCCAAGGAAGAACAAGTCAGGATCAATACAGGAATCATGGCCAGGGAAGTCCGGTTGATCGACACCAACGGTGATCAGCTCGGCATCGTGCCGCTAGCCCAGGCGCAAGCGATTGCCGATACCCGCAACCTCGACCTAGTCGAAGTCGCGGGCAGCGCGGATCCGCCGGTGTGCCGGATCATGGATTTCCACAAGTATCGTTACGAACAGCGGAAGAAGGGCCAGGATTCGCAACGCAAGTCCGCTGCGACGGCGATGAAAGAGGTGAAGATCCGGTCGCGAACCGAAGCCCACGACATCGCGTTCAAGACCGGCCATATCCGCCGCTTTCTCGACAAGGGACACCGTGTAAAGATCTCGGTCTTTTTCAAGGGCCGAGAGATCACCCGGCCGGACCTCGGGCGCGTGATGCTCGATCGCGTGATCGCCTCGATCGTCGACGTTGCGACGATGGAGGGGGAACCGAAGCTCGAGGGTCGGCACATGTCGGTGGTCGTGGTTCCCGGCCGATCGCACTGAGGAGTGGAAATCATGCCGAAGATGAAGAGCAAGCGAGGAGCAGCGAAACGGTTTCGCTTTACCGCCAGTGGAAAGATCAAACGGCGACGCGCCTACCTGCGTCACATCCTCGCCAGCAAGACCCGTAAGCAGAAGCGAAGACTGGGCCGGCCGGCGTTCGCTGCGGGAGTCGACGAAAGGCAGATCCGGCGAATGCTGCCCTATGGGTGAGCTGGAGCCTGGAGAAACGGGAGCAGGGTAATGCCACGAGTAACGAGAGGAACGAAAGGACGCCGACGCAGGAAGCGCATCCTCGAGCTGACCAGCGGCTACGTCGGCGGCCGGAGGCTGTATCGACAGGGCCGGGAAACGGCCGAGAAGGGGCTGACCTACGCCTACCGCGATCGCCGGGTTCGCAAACGGGAGTTTCGCGGGCTGTGGATCGTTCGCATCAACGCAGCGGCACGCGAGCATGGCCTGAGCTACTCCACGTTGATGTGCGGTCTCAAACGCGCCGGCGTCCAGATCGATCGCAAGGTCCTAGCCGACATCGCGGTCAACGAGATGGACGCGTTTGGTGAGCTCGTCAATCTCGCCAAATCCAAGCTGGCGGCTTAGCCGCTGACCGCGGCGGAATCCGCGACCACGGCGCGAGCAAGCGCGCACCCAGTGAGCGAGCGAATACGCGATCAGGTGGAGGAAGTGGAGCGCGAGGCGTTGTCCGCCGTCGACGCCGCGCGAGACCTGCGCGACCTCGAGGAGGCTCGCGTTCTGTTTCTCGGCAAGAAGGGGCGACTGACCGCGCTCCTGCGCGCGGTGTCCTCTCTGCCAGCCGAACAGCGTCCGGCAGGCGGAAGCCTCGTCAATACCGCGAAGGACCTGGTTCAGTCCGCGATCGGCAAAAGGGAAGCCACACTGACGGCCCGGGTGCGCGAGGGACGGCTTTCGGAAGCGCGCGTCGACGTGACGATGCCAGCCCACGGGCCAGCGCCGGGCCATTGCCACCCGTTGATCCAGACCATGACCGAGATCAGCGAGGTATTGACCTCGATGGGCTTCGTCATCGCCGAAGGACCCGAGATCGAGGACGACTACCACAACTTCGAAGCGTTGAACATTCCCGCCGATCATCCGGCACGCGACATGCAGGACACGTTCTTCGTCGACGGTGGCCTTCTGCTTCGTACCCATACGTCGCCGGTCCAGATCCGCGTCATGCAACGCCGGCAGCCGCCGCTGGCGATCATCGCACCGGGCGTGGTCTACCGGCACGATGACGACGTCACCCACTCGCCCATGTTTCACCAGATCGAAGGTCTGATGGTCGATGAGGGTACGACATTCGCCCATCTGAAGTACGTATTGACCACGTTCCTACGCAGGATCTTCGGCGGCGACACGCCGGTTCGGTTTCGCCCGAGCTACTTCCCCTTCACCGAGCCCAGCGCAGAAGTCGACGTCGGGTGCGGACTATGCGCGGACGGACGCGGCAGGACGGACTGTCGCGTCTGTAAGGGAAGCGCCTGGCTGGAGATCCTCGGCGCCGGCATGGTTCATCCCGCGGTCTTCGAGCAGGTCGGTTATGACCCCGAACGATATACCGGTTTCGCGTTCGGGGTGGGCGTCGACCGCATCACGATGCTCAAACACGGCATCGACGACATCCGGCTGCTGTATGGAAGCGACATGCGCTTCCTGCGGCAGTTCTGAAACGCACGGCGATGAAGCTGCCGCTGCGATGGCTCGCGGAGTACCTCGAAGAGTTGCCGGATCCCCGTGTGCTCGCGGAGCGGCTCGTCATGGCGGGCCTCGAAGTGGAATCGATCCGGGGTCCCTCGGTCATCGACGGCGCGACGCTCGTAGTCGGTCGCATCGTCGAGGTCGAACCGCATCCCAACGCCGACCGGCTCACCATCTGCAGCGTGGAGGACGGATCGGGGCTGCGTCGAATCGTCTGTGGAGCGAGCAACGTATGCGCCGGCGGGCGTGTGGTCGTCGCGCTGCCAGGGGCGACGCTGCCGGGCGGGCTGACGATCCGCAAGACGAAGATCCGCGGCCAGGAGTCTCAGGGCATGATCTGCTCGGCGACCGAGCTCGGACTGTGGGATGATCAGAGCGGGATTCTCCTGCTGCCGGCGGACGTGAGAATCGGAGAACCAGCGGCTCCGCTGCTCGGCTTGAACGATACCGTCCTGGATGTATCGGTCACCGCGAATCGGGGCGACTGTTTGAGCGTACGCGGCCTAGCGCGCGAGCTGAGCGCATTGTGCGGGATCCCGCTGACGCCAGCGTTCGATCGTCAACCCCACGTGACGACGAGTGACGCGGCGTTCGCCGTGTCGATTGCCAGCCCGGCGGACTGCTACCTCTATCGCGGCCTGGAGATCACCGACTTGTCGCCCGCCCAGTCGCCGGCGTGGCTGATTCGCAAGCTCGCCAGCTGTGGGCTTCGTTCGGTCAACAGCATCGTTGATGTCACCAATCTGGTTCTGCTCGAATACGGCCAGCCGCTGCACGCGTTCGACGCAGACCGGATCCACGGTCGAACCGTGAGCGTCCGTGCCGTGACGGAACCCGTGACCATCGAAACTCTCGATGGACAGCACCGCCGTCTGATCGCTGGTGACCTCGCGATTTGGGATGCGGCGGGCCCCATCGCGATCGCCGGTGTCATGGGCGGGAAGCGCACCGCGGTGGAGGCCTCGACCCGTTCGGTTTTTCTGGAAAGCGCATGGTTTCGGCCTGGCGCCGTGCGTGTCACCTCGCGTCGTTTGGGGTTGATCTCGGAATCCTCTTCCCGTTTCGAACGGGGCGTCGACCCGGACTCGGTCGAGCGAGCATTGCTGGTCGCAGGCGCGCTGATCGCGGAGCTCGGTCGTGCGCGCCGGATCAGCGCAATCGTCGCTGCCGGCGATCCGGTCCCCGATCGCCGGCGAATCCGGCTGCGGGGCGAGCGAATAAGCCGCGTACTGGGAAGCGAGATCGCCGTACGCGAGGTAGAGGCCGTGCTGCGCGCACTGGGCGCGAAACCTGTCTCCATCCACGACGGCTGGTGGGTCGAGGTTCCCTCGCATCGACACGATCTGCAACGAGAGATCGACTTGATCGAGGAGCTCGTACGGTTCCGCGGCTACGATTCCGTACAGCCCGAAGCTCCCTCTCGTGTGATGTCGGAGGCACCGCCGTCACCCCAACACGCCGCTCAGGCACGGACGCGCGAAGCGCTGCGCTCTGCTGGACTGACCGAAGCGGTCAGCCTCGCGTTCTGCTCGGAACACGAGAACGCGTTGTTTCCTGGCTTACACCCCGCCGGGTCCGCCGCGATCACGGTGCAAAACCCAATGCGCGCCGAGGCGGACCAGATGCGCCGAAGTCTTTTGCCCGCGTTGCTCGCAGCTCGCGATACGAACGCGAGGAACGGCGTGACGACGGTGGACCTGTTCTCCCTCGGTCGGACGTTCGCTCGTACCGCCACGAGTGATGGCGAGCACGCTGGTACGGGCGCGGGCGGCCACCAGGAACGCGAGAGCGTCGCCGGGCTGCTCTGGGGACCACGCCGAGGCCGGGGGCCGGGCGCGGTCGGACCGGTGAGCTTCGGTGACGTCAAGGCCGTCGTCGAGCGCGTGCTCGCCGTTGCTCGAGCCCTCAACGGCTCTCAGTGGATCTCTTGCGACACCCGACCGGAGTACCATCCCGGCGCCAGCGCCGTGGTCAAGGTCGGCGGCATCCAGGTCGGCTACCTCGGAATCATCCATCCGACCGTCGCTCAGGAGCTCGGGATTCCCTTCGAGACCGGGCTCTTCGAGATTGACAGTAAGAATCTCCTTGACTACGCTCCGCGCGACTTTGTCGTCCGTCCGTTGCCTCGGTTTCCGGCGTCCGGGCGGGACGTGTCGCTGCTCGTGCCGGGCGGAGTGCTGGCCGGGGACGTGATCGCGGAGATCACGAATCTTGGTGAAACGCTGGTCGAGGGTGTCAGCGTATTCGACGAATACGTTGGTGAGGGGGTCCCTCCCGGCCATCGAGCTTTGGCGTTTTCGATCGTGTACCGGTCAAGCGAACGGACACTCACCGAAATCGAGGTGTCGCAACTGCACGCGCGGCTCGTCGATCATCTCCAGTCCGCTCTGGGCGTCCGCGTCCGAGCTTGATTGAGCCGCCGGAGGAAGGCTAGGGTAGCCCCCCAGCGGGCCGGTGAGGTAGGAATCGCGCGAGTCGTCAAATGACCAAGGCCGACATCGTGGAAAAGATATACGTTCGCGTTGGCTTCTCGAAGAAGGAAGCCGCCGACGTGGTCGAGTCGATCTTCGAGATCGTCAAGGAGCGCCTGGAAGCGGGGGAGAAAGTCAAAGTCTCCGGCTTCGGTAACTTCGTGATCAATCAGAAACGGCCGCGGAAAGGGCGTAACCCGCAGACCGGAGATGAGATTGTGATTACGGGACGGCGAGTGCTCACGTTCAAGCCCAGCCAAGTCCTCAAGCGCACGATCAATACGTCGGACGGCCTGTCGAGTTGACCGGCCCGGGTGGGGAGGTGGCGCGTGTGGAAACGACAGCGATACCGCCCGACAAACTGTACTTCAAGATCGGAGAGGTAGCTCGAATCGTCGGCGTCAAGCCCTACGTGCTGCGCTACTGGGAGACCGAGTTCAGCGCCCTACGGCCGGGGAAGACCCGATCGAAACACCGCCTGTATCGCCGTAGAGACGTCGAAACGCTCCTACGGATCAAGATCCTGCTCCACGATCAACGCTTCACGATCGAGGGAGCACGCAAGCAGTTACGAGTGGAGCACGACACAAGCGCAGGCGATTGGCCCTCTGGGTCGCAGCTTCGCGAACTGCGTCAGATCCGCGACATCCTGATCGATCTGAGACGAACCCTGTCCTGACGCCCGGGACGTCAAGCAAACGCATCCGCCAAGGAGGTGGCGCCGCAGCTTCTCGCCTCCAGGATGACCGACCGGGTCGAGTGCCGCTCGAGTCCGAGCGCTTCGCAGACGTTATTGAAGGAGAAAGGAGAATCCCACTCCTCGCTCCTGATCCAGCGCTCCGCCTCACGAGCCAGAATTCGCGGATGCAGCCGCCGGCGTTTTGCTCGGCCGAGATAGCACAACACAGCGTCGTGAAGCACGGCTTTCATGAGCGCGAGCTCGCCGGGTGGAAGGCTCGCGCTTGCCTCGCAGCATCGGTCCATCTCGTCTACCCAAGCACGCGGCGTGCCGTCGCCGGGCTCGAGACGAGACGGGCGCATCGGCGTTCTCGGTGTGGCCGCCGGCCGGTCGACGCTCCCACGTCGGCAATCCGCTGACGCTGGCCGAATACCGCATGCCATGTGCGTGGGCCGGGAGGACCGCCGCACCACGCGCCAACGGGCGGCGGAGGGCGGACGGACGGTTATCGTGCGCAAATGCCTCGCAAGCGCCGCAAGCGCGGTGCAAGCAGAGCGGTGCAGCAAGGCGAACCACGGCGGCAGTCCACAGAGACCACAGGGTTGCGTTGGAGAGCATCATGAAACGTTCGCATCGTCCGCACGTCCTCCTCCTCTACGGTCTCGGCTTGCCGTTCGTGCCTAACGTCGTCTGTGCCGGGGAGACAGGCACGATGGATAGGGGGGACACCGCTTGGCTCCTCATGTCCACGGCGCTGGTGTTGCTCATGACACCAGGCCTTGCACTCTTCTACGGAGGCATGGTACGCGCGAAAAACGCGTTGTCGACGTTGATGCACAGCTTCTTCGCCATGGGATTGATCACCCTGCAGTGGGTGGTGCTCGGGTACTCGCTGTCGTTCAGCCGAGGAAACGGGTTCATAGGCGGCTTCGAATATCTGTTCTTGCGGGGAGTGGGTAATGAGCCCGGCCCGTTCGCCGCCTCGATACCGCACAGCGCGTTCATGGCTTTCCAGTGCATGTTTGCCATCATCACTCCCGCCCTGATCAGCGGTGCCTTCGCCGAACGGATCAAATTCGGCGCCTATGTGTGGTTCATGCTGCTCTGGGCGACCCTGGTCTACGATCCGATCTGCCACTGGGTGTGGGGACCCGGCGGATGGCTCCTCGAGATGGGCGTTCTCGATTTCGCCGGCGGCACCGTGGTGCACATCAACTCGGGGGTTGCCGCCTTGGCCTTCGTCCTGGTCCTTGGACGCAGAATCGGTTACCCGCATCAAGCCATGAAGCCGCACAATCTCGGTCTGACCTTGCTCGGGGCCGGGCTGTTATGGTTCGGTTGGTTCGGCTTCAACGGCGGCAGCGCTCTGGCCGCCGATGGACGCGCCGCTAACGCGTTCGTCGTCACCCACATCGCGGCCGCAGCGGCAGCGGTGACCTGGGCGATCCTCGAGAATCTCCACCGCGGCAAGGCCAGTGTTCTGGGAGCTGCGTCGGGTGCGGTGGCGGGGTTGGTCGCCATCACACCAGCGTGTGGTTTCGTCGGGTTGCCGGCTGGCCTGGCAATCGGGGCTTCGGCGGGCCTCGTCTGTTACGGCGGCGTACTGCTCAAAGCCCGTTTCGGTTACGACGATGCCCTCGACGCATTCGGCATTCACGGGATAGGGGGCGCATGGGGCGCGATCGCCACCGGGATCTTCGCTGCCACGGCAATCGGCGGCACCGGTGGCCTGCTCGAACAAGGAAACGTGGGCCAGATGTGGGTTCAGTTCGTGAGCGTGATTGCTACCGCAGGATACGCGTTCACGGTCACCATCATTCTGGCGCGCGTGCTCGACGCGACCATTGGCCTGCGGGTCACCGAGGAAGACGAACGCACCGGCCTCGACCTGAGCGCGCATGGAGAGGCGGCCTATGACCTGTAAGGTTCCCGGATGCTCGCACGAGGCTTGCGCTCGCGCTACATTCGCATCTGCGTGACGGGGCGTGGCGCAGCCTGGTAGCGCACTCGCTTGGGGTGCGAGTGGTCGCTGGTTCAAATCCAGTCGCCCCGACCAATCGACTCATCCACAAACCGACGGGCCCCGCGTGTTAAAGAGCGGGGCCCGTTAGGGCTCGTCGAAGCACGAGTCGGCGATCAGGAACCGGTCGATGGCGGGAGAGAGTCCCGCTTGCTTACCGACAGCATGATTTGGAACTGACGTTTGGTTCCGCGCTTGACGATCCGCGGCACAAGCGTCGCGTCGCACCGGTCCAGCCCGCCCATGGTCCGAGCCGCGTCAGCCAACGCCATTCTAACCGCGTCGAGCATGTCGCGTCGCGAGCGTGCGATCAGCGCGACCGGAACTGACGGCTTATTGAGGTCCTCCCGTTGCACAATGATCTGCGTCCGGCGTCTTGCCGAAAGTACGGGGGAATCTATCTTCCCCCCTGACCAAGTGTCAAGGGACCTCGCCTGGGGGCGAAGACGGCCGGCCAAGCGCCGCGTACGGCGCCCTTGACCTCCTGGCCGCCAGCCGGAATCATCAGCAGTTGGTGATCCTCGCGTGCAATGACGATGGGATCCAGTCGGAGGGTCTCTACCGCCTGGTACAAGCGCTCGAGGCCCTCGATCGGGTGATCGTCGTGGCTCCCGACCGAGAACGTTCGGCCGTCAGCCACGCGCTCACGCTGGACCGACCGCTGCGGGCCGACGAGGTTCGCCACGGATGGTTCGCCGTCGATGGCACGCCTACCGACTGCATCAATCTCGCGATCAACGGACTGTTGTCGGAGACGCCGCGTATGGTCGTCTCCGGAATCAACCGAGGAGCCAATCTCGGCGACGACATCACGTATTCGGGGACCGTATCGGCCGCCATGGAAGCGGTCCTGCTCGGAATCCCAGCGGTCGCATTCTCGCAGGTCGGCAAGGTGGCGTTCGACTACGGCGTCGCGGCTGGCTTTGCGCGCGCCTTGGTCGGACGTCTGTTCGAGAACGAGCGCACCTTGCCGCGAGACATGCTGCTCAACGTGAACGTTCCAGAATCGGGTCCGGTGCACGGTTACGCGATCACCCGTCAGGGAAAGCGCCGGTACGGAGACGCGGTGGTCGAGAAGACCGATCCCCGCGGTCGCAAGTATTACTGGATCGGTGGAGATCAGCTCGACTTCGATGACGAGCCCGGCACCGACTTCTCCGCGATTCGACGAGGCGAGATCTCGGTTACGCCGCTGCATCTCGACCTGACCAACTACGAGGCCATGGCCCCGGTCGCCGAACTGAAGGTTCCCTGGCCGTGAGTCGCCTCCACGACGGTCTTTCTGGACTGGTTCGCCTTGGCGTAAACACCGGGCTCAGCGCGACGTTGTTTGGCAGCGGCTGCTCCTCGGCTGGCCTCTACCACGACGTCCGACCCGGAGAGAGCCTCTATCGGATCGGCAAAGCCTACGGCGTGCCCTATCGAGACGTGGCCCGCGCGAACAGTCTCGAGCCACCCTACACGATCCGCGTCGGCTCCAAGCTCTTCATTCCGGGCGCAGACCGCCCATTGCCGGTGACGGTGATCACTCCACGGGCGACGGCAGCGCCACGGCCCAAGTCGACGCCGACCGCCAAACCGGCGACCGCGGGCGCCTCCCCGCATTTCCTTTGGCCCGCGCGCGGCAAGATCACCTCGAATTTCGGCCGGCGTGGCCGTGCCCACCATGATGGGATCGATATCTCCGCGCCCCGCGGAACCGCCGTGATGGCGGCACGGGATGGCAAAGTCATCTTCAGCGACCGGCTGAGCGGCTACGGCAACGTCATCATCGTCGAACACGACGGCGGATTCGCCAGCGTCTACGCACACAACGACCGCAACTTCGTACGCACGGGCGCACGAATCAGCGCGGGGCAGAAGATCGCCACCGTCGGCGCGACCGGCCGAACCAGCGGGTCGCATCTTCATTTCGAAATTCGGAAGGACAACGTTGCGCGTGATCCTCTTTGGTACCTGCCGAGTGTAACGACGGCCTCCATAGGGGCGGATGGGTGAACCTCAAGGCGCTCGTGCGTGACATTCCCGACTTCCCCAAACCGGGCGTCGTCTTCAAGGACATCACGCCGTTGTTGGCGAATCCGGCGGCACTCCGCTGGACCGTCGACCGCATTGCCGAACATTGCCGCGGACGAGTAGACACCGTGGTGGGAATCGAATCTCGGGGCTTCATAGCGGGCGCACCGGTGGCGTACGCGTTGGGCGTGGGACTCGCGGTCGTGCGCAAGCCGGGTAAGCTCCCGCACTCGACCCACACGGTCTCGTACGATCTCGAGTACGGAAGCGATGCACTCGAGATGCACACCGATGCCCTCCGGGGCGGCGAGCGTGTCGTCGTGGTCGACGATCTTCTGGCCACCGGAGGCACAGCGCGCGCAGCCATCGAGCTGGTTCGCAAGCTGGGGGGCGAGGTGGTCGGATGCGCCTTCATCATCGAGCTCGCTTTTCTCGGGGGCGTCAAGCGCCTGCATCCCGTACCGAGCTTCGCTCTGGTCACGTACGAGACCGCGTGATCCCTCGCCGCGGTTGAGACGGTCTCGCCGCTGGCTGATAATCCGCGTCGACTCATGAGCCTGCCGGATCCACAACCGCCCGCAGCCGGGAACGCGCCACCGTCGTTTCAAGACATGATGAACGACGTCGTCGCGTACGGTTCGTGCTGCGAGTGCGGCACCTGTGTGCTGGTGTGCCCGCACAACGTGATCGAATACGTCGACGGGAAGCCGAAACAGACGGCCAAGTCCGACGCGCCGTTCGACTACTGTGGCGTGAGCCAGAAGATGGGTTGCGACGTGTGTGCTCAGGTCTGCCCGCGGCTCAGTCCTCGCGAGTTCCAGCTCGAGGAGGACGTCTTCGCGGAGCAGCGGGGCGTCGTCTACCAGGGAGGCTTCGGACGCTACCAGCAGATCTACGTCGCTCGCGCCACCGATCCGCGCATACGCGCGGCCGGTCAGGACGGCGGCGTGGTAACGGCCATGCTCATCTACGGACTGGAGACGGGCCGTTTCGACGGCGCTTGTGTGTCGTCTCCGGATCCGACGCAGGCGTGCAATCCGCGCCCCACTTGCGAGACCACCGTCGAAGGCGTGCTGGCCGCGGCGGGCTCCTGGTACACCTACTGCCCCAATGATCTCGCCCTGGAACAGGCCGTGAAGAAGGGTTGCCGCAGCGTCGCGTTCGTCGGCGTACCGTGTCAGATCACCCCGCTTCGCAAAGCCGAGAGCTGCAATGCCGACTTCCTCGACAACGGTCGTAAGAAACCGGCGCACATCGAGCGACAACGGCAGAGTCTGAAGGATCCGGTAGCCGGAATCGCATTGCAGATCGGACTGTTGTGCTCGGAAGTCTTCGACTTCGAAGGGCTTATGCTCGGCAAGATCCAGAACGAGATGGGAATTCCGCTGGATCAGATCCGCAAGTTCAACGTCAAGGGCGAGGTGTTGATCTACAAGAAGGATGGAGAGCTGGTGAAGCTCAATCTCAAGGAGGCCCAGGAACACGCGCGGCCGGAGTGCGACCATTGTGGAGACTTCTCGGCCGAGCTCGCGGACGTCTCCTGTGGTGGGGTCGGCGCGACGGACTGGACCATCACCATTACCCGCACCGACCGTGGCAGAAGCTTCATGGATGCGATGATAGCCGCCGGTCTTCTCGAGGTCCGTCCCATTGAAGAGTTCGAAAACTCCCTGAAGACGCTCCTGCGGCTGGCACGCCGCCAGCATCAGCGGGTTCCGGATCCGGGCGGAGGTGCAGCGGTGGTTCGGCCTCCCTATTTCATGCCGCCCGCGGACTCTCCGTAACTCGAGCCTACCCGCCCGGTCCCTGCACGCTCGCAAGGGGGGCTCGAGCACGGTTAACCCTTGACATGATGCGTCCGCCCGCCCTAGGTTGGGGCTGCGGACGCGCGATTGTGGCGCGCTTTCCCGAGGGGTAGCCAACATGAAGACAGCTCGGTTGCTCTGGGTCGCTATCGGCGTCCTGGGTGGGATACTCGGCGCGGACCCGTCACATGCCGCCTGCATCGGCACCGGTACGGTGGATGACATCGCGGATTGCATCGCCGTCAACCAGGGGTCGAACGACTGCCTGGTTGGATTCGCGGTCGACTACGACGGTGCCGGCAACCCGCCCCTGGACAGCGGTGGGAATCCGGCCACGAAGATCGAGTGCGTCGACGGTGCGGCGTGCGACAGCGACGGCATGGTCAACGGTGTCTGCTCCTTCGCGTTCGGTATGTGCGTCAACGCAATCACCGGAAGCTGCACGGCGGCCGCGCTGACCGACCTGATAGTTGGTAAGCCAAGCCAGACCGACATCGACAAGAAGTCGGTCAAGAGCCCGCAGGCTTTCTACACCAGGCGAACGGTGGTCGACGAGGGGGACGCGATCCTGGGAGCGAGCGAGGCGTGCACGGACGACGGCTTGGTCCTCCGCGTTCCGCTCAAGCGCGCCAAGGGCGAGTGTGATTCACCCGTCGGCGACAAATGTTCGCACGATCAAGAGTGCGACACGTTTTGTCAGCCGGCGCTCAAGAAGGCGAAGGCTTCCGTCAAGGTCGACGTCAGCGACGGAGCCGCGAGATTCGACAGCGACACGCTGAAATTTAGCTGCCTACCCTCGACGGCGACCAGCGGCTGTCCGACCACCGCCTTCCAGGTCACCAACGCCGCCGACCTGATCGGCGGGCCCGTCGCACAGGGTCGTTTGAACGACTGGCTGCTCAACAATGGCAACATCCGGGTCCTGCTCAAGAACTCCGGCCGCGACCACTCGTTCATGGTGACCTACGGCGGCCACATCATGGACGCGGATCTGGTGCGCGCCGATCCAGCGGACGACCGTGACAACTGGATAGGCATGCAGTCTCTCATCAACATCGCTTCGACCCAGAACACTCAGAACATCTTCCCGTTCAACGACGGCACCGACTGCCAGGCCGGCATCATTCGCACCGAAGGAGAAGACGACCTGTTCGACGTGCTGTCTCCCGACCTGGCCATCTTCTCGGCCGGCGACACGCTGTCGGTAGGCGTCAGCGAAACCGAGGTCGATCTCAACCACACCGGTGTCGATCTGCCGAACGTCGATCTGCGCACCGACTACGTCCTGCGTCCGGATGCGAGCTACGTTCAGATCGCGACCACGGTCATCAACAACGGAACGGAGGATCTGGAGCTCTACGTCGGGGACTTCCTCAATCCGGGCGGCCACCTCGAGGTCTTCGGGCCGGGCATGGGTTTCGGCGAACCCCAGCTCCGGCTGGGCGGCAACGGCAGCAGCACCGCGCCACAAGCTCTCGATTTCATCGCTGGCCAGGGCATCGGCGACTCACGCGGCGTAACCTACGGCGTGGTATTCCCCGAAACGGTCCTGTTCGGCGAGCTCACCGGTGACACGTACTTCACGAGCGCATTCGGACAATCCGGTGTGTTCGTGTGGGCCCACAACACCAATCTGATCGGCTTTCTGAACTCGCAGGGCACCAAGGATCCCGGACCGTTGCTGGTCCCGTCCGGCGGAGGGGAAAGCACCTTCCGGCGATGGTTCGTGGTCGGTGACACCGTCGCGGAGGTCACCAAGGCACGCGAAGAACTGTTCGGTCACAAGCTCGGAATCATTCAGGGTGTGGTTAGCTCGCTGGGCGACGGCTCGCCACTCGCCGACGCGCACGTGACCGCCCTTCGCACCGACCGTGGCCCCGGTACCGGTGGGAACCGCTGCGCCAACGCCGACGGTGAAAACTGCCAAAACGTCTACTCGGCGACGCTCACGGACGAAGGCGGCTTCTATCGCTTCTTCCTACCGGCCGGCGAGTACAAGGTCGTCGTCAGGGCCGGCGGCGTTCCCTACGAGGGCAGCCTGGCCGATCCGACCGAGCACGCCGTCACCGTCAAGGCGAACCAGACGGCAACCACCAACATAGCGCTACCGACCACCGGCAAGATTCAGGTATTCGTGAAGAACCAGGCCGCAAACGCGATTGCCGGCAAGGTGTCGCTCGTCGGCTTCGAGGCGAGCGCAGACCCTCTCAACATTGACAACATCGGCTTCGGCATCTCGAACACGGGTCGCTATTTCGGCTACGACCCGGCGGAGAAGGACACGAGCACCTACGGATTGGCCAAGGTGATCTGGGCCGACCACGGCGGTGACACGGGCGAGGTCGACATCGAGCCGGGAACCTACAACGTCCTGGTGTCTCACGGCTCGGAGTACGACGTCTACAACCAACGGGTGACGATCAGCGCCGGCGCGACGACCACGGTGAACGCCACCGTCCGACAGGTGGTCGATACCACCGGCTTCGTCTCCATCGACACCCACGTACACTCGATCCCGAGTCCCGATAGCGCCGTGACCCGTGAGGACCGCATCGTTTCGATGCTCGCCGAAGGCGTCGACTTCTTCGCGCCGAGCGATCACGACCGGGTCTCCGACTTCAGCGGCGATGTCTTGGCCATAGGGGCGAGCACCCTGATCGCGACGGCGCCGAGCGACGAGATCACGACATTCGGTTACGGTCACTTCAACGCGTGGCCGCTGACGGTGAATCCCGCATCCATCCTTGGAGGAGCGCTCGACTGGGGCCGCAGCGGCGTGACGCCTGGGCTCGATTACCCCGAACACTTTAGCTACGATCTGCTCCCCTCCGAGATCTTCGGTGCCTTCGATCCCGCGAATCAGGTGATTCAAATCAATCACTTCAACAGCGGGACGCTCGGGCACTTCAACAACCTGGCCATCGACACGGTTGCGATGCCGCCGACGAGCGGCAACGCCGTGTTCCGCTGTGACGGCGGGCCGCGCAAGAACCTCCCGTGCACAGCGGTGTGCTTCGGCGGAGATTTTCCGCTGGCGCCCTGCACGGCACAAACCGCTGCCGTGGATTGCCCGAACGGCGGCGTCTGTCAGGAGAGTCTCGGCCGTTACTGTCCGGGGCCGGGCGACTGCGTCGACGTCACCGACAACCTGGGCACGTTCCTGAGACTCGACCCGGCCGAGGCCAACCTGTTCGACGATGGATTTACCGCCCTCGAGATCTGGATCGAAGCCAGTCCCTCACAGACGGCGCTCGCGCTCGGCGACAACCTGGCCGACTGGGCAGGCCTGCTCAATCAGGGGCTCTTCAAGACCGGAATCGCCGACTCCGACACCCACCAGCGGGTGATCGTCCAGGCCGGCGCCCCGCGCACGTTCGTCGCCTCGGCCACCGATGCGCCGGTTTCGCTCAACGCGACCACGCTCGCGCAGACCGTCAACGTCGGGCGCGCGATCGGCTCGGGCGGTCTGTTCATGCGGATCGAGCTGGAGGGAGACCTTGGAGCCACGGCCTCCCACGCCATCGCAGACCCGTTGACGGTCAATGCGGCGGGCGGTGGGGCGGATGCCGTCAACATCCGCATCGAGTCCCCGACCTGGGCCGAGTTCGACACGGTAGACATCTACGCGAACTCGTCACCCAACTGCGACGACGAGTTCACGTTCTTCGGTGTGCTCAACCCAACCTGTACGGTCTCTCCGCTGACGACCAAGGTCGCCTCGCCACCGTACGGAACCGGCAGCGATTTCACGATCACGCCCACAACCGGAGTGAGCGGCTCGGGAACGCGATTGGTCGCCGATTTCAGCGTTCCCCTGACCATCACGTCGGACACTTGGATCATCGTCGTGGCACGGGGCACGCAGCCAAGCTCGGCGCCATTGTTCCCCGTCCTACCGCAGGGCATCGTCGCAACCGGCGGCAATGGCACCCTGGACGGTCTCACCGATTTCAATACCGCACCGCCGTGGAACGACACGGAGGCCGGCCAGCGGGCGATGGCCTTCTCCAATCCTTTGTACTTCGACTTCGAGCCCGACGGCCTCTGCCATGGAGGCGTGACCTGCCCGTAGGGAGCTTGTCACCGGGTTCGGCGTCATTACGATGGCGGGGGTTCATGCAGAGCCCCCGCCATCGTGTTTGAGAACCTGAGGAATGCTGCACGGATGAGAGGACGCCCCCGTAGTGTGGGTTGGTGCGCCGCTGCGCTCGTGGCGCTGCTCGGATTGGCCAACCTGGCTGCTGCTCAGGAACCGAAGACCTATTTTGAACAGATCCAGAAGACCTGGGCCGTCGGCGACGTGCGCGTGACGCGCCCGCTCACCTTCCGGGATGGCCTGCTCCTGGCGTTCCCGGGCCGGCTCCACGAGTTGTTGCACGCTCGCGTCGGAAAGCCGCAGACGATCATGCTGGTGGTCGAGCGACGCTCGACGGACGATCCGCTTCCGTTCGAGTCCGGCGAGCCGTTTCTAGCTCCGATCGAGGTTCTGCCCAAGTACAGCTACTGGCGGGACAACCTGCCGAACACCCCGCACCACGGGATCCTCGGTGGCCGCCGTCACGTATTCCGTGGCGCCGATTTCGAGCCCGCCTCGCGCATCACCAAGGCGTACGTCGCTACCTTCGCACTGGAAGGGCGCGAACGCTGGGCCCGACAGAACGGCGTGCTCGCCGAAGCGCTGTTGGCCGGAGTAAAAGTTCTGCGCGAAGACGCCGCCCGGTTGCTGTCGAAACAACTGCCTTTGACCAAGGCACTGGATCCTGAGGCAGCCGCCAAACTCGGGGAGTTCGTCTCGGGAGACTATCCGCACGAACAGCGCAGCAAGGTGGTCGCCGCCGCGGGAGCCGCCGGCCTCGAGTCCTTGGCGCCCACGTTCGAGAAGCTTGCCACCGGAGATGATGAGGTGGCGGCGGCGGCACTGGCCGCACTTGCCGCGCTGGGCAAGCCGCGGTCGACCGAGCAGCTCCTGCTCCTGACGGCCAAGCCGTCGACCGCGGTCCGTGGCTATGCTTACGCAGAGCTCGGCGTACGGGTGGCTACCGACGAAGCCGCTCGCGCCGCCGTAGTGAAGGTACTGTCTTCCGAAGAGCCCGCCGGGATCCGCGCCGCCGCGGTGAAAGGCGTGGGACGGTCTGGGGACAAACAGGCGATCGAACTGCTGCGCACGGCCCTCTATCGAGGAGACGAGGCGAGCGTGCCGGCGGCATCGGCGCTCGCCAAGATCGGCGGCCCCGAATCGGTCGCCATACTGAAAGATGCCGTCGTCAATGCTCAGGCGGAGGGAATGGTCGCCGCGGTGCTCGGGATCAGCGAGCTTGCTGAGGGCTGTCCCGACTGCCGGGACTATCTGTTAGGGCTTCACGAAACTCACAAGGAAGCGGCAGTCCGCGATCTGATAGGAATCGTGCTCGAGCTCCAGCGCAAGCACGAGCACTGACAGATTGCGCGCGGTACGCCACAATGGCGGCGAGCCGGAAGCGAACACTCGACTCGAGCACCTGCTCTGGGATCTCGGCTACCTGACGGTGGCGGGGGTCGACGAGGTCGGATTGGGCCCGCTCGCGGGTCCGGTCGTCGCCGCCGCCGTGAGCTTTCCGCCGCATCCGCAACGCCTCCTCCCGCTTGCCGATTCCAAGAAACTGACCGCCAAGTGCCGGGAGGAACTGGCGGCCGCCGTGTACGACACCGCCCAAGCCTTCGCCTATGGGTTGGTCGAAGTTGACGAGCTCGACGCGATGGGCGTGCATCGCGCGGGCCTGGAGGCCATGCGCCGAGCTGTCACTGCGCTGCTCCCATCGGCAGACTACCTGCTCGTCGATGCGCGCACGGTGCCGGGTGTCAGCGTTGGTCAGACCTCCTACATCAAGGCCGACTCGTTCATCTACTCGGTGGCAGCTGCCTCGATCATCGCCAAGGTACGCCGGGATGCGTTGATGGTCGATTACGCGGGCCGCTTCCCCGGCTATGGATTCGAGCGGCACATGGGGTACGGCACCGCGGCGCACATGGAAGCGCTGGCGCGCCTCGGTCCGTCGTCGATTCACCGGCGAAGCTTCGAGCCCGTGCGGAATATAATCGCGCGGGCCATTCCAGACCCGGGCTGAGCGACCGCGTGCCTGAATACGTCGCGTTGCACGCGCGTGCCGATTGTTCTAGGGTTCGGCGGCGAGCCGTTCGCTGAACGGCGAAGGAAGGCAAGAGAGCCGCGTCATGAAACTGTACGACCACCCCGATTGTCCCTACGGCATGAAGGTCAGGATCGTGCTGGCGGAGAGTGGGCACGACTTCGAACTCGTCGCGGTCGACCTTCATGCCGGTCAGCACCACCACCCCGACTTTCTGAAGCTCAACCCCTTTGGGAAAGTGCCCGTGCTGATCGACGAAGACCTCGTCATCTACGACTCCACGACGATCAACGAGTATCTCAACGACGAGTACTTTCCTCCAGACGAGGCCTTGCTGCCGGACGACTCGGGCCTGAAAGCCCAGGCGCGCATGTACGAGGACTACGCGGACCAGGCGTTCATCCTTCCGGGGATGGCCGCCGAGCGTGAGCTGGCTCGTCCGCCGCCCGAGCGTGACCAGCAACGGCTCACCGGGGCCCAGGACCTCCTGCGCAAGGGACTGGCAATGCTCGAGCGGGAGCTCGCGGGCAAAGAGTATCTCGCCGGAACGTTCAGTCTTGCCGACATCGCGTACGCGCCCACCCTCATGCGCCTGGACCGACTCGGTGTGCGCGCGGACTTCTCGCTGGCTAACGTCAAGACGTGGATCAATCGGCTAGCGACACGACAGAGCATCGGTGGGGTGTTGAAGCAGGTCGCTTGAGACCTTCGCAGAACCGCCCATGAGACGGCCCACAGAGCTCACCCTCCGCGAACGCATCTACGTACCCGAGATCGTCTCCGGTTTGCTCGTCACCGGCCGGCGCTTCTGGCGCAATCTCTTCCTGCACATCGCCCATCAACTCGGCTACGCGCGCGATCGAGCGGCCGCGACAACCTTGCAGTACCCCGACGCCTACCAACAGTACGGCTCGGAGTATCGCGGAAGTCACCGGCTCACTCTCAAGCCGGACGGTTCGGTGCGTTGCACCTCGTGCTTCCTGTGCGCGACCGCCTGCCCGGCGCGCTGCATCTACATCGAGGCGGGAGAACATCCCGACAGCGCCGTGGAGAAGTATCCGGTGCGCTACGAGATCGATACCCTGCGCTGCATCTATTGCGGCCTCTGCGTCGAAGCTTGTCCCTGCGACGCGATCCGGATGGACACGTGGGTGCACCCGAAGGTCTACGGATATCGGCGGGCGGACTTCATCGAAACCAAGCAGCAGCTCATGGAGCGCTCGCGCGTGCTCGACGCGGAAGGTGGCGATGTCCTGATGCGCCGGATGCTCGCCGACTACGCGCGCGAGGACTCCGGCGAGCCGCAGGGCCGGTGATCTTCTATTTTCTCTGGCGAGCCAGGCTGCGCGGGCGCGCCGGCCGGGAGAAGATCGTTTTCTTCTTCGGCATGACCGCCAACCCATTGTTTCTTTCGCGGCGGTGGCCACTGTTCACCGCGATCAACTGGCCGCGCGCGCTGGTGTCTCCCACCTATGCGCGTGCGGTGGTCAGGTGGCTCACGTACAGGCTCGAGCTCTACGACGGACTCCAGGGCTAACCGTCCCGACTACCAATGTCCGGCCCGCGTCGTTAGTATAGACGCGCAAACGGCTCTGCCCGTCGGCACCGGTCGCAAACCTGAGCGCCGTGGAGGGCAGTTCATGGAGGTTACCAGCGATGGCCAAGAGCTATCAGCAAATGTTGAGCGAGGCTCGCCAGGCCGTGCGGGAGATGTCCGTCGACGAGGTCCACAAGACTCTTGCCACGCGCAGCGGTCAGGAAGCCACCGTTCTCGACGTACGCGAACGGGAAGAGTTCCGTGAGGGGCATCTGCCGGGAGCGCTCAACATCGCACGCGGCTTTCTGGAAATGCAGGTCGAGGGCAAGCTGCCGGAAAAGGATCAGCCGATCATCGCATACTGCCAGAGCGGGGTTCGCTCACTGTTCGCGGCCAAGGTGCTCAAGGACATGGGCTATCGCGACGTGCGATCGATGTCAGGAGGATACGGCGCCTGGAAAGGATCCGGTCACGAGTGGACGGCGCCGTTCAAGTTCACCTCCGAGCAGCTCGTTCGCTACAGTCGACACTTCATCCTGCCGGAAGTCGGTGAAGAGGGGCAAGCCAAGCTCCTTCGCGCTCGTGTTCTGTGCATCGGGGCCGGCGGCCTTGGCTCACCAGCCGCGTTCTATCTCGCGGCGGCCGGCGTCGGGACGATCGGCATCGTGGATAACGATGTGGTCGACATGTCCAACCTACAGAGGCAGATCCTGCACACCAACGACCGGGTCGGCATGCCGAAGAGCGAATCGGCGCGCCTGACGCTCACCGCGTTGAATCCCGACGTCAAGGTGATCGAGCATCGGCTCCGCCTCGACTCGAGCAACGTCCTCGACGTCATCTCCAACTACGATGTGATCGTTGACGGCTGCGACAATTTCCCGACCCGTTACCTCATCAACGACGCATGCGTCATGGAAGGGAAGCCTAACGTCCACGGCAGCATTTTCCAGTTCGAGGGCCAAGCCACGGTGTTCAAGCCGGGGGAGGGGCCCTGCTACCGCTGCCTGTTCCCGGAGCCTCCGCCCCCGGGCATGGCTCCCAGTTGCCAGGAAGCCGGTGTTCTCGGGGTGCTTCCGGGTCTGGTCGGTTCCATCCAGGCGTTAGAGGCGATGAAGCTCATCCTGGGTGCCGGTCAGCCGTTGATCGGTCGACTGGCACACGTGGACACGCTGGCGATGGAGATCCGCATGCTGCGCCTGCGGCGGGACTCCAAGTGCCCCATGTGCGGTGACAACCCGACGATCACGCAACTGATCGACTACGAGGAGTTCTGCGGTCTGCGCGGCGGCCCGGAGGAAGGCACCAGCGCGAACGCCGCCTGAGGCGCTCCTCTCGACGCGTAAGTGCCTTGACAGCCCTCACCGGGCCAGGCACCTTCCGCGCAGACTCATGCGCTCGATCGAAGAGCTGGAGAAGATCTGCCACGGCCTGAGGGTGGACATCCTCAAGATGATCGCGGCCGCGGGTTCGGGTCATCCGGGAGGGTCCCTTTCCAGCGTCGAGATCGTCACCGCATTGTACTTCGCCGTCATGAAGTACCGTGTGGGAGAGCCGAACTGGACGGGGCGGGATCGCTTCGTGATATCCAAAGGCCACGGCGTTCCGACGGTCTATGCGGCGCTGGCCAAGGCCGGCTGCATCGAGCCCTCCGAGCTCGGCGGCCTACGGCAGCTCGGCAGCCGTTTGCAAGGCCATCCCGACCACGTTCGCTTGCCCTACATCGAGGCAGCCACCGGTTCCCTGGGGCAGGGGCTTTCGGTGGCCGTAGGCATGGCGCTTGCCGAACGGCTCGATGCGGTTCACGACTACCGGGTCTACTGCCTGCTAGGCGACGGCGAGCTCCAAGCCGGGCAGGTCTGGGAAGCCGCGATGTCGGCTGGCAAGTTCAAGCTCGGCAAGCTGACCGCGATCGTCGACTACAACAAGGTTCAACTCGACGGGCACGTGCGGAGCATCATGGATCTGGAGCCGCTGGTGGCCAAGTGGCAGGCCTTCGGTTGGCAAGCGATCGAAGTGGCCGGCCACGATCTACGCGCAGTGCTGCAGGCTTTCGGCCGGGCACGCGCGAGCAACGACCGTCCGACGGTGCTCGTCGCAAACACCGTGAAAGGAAAGGGCGTCTCCTTCATGGAAGACACCCACGCTTGGCACGGAAAAGCGCCGAATGCGGAAGAGCTCGACAGGGCCATCGCCGAGCTTCACGCAACGACGCCGGCTTAAGGAGGGGAGGGGATGAGCAAGGCGACGCGTGCCGCGTTTGGCGAAGCGCTGCGTAAGATCGGCGAGACGCAGGATCGCGTCGTCGTCCTGGACGCGGACCTCTCCTGCTCCACCCAGACACGCGCCTTCGCGGAGGCGTTCCCGGACCGTTTCTTCCAGCTCGGAATCGCCGAGGGCAATATGATCGGCGTTGCAGCCGGTATGGCACTGGCGGGAAAGATCCCATTCGCCGCGAGCTTCGCGTGTTTCATCACCGGGCGCTTCGAACAGATCCGCATGTCCGTCGGCTACAACCACGCCAACGTGAAGATCGTGGGCACCCATGCCGGCGTGGGGATCGGGGAGGACGGCTACAGTCAGATGGGCCTGGAGGACATGGCCCTGATGCGGTCGCTGCCGAACATGGTGGTCATTCAACCGGCCGACGCGATCGAAACCAGACGGGCCACCGAGTTCCTTGCCGACTACGTCGGCCCGGCGTATCTGCGCCTGACGCGACAAGCGGTGCCGGACATTTTCGATGAGAGCTATCGTTTCGAGTTCGGTCAGGGCGTGGAGCTGCGTACGGGCACCGACCTCGCCATCGTCGCCAGCGGAGGCGTCGTCGCCCTTGCTCTCGACGCGGCCGAAACCCTCGCCGGCGCGGGAATCGACGCTGCAGTGGCCAACATTCACACGGTAAAGCCGATCGACGAGACGCTTTTGCGCCGGCTCGCGACACAAACGGGCCGGATTCTGACCGTCGAGGATCACGGTGTCGTCGGCGGCCTCGGCAGTGCGGTGCTTGAAGCGTTGGGGGAGGTTGCGGATGTCGTCGTGCGGCGCCACGGCGTGCGTTCCTACGGAGAATCCGGGACGCATCGCGAGCTCTACGCCCGCCACAAGCTCGACGCGCCAGGCATCGCGGAAGCGGCCCGCGAGTTCATCTGGCTCGATCAGAAGGCCAGAGCTCGAGCCTGAGCCGCCGGCCGCGCTTCAGCGCGGCTTGAGAAAACGCGCAGACTCGATCGTGCGTTCCTGACGGCGATACTTTCGCTCGTAAGAACTATGCGCCGAATCCGCAGCATCGCGGGACCAAACCCGGTGCTCGAAACCTGCAGCCTCGAGGAGAGCGCGAATCTCGCAGAACAACGGCCCGACATCGGTCACGACAAAGACCGATCCCCCCGCCTCGAGCGTGCGGTAGAGATGACGGACCAGAGCCGGGCGGAACATGCGGCGCTTGTGGTGACGCTTCTTCCACCAGGGGTCCGGAAAATAGACGTGATATGCCACGACGCTGGCGTCGGCGAAGAGGTGCGTCACGACCCAGGAAGCATCCGCCTGCAGGGCGTGGACGTTGGCTAGGCGAGGGCTCACGAGCAACAGCCGCTCGCTGAGCCCTCTGCGGATCTCCAACCCCAGGTAGAGCGTTTGCGGGTTCAGCCGTGCGATGGCGACGAGGAAGCCGCCGTCACCGGGGCCGATCTCCACCTCGACCCCGGTGGTTTCGGGGGCGAGCTCGCACCACCAATGGGCCGGCAGATACTTCCCCGGGCTGAGCAGCTCGAACGTGATCACGCGCCCGGGAGCCTACGCCGGTCCGAGGGCCAGACGAGCGCCGAGTGCGACCCAGAGCGTTGCCCCGAAAACGATGACGGCAAGCCAAAGTGCGACTCGAAGCCTGCTCGTCAAGCGGGAGATGTCCTCGTCGCTGACGGGAACCCCAGCGTCGTGAGCGCGGACCAGGCGATGGCAGATCCCGAAGGCAATCCAGGTAGCGATCAGAATCAGTAGGAACGCTAGCGCCAACTTCCCGGCAAGCGCACTCCCCACTTCAGTGAAGTAGCGTGGCCCCAACCGCTGTTTGTACGGGGTGAGCGCCCAGGCTCCGCTCATGACTACAACACCGAGCGAACCTACGGCGAGCGGATTGTAGGCCCGGAACAGCGCCGCATACCGCTCTCGCAACGCCGCGCCCCGTTGCTCGCCTCGCGCGAGCGTGCTCAGCGCTAACGCGAGCAGCACCGTGGAACCGAGGTAGACGCCAAGGCCGACCAGATGAGCGAAGAGCAGCGCACGGGGCACGGCGCCGAGCTTCTAACGCCGCATGGGGCACGTTGCAACACAGTCTTGAAATTACCGGCTTTCGCCTCTACCGTGCCCGTGTGGCCAAGCGTATTGACGTCCCCGCCGTCCCGCACCTGGCGCAACTGCGAGGCGACGCGGCGCTCGTCGCGGAAAGCGTGGTTCTGACGCACGTGGATGCCGCGATCGCTTGGGCACGCAAGTACTCGATCTTTCCCTATCCGTTCGCGACCGCCTGCTGTGCGATGGAGTACATGTCGCTCAGCATGACGCCGTACGACATCGATCGTTTCGGCGCCTTGCTGCCGCGGTTCACACCACGGCAAGCGGACCTGCTCATGGTGATCGGCACCGTGACCGTGCGACAGGCGCCGGTGCTGAAACGGGTCTATGACCAGATGGCCGAGCCGCGCTGGGTCATGGCGTTTGGCGCCTGCGCCGCTACGGGCGGATTCTACGACAACTACACGACTCTGCCCGGCATCGATCACGTCGTTCCGGTCGACATCTACGTGCCGGGCTGTCCACCGCGTCCGGAAGGCGTGATCGATGCGCTGATGGCGCTCCAGCGACGAATCCAGCGACAGCCCCAGTTGCTACGCATGAAAGGCTCGGTCTAGTCAGCCGTCACGGCCACCGCCGGAGAATCGATGGGCGAGAAAGTTCTCCTCAGGTTCGAGGATGTCGCGGTCGACCTGACTCAGATCGACAACTATCTGGCGGACGGAGGTTATCAGGCCACGCGCAAGGCGCTGACCGGGATGACGCCCGAGGGGGTGGTGGCAGCTGTAAAGGAATCCGGGCTACGCGGCCGTGGCGGGGCGGGGTTTCCAACCGGCCTAAAGTGGACGTTCGTTCCGAAGAACAGCGGGAAACCCGTCTACTTGCTGTGCAACGCGGACGAGAGCGAACCTGGGACGTTCAAGGATCGCCGAATCATCGAGTACGATCCGCATCAGCTTCTCGAGGGCATCATCATCTCCGCCTACGCGATCGGATGCCGAGACGCTTACATCTACATCAGGGGAGAATTCGCGCAGGGCTACGACGCACTGAAACGGGCGATTGCGGACGCGTACGCGCACGGCTACCTCGGCAAAGGATTGCTGGGAAGCGCTGCCGAGATTCACATTCACCTACACCGTGGCGCGGGAGCCTACATCTGCGGTGAGGAAACCGGGCTCATTGAGTCCCTCGAGGGCAAGCGCGCGTATCCACGCATCAAGCCACCGTTTCCCGCCGTTCATGGGTTCATGGGCTGCCCCACGATCGTCAACAACGTCGAAACGCTGGCGTGCGTGCGGCATATCATCGAGCGCGGCGAGTCGTGGTTCAAATCCATCGGACCAGCCGCCGGTCCCGGCCCCAAGCTTTACTGTGTCAGCGGACATGTGAATCGCCCGGGCGTCTATGAACGGCCGATGGGCACCTCGTTGCGGGATCTCATCGAGCGCGATGCCGGGGGAGTCTGGCAGGGACGACGGCTCAAGGCGGTCATTCCCGGCGGCTCTTCGGTGCCGGTCTTCACCGCCGATGAGATCGACGTCGATATGGACTTCGATTCAGTGGCCAAGGCAGGCTCGATGCTCGGTTCGGCGGGGATCATCGTGATGGACGAGTCGACGTGCATGGTCAGCGCGCTCCGGACCATTGCGCGCTTCTACCATCACGAGTCCTGCGGACAGTGCAGCCCCTGTCGCGAGGGCACCGGTTGGTTGGAGAAGATCCTGATACGTATCGACGAAGGGTCCGGAACCAGCGAGGATCTCGCGACACTCGACAGTGTCGCGCGCGGCATGCTCGGCATGACGATCTGCGTGCTTGCGGACGCAGCGGCAATGCCGGTCCGGAGCTTTCTGCAGAAGTTCCGTGGCGAATTCGAGTCGCACGTGCGCTCGGGTGGATGTGACCTACGATCCGTGCAGACCGCGGCGGCCTGAGCGATGCCGACGATTACGATCGACGGAAAGACCCTACAGGTACCAGACGGCACCAACGTGGTCGACGCGGCGGCGGCGGCCGACCTGGAGATACCCCACTACTGCTATCACCCGGGGCTGTCGGTGTCGGGGAACTGCCGGATGTGCCTCGTCGACGTGCGGGCGCTGTCGGCTCGCCAGAGCGCCCCGCTGCCCAAGCTCCAGATCGGATGCAACACGGTCGTGCAGGATGGCATGGTCATCGAGACCGACAATGAAAAGGTTCGCGAGGCACGCAAGTCGGTTCTCGAGTTTCTTCTGATCAACCATCCCATCGATTGCCCGATCTGCGATCAGGCCGGCGAGTGCAAGCTCCAAGAGTACTACATGGATTACGGCCGCTACGAGAGCCGTTTTCCGCTCGCGGAGAAGGTCCAGAAGCGGAAGGTCGTCGCCGTTGGCCCGGACATCATGCTCGATCAGGAGCGCTGCATCCTTTGCACGCGATGCGTACGCTTTCTCGACGAAGTCACCGAGACGCACGAGCTCATGGTTTCGCAGCGGGGTGATCGCTGCGAATTGGAATTGGCCACGGGTGCGTGCGTCGACAACCCCTACGCCGCCAACATCGTGGACATCTGTCCCGTTGGCGCGCTGACCAGCAGACGGTTCCGCTTTCAAGCACGCGTGTGGTACCTCGAAAGCACCGACTCGATCTGCACCGGATGCGCGACCGGTTGCAACGTCGAGGTACACTCCCGCGCAGACGTCATCTATCGCATCAAGCCACGCTACAGCGCAGAGGTGAATGGCTACTGGATGTGTGACTACGGCCGGGCCACGTTCGAGCGCAACCGCGTGCCCGATCGACTCGAAGCGAGCCTAACGCGTGAAGCCGGTCAGTTCATCGAGGTCGCGCCCTCCGGCATCGCTGCTCGGGTCGCCCGGTCGCTGCGGACGGCCCGCCGGGTCGCGATCGTCGCGTCGGCATCGGTGACCGTCGAAGAGGCCTTCCTACTCCTCACGGTTTCCGACCTTCTTGGTGGTGGCGAACGGATTCTCGTCTCGCCGGCTCAGTCCGACGTACCCGATGACGGTTGGCTGGTCTCGACCGATCGCTTCCCCAACCGCCAAGGCCTCCGCGCGCTGGGGTTTCGCGCGGGAACCGGCCCGGAGTCCGCGTTCGACGGAATCCTTTTCGCGCGTTGCGAAGATCTACCCGACGATCCCTCTTGGGCAGCCCGCCTGGAGGGGCTGCTGGTAACGGTAGCCGTTGCCGAGCGCGCGACCGCGGCCGTGGCGTACGCCGATCATGTCGTCGCGGTCGCGTCCCATTTCGAAGCGGAGGGAAGCTTCATCAACCGCCAGGGCCGTCTTCAACAGTTCGCCGCCGCCGTCAAACCACCGGGGGAGGCCGTGGCGGGCTGGCGGGCGCTGGCCGACCTTGTCGCGGCCCTGGGGGGACCACGCTACGAGTCGCGTCCGGCAGTGTTGGAGGCCGCCATCGCGCGGATGGAAGGGAGCCGAGCCCAAGACCAGGCGAGCGCTTCGACACCGGTCGCCGCTCTCCGTTGATCGTCCGATCGGCGCGAATCCGGTTGAATAGCGGCTCTCTGCCGGCTACCATGCCTCAAGCCAACGTCTGGCCGTGGCGCTCCGCCGCGGCGTCAGACCACGCGAGCCGAGCGAGGTGGTAACCAGACCATCCGCTCATGAGGAGGCCGGCTACACCAGCCGGAGACAAACATGACCCCACCGCGCAGTTCCGCTGCGATCCCTCTTCCCGTTCCGGCTCCCAAACCCGAGCCTCGAAACCTCAGCGGCGCCCGTATCGTCGTCGAGGCGCTGGTGGCGGAGGGGGTCGATACCGTCTTCGGTTACCCCGGGGGCGCGATCCTGCCGACTTACGACGAACTGTTCAACGGTCCGGTCCGACACATTCTGGTTCGTCACGAACAGGGCGCGATCCACATGGCTCAGGGCTACGCGCGTGTGAAGGGACGCCCTGGAGTGGTGATCGTGACCTCGGGCCCTGGCGCAACGAACACGGTCACCGGTCTAGCCGACGCGAACATGGACTCGACCCCTGTCATCGTGATCTGCGGTCAGGTGCCAACCAAGCTCATCGGCAACGACGCGTTTCAGGAGGCCGACATCGTCGGCATCACGCGTCCTTGCACCAAACACAACTTCCTGGTCAAGGACGTCAGGGATCTTGCACGCACGATCAAGCAGGCGTTTCACATCGCCGCGACCGGTCGGCCTGGGCCGGTGCTGGTCGACCTTCCAAAGGACGTGCAGACCGCGACGTGCGCCTACCAACCCGTCGAGCTTGTCAGCATGCGCGGATACCGACCGACCGTCGCGGGAAACAAGCGCCAGGTGGATCGGGCGCTCGACTTGCTGGAGACCGCCGAGCGCCCCCTCCTGTACGCGGGCGGCGGCGTGCAATGGGGAAGCGCCCCACAGTCACTGGTCACGTTCGCCCGCCGAACGGGTGCACCGGTCACCACGACGCTGATGGGACTGGGTACATTCCCGGCCTCCGAACCCCTGAACCTCGGCATGCTCGGGATGCACGGGGGGTACTGGACGAACATGGCCGTGCAGAACTGCGATGTTCTGTTCGCCATTGCGGCGCGCTTTGACGATCGCGTTACCGGCGACACCAGTCAGTTCGCGCCCAAGGCTCGCGGCCGGATCGTCCACGTTGACATCGACCCCTCGGCGATCTCGAAGAACATCCCGGTCGACGTCCCCATCGTGGGTGATGTCGGCAACATCCTGGGCATGCTCGTCGAGGGTCTCGCCGGACGGCCTTTCTTTACCCGATCGGGGGAAACCTGGGCGCCCTGGCGCGAGCAGATCGCCGCCTGGAGGGCGGAGCGTCCGCTGGCGTACCAGAGCGAACGCGGCGATGCGATCCTGCCGCTCAAAGTTCTCACGTTGCTCCGCGACATGACCGGTGGCGACGCCATCGTCGCTACGGACGTCGGTCAACATCAGATGTGGGCCGCTCAGCTTTTCGGAATCGAGAAGCCACGCTCATGGCTCACCTCGGGCGGCCTGGGCACGATGGGGTTTGGGTTGCCCGCGGGTATCGGAGCGCACTTTGCCGACCCGTCACGTCCGGTGCTCGTGATCACTGGCGACGGCAGCGTGCAGATGAACATCCAGGAGCTTTCCACCGCCGTGCAGTACAAAGTTCCGATCAAGGTCGTCATCTTGAACAACCGTCACCTGGGAATGGTCCGGCAGTGGCAGGATAAGTTCTACGAACGCCGCTTCTCGCAGTCTTACTTCGACTCGTTGCCCGATTTCGTCAAGCTTGCGGAGGCGTACGGCGCGCTTGGCCTGTCCGCGACCAGGATCGATGAGCTTCAGCCCGCCATCGAGAGACTTATCGCCCACGACGGTCCCGCGGTGATCGACATCGCGATTCCGCCAGAAGAAGGGGTATTTCCCATGGTCCCGGCGGGAATGGCCGTCCACGAGATGCTCTTCGCCTGATCCCGCCCGCTATACGCGCGTTGGTGGCTCAAAGCGGCAGCTCGGTGCGGAACAGGAGCCACTGACTACAGATCTGGCCGACGGCGACGACCAGGGCTGCCACATAGAACAGTCCGGTGGCGGCCATCGTCTGTGGGATGGCGAGGGTCCGACCGATCAAGCCAGTGACGACCAGAGCGAGTACCCAGGCCCCCATGCGAGCGAGGCCGAGCAACTCGAACCGGCCACTCGCAGCACGGTCGAACGCTGCTTGAAACGGCGACCCGGGCCACGCGTACAAGAGCAGCGTCGCTGCGGCGACGACGCCGATCTCCGTGGCAATGCAGGCCCGACAGTAACGTAGGATTCTGACCAGCGGGCTCACGTCGAGGCCGGTTTCGATCAAGTACCAGTGTCCGAGCAGCATTCCTGTGGTTGCTGCGCCACAGGCTGCCGCACCGGCCAGCAGTGCCATAGCGATAGGCAGGGCCGCGAGCGGAGAGACCGCATCCGGTAGATACCCGACCGCGGTCGACGCCAGCGCGAGGGCACCGCACGCGATTGCGCACGGGAACACGCGAGCTCGCAGACGCGGAAGGTCGATGAACAGTGTCACGCAGTAGACGAAGAACAGCAGAGTGAACACCGTCCAGCCAACTACCGTTGCCCCCATCAAGGTTGCCGGCGGATTGGCACCAAGATAGAGGTACGTTTCACCGGCACTGATCGAACACGCGGCGAGGAGATAAACCGTTGCTGTCGACCTGTAGAACCCGCGCTCGATCTCGAAGAACGGCGGTACGGCCAATGAGAGAAGCCCGCCTACCGCGAGCTTCCCGAAGAGGATGAGGTAGGCATGGGCGAACAGGGCTTCCACGCAGGCGGGCGATGGTAGTCGTACCGGTCGTCTCGATCAACGGAACACGCTCCATTTTCCCTCGTCGTGTCGCCCAGATAGAGGGCCGGCTGCCCAGGGAAATCGCCGCACGAACGAATACCCGGCCCGGCCGGTGCGCTGCGCACAGGTTACGAGTCCTTCATGTTCACACGCAACAGCACACGCGGACTCGCGCGCAACGACTGATGAGCTTCGCAACGCAGAAGATCCGACGATGCTCGGTACGTTTTTCAGATCAACGAGCCTCCGTGTGACTGAGTGATCGATCAGACTCTGCACGCGGAGATACGCCACTCGGCATGCGCTCGTCGCCGTCAGAAATGCTCCGGGAGATTCTTCAACGATCCCGCGTACAAGCAACGAGCCATCGCGGAAGCTGCGCGGACGAGCGGAAAAGCACACGTCGCAAGTTACCAGAATCACACGGCCTCACCTCACGCTCTTGCAATGAAGGAGAGTGAGACGTAGACCTCGCCGCGATCAAAACGCGCCCGCGCATTCCAACACCGGCGCGCAATCGATCGCAGAGTTTGTAGCGCAACTCGACCGGATTCGGAGCACGCTCGCTTGAGTTGTCGACGAGTCAGACGAGTCAATGGACGGAGCTTTTTGGCCAGGCGGTTCGGTGATTCTTTCCCGGCGTCACTAGGTCCACGCGCGCACCGGAACGCCTTGATACCAATGCGGGGCACAACTTGCGGTGATGAGGACAGATGCAGTACGGCTGTGGGGAGCAGCATGTTCCTTGATCGCAAAGGAACTGCCTGAGAAGGATTATCTGACATGGATCTCAGAGCTCAACCCGGCTAATTTCGAAGACGACACGCTGACCTTGGAAGCGCCGTTCGGACTCTTTCGTGACCGAGTCCGACAGGCCTATCTGCCAGCCATCGAGCGGGCGGTATCGGTGGCCGCCGACAAGCGATGCCGCGTCACGGTGGTGGTGGGTTCGTTCGGCGGAGCGAGGCCGGCAGCGCAATCCAGATCGCGCACCATCGGCGAAAAAGTCCCGCGTCCGGCGGCGGCGTTCACTGCTCGCAAGACTTTCGAGAACTTCATCGTCGGCGAGAGCAACCGGCTCGCGTACCTCGGTGCGCAACAGCTTGCCGACGGCAAGGTCAACGGCGGCAATCCGCTGTTCATCTACGGCGGCGTCGGACTGGGCAAGACCCATCTACTGCTCGCCACTGCGAATCGACTGAAGCTGCGCGGCCGCCGAGTCCTTTACTATCAAGGCGAAGACTTCACGCGGAAGATGGTCGAGGCATTGCGGCTGGATCGGATGAACGCGTTTCGGCGTGAGTTCCAGGTCGCCGATGCGCTGTTGATCGACGACGTACAATTCATCGCCGGCAAGAAGCGCACGCAGCAGGAGTTCTACCACGCGTTCAATCTTCTGCAGACCGCCGGCAAGCCGATCGCGATGGCAAGTGATCGCGGACCGGTCGACCTCGAAGCGCTCGAGCACGGGCTCAAGAGCAGGTTCCAGGGTGGCCTGCTAGCGGACCTGGCTCCCTTGGATCCCGATCTGCGCACCCGCATCCTCACCGCCAAGGCACACGAGGCCGGGCTGGCCATCGAGGCTGGCACACTCGAGCGGATCGCCGGTCGCCTGCAGGGAAGCGTCCGAGACATCGAGGGACTCATCCTCCGCTTGCGGGCGGCCAGCACGCAGCAGACAAAGGTTCTGGACGATCGAGTGATCGAAACGCTGATCGCACCCTACGTCGCAACCAGCGCGCCGATCACGTTGGAAAAGATCATCGACACGGTCGCATGGGCGTACAACATCACTCGCGCGGAACTCTTGTCGCGCGATCGGTCGCGCCGAGTGGCCTGGCCACGCCACGTCGCCGCCTACCTATGTCGCAACCTCACCAACGCCTCGCTGCCCGAGATCGGAGAAGTTCTCGGCGGCCGCAATCACACCTCGGTACTGCGCGCGGTGCGGTCAGTGACCGATCGGGTCTCAGGGGACGCTGCGTTCGCCTCGCGAACCCGAGAGCTCGAGGGCATGCTCGGACACGTCTCGAACGCGCGACGCTGAGATCCGGCGCCCTGTTCGGCAGACCTCGCAACGCCGAGTGGGGTCTGCTAGCAGTGGAAACCGTGGAGACTCAGCTAGTCGGCCTCATTCGAGAGGCCAAACGCCTGGAAGCCGTCTCCATCGGCCTCTACGTGCGGTTCGCGCAGCGATTTCGCGACGACCCCGCCCTGCACGCCTTTTGGATGTCCATGGCGCGCCACGAAGCCGGTCATGTCGGCGCTCTCGAGCTGCTCGAGGTCATGGTTCGAACCTCGGGGGAGAAGCCGCGAATCCAGCACGGACACGAAGCGGTCGCCGCGACAGGGCAAGCCATCGCACGCCTAGAGCAGGAGGCCGCCGGCGCGATCACGGTCGAGCGCGCATTCGAGCTGGCAGTCGAGCTGGAGAGTACCGAGCTCGAGGATCTCGTGCTCGATCTCATTCACGGGTTGAGCGACTCCGAGCAACGGCAACAGGCCGTGCAGATGGTCGTCCACGACCTGAGCGACCTCAGCCTGATGATCGAGAAGTATACGCGTAACGACGAATTGTTGGCGCGAGCCGATGCGCTCGTGCAGCGCCACATCGCCGATTGAACCCGCCTCGTTCCGTCGTCTCAGTCCGAGACACTCAACACTCGCAAGACACCTGACTGCCGCTTCTGTCAAAACCCTGACAGGGCAAGCCGCATACCGGAAGCGAAAACACGCCAAAATCGCGAGTCGCGCCTGGCATACAGCTTGCTCAAGTGTCGCGCACACGGCCCGGGCCCAGGTGCCCGAACCAAGGAGTCGGAAATGCAGGACCAGACAGGAATCAGCATCCGCGAGCTACGGCGCAATCTGCGGATGACTCAGGAAGAGTTTGCGCACACACTCGGGATCACCGTCGCGACGGTAAACCGCTGGGAGAACGGCCACGCCAAGCCGAGCAAGCTCGCGCGACGTGCGATCGAACGGCTGGTGCAGTACCGGTCGGAAGGGTCGGCCTCCGCGCTCTGATCGAGCCCGAGGAGAGCTGGAACAAGAAAGGCAGCCCATCGGCTGCCTTTCTTGTTTGAGGGGCGGGGGGCCGCCCCCGTGTTAGCGAGCGAACGCTTCGAATGCCCCCAGAGAGACGCCGTTCTGCACCGCGAGCGTGCCCGGCTCGACCGCGAGCCCGCGCTTCTCCGCAAGGCCGACGATACTGGCCCGGGCGAGCTTGCTTGGCTCGGAGTGGCCGTTCTCCCAGCGGTTTACCGTGCTCACAGTAATGCCGAGAGAGTGGGCGAACTCTTCCTGGGTCATCTGCAGCTTGACGCGCAACTCGCGGACCAACTGTCCCGTCTTCACGTGTTCCATCCCCTCTACCTCCATCCATCCGCGGCCCCTGAGTGGGTCCAGCGGTCAGGTTGCGACAAGGACATGTGCAAGCCAGATGCCATGTCGCCGAACGCGCTGAATCGAGGCTTCGCTGCTGCCGCGAGGGCGCTGGCCCGGCGAAAAACGGACCATGCCTTACAACTTTGTAGGGCAAAGTCCCTAGCGGATGCGCATTGGCAGACCTCTGGCCTCCGCTACAATCGATAGCCTTGCCGAGAATCTCGCTCATCGTGCTCAACTGGAACGGCCGGGAGCTGCTGCGTGCCTGCCTGCGCTCGCTGGAGGCCCACCGGGGGGCGCCGTTCGAAACGATCGTGGTCGACAACGGCTCGACCGACGGTAGCTGCGAAATGGTCGCTCGCGAGTTCGGCTGGGCGCGCGTGTTGCGGAACGACCATAACGCCGGCTACTGCAAGGGAAACAACGCCGGCATCCGGGCGGCCGTCGGCGAGATCATCGTCCTGCTCAACAACGACGCCGAGATCGCCCCCGACTTCATCGAACGTCTAGACCGGGCCGCGACCGAGCATCCTGAAGCCGGAATGTTTGCCACGCGCATCATGATGTACGACCGGCCGGCGTTGCTCGACTCTGCCGGGTTGCTCGTCTACCCGGACGGTGTCTGCCGGTCGCGCGGCTGGCTCGACGAATACGTAGACCGCTACCGGCAATCCGCGGACGTCTTGGGGCCCAACGGCTGCGCTGCGGCTTACCGCCGCACGATGCTGGACGACATCGGACTGTTCGACGAACGATACTTCGCCTACCTCGAGGATTTGGACCTAGCCATGCGCGGGCAGCTTCGCGGGTGGAGCTGCCGCTATCTCCCGGACGCAGTTGTCTACCATAAGAAGTCGATGACCAGCGGTTACCATTCGGCGTTCAAAGCCTATCTCGTCGAGCGCAACCGGATTTGGAACGCGGTCAAATGGTTCCCCTTGCCATGGCTCCTGATCAGCCCGCTCTACACCCTGGTGCGCTACGCAGCCCAGGGCTTCGCCGCCATGGCCGGCCGGGGAATCAGCAGCAGCTACGCCCGCGACTATTCTCGCTTGCGACTGGCGGCGATCCTGCTGCGTTCCTATGCGTCGGCCTTGCGACAGCTGCGGCCGGTCTTGGCGGAACGCCGGCGCATTCAGCGCGGCCGCAAGCTTGGCACGATGGCGGTCTACACGCTGATGCGGCGCTACCGCTTGCCGGTACGAGAGCTGGCTTTCAAGGACTGACCGCCTGCGCCTCGCCATCGAGGCGCCGAAGCGTTTCGAGGTGGGCGTCGTTGGTGGGCTCCAGTTCTAGCAACCGGTGCACTAGGCGTCGCGTTTGGATCAAACGGTCGCGTCGCCACTGGATGGCCACGAGCTGCGACAGTGCCCCGGTATCGGCTGGTCGCTCACGGAGGTAGGTCCGATAGACGGCCGCCGCTCGCGCCAGACGACCCTGCTCGCTCCACAGTCCGGCTAGGTAGTAGGCGGCACTCGAGAACGCGGGATAGATGTCGAGAGCCCGGCGGAACGAGACTCGCGCCTCCCGATCACGCCCTTGGCGAGCGCGCAGCAACCCCAGGTTGTAGTGAGCCTTGGCCGATCGTGAAGCGTCGATCGCCGCGGTGCTGTGGTAATGCTCTTCGGAAGCCCAGACCCGCGCGCGCGCGTCGTAGAGAAACGCGCAAACGGTCATCGCCAGGATCGTCACCGCAACCGTGAGTGTTCGCATCAACCGGCCCCAGCGACTGGCACTCGTCACGACCAGGCCCGCGAGCATGCAGGGGCCAACCGAGGGCAGGAACAACAAGCGCTCGGCCATGATCGAACCGATGGGGAAAGCCACATTGGCCGTCACCGCGAAAGCCGCCGGGAACCAGAGCCATGCGAACACCGCTCGCGGCCAGCGTCGGTGTAGAAGCCAAGCGAACACCGCCACACCGACCCAGCCGAGCAACGCCAAGACGCCAGCAGCCATCTGAGGGTCGGTCTGCGCGAAAGAACGGTCCGGAAGCAGTCCGAACGGCCAAACGACCAGCGCCAGGTATCGCCACAACACTTCGCTCGCCAGCGGAATACGTTCGATGAACGCCCGATCGGCCAACGGATTGTCGACGTAGGTCACTGGGGCGAGCGTGCCGAGATTCGCTCGGCTCAGCACGAGCCAAGCCACGAGCAGTCCCGCATACAGAACGTACGGCCGGATTGCCGCGCGGCGGTCCGACGCTGGAAGTAGCGTGTCGTTCAGGAGAAGCAGCGGCAGCAGCACCACGGCGCTTTCCTTCGATGCCAGCCCGAGCACAAAACACAGTCCCGCGACAACCACGCCCGAGCCACGCGGCGGGTAGCCGTGCCGATGCAACAGAAGGCAGACCAGGACGGCGAGGGCGGCGAGGAGCTCCGCGCGGCCAGCGATGCTGACGACTGCGTCCACATGCGTGGGCTGCAGCGTGAAGAACAGCGTGGCCGTCAGCGCTGCGCCGGCGCCGAAGCCCAAGTCGAGGGCCAACGCATGGACCAGTAGGGCGACGGCGCAGGCCAGCCAGACGTTGACGACGTGGAACGCGCGCGGATTTGGACTGCCGCCGCGCTGGAGGTCGTAGGAGAGCAGGACGAACTGCCGGCCGGCGCCCCACTGCCGAGACGCGAACAATTCGTCCCAGCCCTGTTCTCCAACCGGTGGACGCTCGATCAGAAGTGCGTGATCGTCGTAGACGAAGCCGTACTCCAACGTCGGCGCGTTGACGAACCAGGTCGCCCCGACCACGAGCAACGCTGCCGCCGTACGAGACCCGAGACGCACAGGGCCATGGTAGGTTTTGAGCGACAGGCTTACAACGCGCCGGGTTGTGAAGTCGCATTGTCACGCCTAACGTTCCGGCGTCCGGCACCTGTCGCACGGTCGGACGTAACCCACGAAGGGAGATCACCGAAGTGGACCCGTTCGCTTCAGCGTTACAGATCGCCGCTGCCATCCGCACGAGGGAAATCAGTCCGGTCGAGGTGGTCGACGCCTATCTCTCACGCATCGATCGGTTCAATCCGGAGCTCAACGCGGTTACGTGGCGCCGAGACGATGCGGTGCGCGCTGAAGCGAGGGTGGCCGAACGAGCCGTCTCGCGCGGCGCTCCCACCGGACCGCTCGCCGGTGTTCCAATCGCTATCAAGGATCTCACCTTCGTCGAAGGCTGGCCGATCTCCTTCGGCTCGCGGGCCGGCCTCGATCATATCGCGGGCTTTACTTCCGCCTCAGTGCAGGCGCTAACCGGCGCAGGGGCGTTGCTGCTCTGCCGTACGAACACGCCAGAGTTCGGCATCCTGCCCGTCACGGAGAACGAAGCCTGGGGTACCACGCGCAATCCTTGGGATGTCTCGCGAACCCCAGGCGGATCCAGTGGCGGTTCCGCCGCGGCGGTCGCCGCGCGGCTGGCGCCGATCGCGCACGCGAGCGACGGCGGCGGCTCCATCCGCATACCGGCCGCTTGCTGCGGCCTGGTGGGTCTCAAGCCGAGTAGGGGACGCGTACCCTCGGGGCCCCTGATCAGCGACGTCATGCACGGAGGGGCCGTCGAAGGCTGCGTCAGCTCCACGGTCCGCGACACCGCGCTCGTTTACGACATCTTGAGCGGGTCGGATACGGCCGCGTGGTACAACGCGCCGCCCTTGCAACGCCCACTCCTGCAAGAAGCAGGCGCCGCGCCCGGCCGCCTGCGGATCGCATTCACGACCGTTGCCCCAACCGGCGCACAGGTGGCCGCAAGCTGCGTCGACGCCGTCCATCGTACCGCCAAGCTGTTGGAACAGCTTGGACACCACGTCTTCGAGGGCGGCCCGCAATGGCCGGGCGCCGCGGGGTTCGTACAACCGTTTCTCGTGATATGGCACACGGGCTTGGCCTTGTGACCGGTCAGCGACTGGAGCATGACCGAACCGCTGACCCGGGCCATACACGATCAGGCCGGCGCCACCGACAGCCTCACCTACGTTCGCTCGATCGCCACCCTACAGATCCTGTCGCGCCAGATCGTCGGCTACTGGGGGCGCGACTTCGACATGCTCCTGACGCCGACGCTCGCCATCGAACCACCGCGGATCGGAGCGCTCTACGACGGCCAGAGCGCCGATCCCATGCTTCCGCTGCTCAAGGCCATTGAGATGACGCCGTTCACGCCGTTGTTCAACGCCACCGGGCAGCCAGCGATCTCCCTGCCGCTCCACTGGACCGAGGCCGGGCTTCCCATAGGCGTACAGCTGGTGGGCAAGCCCTGGGGTGAAGCCGAGCTGATCCGCATCGCCTGTCAGCTCGAGGAGGCTGCGCCCTGGAGTCACCGGCGCCCGGCGTGCGTCTGAGCGCCGCGCGGTTTGCGGCCCGGGAAGGCGTCGGCTAAGTGTCCGTCCGATCACGAGCCCCCGTAGCTCAGGTGGATAGAGCACAGGATTCCTAATCCTGGGGCCGCACGTTCGAGTCGTGCCGGGGGCACTCCAGCCCGCCAAGCGCGGCTCCTGAATCCGTCTTGAACGAGGCCGACCCCCTCGCTAGGGTGCTGGCCGGCGGCGTATCAGAGTCGACCGTCGCGATGCCGGATCCCATCGGGCGGCCTTGATCAGGGAGGAAACGCAATGGTCATGAGCTCGAAACTCGCGCCATCGAAACGCAAGGGTGAAGCTAGCCCGGCGGGGCGATCGGCGTCGATCAACGGCACCAAGAAACTCGCCGCAGCGGTAGCCGGCTCCAAGCGAGGGGCGGCAACGGATGCGGCTTGGCATCCGCTGCTGGCGCTGCGGCAAGAGATCGACAGACTGTTCGAGGAAATATCCTCGAGCATCTCGGCCTTCCCTTTCGGGCGGCGCAATCTGGACATCGAGCCGTTCCGTAGACGTCAAAGCCTGCTGTGGCCATCCTTGCCCGCCGTCGACGTGATCGAGAGTCCCAAGCAGTTTCAGCTTACAGCGGAGCTACCGGGACTCGACGAGAAGGACATCGAGCTGCGGGTCACGGCGAATCTGCTGACGATCAAGGGCGAGAAGCGAAGCCAACGGAAAGAACAACGTAAGGATTACTACCTGTCCGAGCGACGGTATGGGGCGTTCCAACGCTCGTTCCGGCTCCCTGGCACGGTGGCGCCCGACAGGATCCAGGCCAGGTTCCACAAGGGCGTCCTCACCGTGAACCTGCCCAAGGCGGGATCCGAGAAGAAGCAAGAACGCAAGATCTCGATCCGTCGCGGGTCCGCGCTGGGCGCCTAGAGATAGCCGCTGACCATCACGTGCCGGTCGCTGACCGCTTGCACGTGAAGATGGGCGAGGCCGGAAGCTGCGAGCTGATCGCGGATTTCTTCGGGACGATACGCTGCAAGCAGCGACGCTCGAAAGTCGCGACGCACATCCGACGTGAGGTCGGAACCGTGCAGCTCGACCAGGCGGTCGGTGTCCGTGAGGCGCTGCGGTCGTAGCAAGTCGACGACGAACACGAACGCCCCGTCTCGAGCGACTCGCCGCACGCCGGTCCACAGGTTCCCCGGGTCGGACAGGTGATGCAGCAGGGAGTTGCTGATCACGCCGTCGTAATCCGCCCGAGGCACGCGGAAATCGGGCAGCCGCCCCCGATGAACCCGCAGGCGCGCTTTGAGCCCGGCCCGCGCAATCGCTGCGCGCGCAAGGTCGACCATAGCCTCCGATCCGTCAACGCCGTCGACCGTGCAAGCCGCGAACGCGCGGCCGAATCGCACCATGATGTCGCCGGGACCGCAGCCCAGATCCACGATTCGACCGTGGAAGACATCGGGCGGAAACGTTTCACGGAGCAGCGAGAGGAACCGCTCGTGAGGTTCCGAAAAGTCAGCCGCGGCGTAGGCACGCGCCTGCACCGGGTCGTCCATGAGCTCGGGCTCGGGGATCCGCTTCAAGAATCGGAAGGCTCGATGCCGCCGGACCGCTTCCCGCTGACCGCTCGAGCGCTCGAGCGCAGCTCCCGGGGCAGGGCGAACTGGACGCTCTCGTCAGCCGTGCGCAGGTCCTCGACGGTCTCGTAACCCAGGCGGCGCAGTCGCTCGATCGTCTCCTCGACCGACGCCTCCGGGGTCGAAGCTCCGGCCGTCAATCCGACAACCGCCCGCTGCTCCAACAACGGAGCATCGATGTCGTTGGCCGCTTCGATCAGGTGCGCGGGCGTACCTTGCTTGCGCGCGACCTCGACTAGGCGGTTGGCATTGCTCGAACTCGGCGAGCCGATCACGAAGACGATATCGCTGGCCCGGGCCAGGGCCTTGACGGCGGTCTGCCGGTTCTGCGTGGCGTAGCAGATGTCGTCCTTGTGCGGAGCGATCACTCCGGGAAAGCGCACACGGATCGCATCGAGGATCTCTCGGGTATCGTCGACCGAGAGCGTCGTCTGCGTCACCACGGCCACGCGCCCGGGGTCGCGCACCTGCAGGGCGGCCACATCGGCTACCGTCTCGACGAGTTGGATTCGTTCAGGGGCGTGCCCGAGGGTGCCATCGACCTCGACGTGGCCGCGGTGGCCGATCAGCAGGATCTCGTAACCCTCGCGCGCGTAACGCAGCACTTCGAGATGGACCTTTGTGACCAGCGGGCAGGTGGCGTCCACCACGCGCAGGCCGCGTTGCTCGGCCTCCTGACGCACCGCCGGGGAGACACCGTGAGCGCTGAAGACCAGTAGAGCCCCGGACGGGACCTCATCGAGGCGGTCGACGAACTGCGCTCCCCGGCCGTGTAGTCGCTCGACCACGTGACGGTTGTGAACGATCTCGTGGCGAACGTAGACGGGGGGTCCGAACTCGTCGAGCAGCCGGTCGACGATCTCGATCGCGTAGGACACCCCCGCGCAGAAGCCGCGCGGACTGGCCACCAGGACCTTGTGTGGGACTGCGGTGACCACCAGATGCGGGGTGCGAGCGTGCCACGCGCGAGCCCGTGGAACAACCCGACGGCTCCGGTTGCAGATTCCAACCTCCAGGCTATGGTTGCCCGACCTGCCGTTAGCCCACGCGACCGGACCAGTGCGTGCGCAGCAGGTGGAAGGGGGAGGCTGTAGCGGCGTGAAGGTCTCGGTCGCTTCGGACAGGTTAGCCGGTTTATTGCTCGTCTGTGCCCTCAGCGCGCCGCTTGCCGTGGCCGGCTGCGGCAGCTCGGGTGGGCAAAATAGCCCTCCCGCGCCGATCGCGCTCGTGCGTGCCAACAGTCAGCTCATCGACGTCGGAGGCCAAGCCGTGCTCGACGGCAGCGACTCCTTCGATCCTGACAAGGGGGACCCTCTGACCTTCTTCTGGACCCTGCTCCGGCCGCCCGGCAGCACCGCGATCTTCCAAACCCACTGCGCAGGCGATTCCGTAGCCACCGGCGCGGACGAGATTTGCACCACCAACGACGACAAGACCTGCACGATCGATACGACGGTCGAGTGCGTCGACAATGACGACTGTCCAGACGAGGGCGACACCTGCAACCCGGAAAGCGGCACCATGTCCTCGCAGTGCCCCGATGCGGCGCAGTGCGACGTCGGCGACGCTCAAACGATGGACTTCGCCACGTTCATTGCGGACGTCGGCGGCATCTACAACGTCAGGATGCTGACAGAAAGTGAAGATGCCAGCGCGATTGCGCCGTTGAACATCTTCACCAATCCCTCGCTGTTCGTCGTCGGCTCGCTGTTGATGTTCGGCGGTACCGGTGGCGGCTTCGTGCTCGATTCGGCGGATGCCGAGAGCTTCGCCGCCAACGCGGTCTCCGGAGTGGGAAATCCGATCAGCGGCAACGTCCTGCTGGCGGTTGTCTCACCGGGGAGAGTGCGCGAGTTCACATCCAGCAACGCCACGATCGTCGGCACGTTCGGAGAGACCGACGACTTCCTCGAGCCACCACGTGCGCTTACCTTCGACAGCAGCGCCGACCTCAACGTCGGCTACATCGGCGGTTTGGTCCGCGTTTTCGACGGCGGCAACGGCTTGTACATCCGTTTGCTCGGCGACGTGACGGCCGGCAGCGAACAGATCGCGGCGATGGCGTTCTCGCCGAACACTGGGGAACTGTTCGTCGTCGATGGACAACCCGGCTTTCCCCTCCGAGTCTACGGCGCCAACGGCAGCTTCGTGCGTGATCTCCCCGATACGGCAGCCAGCGTCACCCGCAGCATCGATCTGGCATTCGTCGGCTCGCCGGCGACCGACCTGCTCATCGCGGACGTGGCCGGCCGCATCGTCCGCTGCGCGCCCGATGGCACGGCTTGCGCAAACCTGGGCCAGACGGCGACGCTCCTTGCCGGCAGCACGCTCACCGGTATCGCGGTCAACCCCGCACTCACCGCCCCTGTGAATGCGGAGGTTCTCGTCTCCGATTTCGCCGGGCGTCGCGTCGTCGGCTGCAGCATCGATGGTCAGACCTGCGCGGAGTTTGGAGATACCGGCACGCAAACGAGCAACTTCCTCGACGTGTTCTTTGCCCCACCAATCTCCCCACCGACGACCACGACCACGATTCCCACGACGACCACCACGCTGGAGCCCCTGTCGGAAACGCTCGCACCCTGAGCGAAACCGTACGTGCGCGATCGAGCCTACTTCGAGCTTCGCGAGCAAGAATCGCTGGCACCCTACGCCATGCGCTCGGCGGACAGTCGCGGACGACTCCACGCCGAGCGCGAGCACGCGTTCCGCGTGGCGTTCCAGCGCGATCGCGACCGGATCATTCATTCGACCGCGTTCCGCCGCCTCGAGTACAAGACGCAGGTGTTCGTCAATCACGAGGGTGACTACTACCGAACGCGGCTCACCCATACGATGGAGGCCGCCCAGATCACTCGAACGATCGCACGAGCGGTCGGTCTCAACCAAGATCTAGCCGAGGCCGTGGCTCTCGCGCACGACCTCGGCCACACGCCGTTCGGACACGCGGGAGAGCACGTGCTGGCCGATCTGATGCAAGAGCATGACGGCTTCGACCACAACAGTCAGAGCCTGCGCATCGTCGACGTTCTCGAGCAGCGTTATCCCCAGTTCTCCGGCCTCAACCTGACCTACGAAGTCCGAGAGGGGATCATCAAGCACTCCGCCAACTACAACCGTCCGGCCGCCGCCACCTTCACACCGGACGACGCACCTTTGCTCGAGGCTCAGATCGTCGATTTCGCCGACGAGATCGCCTACAACTGCCACGACATCGACGACGGCCTCCAATCCGGAATGTTGCTGCCCGAGGATCTTGACGGTGTCGAGCTGTGGGAGAGTCCGTTCCGCGAGATCGCGCGCGAATTCCCGGCGGCGACTTTCTCCGTGTTGCGCTACCAGGCGGTGCGCCGTCTGCTCGACCTCCTGGTCAACGACCTCATCCAAACGCTCGAGGAGCGCATTAAGGCTCACGCGATCGATTCGGTTGCCGCCGTCCGCAGCATCAGGCCGCGCCTCGTCGACTTCAGCCCGGATGTCGACCGCGCCACCAAGGCGCTCAAGGCCCGTCTCATGGAGCGCCTCTACCAGCACCACCGGGTCCGCCGCATGGCCGCCAAGGCTGGCCGTGTCATGCGGGGGATCTTCCGAGCCTACATGGAGGATCCTCACCAGATGCCGCCTCACGTGGTCGGGCGTGTCGCCTCGGACACGCCCGTGGCGCGCGTCATAGCCGACTACGTTGCCGGCATGACTGACCGGTTTGCCTTCGAGGAATACGCCAAGCTCTACGACCCTTACGAACGGGTCTGAGTTAACATAATCTATCTTATCGGACGTTGGCTTGTCCCCACAAAGTAGAAATGTCCGGTTCCCCCCATCCAGAAATCTGCTGCTCCGGTCCCGTGGTCAGGCTGCCAACGGGAGGATGCAGACGGCCACCGCAGCGAAGTGCGCAGCGGCAGCAACGACGACGAACGCGTGAAAGACCTCATGATAGCCGAACACGCTTGGCGACGGATCGGGTCGTTGGATCCCGTAGATGACCGCACCCGCGATGTAGAGAACGCCGCCGACCAGGTAGAGAACGATCGCGCCCATGCCGACCGACCGTGCGAGTGCCGGCATGAACAGGACGCCTAGAGAGCCCATGAGCACATAAACCAGCGCGCTCGCCCACTTCGGTGGCGCGGTCCAAAGCAGTTTCAGAACGATTCCGGCCGCCGCCGCGCCCCAAGCCAGCCACAGGACCAGGCTCCCTAGCGGCTCCTCGAGGGCGAGCAGAGCGACTGGCGTACAGGAGCCCGCAATCAGCACGAAGATCATCGCCAAGTCGAGCCGGGCCATCCAGTAGCGAGCGCGCGGCGTCCAGGTAATGCGATGGTAGATCGCGCTGGTGCCGAGCAAGGCCACCAGGCTCGCCGCGTAGATCGAGGCGGCCACGGCCGCGCGTACCGTCGGCGCACTCCAGACCAAGCACAGTGCCGGCAGGATCGATGCAAAGAACGCATACTGGTGCGACACGCCCCGCCAGCGCGGCTTGACGCGTGCCGGCAGGGCCGGACGGCCGTCGAAGGTCGCGGGCGTTCGATGAGTCCTCGTCGTCTGGTCCTGTGGGCCGGGTTTGGGTGCTAGCTTCAACTCGGGGGGTTCGGCGCGCTCTCGCGGTGAGGAAAGTATACCGCGCACAGCCCGATTGACAGTACGCAATCGCGTAAAAAAGCCTAGAAGGAATCCCGTAGCGTCAGGATCTTGGGCGGTAACTGCGTAACGGCTCATGCCGGTGCGGTCCCGCCGCTCGCAATGGTGAATATTCGCCAGATAGCGCTCGTCCGAAAAGTTGCGATGCATCGATGTGGTGGGAGTTGGGCGGGGCAGTGGTTAGCGGTCATACTACTCTCCTCGTCAGCCCTCCCCCTTTGGTTAGAAAATTCGATTCACGCGGCAGGCTCCTTGCCCACCACGACCGCGGGCGTTCCGTCAAGTGCTTGGCTCAGCTTCCCGGTCGACGATGAGGATGAGCCGGCGTTTGGGCAGCACGCGCGACCGTGGCTGCCGGTGCGCTTCGGCCGGGTCGACTCTCGATCCAGCCCGATACCGACACAGGCCCTCCACACTCACCCCCGTGGACCTGATGTCGCCGGCCGAGCGCACCGCAAGATTCCGCCAGCTTCGGACGAGAATCCGGAGCCTCACTAGTCGCATTCGCCGCCGGAGCCCGGCGGCACAGTCCGCGACTTCGACCTATTTCGCCTCGGATCTCGGACCGCGCTCGGCGGTTGACCGAGCGGTGCGAGCGACGGTTCGCAGCAGATCAACGGAGGATCGAGCAATGCGAGTTTCGGTAATTCAAGGTGGCAAGAGCATTCTCCACGTCGGTGGCGACGTCGATGTCTACAGCCTGGAGACCCTGCGCGACTATCTCACGCGTATTCTACAGAGGTCGATCAATGCCAAGGTTCTGGTCAGCATGGACCCCGACGAAGAGGCGGCGTTTCGACACGGCGCCGAGCGTTGGGTGCAGAGCCTCAAAGCTGCCGGGGTTTCGGTCTCGCTCTCCGGCCCCCGCACCGCCGCCGGCTCGCAACACAGCAACCAAGACGCCATACTCCTGCGCTCGTCTTCCGGGTAGCCACCCGAGGCGAGCCGCCTCGGGACGCACCGCAGTTGTAGGCGGCCTCCCTCAGCGCCGACCGATTGCGCAGCCCCAGGCGGGCGGATAAGGAACGGCCGCGATGGCGCTCAAGAAAAGCAAGGCGGTCGAGCTATTCTGGAAGGTCCATCCGTGGCTGTACAAGGTCAGCGGTGGCAGAGTCGGCGGCAAGCTCGTGGGCATGCCGGTCCTGTTGCTGACGACCACGGGGCGCAAGAGCGGCGAGCCCCGCGAGCGCGCGCTCACCTATCTTCCGCACGATCGCGCGTTCGTCGTCATTGCGTCCTCCTTGGGCGAGCCTCGCCATCCCGACTGGTGGCTCAATCTGAAGGCCAATACGCGAGCCACGGTGCGCTGCGGGAGGGATCTGATCCCGGTCGTCGCGCGCGAAGCCGGCGGTGGCGAGCGCGAGCGGCTGTGGAATGCAGTCGTAAAGCTCAACCCGGACTATACGGAGTACCAGCGGCGCACCCAGCGCCGGATCCCCGTCGTCGTGCTCGATCCGCGAAGCTAACGCTGGCCGCGCGCGCAGTGGGAGACGCGCGGGCCCGGTCGACTCGACCGCGACGCGGCCCGGAGCACAGCCGCTCCGGGCAGTCGTCGCCGGGCGCGATCAGTTGGCGGCGTTCTGCTTCGTCCTGGCGACGATGGTGAGAGAGGTCATAGAGATCGGTGGACCGCTCACGGGGTCGGCCACAACCGCCGTGCACAGGAGCTTCGTCGATGTTCCCAGAATGCGCGCCGAGCCCTTGGTGACAGGGGCGGGTATCGGGCTATCCGCGATCCCGGAATACACGAGAGAAACGGTGGCGAGAATCAGAGCGCTAGCGAAGAGACGTGACGTGCCATGACGAGGAAATCGGTTCGGCCAGTGGCGTGCGAACTCCTCGGGAATGAAGACGAACAGATCGATGCCGAGGGGAGCGGCGCGTAGGACGCCTGCGAAATCGCGAAAGCGTTCGACCAACGGACGACGTCTCGACTGGCGCGGTTCATACGGCATCACTGAGGCGTGCTCGGCGGTCACGCCACGTGAGGAGCGCGCAGCAACTCCCGTTCGCAAGGATCAGTGTCCCCTGCCTCGGTCGCGAATCGTAGCAGACGTTCACGGGATCCGGCGTTTCCATACGGTACCGCCCGGAATGCCGCTTCATTCGAGGGACAAGACCCCGCGTGAGCAGGATTGATATACCATCGATGATATGTCACTCTCACGGCGGTGGCGTGGGGTGAGGTCGAGCTCGAGACCGAGGTTGTGGAGTGGATCGATGAGCTACCGGATGAGCAGTTCGGTCGCGTGGAGTTCTACATCGATCTTCTTGCCGAGAGAGGCCCGCTTCTCGATCGGCCGTATACGCGGCAACTACGAGGCAAGCTCCGCGAGCTCAGGTTCTATCTCGGCTCCAGGGCAACGCGGTGCGGATCTCCTACTACATCGCGCGCAGGTGGAGGAAGGTCATCGTGTCGAGGACGACGTCGATGACTGAGAGACGAAGCTGGACCCAAGTGAAGCGATCGCGGACGAAGAGTGTCGCCCGTCGGCACGGATACCGGGGTGCAACGGAAGCGTTCGAGTTGGCTGAACGCATCCGTCGCGCCCGCGAGAAGCTAGGTCTCACGCAGACCGAACTGGCCGAGCGCGTTGGAAGCACGCAGCCGGCGATAGCCCGCCTCGAAGCGGGCGGCGTGAGCCCGAGTCTCGACACATTGTCGCGCATCGCCACGGCTCTCGGGCTCGAACTCCTTGTCGAGCTTCGCCGACCGAGACGAGCGGCCGGCTGACCTCAGTCGTTGACCTGTAGCCCCGGAGCTGACGCCAGCTGCGTGGGGCGCTCACACCACCCCGAGGAGTGCGCGCGGGTTGCTGTTTGCGGTGAGCAACTGCCTGCGCGCTGCACCCGATCGTGCGCGCCGACCCTGTTCCCGTCCTGCAGGGTCCGTGCCGACACGCCCAGAACTGTTTCTGAGAAAGGCCGGTACGCTCGCGAAGAACGAACACCGACGGCGACGGTTAGGAGAAAAACGCTACCAGCTCGGCGGCGGCGGCGTGCACATCCGAGCGTCCGAGCTCGATCAGGCGGTCGGCGTAGCAGCGATCGAACAGCAGGTAGGAGAGCAGGTCGGCCTCACCGACCGCGGAGCCTCCGAGATGGCGCACCACGCTGCGGCTGAGCCATTCGCGTGCGCTGGTTCCGCGCCGCTGGTGTGCTAGACAGCCAGCGGCCTCCTGACCAGGATCGCGCGACCAGCGCGGGACGTCATGCCTACCGTTGTCGATGAAGATCATCGAGCGGCCACTATCCCGATTCGATTGACGTCGGCCAAGGGGTTTGCAAACAGAATACCCGCGCGTAAGCTTCGCCGTCAGCGACACACTTCGTAGGTTGCTCTGTCTCTGTTCGTACCCGCACTCTCGGCCAGCATGCATCGAGTCGGTATCCGCACCACACCATGACGCTCGGGAGTCTACGAGTCGCGTTCGCTCTCGGCTGTGTCTCAGGAACGGTTGCCGCTTGAACCATGGAGCATACGATGAACGGCACGCAACGAGCCTCGGTGGACACCCAAAACCGGCCAATGATGGACACCTGAAAACCGGCCAATAGAGACGGCTCGCCGGGACGTTGACCTGGCGCGAGGCAATAGGCCTCTCGCGCCGATGAGCAACGTTTTGAGCGAGGACAAGAAGC
>CAZKRI010000006.1:0-91195 GCA_964555245.1 uncultured Myxococcales bacterium
CGAACAAGCGCATCGGCGAGCTCACGCCGCGAGCGTGGGCGGCCGCACGTGCATCCGAGCCAGAGAAAAGCGTCGCCTTGGGGTAACTGACCCCGGAACTATCCCGACGCAGCGTGGACCGGCAGATGGCCGGACGCTTACGATCTGGGTGCGGATGCCGGCGTCCTTGGCTCGTCGGCGAATCATGCGCCAGACCTCCGACTGCCCCATCCGCCTCTCGCTTAGCGGCCGGCCCGGAAGTCTCTCAGCCGTCCTAAACAACGCCCCCTTGGGATCGTTCCGTAGCTTCGCTACGTCCAAGTAGGCGTCGAGATACTCGTCCAGCGTGTGGTGGCAGGGCACGTCGTGCCGCTTGCCGCCTTTCTCATGGAGCCGCAGCCACCAGCGCTTGCCCTGGGCGTAGTAGTCCTCGACGTCCATCCGAAGCACCGCCCCGATGCGCGCGAAGCTGTAGACCATCGCGGCGATGAGCGCCCGGTCGCGTAGCCCTATCACGCTCGTCGTGTCGATTGCGTCCAGGAGTTCGCGCGTCTCCTCGGGCGAGAGAATCGGCGTTTTACCCTTTCTGACGACGTGCTTCGGGCCGCGGACGGCGCTGGCCGGGTTGGTCTCCATCACCTGACCGACCACCAGCCAGTTAAAAAGCATCCGGATAGCGGCGAGCTCGACTTTGACGGTCGGGGCGGCGAGGTCGCGCGTGCGCTCTTCCACCCAGGCCGAGACGATAAACGGTCTGATCTTCTCAAGTTCGGTGATGCGGCGATCCTCGCACCAGCGAAGAAAATCACCGACCGCTCGGCCATAGGCACGCCGGGTGTTTTGGTTTCGGATGTTCGCCGTGAAGAACTCCACAAACCGCCACGCGGCCTTCTCGCCGCGCCTAGTGATGATCTGGGGCAGGATCTCAAAGCCGGCGCGGGCGAGTTGTCGACCGGGAACGGGCAGGGCGGTCATGGCTTTTGCTCAAGACACTCGCGGTGGACGGAACCGCCCAGCCGGCGGATGAACAGCCGCCCGTAGCCAATCAGTCGCTGGCAGTGGGCGCACGGGGTGAGAGCGCCCCAGCGCCGAGCCGTGCAGTCGGCGTGTCGGCAGGGAGGGGAGGGAAGGGTTGGGCGGGGAGGCATACTATACATGATAAAGGACGTTATCTTGTATAGTTGACGGCGCCTCGACGACTGCGTTTCCCGTCCTCGACATCTCTCTAGAATGACCTCTGCGCGCGTGCACGCTCTGCATGCGCAGGCGCCGCATTTTGCGACCGAGGAGGGCATTATGGGAAAGCTCCGTCAGAAGATGACCAACGACATGATCGTGCGCGGACTCTCCAAGCAGACGCGTGATTTGTATCTGCGCGCGGTGGTCGGGCTCGTCCGCTACTACCTCCAATCACCCGACCTGCTCAGCGCCGACCAGGTGCGAGCCTATCTCGTCTACCTGCATTCCGACCGGAAGCTCTCGTGGAGCAGTTGCAGCGTTGCGGCCCACGGTCTTCGTTTTTTTTACCACACGACCTTGGCGCGGAGCGATATCGAGTTCGTGGTTCCCGCACCGCGTCCACAATTTCGGCTCCCGCAGATTCTCAGTGCGAATGAAATCGTTCGCATCATCGAGGCGACGCGGACCGCCAAGCACCGCGTGCTGCTCATGACAGCTTACGCCGCCGGGTTGCGCGTGGGGGAACTCGTCGGGCTGCGTGTCGAGGACATTGATTCCAACCGCCGCATGATCCGCGTCGTGCAAGGTAAAGGCATGCGCGATCGCTACGCGCTGCTCTCGCCTCGACTGCTGCGCGAGTTGATGGCGTATTGGAAAGCATCTCCCTCGTCTGAATGGGTGTTCCCCTCATGTGATTCGCACATGCCCATCCATGTCAGGACGGCACAGCGCGTGTTTGCTCAGGCCAAGCGTCGTGCCGGCGTGGTCAAATCCGGCGGCATACACGGGCTTCGACACGCCTTTGCTACCCATCTGCTTGAGGCGGGTACGGACATCTACACGATCCAGCGCCTGCTCGGGCACCGTCACATTGCGAGCACGCTTCGCTACATTCACGTGGCCGACGGCGTGATCGCGGCCACCCGATCACCTCTCGAAACGCTACGGATCCCCGACGCGCCGGATCGCTAGGAGAAACGGTGGCGTCTGCTGTCGCCCCGCGTACGGGAAAACCGGTTACCTGATATGTTCCAGTTGCCAGCCAAGGGTCTGTCTAGAGCGCGCGTTGAGCTCTGACGGCGTGGCATGAGTTCTTCGCAGGCTGACACTCGCAGAGTGAACGCGCGGACGGTGCGCCTGACCTCGGACGATCTCGTCGTCGATCTTTCTGACGGGCGAACGGTTACCGTACCGCTACGATGGTACCCGCGCCTTGCCCATGGAACGGCTGCCCAGCGACGCCGGTGGCGACTCGTGGCGGGCGGTGAGGGAATTCATTGGCCGGACCTCGACGAGGACATCGCCATCGACGATATTCTGGCTGGACGACCGTCGGGAGAATCGCGCACCTCGTTTCAGCGCTGGCTCGGGGCGAGATCGATCCCGCGGAGCAAACGTGTGCGAACGGCAGGTCGTTCGCGACGGACATCAGGGAAGTCAACGCGCGCACGACGGGCACGCGTTCCGTACACCCATACAGAAATCGCCCGATCGCGTTGAGAATCAGCAGCAGCCCTCGCTCCGCTGGGGTAGGTTTATGTGGGTCAGGGTTTGACAATATAGAGTTGTCTAAACAGACTTCAAGCAAACCTTCTGGGCTCATTGGTTTGTTTTGAGGAGTATTAGTCAATAATGGATAGCCTAAACAGAAGTAAAATAAACCGACTCCTGGCCGGTTGGCCGAAAGGCACAGTTGCGCCGATGTCTTGGCTCGAAGCCCAGGGCGTCTCGAGGCAACTGGCCGACATCTACCGCAAGACGGGCTGGCTTCGTCGCTTGGCGCGTGGGGCTTACGCGCGCGCAGACGATCACCGTGTCGAGTGGACCGGGGCCGTATGGACGTTGCAGCGGCTGCTGCACATGACCGTCCATCCGGGCGGAAAGACCGCTCTGGAGCTGCAGGGCGACGCGCATTTCCTGCCGCTGGGTGGCGGCCGGGTCACGCTATTCGGTGCACCCGGGGAGAAGTTGCCTGCCTGGTTTCGAATGCACGACTGGGGCGTGAAAATCGTTTACACGATGACCAATCTCTTCCCGGCGGGCAGCGACCTTGGATTCACCGACCTCACCGTCCGAGATCTCACGCTGCGCGTCTCGGCGCGCGAGCGCGCGATGCTGGAGCTGCTACATCTCGTGCCCGAGAAGGAGAACCTCGACGAAGCTAGGCTCCTGGTGGAAGGACTGACGACGTTGCGCCCGTCGGCGCTTCAGCCGCTACTCGAGAGCTGCAACTCGGTAAAGGTGAAGCGTCTGTTCTTGTCGCTTGCTGAGTCCTCGGGCCACGCCTGGCTCGGAAAGCTGGACCTCGCCCGCATCGACCTCGGGAAGGGGAAGCGCGTGCTTGTCAAGGGCGCCAAGGGCGGCCGACTCGACGCGAAGTATCAGATCGTTCTGCCTTTCTCGCGCGACGAGTCGGAGGGCGAGGACCGGCCTTGAAGGACAGCCGCTTCTTCGCTCAGGCCGACCTGATGGTAAGGGCGATGCCGGCCGTCGCGGCCCAAACCTGCTTCGCGCTCAAGGGCGGCACGGCGATCAACCTGTTCGTCCGTGACCTTCCGCGGCTCTCCGTGGATATCGATCTCACATACATTTCAGTCGAGCCGCGCGCCGAATCGCTTCGGAAGATAAGCGAGGCGCTACAGCGCATATCGCAGACTCTGAAGAGGACGGTTGCGCGAGTCCACGTCAACGAGGTCAAGGGAGAGGGCGGACATGTCGCCAAGCTCTTCGTCCGTGATCCCGGTGCTCAGATCAAGATCGAACCGAACCTGAATCTCCGTGGGACCGTCTTTGCAGTCGAGCAGCGAACGCTCGTGGAGGCCGCGGAGAAGCTTTTCGAGCGATCGGCGTCGGTCACCACGGTGTCGCTTCCGGACCTGTACGGAGGAAAGATCTGTGCGGCGCTGGACCGCCAACACCCGCGCGATCTATTCGACGTCAAGCTGCTGCTCGAGAACGAGGGCATCACCGACGATATCCGGCGTGCTTTCATCGTGTACCTCGCTAGCCACGACCGGCCGATGAATGAACTGATCGATCCCACCCGGCTCGACGTGCGCCAGATCTTCGAGGAGCACTTCGTAGGAATGACGCGAGCAGCGGTTGCATACGAGGACCTCGTCACGGCTCGCGAACAGCTCATCGACGGGTTGCGGGCGTCGCTCACCGAGGATGAACGGCGGTTTCTCGTTTCGATCAAAGACGGTAGGCCCGACTGGGCACTTCTCGGTATCCCTGGGGCAGATGCGCTCCCGGGTATCCGGTGGAAGCTTCAGAACGTCGCGAAGATGGATCCGGACAAACACCGTGTCGCCTTGGACGCGCTAAGGCGCAAGCTCGAACCGTGAATGATCTCGGCCTCGAGAGAAGCCTGCGATCGAAAGAAGTCGGGGAAGACATCGACCAGCAGCCGCAGCATCCAGCGGGAGACTTCCCTCGAGACGTGACAACGTCAATGATCACCGCGCGGACCCGGTTTTCGGGAAAGACAGGAGGCCGAGCGATGAGCGTGACACTGCGACCCGGCACAAGTGACGATTCCAAGGAGTGCGGAAGGATTGACTATGAAGCGTTCAAGTCGATCGCGGAGCAACACAACTTTCTACCCGACTTTCCCTCGGTGGAGGTGGCCACAGGGGTCGTGACGACGCTGCTCTCGCACCCCGGCTTCTATTCGGTCGTGGCCGAGATCGACGGCAAGATCGTGGGCAGCAACTTCCTCGATGAACGCTCGACGATCGCTGGGATCGGGCCCGTATCGGTCGATCCGCCAGTCATGAATGGAACGATCGGGCGTCAGCTCATGCAGGCGGTGATGGATCGGGCAGCGCAGCGGAGCTTTCCGGGGGTACGTCTGGTGCAGATCGCCTGGCACTTCCGATCGCTAGCTCTCTACACCAAGCTTGGCTTCGAAACCCGCGAGACGCTCTCCTTGATGCAGGGGAAGCCTCTCGCCCGCAAAATCCTCGGGTATGAAGTCCGGCCGGCACGAGAAGCGGATCTTCCGGCGTGCAACCAGCTCTGCCATCGCGTCCACGGTCACGATCGCGGAGGTGAACTCCTCGATGCCATCCGGCAGGGTACGGCCAACATTGTCGAACGCCTGGGCAGGATTACTGGGTATTCCACTGGCATCGGCTTCTTCAACCATGCCATCGGCGAGACCAACGACGATCTGAAGGCGGTAATTGCTGCAGCGCAGACGATCCTCGGCCCGGGCTTCTTCGTGCCGTCGCGCAACGGCGAGCTCTTCCGCTGGTGCCTCAATCATGATCTCCGTGTCGTTAACCAAGCGACCCTCATGACCATCGGCCTCTATAACGAGCCGGCAGGCGCGTACCTGCCCGCGATCCTTTACTGATCACGTGTCCTGGCCAGGCATTGTCCTGGCTACTCCACTTGACAGCTGCGTCGTAAGAGGTGACGTGGCCGTCTCCGCCAGGCGTCTGCAGTAGAAGCGCCTTGCACAAACGCTGCGGCGACTGACGGCCCAGGTCCTGAGGCTTGACAGCCTTGGCCTTGGCCCGCAATCTGAAACGATCGATACACTGTTTGAGCCGGGCCACCGGCTCGCGGACAGCGGAGGACAGCCCGATGAACCATGCGGACAGATCTACCAGGACAAGCGTGCTGTTTTCGCTCGCGGCGATTCTCGGCGTGCTCGCCACGACGAGCTGGGCCGACACGGGGGCCAATCACCGCGTCAAGCAGAGCCTGCCGATCAGGCTTGGGACATCGGGAGGCAGCGTCGCAGATGTGAGCAAGGCCTTCTGTTGCGGCGGTACCCTGGGCGCGGCCGTGACCTGCAACGGTGCGCTTCACATTCTTTCGAACAACCACGTTCTGGGCCGCTCCGGCAGTGCGGCCGCGGGTGAAGATGCGATACAGCCCGGACTGATCGACACCGGTTGCAGAGCCAACCAGGGCAGCGTCGTCGCCGACTATGCGGGCAACCTCGTGGCGCTTGGCACCGCGAACGTCGATGCCGCGCTCTCGATCGCCCGACCGGGAGCGGTGAACACCAGCGGGGAGATCCTCGACATCGGCGTGCCCTGCGCCACCCCGAAAGCGGCGACCATCGGCATGGCCGTGGCAAAGAGCGGTCGCACCAGCGGGTTCACGATGGGGACGGTACAGGCGATCAACGCGACGGTATCGATCCAGTACCAGAAGGGCTGCAACTCCGGCAAGAAGTTCAGCGTGCGCTTCGAGGACCAGGTAACCATTACGCCCGGCAGCTTCCTACAGTCGGGCGACTCCGGGTCGCTCATGGTCACCAACGACGCGAATCATCAGCCCACCGGTCTGCTCTATGCCGGCAGCAGCAGCATCGCGATCGCGAACCCGATCCAGGACGTTATCGACGCCTTCACGCCGGTGTGCGGCGGAGGTTTCACGTTCGTGGGAACGGCGTGTGCAGCGAGCTCCTCTTTCAGACTCGGGGCAGAACTGGACCCCGCTCAGATCGACGTGGCCAGTGTGATTAAAGGGCGGCACGTTGCTCACCTCATGTCCGACGACGCCGTACTCGGTGTCGGCGTGGGCGTTTCGGAAGAGGATCCAACCGAGGCGGCGATCGTCGTCTACCTCGAGCAGGGTCGCAGCCACCGGCGGCTTCCTGAGACGCTCGATGGCGTGCGGGTGCAGGTGGTTCTAACCGACCGGATCGTTGCGCGCGTCGGATCCTGCGGCAACTGAGCGGAGCTGGTTCTCAGCGGAAACCGACAGCTTCTGTTCGGGTGTCGACGCACACCACGACCGACATCGTTAGAGTCGGCGCGAGACGCGTGCCGGCTACTTTGCGCCAGCGCGCCGTCGGCCGTCGATGGGCACCCGGCGCGTAGTCGCGTTGACGTCGCACAGGGGGTAGACGGGTACGTTCCACGAGTCTAGGAACGATCATTCCACAGACCGGGCCTTGAGAGTTTCGACCCTACAGAAACCCACCCTGCCCCTGCAGGGGGTAAGAATCCTGGACCTCGCCCGCCTCGGGCCAGGCCCGCATAGCTCCCAGATTCTGGCCGACTTCGGCGCGGACATCATCAAGCTGGAGCCGCCCAGCAAGGGCAGCGATGAGCTGGTCCTCCCCGACGTGATTCGTCGCAATACAAGGAGCATTCGGCTGAATCTCAAGAAACCGGAAGGCCGTGAGGTGCTCGCGAGGCTCGTCAAGACCGTCGACGTGGTCGTCGAGGGCTTCAGGCCGGGTGTGGCGAAACGCTTGGGGCTGGACTACGACGCGCTCTCGGCGATCAAGCGCGACATCATCTGCGTCTCGCTCTCGGGCTTCGGGCAGGAGGGCCCGTACAGCCAGGTCGTCGCCCACGATCTCAACTACCAGAGCCTGGCGGGTATTCCGCACATGACCGGAGACGTCGATGGCCCGCCGCAGATTCCCGGCATCGCGATCGCGGATGATGCCGGCGGAATCGCTGCCGCACTCGGCATCATGATGGCGCTCTTCCACAAGGAACGAACCGGTGAGGGGCAGTACGTCGACGTCGCGATGGTGGACACGCTGCTCAACATGATGCTGTTCCCGTTGAACGATGTTGTCCTCTCCGGACGCTCGCCGCGCCGGGGCCAGACCGTGCTGACCGGCCAGTCGGCTTACTACCACATCTATGAATGCAAGGACGGGAAATACCTCTCGGTGGGAGCATTCGAGCCCTGGTTCTGGGCGAATCTCTGTCGTTTGCTCGGCGTCGAAGAGTTCGCCGATCGCCAGCACGTCGAGCCCGGCTCGCAAGAGGTCGGGAATCAGATCCGTAAGCTCCGCGAGATCTTCCTGACCAAGGACCGCGATGACTGGACGGCGGAGCTCATGTTCAAGGACACCTGCGTTGCTCCGGTGCTGTCCCTCGACGAAGTCATGGTCGACAGAAACCACCGGGAACGGGGAGCCATCCTCGCAGGGGCCGACCTTGGCAAAGGTTTCCACGATCAGGTGGGCGTGTTGTTCCGGATGTCCAAGACGCCGGGCAGCATCCGGACGCCTGCTCCGGCCGTGGGACAGAATACCCGCGACGTGCTGGTCGAACTCGGCTACTCGGAGTCGGAGATCGACGCCCTGGAGCAGACGATCTCGACAGGCTAGTTCTACCTACCGCTTCGAAGGTAGTGCGAGGGTTCCACTGCAGCGGTAGCCCGGGCCGAGCTGCGTATCGATGGCGATGTCCATGTCGACCAGCTTCTCGCCATCCTTCTCCCACTTCTTGGTGATCGTGCCGGTCATCATGTAGTCCTCGCCCGCACCGATGGTCCGCATCATCCTGAGCTGGATGCGGCGTACGGTACTCATGGGGCCGCCGTAGTCGGTCATGAATCGCGATAGCATCCCCAGGTTGAAATGGGTTCCCAGAAACATCTCGCGGACCCCGCTCTTGTTGTGGCAGTACCAGGTATTGTGATGCTGGGGCGCGAAGTCGCGACTGGCCGAGGCCATGAAGGCGCAGCGCGTGACCGTGATCGGCATTAGAAGGTCCGGCATCCGCTCGCCATTGCTGACCTGCTCCCAGTAGCGATCGATGGCTGATTTGGGTGTCCAACCGGTTCGCCAGGATTCCAGCATGGCCTCCGTACCGTTGTGCCAGCCGCCCTGTAGCCAATCGCCGGCGGGTGGTTCGCTGGGAGCTTGGTCTTCCAGAGTGCTCGGCTTGGCGCGCTTTGCCTGGGCCTGGGTTTCTTTTTCCGCGTCCGTTTCCCCGAGCGTGTTGGCGGCGCCGCCGTAGGAGAACAGGTTGGTAAAAGCTTGGCAGACTAGCTCATTACGCTGGTTGTAGTAGCTGGTCTCGAGCTTGCTGAAGTAGCCCGCGCCGAGACGCGTTCGCTTGAAATCGGAAATCTCCACCAATCGGCCCGTGCTGCTCAGACGGTCGCCGATTTCGACGGGTCTGTAGAAGAAGGCTTCGTAGTTGGCGAGGATGCCCACGGGAAGCTCGAGCAGGTCCTTGAGCTCGAAGTGCAGGAGCTGTCTGGTTTTGTGAAATCCGTCCGGCGTCGGCCAGCGGTAGGGAAGGACCAACGTGCAGATGATCATCCCGGGCTGAGCGACGATGTCCTTGAATCCGCGACTTCTCGCGTATGCCCGGTCGTTGTAGAGAGGGTTGCCGTCTTCGATCGTCTCGTTCCAGTGACGAATCAGGTACTCGCAGCACTCGACCTCGGAAACCTCCCTCTCGTCGGCCGAGGCAAGCTCGAGGATCCTCTTGCGATTGGCCGGCCTGACGTAGTCGGGGATCGTCTTGAACTGGTCTTCCGTCATGCTCGCCGTCTGGTCGCGCCGGGCAATTTACGTGCGGCTCGACGACCTGTCCACTGACCGGATCCGGGGCGGGACGTCCCGCGAAAGCCTGCTGTTATCAGGCTAGCAGGTTTGCCATAACGTACGATCGACACGACCGGTTCTATTAGGAGAGCACCATGCAACTCGACTGGACTCCCGAAGAGGAAGCGTTCCGACAGGAGGTGCGCGGGTTCATCGCGGACGAGCTCACCGATGAAGTCAGAGGCAGCATGTTCATCAATACCCCCGCACGCGTCGCCTTCGTCGACAAGATGGTCGAACGAGGCTGGCTGGGCCTGGGTTTTCCCGAGAAATACGGCGGCTCCCCGAGCCCCTTCCCTCTGGCGCAGTTCATCCTCAACACCGAGCTCGAACGCGCAAATGCTCCCATCGTCGGCAAGAACATCGGCACGATCGCCAATACCATCTTCCATGAAGCCAGCGAGGAGATGAAGAAGGACTTCCTTCCCCGGATCTTCAGAAACGAAGGACAGTGGTCGATCACCTACACCGAGCCGGGAGCGGGGACCGACATCGGCAGCCTGCAAACGCGGGCGGTCGACAAGGGCGACCATTTCGAGGTGACGGGCACCAAGATCTTCATCACCTCGGCGCACTTCGCCAAGTGGCATTGGATGGCGGTGCGGACGGATCCCGACGCGCCCAAGCACAAGGGGATCAGCATTCTGATCGTCGATACGGATTCCGAGGGCATCGAGATGACGCCCATGCACTGTATCGGCACGACCACCGCCGAGCGAACCAACACTGTCGTGTTCGACAAGGTCAAGGTGCCCAAGAGCCGTCTCGTGGGCGAGGTCAACAGAGGCTTCTACTACATGATGCAGGCTCTCGACTACGAGCGCTTCGCCATCATCGCCGCCGCGCAACACACCCGGCGCTTCTACACCATCCTCGAATACCTCAAGGGCTTGAACATTGGCGGTGAGCGTCCGCTCCACGATGATCCCTCCGTACGTCGCAAGATCGGCCGCATGGCGGCGCGCATCGAGGTGGGCAACATGCTCGAGCGGCTGTGCATCTGCGTCGCTGCGGATCGGGTGCCCTCCGCAGAAGCGGCGATGAACAAAGCCTGGGGATCGTGCATGCAGGACGAGGTGTGCCAGCTCGCCCAGGAGATCATGGGGCCCTTCGGTTTTCTCGCGCATGGGGCCGAGCATGCCGGCCTCGATGGGTACATCGTCGAGGAAGGCCTGATGGCCGGCCACTGCAAGGTTGCTGCCGCGGGGGTCGACGTAGCCAAGAGCATCGTGGCCAGGCGGATGCTCGGCTTGCCGGACCCGCTGGGCAAGCCCGAGCTGCCGCGTCGAGCTTAAGCGATCCGCGGCGAGCTTTGCGACGCACCTGAGGGACACCGAAATGGACATGAAGCTGACCGACGAGCAGGCCCAACTTCAGGACGGGGCCCGCAGGTTCATGGACAAAGAGTGCACGATGGCGTTCGTGCGCAAGATGGAAGCGAGCCAGCTCGGGTTCAGCCGAGAGATGTGGAAACGCATGGCCGAGCTGGGCTGGCTGGGGATAGTTCTTCCGGCCGAGTGGGGCGGGCTGGAGCTGGGCACCCTCGAGCTGACCATCCTCATGAGGGAGCTGGGCCGTCATATCTGTCCGAGCCCGTTTCTTTCCACGGCCGTGATCGCAGGCTCGGCCATCGCCCGCGCCGGCACCGATGAGCAACGCCGGCGCTACATTCAACAGATCGCCTCTGGTGAGCTCGTCGTGGCGTTCGCCTACCAGGAGTTCTCTCGTTCGTTCGATCCCGGTGTGATCAAGCTCGAGGCCCGTGCTGGTGGAGACGGGTATGTGCTCAACGGGACCAAGATGTTCGTGGAATATGCGGCCGGTGCCGATCTGTTGTTGGTGGTGGCGCGCACGTCGCAGGCGGCGCCCTCCAGAAGTGGGCTCACGATGCTTCTGGTCGATGCCAAGGATCGAGGCATCGGCTACGCCCATACGCCCACGATGGCGCGCGATCGTCACTACGAGGTGACGTTCCGTGATGTTCACGTTTCCAAAGGAAGCGTCCTGGGTCGGGTCGGCGATGCGTGGGCGGATCTGGAACCCGTGCTTCACAAGGCGGCCCTGGCGTTCTCTGCCTTCACTAACGGCGCCTGCTTCGAGCTGCACGAGAAGTCGACCCAGTTTGCCAAGGAGCGGGTTCAGTTCGGCCGCCCCATCGGCCAGTTGCAGACGATTCAGGGCTACCTGGCCCAACTGATCATGGAGATCCTGGGAGCGGACGTGCTCACGATGTTCACCGCGTTCAACATGGACAGGGGGCGCCATGTGCGCGGCTACGTTGCCAAGGCTAAGGGCTTTTCCGCAGAGGTGGTTGGCCGGACCATGGACATCGGCAGTCAGATCTTCGGCGGCATGGGCTACATGGAAGAGGTGGACACCACGTTGTACCTGCGCCGGGGCAAACAGTATCAGCTGATGCTGGGCGGGACGGACTACTGGTATGACGTGGCGGCCGAGGAAGTGATCGACCTCGACGAGCCGGTGGTGCTGGCGTAGGTCGGGCACGATCGGTCGTGTCAGCGCGTCGACGCGCGCATCATGCCCGGTATCACCGTCGCCGACTGCATCTCGCAAGCCGCGCGGATCGCGATCCTGACCGATCTCGCCGACCGGCTTCTCGACCGTCTGCCGCGAACCGGCAACCTACCGTTCGCCCTCACCTACGCCGCCGATGCCGTCTACCGCGGCGTGGAGAGGTTTCGCGCCGAGGTTGGCCCCGACGCACCGGCCGGCACGCGCGCGGAAATCGCGCTTGGCATCTCTCACGAGTTCGACTTCTACGGCGTGAGCGCGACGGTGTTCCATGCCCTGGTCGACGCACTCGGGCGCGAGCTGCACCTCGCCGATGGGATTCTCGCGGAGTACGGTCTGGCGCGAGAGGGAACGGATTTCCTGCGGCATGCGGCGCTGCGGGCGCTGGGTCGTTTTCTCGATGATGCCGCGCGCGACGATCGCCGTGTCGTCAACGAGGTGGTTTGGGCACTGCCGGCTAACGGTGAACCTGCCGACGACGACGTGGTGCGGGGCTTTCTTCGTTACATGGCCGAGAACGCTCCGTACGGGCGAAGGCAAGCCGTCGCACTTGCTTGCCGGCGCGGGTTCGGGCGCACGCTGACGAGCACGGCTGGGGACTACGATCAGATCGTCGGAGCGATGGCGACGGCTCTCGACGCGATCGCCCGCGAGGGCCTTCCCGGCCTCGACCTTTACCATCTGCACCTGCTTGCTGCCGTCTTCGCGACGCTCGGCCGGCAGCCGCCTTCAGACCTAGATCGGCGACGCTGCCGGATCCGCGAAGAGCTGGAAGCGCACCACACGCGGTAGTCGCCCGACACCGATCTTGAGGCACCTGCAACCGGCGCGTATGCTCACGCGCCATGACGTACCGAGTGATCGTCTGGGGAACCGGCAACGTTGGGCAGCCCGCACTGCGCACGGTGATTGCGAACCCCGCACTGGAGCTGGCGGCGGTGATCGTCTCGAACCCCGCCAAGGTCGGCCGCGATGCCGGCGAGTTGTGCGGGGGTAAGCCGGTCGGAGTGAAGGCGACCAGCGACGTCGCGACAGCGCTTGCGTGCAAGGCGGACGCGGTCGCCTACTGCGCCTCGGGTGATCTGCGACCCGACGAGGCGCTTGCCGACATCGAGCGTTGTCTGCGAGCCGGTCTCAACGTCGTCTCACCGTCCATCTTTCCGCTTTACGATCCGAGATCCGCACCCGCCGAGCTGCGCGAACGGATGGCAGCGGCGTGCCGAGCGGGCAACGCCTCGCTGTTCTGCTCGGGCATCGACCCGGGCTATATCCACGATCTGATCCCGCTCACGCTGACCGGAGTGTGCAGCGAGATCGACGAGATCCGTGCGTTCGAGTACTTCAACTACTCCACCTACCACGCCCCCGAAGCCGTCCGCAGCTTGGTCGGCTTCGGGATGCCGATGGACTACACGCCGCCGATGGTCGCGCCCGGTGTGCCAACGATGGTGTGGGGCGGGATGATCCGGCTGCTCGCGCGCGCGCTCGACGCGAAGCTCGACGAGATCCGCGAGGTGGTGGACCGGCTCCCGCTCGAGCGCGCGGTCGAGACGCCGATCGGCCGGTTCGAAGCCGGTACGCAAGGGGCGCTCCGCTTCGAGGTGGAGGGCATGGTCGGTGGCCGGCCCGCCCTGGTCGTCGAGCACGTCACCCGCATCAGCGACGAGTGTGCACCGGACTGGCCGCGGCCGACGGGCGCCGGGGCGCACGGCGTGCGCATCACCGGCCGTCCGTGCATTACGCTGACGATCGAGGCCGACTTCAACGATCGCGACCGGGTCGCCGGTGGCAACGCGACGGCGGCGGCGCGCATCGTGAATGCGATTCCCGCCGTCTGCGAAGCGCGGCCCGGACTCCTCGACATGCTCGATCTGCCGCCGGTGTTCGTCCGCGGCCTGCTGCATTCGGCGTGAACCGACTCCGGCTGATCCTCGCTCGTTGGCGGCACCTCGAGGTCTACGGCTGTTCGATCACGACCGCGTGGACGCTGCGCACAGTCATGGACAGCGCGGCCGAAACTCGGATGATGGAGCGGTTGGTGGGGCGGGAGGCGGCGTGGCCAATTTCAAGACGCACGTGGTGGTGGCTGCCGCCGGCAGCGGTCTAGCCTCAACCATCTTTGCCGGCGCCGGCATCGCTGGGGCCGACGATCTGGTGACGTACGGGGTCCTGGGAACGATCGGCGGGATGCTGCCCGACATCGACTCGGATGAGTCGAGCCCGATCAAGATCCTGTTCACGGCATTGGGCCTGGTCGGGGCCTCACTCGCGGTCTCCAGTCAGGCCACCACGTCTTCGATCGTCGAGCTGTGGCTGGTCGCCCTCGTCGCCTATGCGCTCATCCGTTATCCAGCCGGCGAAGTGTTCGCGCGCTACACCGTCCACCGCGGTATCTTTCACTCCTTGTCCGCCGGCGCGTTCTTCGGGCTGTGCGCCGTCAACCTCAGCCACTACGGCTTCGGATTGGACCCGCTGCGAGCTTGGTCGGCCGGGTTCTTCTTGTCTCTCGGCTACCTCATCCACTTGGTGCTCGATGAGATCTTCGCCGTCGACCTGATGAACTCGCGGGTCAAGCGTTCCTTCGGGACCGCCGTCAAGCTCATCGACCGCGCCAACCCCAAGACCTCTTCCCTCATGATTACGGCGCTGGTCGCTGCCTACGTGGCTGCCCCGAGCGCGGAGCCGTTCTTCGCGGTGGTGCTCGACGAAAAGACCCACCGCAGCATTGCCGAGCGCTTTCTCCCCGAACGGTTCGCTCCGGCCGCCCAGCAGCCGCGCGCTCACGCCCCGTAGCAGGCACGCACGCCTAGCTCGTCACCGCTCTTGACCTGCTGGTAGATCCGCCCGAACTCGGCTTTTTCATATGGGGATGCTGTTGTACGATGGCCCGTGATCCGCTCTTTCGCGGACCGGGGCACAGAAGATGTGTTCGATGGTGTGGATAGCCGGGCGGCGCGCAAGGCGTGCCGGCCGCGGCTCTGGCCGGTTGCGAGACGGAAGCTGACACAGCTCAACAGAGTCAGAGACCTGCGTGACCTGGCGGTACCACCGGGTAACAGACTCGAGCGTTTATCTGGGGATCGGATTGGGCAGCTCAGTATCCGGATCAACGAGCGATACCGCGTTTGTTTTCGCTGGGAGGCTGGTTATGCCGATGAAGTCGAAATCGCGGACTACCACTAAACCGAGGCCAGGGAAGAAGGCTGCCGGAGCGAAGCGTGCTCTCACGGCACGGCGGCTTCCACGACATAGGCCGCCCACGCATCCCGGGGAGATGCTGCTGGAGGAGTTCCTGGTTCCGCTCGGGATCAGTCGGTCGGCCTTTGCTACTCGGCTCGGCATCTCTCTTCCGCGCTTGAATGAGGTCGTGCGCGGCAAGCGTCAGGTCACTCCCGACACCGCGTTGCGGCTCGCTCGTGTGCTCGGTATGTCTGCCGATTTCTGGCTGGGCCTCCAACAGGACTGGGATCTCTGGCAAGTTATGCATGGGAAGGGTGCGGCGCACATCGCGCGACTCGAACCGCTGCGTCGTGCCGGGTGACCCCAACGGGCACACTGCGCGCGCTCACACCCCGTAGCAGGCGCGCACGCCTAGCTCGTCGCCGCTCTTGACCTGCTGGTAGATCCGCCAGAACTCAGCGTCGATGGCGCGCAGCGACTTGGCGGCGGTGCGGCTGCGATAGCGCGCGAGGTGAGAGGGGCCGCCGTTGTAGGCGGCGTAGGTGGCACGGGCCAGCGCGTCGATGCCGCCGCCCTTGTCGTGCTCGTTCTTGCGGATGGCATAGTCGACGAGGTAGTGACGTAGGATCTCAGTCCCCGCGCGTGCGTTGTAGGCGATGTCGCGCCGCAACGCCTCGGCGTCGTAGAAGCCGCGCCAGACCCGCGCGAGCACCTGCATGATGCCGACGGCGCCGGCCGAGGACTCGATCGGCACGACCTTCCCGCCCTGCCGGACGAACTGTCGCCAGCAGGTTTCTTTCCAGGCCGTCGCCAGGACCAGCGGCCGGAACACGGTGGTGAACTCGGGTGCGATGGGCTTGGTCTCGCCGGTCTCTTCGGCAGCCAGATCCAGAAGGATGCGGACCAGCGAGAGGTAGGTATCCAGGTCGTTCGGCGACGGCACCCAGCCGTCCAGCTGCTTGCGCAACTCGCCGACCGAAGTCTCCTCAGCGTGCGCATCGGGAAGCAGTCGTTCCAGCAGCCACGAGAGGGAATCCGGAGGTAACGGCGGTGCGGGCAGGGGAAGCGGGGGGCCGAAGCCGAAGCGCGCGCGCAACGCCGGGTCGACCGTCACTTCATAGAGCAATGGGTCGACGGTCTCTTCGGGCGCGACGATGCGCGCGAGCCGGCGCAATCCCTCAGCCGAGATATCGAGGCCGGTGCCGGGGCCGAGCTCGTCGATGGCGCGCAGGACATCGCCCGCAGCGATGAAGGCGAGATACCGGATCGCGTCCGCTCCGGGCAGCTCGCTTTCGAAGCGACGCAAGACCGGCGTCAACCGTGCCCACGCCTCCCGGAACAGCCCGGGCACCGGGTCGGGTGCGCCGGGATCGGTCTCGGTGAGGGCCGCGACGATATCGTGACGGCCGTCCAGCAGGACGCCGAGCAACGCCGCGCGCAGCTCGGGTGCGCTGGCATCGAGGGCCGCGCGCTTGATGACGAACGTGAGAAACGCGTCCCAACGCTCGACCTCGGCCAGATCGAGCGGTTGCTCCCTCGCGGCCTCGCCGGGAACTGCCGGCGCCGGTGCGGCCAGCGAGAGATCGATCGCCAGCCCGTGCTCTTCGACCCGCACCGCGGCGAGCGCGAGCGAGCCGAGCGTGGCGTCGGCCTGCGCGGCGTAGTCGGCGGGCACGACCAGCGGCAGCAGCGCGCGAATCTGCTGGACGGGTTGGTGCAGATCGACCGTCACGCGCTGAAAGCTCGGCTGCACGTAGTCCTTGATCCAGTTCCACAGTCGCGACGAGATGGCCCCGCTCGATCCGTCTGGCCCATAGATCCTCGAGTCGACGATCCGGAAGTGAATGATGGGCTCGTCGGGATCCAACTCCGGTTGCTCGAAGAGCTCGATCCACCCGCTCCACGATGTGAGCATCAGGCAGCGCTCGCCGAAGGGCACACCCCAGCTTGCCTCACCGGTGCTGCGGATGTGCAGCGCGCCTTGGGCCGTGCGCACCTGGGGATCGCGCAACGTCAGATGACCGCAGCCGGCGGGATCCTCCCAGATGCGGGCGCTCTGATCGGGTTGATCGAAGATCTCGGCCAGCAGCAGCCGGCGAATGAAGGCGTGATCGAGCCGGACCGGCACCGTGACCGTTCCGGCGCTTGCCTGCGATGTGACGAGAACCGCCACCAGCAGGGCGACCGTCGAGAGCCGGGCGCACCGCCATCGCGCACGCGAGAGTTGGGAGGCTGAATCCGTGGTCAATCCGGCGGCGATGGTAGGGGCGAAATGGGGTCAGGTCTAATTTCGGCTATACGTTCGGCAGAGCCTAAAGGAATCGCCGAAATTAGACCTGACCCCATTTCGCAAGCGGCTTGACCTGAGCGCTGCCTTTGGGCTGACTGGCCGCGCGCCCCGTGCCGCGTCCACTCTAAATCCGCGATGACGTTGCCGTTTCTAGCCAGCGTGGTCCTCGCCGTCTTGATCGCGGCCTACGCGATCTACGGGCGCGTGCTGGCGCGTGTGTTCGGGCTCGACGACCGTACGGTAACGCCGGCCGTGGCGCGGAACGACGGTGTGGACTTCGCACCCACCGGCCGTTTCTACCTGCTGAGCCAGCACTTCAGCGCGATCGCGGCCGCCGGTCCGGTGGTGGGACCCATCCTTGCCTGCCAGCAGTTCGGCTGGCTGCCCTGCATCCTGTGGATTACGCTCGGCGTGGTCTTCATCGGTGCGGTCCACGACATCAGTGCGCTGGTGGCGAGCGTCCGGCACGATGCGCTGTCGGTCGCCGGCATCGTGCACACGCACCTGGGTGAGCGCGCCTGGCTCGCGATTCTCGCGTTCATTTGGATCGCTCTGGTCTACGTGATCGTCGCCTTCACGGACGTCACCGCCAGCACCTTCATCGGCCACGTCGAGGAGCTCGAGGGCATTCGCGTCGACTTCGATCAGGGTGGGGCAGTGGCGATGGCCAGCGCGCTTTACCTGGGGCTCGCCATCGTCATGGGCATGGTGCAGCGCTGGCTCCGGCCGCCGCTTTGGCTGCTGACCGTGATCTTCGTGCCGGCAACCCTGGGCGCGGTTTGGCTCGGCACTCAGCTCTCTGGCGTGTTCGCCTTGGATGTTGCCGAGCCGCACCGGGTCTGGAGCGTGATCATCCTGGCCTATTGCCTGATCGCGTCCATGACGCCGGTGTGGATGTTGCTGCAACCGCGCGGCTACCTGGGCGGTTTCCTCCTCTACTTGGTGCTCGCTGTGGGCACGATCGGCGTGTTCACCAGCGGGGCCTCGATCGAGCAGCCGGCATTTCGCGGCTTCGTCTCGCCGGTGGCGACCGCGCCGACCAATCTGCTGTTCCCGTTCCTGTTCGTGACGATCGCGTGCGGGGCATGCAGTGGCTTTCACGGCCTGGTCTGCAGCGGGACCACTTCGAAGCAAGTGGCTAGAGAATCCGACTGCCGCGAGGTCGGCTACGGTGCGATGCTGCTGGAGGGGTTCGTCGCCCTTATCGCTCTGTCAACGGTCGCGATCGTCGCCCGTCCCGAAGGGGCGCCCGGTGCGATCTACGGGCAAGGCATCGGCCGCTTCCTGACCTCGATCATCGGCAAGGAGCATGCGCTCGCGGCAACGGTTTTCGGCAGCATGGCGTTTTCGACGTTCGTCTTCGACACCCTGGACGTGACCACGCGCCTGGGTCGCTACATCCTTCAGGAGCTCTTCGGCCGGCGCACGCTGGGCACGGCGATCCTGGCGACGCTCGCCACGGTGGGCGCGCCGCTCGCCTTCGTGCTCACGGCAGAGTCGGGCTCGAAGGCCTACATGACCTACTGGGTGCTGTTCGGCACCTCCAATCAGCTGCTGGCTGCGCTGACGTTGCTGGTGATCTCGGTCTGGCTCAAGCGGAGCGGACGGCCTTATTTGTTCACGTTGCTGCCGATGCTGTTTCTCATGGTCATGACCATGACGGCATTGGTCATGCAGTCGGCGGTTCTCTTCAAAGCGCTGGCGGGAACCGCTGAGGTGACGACGCCGGCGCTTGCCAACGCGGTCGTGGCCCTCCTGCTGCTCGCACTGGCCGCTTACCTGGCAACCGGTGCATTCCGGACCCTGCGCGCGGTGCCCGCCACATCTACGGCGCGCTCGCGCCCCACAGAGTGGTCTCGATGAGCGAGCGGTCCCCGGGCGCGCCAGCGGCTCCGCTCGTGCGCGCCCCCGTTGGCCGGCGCCATGGACTGTTGCTCGGCGGCGCCATCGCCGGGGTGCTTCTGGGGTTGGGTGCGCCCGCGGTGGCGCCGGGTGTCTGGATCGGCTGGACCGTCGAGCACGTGGCCCAGCCGGTCGGGCAGCTCTTCTTGCGGCTGATCTTCATGGCGGTGGTGCCGCTGGTTTTTTCCTCGCTGGTGCTTGGAACGGTCGAGCTGGGCGGCGTGCACGGAGTGGGACGCGTGGGCCTCAAGACCCTGGTGTGCACGGTCGTGGCCAGCACGATCTCGGTGCTGATCGGGGTGGCCCTGGTCGAGCTGTTCCAGCCCGGCGCCGGGCTGGATCCGGCATTGCGGGATGCGCTGGTGGGCTCGGCCGCCGAGCCGTCAGCGCGCGCCATCGAGAACGCACGCGCCGCCGGAGGTTTCGCCGATACGCTGCTCGCGCTCATCCCGCGCAACCCCGTGGCTGCCGCGGCTCATGCGTTGGAAGGCGAGATGATCGCGCTCATGACGTTCGCCGTCATCTTCGGTGCGGCGTTGGCTCAGGTGCGCGATCAGCGCGGCGAGGGTTTGTTGTCGGTCCTGTACGGCGTGCAACAGGCCACGCTTCGCATCGTCGACTGGGCGATGGCTCTGGCGCCGCTGGGCGTGGCCGGTTTGCTGTTCGCGGCGTTCGCCCGCAGCGGGCCGGGTTTGCTCGTCCAGCTCGGGGCCTACGTCGGTATCGTGCTGCTCGGGCTCGGCCTACAGCTTCTAGTCGTCTACTCGGCGGCGCTTAGATTCATCGCGGGCGTCCAGCCACTGCGGTGGCTCGCCCGTTGCCGCACGGTCATGCTGACCGCGTTCTCCACCTCGTCTTCGAGTGCCACGCTGCCGCAGACTCTGATGACCGCCGAGCAGGACCTGCGCATCCCGCCGCGCATCGGCACCTTCGTTCTGACGGTCGGAGCCACGGCGAACCAAAATGGCACCGCGCTGTTCGAAGGGGTGACCGTGTTGTTCCTGGCTCAGGTCTTCGGCGTCCACCTCGATCTGCCGGCGCAGATGACCGTGGTGTTCATGGCCGTGCTGGCCGGCGTCGGGACGGCCGGCGTGCCCGGCGGCTCGCTGCCTTTGATCGTCATCCTGCTCGAGAGCATTGGGGTGCCCGGCGAGAGCATCGGCATCGTGCTCGGCGTGGACCGGTTCCTCGACATGTGCCGGACGGTGGTCAATGTCGTGGGCGATCTGGTGTGCGCGACCGTGGTGGCGCGGCTTGAAGGGGAGCTGCCGCCCGAGCTCTAAGGCCCCTCGGGCACCGTGGTGGTCGGCGCCAAGGTCGTCCCCGTCATGCAGTCGGTCAGGCAGTCGTCGAACGCCGTGACGCATGCGTCGTTGTCGGCGACGAGCTCGGAGTTGCAAGTCGCGCGGCAAGCTTCCTGATCGGCAGCGGTCTTGCAGTTCTTGCGGCAGCCATCGTGATTCCGCTTGGCCTGCTTGAGACAGCCGGTCACGGTCTCGCCACAGTCGTCCACACATCCCGCGTCGTCGCCGTCGCAGGTCTCCCGGCAGACCGAGCGGCCGGCCTCGCACAGCTCGTCGTCGGATTTGCGCTGGCCGTGGGCGTCGGCCCGGCAGTCGCTGCGCGCGCGGTTGCAGCTCTGCGGGCAACCGCCGTTGCCGCCGCAGTCGGTGCGACACTGGCCGCGGCCACCGTCGCAGACTTCATTCTGGCCGTTGTTGGCGAGCTTGTTCTGTTCGCGACAGACCCTACGGACCTGATTGCAGGCGCTCGTGCAGTTGTCGGCAAGGGTAAAATCGACGCTGGCCGCGAGCCCGGCCATGGCCAACGAGAGCACGATCAGCAGCTTTCTCCCCAGCATTCTCGACATCCTCCTCACCACTCCTCAGCCCGTCCGCTGAGGGGGAAAGTCCTAAGGATACGGACTCAAATGCCAGCCGGCAACTCAGGCGGGGGTCCGATCATCCCTGGGCACCGGTGTACCTACTCGTACGGGCACGGAACGGCGGCCATCCCGATTCCGCCAATTCTCCCGAAGCAGGAGGCAGCGCACCTGGCACAGCCATTGCTCATTCCTGGTCACACGCATGACGTACGAACTGCTGCTGCTGGCCACGCTGGCCCAGACGGCCCTCATCCTTTTGCTTCTTCTCGGCATGACGGTGCGCCGGCTCGTCCTGGTTCATACGGGCAAGCGGGCGGAGCGCGAGCGCGCGATCGCCATGGCGGAGCTGCAGAAGTGGCTCGCCGGCGAAACTGAGCCGACCGCGATTTGCTCGCTGCTGGACCGGACCGGCGAGGATACGGTCGCCGTGCTTCTCAAACAGGCAGCCGTCGCCATCGACGGAGAGCGCTGGGAGCGCCTGCTCGCGATCGTGAGGGAAACCGTCTGGTTTCGCCGCATGCTGCGCTACGCGACCTCGCGGCTGTGGTGGCGCCGGCTTTCCGCCACACGTTGCCTGGCGATGATGGGCGGGGCTGAAGACCTCTCGGTGGTGCGCCGGCTGCTCGGCGACCCCCATCGCATCGTGCGGGTTGCGGCTCTCGGCATTCTCGGTCGCGTGGTCGACGCCGACCTGGTCCGGCGGGCACTCACCGAGGGGCTGGCTGCACCCGATGTGCTGCGCCGGTACATCTTCAGCGCCCTGCGGCGTCATCCCGAAGAGCTCGGCAAGGCCGTGGCCGAGCGTCTGGCGTGTCCGCTCTCACCACAGGCCGCCTCCGCGCTCATTACGTTGGTGGCCGAGGTTGGCGACACGCGTTGCTACGAGCCCGTGCTCGCGGCGGCGAGGGATCGCGATGTGACGGTGCGCTCGGCCGTGGCCCATGCGCTCGGCCGCTTTCCCCATCCACGCAGCCGCGATGCTTTGATCTCGATGCTGGCCGATGCGGACGCAACCGTGCGGGCGCGGGCCGCACACTCTCTCGGCACGATGCGGGCGCGCGAGTCGGTTGGCGTCCTGGAGCTGGCGCTCGGCGATCCGGACGAAGTGGTGCGCCTGCACGCGGCGATGGCTCTGCGTTCGGCCGGAACCGAGGGAACCCGCGCGTTGCGGCGAGTTCGCGAGGTCGGTGGCCGGACCTCAGACATCGCCCGCTACATCCTTTCGCTCGATGACGACGCGATGACCGAGTACGACGGCTACGCCGTGGGGGCGTGAGGTGACGGTCGACTATCTACGCGAGTTCATCGCCACGACCGACACGTTGGTGCTGGTCTACTTCGTCGGGCTCAACGGCTTCTACGCGATGCTGTTGATGCTCTCGATCCCCCAGCTCTGGCGTCACTGGGAGACGTACAAGGACGAGCACCTGACGTCGTACCTCTCGGCCGACTCGCTCCCGCCGATCACGATCGTGGTCCCGGCCTACAACATGGAGCAATCGATCTGCGAGACCACCGAGTGCCTTCTGTCGCTCCAGTACTCCAGGCACGAGGTGATCATCGTCAACGACGGCTCGACCGACAAGACCTTGGACCGGCTGCGGGAACGCTACGATCTCTACGAGATTCCGCCAGTGTTCCGGCACCCGATACCGGTCCAGCCGATCCAAGCGTACTACCGCTCGCGCACCCGGCCCGATCTGGTCGTCCTGGACAAGCTCAACGGCGGCAAGGCCGATTCGCACAACGCCGCGGTCGGTGTGGCGCGCTACCCGCTGATGATGTTCGTGGATGCCGACACGCTGCTCGATCACGATGCGTTGATTCGGCTGGCCCGTGTCTTCCTGCACGATCCCCACGTCGTCGGTGCCGGCGCCACCATCCGCATCGCCAACGGCTGCGTCATCCGCAGCCACGAAGTCGAGGAGCCGCGCGTCTCCCGTAACTACCTGGCGGGCATGCAGGTGCCCGAGTATCTGCGCGCGTTCCTGTTCGGCAGGCTCGGCTTCAATCCACTCGGAGGCAACCTGATCGTCTCGGGCGCCTTCGGGGTCTTCCGCACGGACGTCCTGGTTGAGATCGGAGGCTTCAGTGCGGGCTCGGTGGCCGAAGACTTGGACCTCTGTGTCCGCCTGCACAAGCATCTGCTTCTCAGCAAACGGCCTTACAGCGTCCCGTTCGTGCCCGACCCGATCGCATGGACGGAGGCCCCCGAGGATCTCGCCACGCTTGCCTCACAGCGCGAACGTTGGCACCGCGGTCTGATCGCGACGATCTGGCTCAACCGGCACATGCTGTTCAACTTGCGCTACGGGCGCGTGGGGATGATCACGCTGCCGTTCTTCGCGCTCGGCGAAATGCTCGCGCCGGTGGTGGAGGCCTTCGGCATCGTGATCACGGTGGTGGGTCTGTGGTTCGGGATCATCGATTGGAGGGCGGGCGCGCTCTTCCTCGCAGCCTGCTGGGGCTACGGAATGCTGCTCACGGCGGCGAGCGTGGTGCTGGAGGAGGTGACCTTCCGCTGCTACCCGCGCCTGCGCGACTTCCTGCTGATGATCCTGTACGCCGCGCTCGAGCCGTTCGGCTACCGGCAGCTCACGGTGCTGTGGCGGCTGCGCGGATTCTGGAGCGCGTGGCGCGGCTCGAAGAGCTGGGGCGTGATGAAGCGACGAGGCTTTGCCTCGGCGGAAGCGTGAAGCGATGCGCGCGAAGCCGATGATCCCCGTGAGAGATGGACGGCGGCGGCCGGCCTGGTCGAGCGTGCTGATCCTGTGCGCGACCCTCCTCGGCCAGCAGGGCGCGGCGGGCGTGCTCGCCAGCGAGCCGGACAACGTTGCTGCAGGCAAGCTCTTGGCTGATCTCGATCAGTGGGGGGGCAACCCTCCGAGCGCGGCGGAGTCAGACCTGGAGCCACAGGACCAGGCACAGACGCCCAGCATCGGTGAGCGCATGGCGATCCTGGTTCGCGATCGCATCCATGGCCGCCCCGACCGGCCCGGCAGCGAAGCCGCGGCGGGGCACCGGGTGCGCTATCGGGCGATGACCGAGTATTTCCTGCAGGCCTTCGACAAGGAATTCGCCGACTGGCATCAGTTCAACATCGGGCTCGAACGCGAGACCGCACGCGGGTCGATCATCGGTCGGGCCGGCTACTACAACCGCTTCGCCGATTCGGCTGGTCTGTTCGAGGTCGAGTGGTACCCCACGATTCGTGCCGGCACCTACGCCTATCTCAATGCCGGTGTATCCACCCAGGATCATCTCCCTGACTATCAGCTCGCCGCCGAGCTGTATCAGGCGCTGCCATTCAACCTGGAAGGCTCGTTTGGTTGGCGGCAGGTGCATTTCGACTCGTCGGCCAACACGCTGACCGGCTCGATCGGCTACTACGTCGGCAACTACTGGTTCCTGGTCCGGCCGCTGGTGACCGTGGTCTCCGGCGACAGCTCGACCTCCTGGGTGCTGCGCGGCCGGCGCTACTTTGCCGACGAGGAAGAGTACCTCACGTTGACGTTCGCGCACGGGAGCTCGCTCGAAGGGGATGCGGCGACCCAGAGCCTGTTCGAGCTCGACACGACCGGAGGCATGGCCGAGGGGCGCAAGCGCTTGACCGGCCACACCATCGGCAAGCTCGCCCTGGGGTGGGAGTCTCAGGAGCGGCGGGGCCGCGACGATCGTGGACAGCTCACCTTCGGCTTCGGCCTGGACTATCTGTTCTGACGCCGGCCGGCCGGCTCGGCGCTCAGACGCGCGCGGCATCCGCGAGCTTGCGGATCTTCTCGATCACCAGCGGCACGTTGATCGGCTTGACCATGTAGTCCACGGCGCTCGAGCGTAGACCCTCGATCTGTGCCGCCTCGCCGCCGTGTGCGGTGAGCAGCACGACCTGGTAGCGGCCGGGCCGCTCGGTTTCCAGCTCGCGGAGCACGCTCATGCCATCCATCCGCGGCAGGTCGATATCGAGCAGCACCACCGGGCGCGAACCGTGCGCCGGTGCCTCGAGGAGGGCGCGCAAGGCGTCGTCACCGGCGTGGTAGACCTCGCAGTGAAAGCCCGCCCGTTGCAGCGCGTAGGCGAGCATCTCGCAGAGCATCTTGTCGTCGTCGACGAGGTAGATGGGCGCGCGGCCGTCACCGGCGCCGTGAGCGAGCTTGTAGACCGAGACACGGTTGCGGTTGCGTTTGGCGGCGGCAGCGCGGTCGATCAGGTCGGCGAGTGACGCCTCGGGCAGGCAAGCCACCACACCGGCCGTGATGCCGACCGTTTCGGGAGAGCGCTCGTCGGGGGCCAGCCGCTTCTCTCTCGCGAGCGGCTCCAGGCCGCTTTCCAAGCGCGCGGCCAGCTCGTCGACGGTCGTATCGTACTCGAGCACGGCGAAGAACGGTCCGGCGAGCCGGCCGATCACACTGGCGGTCATGCCGAACGTCGCCTCCAAGCACTCGCCAACCGCCTTGATCGCGGCGTCAGCGGCCTCCATGCCGTGCGCCTGGACGAACGTGGTCAAATGCTCGAGCTCGACCACCGCCAGGGTCAGGTCCCGGCCGTCGCCGCCACAGCGCTGAATCGCCTGGGAGGCGCGCGCGAAGAAGGTCTTGCGATTGAGAAGCGCGGTCAGAGGATCGCGCTCCAGGGCGCCGCGCTTGAGCGCCTCGCGCTCCAGGCGCGAGGTCACGCGCACCACCAGCTCGTCGGCGACCAGCGGCTTGGCCAGGAAGTCGTCCGCGCCAGCCTGATAGGCTTCGGCCCGTTGCTCGAAGCCCGAGTAGCGGCTCATCACCAGGATCGGCAGCTGCGACCAGTGCTCGGAGGCGCGGAGCGCTCGGGTCAGCTCCACACCGTTGATCCCCGGCATGTCGATGTCGCAAAGCAAGGCGTCGGGGTTCACGGCCCGCAGTCGCTCGAACAGCGTGGCCGGGTCGGACAGGCAGTAGACCTCGCAGCCATTGGCGGTCAGCGTCGGTTCGACCAGGTCGAGCACCGCGCTGTCGTCGTCGAGGACCATGATCCGGCCGCCGTGGGCGCGACCTGCCGCGAGAAAATCCACGCACGCATCCACGACGTTGGCCGGTTCTTGCGTGACGTGTAGAAACCTCTTGGCCCCGGCGCGAACGGCAGCGACCCGGCTGGGTGTAGAGTCCTCGGCGGCCAGCACGAAGATGGGAAGGTCGGGGTCGACGCTGTGCAGCCGGCGGACGGCATCATAGTCGCCGCGCCCGGTGTGGATTCCGCCCAGCACGACCAGGTCGCTGGCATGGGCCTCGACCCGCTTGGTCAACGCGGCCAAGGTGTCGAAGCTCTCGACGCGCAGATCGCGTTTGTGCGCCAAGCGAGCGAACGTCTTGGCGAACTCCGGATCGTCGTGCAGGAGCACGATGCGCTTGCGCGCGGCGCTGGGCGCTTCGGCGCCGAAGGATGACTCGAAAGCCGGGGTGGCCGCCGGTGCCTTGGCCTGGATCCTGGGTAGCAGCGTGAGGATCTCTTCGAGTTTCTTGGTCAGGTAGTCGATCTCGCGCTCGGCCGGCGGGACCAGAGCGTCGCGCCAGGCGAGCACCCGCGACTCCATTTCACGCGCGATGTAGGCGACCTTGTGATAGCCGAAGGTCGACGCCGATCCGGAGAGCTGGTGGGCCATCACCCGTGTCGCTTCGAGGAGGTCGGGAGCGTGCGGTGCGGCGTCCAGCACCGCCAGGCGCGCAAGCTCGGCTTCGACGCGTCCGCGCGTCTGTGCGGCGTACTTCTCGCTCCACAGCGCAGTCGTCAGTCGTGACCAGTTGATCTTCGGTTCCAAGTCGGGCTGACCGGTGAGCGAGCCGACGAGCTTGACGAGCTGGCGGACCTTGACCGGCTTCTGTAGGGTCGCCGACCACGGAGAGCTCTCGTCCTGGCCGGCGTCGCGCACGGTAGAGCCAGCCGCGGTGAGCGCGATGATCGGCATCTGCGCCGTCGCTGGCTGGCGTCGCAGCATCGCGGCGGTCTCGATCCCGTCGAGGACGGGCATGACGATGTCGAGAATGGCCAGATCGGGCCGGTGGGCGGCTGCTGCTGCCAGCGCCTCCCGCCCGTTGCCGGCGTGTACGACCTCGAAGCCGTTTTCCTCGAGAACGCCGACGATCAGGCGGCTTATCTGGGGATCGTCGTCCGCGAAAAGAATCTTTTTAGCTGGCTGCTGCATGCTCCTCACCCCCGCACTCCCATCACGTTATAGCAGGAATCTCGGCTGCGCTGGACACCGGCGGTGCACGACGCTCGGCCCGGCCGGAGATTTGTGCCAGGATAGCCGCCTTTAATCCCAGGAGAGAGGCATCCATGAAGGCAAGCCAGCTACGGCGCGGCATGATCATCAAGTTCGAGGGCGAGCTCTGGCGCGTGTTCGATGCATTGCACCAGACGCCCGGAAACCTGCGTGCCCGCATGCAGACCAAGCTCAAGAACCTCCGCAACGGAGTCATGAAGGATCAGCGGTTCCGGTCGGAGGACGAACTGGAGAAAGCGCACCTCGATCCGCGCCGGATGCAGTACCTGTACCACGATTCGGCTGGCTACCACTTCATGGATCAGACGAGTTACGACCAGACCACGATGACGGAGGAGGCGCTCGGGGATGCGGTGCTGTTCATCCAGCCCGACACCGTTCTGGACGTCTTACTCTACGAAGGATCGCCGGTGGGTCTGGAGTTGCCGGTGTCCGTCGATCTGAAGATCGTCGAGACCACGCCCGAAATGAAGGGTGCGACAGCCTCGGCCCAGCGCAAGCCGGCCAAGCTCTCCACCGGGTTGGTGGTTCAGGTGCCGGCCTTCATCGGCGAGGGTGAGGTGATCCGCATCCGCACCGACGACGCCGTCTACATGGAGCGGGTGAAGTAGCCGAACACGTCGCCTACGCGCCGCTGGCGCCTATCGTTCGTGGGCGCCCAGGTCGTAGCGCGCGGTCCCGTCTCCATCTCCGTCACTGGGCCGTGCGTTACCGTCGATGTCGATGCTCGGCGCGTTCTTCTTGCCAGTGGCGTCGATCGCCGGCGACCCGGGCGCCAACCGGAAATTTCCCGCCCGCGGATCGATGAACCGCGGGTCGGTCTGCAAGCCGTGCTCGCCCCAGCCTCGCTGGTTGCGTCTGCGGTAATCGGCGAGGGTCGCGGGCCCCTGGTCGCGCCACATGACGATCTCGTCATGGGTGGGCGCCCATATGAGGTTGTGATCCTCGCTGATCGTCAGCCAGTCGGAGGGCCAATCCTTGGTCGTGGCGCGAATGACCAGGGCCGGAGCGCCGGAGCTGGCCACCAGGATGTTGTTCTCCACCGAGTGTCGGGAGCCGAGCAGGGAGATTTCTCCGGATCCGTCCAGTTTGCGTCCGTTCATCCAGCAGGTGTTGTGACGGATCGTCGCGCCGTCGCTGACGAATACCGCCATGCACCAGCCGTCGTTGTCGTAGATGACGTTGTTCTCGACCAGCGCGCCCCCGCAGCGCTTGCAGTAGTCCATGGTGAGACCGTGTCCCTCGGTGCGGCGCGGGTCGACGTCGCGGTTGGACCAGACGCGGTTGCCGCGCACCACGTGGCCGTCGCCGCACTCGTAGAGATCGACGGCGCTGGTCCATCCACCGAGCCGATTGTCGTGAATCCGGCTGGCCTCCAGCGTCACGCGCGCCGTGCGGTGCAGCTCGACCGCGCCGCTGCCGCAGTCGCTGATTTCGAGGTCGCGCAGGATGATGTCGGCCGTATCTTTGACCTCCACGCAGTTCTTCTTGGCGCCGCGCACCTGAAAGCCACTGATCTCGATGAACCGCGGCCGTGGCTGACCTATCGCCGGTTGCTTGATCGAGATGCCCTGCATCTCCGGTCCGGACGGAACGATCTGGACCTGTTCGCGAGGCTCGGCGCGATAGCGGATCCAGTCATCGGCCAGCCCGCTCGCCGTCACCTGTAGGACCGCGTTGGCGTTGCACTGCTCGCAGGGGAACGTCTCGCGGTAGGTGCCGCCGCGCACGTGCACGGTGTCTCCAGCCATCGCGGCGATGCCGGCTCGCCCGAGTGTGCACCAGGGCGCGGTAGGGCTTACCTCTTCCCGCGGGCGTGCGTCCGAACAGGGCCCGCCGCGCGCGTCGATGTCCACCCATAGAGCGCGCCCGGCTCCGCTCTGGGTGGGAATCGCGGTCGAGCCCGATGCCGGAGACAGTTCCTGCGGGCAGGGACCAGTCGCTTGGTCGGTCTGGCGTGCGCCGGGATGGCACGCCGAAGCGTTCATGAGGACCACGGCAAGCGCGGCGGCCAGAGCCACCCCCCGCACCAAACTCACCCGATCCGGCCCGCCGGCCGTCATTCCACAGGCTGTGTGTCGTGCGCTGGCGCCGAGCGCAAGCATGGCCGAGCCCGGGCGAGTGCGTATCAGCCGGCGCTCTTCTGAATGTTTGGCGCGTTCTCGAGCTCGCCGTCGGCGCGACGACTGGCCGGCATCATCGCGCGCAGCCTGCGCGGGACGGCCCTGGCCATCGACCAGGTTTCATCGATCTCCACCTTGAGCTTGTCGATGAACGTCGGTTCGTGCTGGCGCGCCGCCTGTTCCTCTTGGAGGATCTCGTAGACGCGGAACAGGAACGGAACCCCGGCCAGCACCGTAGCCTTCAACTCTGGAGAAGGCTCGGTCGAGAGCGGCCCGTCGTGGTGCAGGTAGTAGCTCAACTCGAACATCTTGATGAGCTTCTCGGGTCCGCTGATCGACTCGACTTGGGACTCGATGCGGTTCTTGTAGTTGCGGAGGTAGTGGGTGATCTCGGCCTTGGACGACTTCCACGGATCCAGGCATTCGGAGGCATCCAGGCCGAAGACCTTGCCGGTGGTGCGGATGAACTGGAACACACCGCAGGCGGTGGTGGTGGTCGCGGTGGCCATCGGATTGAAGCCGGACTCGATCTCGGCGGTGGTGAGGAGGACCGCCTGGTGCTCGAGCGAGAGCCTGGCGTCGTGGGCCGTGGCCAAGATGGCGCGAACCGCTTCCCGTTGGACCCAGCCCGGCGCGCCCACACCCATGAACTCACGCACGCCGCGTGTGTCCGGATCCTCCAGCGTATGGGTGCGTGTGTAACGGGAGGCGATGGCGATCTGATGGACGGTGTTGTCCGACAGACGCAGACCGATCAGTTCCTCGTTCACGCGGAAGCCGGTCGCCAGGAGCAGGACGGCGAAGCAGGCGATGACGAGATTGGCGACCGAGTGGACCGGATGGTGGCGGATGTAGCCGGCCAGCGAGACCACGACGAACCCGCCGCCGTGGTAGACGGCAGTCCACAGTGCTCGGATGACCCTGCTGAGCCAGCGCAGGAACCCGGATAGCTCCTCGGGTAGATGGTCCATCACCCGCACCGGGCGGGTGGAGGGGATCACTTCGCGCTCGTCAAGGGGACGTTCAGACTCGTCGTAGGTGAGATCGCTCTCCTTCATACCCCATCCCTCCCATCCTCACGCCGCACAGCCCCTCTCTGGCGGGATGTCTGGCTTCATAAGCCGCGACGAGAAACCGCATACGGTCTGCAGAGTTATAGGACGCCGGCTCGGAGGCGATCATTCACCGGGCGGTCCGAGTCCGGGCACTCCGTCTGCGTTCTCGAACATTATATAGCAGCCCAGGGTGCCGGTCTGCGCCACAGCACTCCTAAGCTTCCCAAGAATCAATCCGTCAATTTACACTTGAGGTTCATGCGCCGGCGTGACCTTCCCCTAGACACCACCCTCATCTCCGGGCGCAGCCTGGCTGCCGGCCGGCTGGTCCAGCGCGATGCTGCGCGCGTGAGCGAAGGACAGTTTCGTCCACCCCCGCCTGGTGAGCCGGTGCGGGGTCTGGTCGTGTGCCTGCACGGGTACGCGGTCATCATGTGGCCCGGCGCCTTTTTCTGGTCGGGTTTTCGCTGGGGGGTAACTTTGCCCTGCGGGTGGCGCTCCGCGCGCCGGAGGCAGGAATCGCGATCGACGGTGCGGTGGCGGTCGCGCCGGTCATCGAGCCGATCCACACGATGGATGCTCTGGGGCGAGCGTGGGGCGTCTACGAGCGGCATTTCCTCGTCAAGTGGCAGCGGTCCCTGGCGCTGAAACAGAAAGCGTTTCCCGCTCTCTACGATCTCCAACCCTGTCTACGCATGAATACGATTCGCGAGGTGACCGAGTACGTCATCACGCGCTACACGGACTTCGATCGCGTCGATGACTACTTCAACGGCTACGCCGTCGGCGGTGAGAAGCTTGCCGGACTGTCGGTGCCGGCGACGATCATCACCGCGCAGGATGACCCCATCATCCCGATCGAGGATTTCGCCGACATCGATGCCCCCGACTGCCTGAGCGTCGAGGTTACGCGTTACGGCGGCCACTGCGGATTCCTGTGCGGTTTCCGCATGCAAAGCTGGGTGGAGTGCCGGATCGCTGCGCTGCTCGCGGATTAGCACGTCGGACTCCCCCAGTCGGGGCGCGGCGGCGCGAGGTTGTTCCTTGACTGGACTGTACGTCAAGTGATAACGACGCGCAGGCGCGGGCTGCGTGTCTGCTCGCCCGAGGCTGCTGCCGTTCTGGAGGGACCCATGATCAACCCGAACTCGCGCCGCCGTTGCGGCTCGTTCTTCCGTCGGATTGCGACCGGACTCGCTGCGCTGGTGCTGGTCGCCGCCGGCAGCCTGCCGGCCCGCGCGTTCGTCGTCTTCGAAACCGGGCCGGTCCGTCCGCTGGCGCTCTCGCCGGACGGCGCCCGGCTGTTCGCCTGCAACACGCCGGACAACACGCTCGAGATCTTCGACGTCACGGGCGCCGGGCTCGACCACGTCGCCACGGTACCGGTCGGCCTGGAGCCGGTCGCGGTGGCGGCCCGCACGAACTCGGAGGTGTGGGTGGTCAACCATCTCTCCGACAGCGTGAGCATCGTGGACGTGACGGCCATCGCGAACGCGCGCGTGACCCGCACGTTGCACGTCGGCGATGAGCCGCGCGACATCGTCTTCGCCGGCACCGGAGGCGATCGTGCGTTCATCACCGCCGCTCACCGCGGTCAGAACACGCCGCTGCATCCGACCATCGAGGCCGAGCTCACGACCGAAGGCATAGGCCGGGCCGACGTGTGGGTGTTCGACGCGACCAGCCTGGGCAGCTCGCTCGGTGGCGACGAAGAGACGATCATCACCCTGTTTGGCGACACGCCGCGCGCGCTCGCCGTCTCTCCCGACGGTACGACGGTCTACGCGGCGGTCTTCCACTCGGGGAACCAGACCACCGCGCTCAGCGAAGGCATCGTTCCCGACGGTGGGGAGCCCAGCGGTCTTCCCGATCCGCGCACGGACCATCTGCTCGTCCCGCAGCCGGAGGTCGGCCTGATCGTGCGCTACAACGGCAGCCAGTGGCTCGACGAGCTGGGCCGTGACTGGGCTTCCTCGATACGCTTCACGCTGCCAGACCACGACGTGTTCGTGATCGACGCCGACGCCAATCCGCCCGTGCAGGAGATCGGCCCAGGCGGCTTCTATCCTCAAGTCGGCACGGTCCTGTTCAACATGGCGGTCAACCCGGTGAGCGGGAAGATCTACGTGTCCAACACCGAAGCGTTCAACGAGGTGCGGTTCGAAGGGCCCGGTGAGTTCGCTGCGGGCTTCGGCGGGACCACGGTCCGCGGCCACCTGGCCGAGAGCCGCATCACCGTCCTCGATGGCGGCGGAGGGGTCACGCCGATCCATCTCAACAAGCACATCGACTACAACGACTGCTGCGATCCGATCCCCAACTCGGTCAACGACCGGAGCCTCGCGTTCCCTGTCGACATGGCGATCACGAGCGACGGCACGACGCTGTTCGTGGCGGCGTTCGGCTCGAGCAAGGTCGGCATCTTCGACACCGCCGAGCTGGAGAGCGACACGTTCGTTCCCAGCACCAGCGATCACGTCGAGCTGAGCGGGGGCGGGCCTGCCGGCGTGGTGCTCGATGAAGCGAATAGCCGCCTCTACGTGCTGACGCGCTTCGACAACTCGATCTCGATCGTGAGCACGGGCACCGGGCTGGAGACCGTGCACCTGGCGCTCCACAACCCCGAACCGAGCGACGTGGTCGAGGGGCGGCCATTCCTCTACGACGCCCGGTTCACTTCGAGTCACGGCGATCAGGCCTGCGCCAGCTGCCACGTCTTCGGCGATTTCGATTCGCTGGCCTGGGATCTGGGCGATCCCGACGGCACGACGATCACCAATCCGGGGCCGTTCGCCATTCCGAACATTCCGTTCTTTGGAACTCCGGACTTCCGCGCGCTCAAGGGCCCGATGACCACGCAGAGCCTGCGCGGCATGGACAACCACGGCTCGATGCACTGGCGCGGCGACCGGACCGGTGGCAACGACGAGGGGACGGCGCAGCCCAACAACGGCAGCTTCAACGAGGACATCGCATTCCGGAAGTTCAATCCGGCCTTCGAAGGTCTGATCGGCCGCAGCGAGGTGTTGGAAGAGGAGGAGATGCAGGCGTTCTCTGACTTCGTCCTCCAGGTCATGTACCCGCCCAACCCGATCCGGAATCTCGACAACTCGATGACGGCCGACCAGCTTACGGGCCGAAACTTCTTCTTTGGTCCTGTCTCCGACACCTTTGAGAACTGTGATGGCTGCCACACGACCGATCCGCTCGGCAACGCCGGGTTCGGCATCGAGCGGCCCGGATTCTTCGGCAGCGACGGCCGCTGGACGTTCGAGAACGAGCCGCAGTTCCTCAAGGTTCCGCACCTGCGCAACATGTACCAGAAGGTCGGGATGTTCGGCATGCCGGCGGTGCCGTTCTTCAATCCCGGCGACAATGCGAACAAGGGCGACCAGGTGCGCGGCTTCGGGTTCCTGCACGACGGCAGCGTGGATTCGTTGTTCCGCTTCCACAGCGCGACGGTGTTCAACCAGAACGGTGCGATCAACCCGACCGGTATTCCGGCCGGCGCGCCCGGCGATCCGACGCGTCGGGACCTCGAAACGTTCATGCTCGCCTTCCCGAGCAACCACGCCGCAATCGTCGGCCAGCAGATCACGCGCACCGACACCACCGGCGGCCCGGTCGAGGCGCGCATCGACCTTTTGCTCGATCGCGTCGACAACCCCGACAATCCCGACGATCCGGACGATCCGAATGCGCCCGAGTGCGACGTGGTAGCCAAGGGCATCCGCGGGGGCGAGCTGCGTGGCGCGGTCTACGTAGGCAGCGGCGCCTGGGAGACCGACCGCGAATCCGACGGCACGCTGAGCGACGCCACCCTGCGTGCGTTCGCGGATACGCCGGGACAGGAAATCACGTTCACCGCGGTGCCGGTGGGTGAAGGCTTCCGCATCGGCGTCGATCGGGATGCGGACGGTTTCCGTGACGGAGACGAGACGGATGCGGGGAGTGACCCGGCCAACAATCTGAGCATGCCCTGCACCTCGTCGACCGGGCTGGGCTCCAGCGACAAAGCGTCGATCAAGGACGAGAAGGGACAGCTCAATCTGAAGGCCGCCGTGGTGTTGGGAACCTACGACCGCGAGACCTTGCAGGTCGTCCTCGAAGATGCTGGCGGTGAAATCTTCGACTCGGGGCTGCTCGGCGAGGAGTTCACGCTCAACACGGCCGGCAACACCTACAAGTTCAAGTCCAAGGACGGCACGATCACGCGTGCTCAGGTGAAGGTAGACAACAAGGTCGCCGGCGGATTCAAGATCAAAGTGAAGACCAAGGGGGCCTGGTCGCCGGGTGCGGCCGACGAGACCGAGGCGACGACCCTGGTGACGCTCAACGTCGGAGGTCAGTGCTTCTCCGGCAACGTGACCAGCGTCAAGTAGCTCCGCAGCGCGCGGTATTCGTCTAGCACGGGTTCCGTGGTAGCCATGCCGCCATGGCTACGGACCACGGACAAGGTAGCATCTCGGCCGTCGTCGTTGGCCTGTTGCTGACGGCGATCTGCGCGACGCCACTCGTGCTTCACTTCACACAGAAGCGGCACGACCAATTGCACGTCGCGTTCCTCGACGCGCAACCCGAAGGCCAGTCGACGCCCAACGGCGAGGCGTTCGCCACCACCGTGATCGCCATCATCGACCACGAGCTTTCCGGCGGAAGCGGCTGGCGCCCCAATGACTTCTTCCTCTGGGGCCAGCGTCTGACGGCCGATAACAACGCCCATCGCCAGCTCGGGATCATCCAGGCGCTGCGCGAGAGCGTGCGCGTCTTCAAGGACCATCTGACCAAGGTCTCCGCCACCGAGTACGACCCCAACCTGGTGGCCGCCGAGACCGCGTTTCGCAACGACGCCGAGCGGTTCTGGTTTCCCTCGGCCGAAAGCAAGTTTCGCGAGGGCGCGCAGAGCGTCGAACGCTACATCGAGGGACTGCGCACCACACCGCCGCGATCCAAGCCCATCAACCGCCGCAACGTGGAGCTCATCCGCCTGTTCCAGAACTGGACGGATCTGCTCGGCGACGCGCACGCCAACCTGTTCAAGACGCGCGAGACCGACGGCAGCGCGGTGCCAATCTGGCGCACCGACGACTACTTCTACCACGCGCAGGGTTTCGCCCACGTCATGGTCCATCTGATCCTGGCCGTGAAGCGCGAGTACGCGGTCGACTTTCTCAACCGGCCCTCGGTCGTCGAAGTCATCGACGAGGTGGCCGATGCGCTCGGGCGCGCGGCTACGCTCAAGCCGCTCATGGTGCTGGACGGCAGCGCGTCCGGTTTGTTCGCCAACCACCGCCGCAACCTCGACGGCTACATCGTCGAGGCCCGGCAGAAGATGTACTCGATTCGCGAAGAGCTAGAAAAGTGATGCCGCGGGAGGAGCGAATCACCTCTCGGTGACCCGGCTCCTCCCGCAGTCCCCCTCTTGGACTACGTCCGCGTTCTGCGGCGTCGCGACCACGTTACGGCATGCAGACGCAGACTCCGGCCATGTCCACGCAGGCCATGAACGGTGGGCAGTCACCGAGACACAACGGCGCAGGCGCGAAGAGTCCGCAGGGAGCCGGCGCCGGACCGGCACACATGCAGCCGCCGCCGGAATCCGAGCACATATCGCCGAGCGTCGTGCAGAAGCCGTCGCAGGCCGGACTGCCGAGCAGGATGCCGCACGGTGGCTTGGGCGGCGGCACTGTGGAGGTCGTGGTGGTAGTCGTGGTGGTAGTCGGGCCCGGAGGGCCGATCAGATCATCGTAGGTGTCGACGACGAAGGCATCGATCAGCGCCTCGATGGCCGCTGCGTCTCCGGTGGTCAGACAGTCGGCCCCGCTCTCCGGTTTGGTAAAGCCGTTGACGTCGGAGCTGTCCGTGCAGCCGCTCGAGGGGGGTAGGCCAAACCGGACCGCCTTGCCGCGACAGTCGAGCTTCTTGTGCGTCTCCTTTCCGGTTGCCGTGAGTTTGCTCGAGCTGCATTTGCTCGCCGTCGACACCGGCCGCAGCGCGCTCTCGACGTCCGACACGAACGCGTCGACCTTGGCCTCGATTGCCGCCGCATCACCGGTGGGCATCAGACAATCGGCGAAAGTTTCGGCGGTCGCGAAGCCCGCGCTGAATTTGGTCTCGGCCTCGGTCAGACAAGCGCTATCGACGGCAATGCCCGCCTTTGTGGCGGCGGCGTGACATTTGAGTTTGGTCGACGTTTTGTCCGCAGCCTCTCTGGCTTTCGTCCCCGTGCACTTGCTGTGCGGTCCGGGGCGTAGATCGTCGACGACGTCGTCGACGAACGCATCGACTGCCGCCTCGATGCTTGCGGCCGTGCTCGCGGAGAGGCAGTCGCCCTCGGAGACTGCCGTCGCGAAGCGATCATCGAAAGCGGTCTCTGCCCGGGTGAGGCATTCCGGATCGACGAAGAAGCCCTTGTTCGCTGCCTTCTGATGGCAGGTGAGCTTGGCCCGCGCTTTCTTGCCGGTGACCTTGAGCTGGCCGGCCGCACATTTGCTCGCCGTGGCGACCGGTCGCAGATCGGCGACGATCGTGCCGATGAACGCATCGACCTTGGCCTCGATGGCGGGTGCGTCGCCAAGCGCAAAACAAGGCGATTTCGCCTCCCATTTTATGAACGACGAGTCGAGCTTGTCCTCGGCCCTGGTCAAACAGACAGAATCGGTGGTCTCGCCTTTCTTCGCTGCCTTCTGATGGCAGGTGAGTTTCGATCCCGCCTTCTTGCCGGCTGCGCCGAGTTTGCCACCCGTACAGTTGCCGGCATGACTCGGGACCGCCAGGCTCGTAACGGCCACGAGCGTACCCAGTACCAGTATCGTCGACGTGAGCTTTCGCATCGCATGCCCTCCTTGTCGCCCCCCTTTTGGGCGCATGTCCGGCACCGCTAAGCCTCAGCGGCAGTGGCGGTCGCCGAGCGCAGATCGACCGAGGCGAGGTCGCGCTCGATTGTGCTTCTACGGCCCCGGCAATCCGCTTGTCAAGGTAGAAAATCGGCTACGGTGATTTCCCCCGTCGTCAAGAATACTCACGGTGATTTTCGACCATCGGTGGCGTTCCCCGGCGGTTGCGGTGAGGGCGTATCCCGAGGCTCGCGTGGGGGGAGGTCGCCCCGCTGGAAGTTATCGCCGCGGCCGGGAGCATCTCCGCGGTAGAGAACCGGGCCGCGTTCGGGTAGCGGGGTCGGCCTTGCGCGCTCGTCAGGGGTGGGCACGGCTTCATCGGCCGGAGAGTCGAGCTTGGGCAGCAACTCCCACTCACCGGTCGTGGGATTGAGGCGCAGCTCGTGTTCTTGGGCGGTGGCTGGGCTTGCGGCGAGGAACAGGGCGAGGGCAAGAACCGGAAGCGCGGTCTTCACGCCGAGCAGCGTACGCCGCTCCAGCGGTGGTGACTAGCCCGTTGCACCTCCGCCGGCTCTCCTCAACCATGCCGCCCGTGGCAAAGCGCGCGCGCAAGCCGAGCGATACGCTGACCGGCCGGGTGCACCGCGCTTCACGTCGTCGATGACGGCACCGGAGTGATCCCCGAGCTGGAGCGCACCGAGGCGCTCCGCTACATCGCTACCCACATCGGCCACTCGCGCAAGCAGGACCTGACGCCCGATCAGCGGCGCGAGCTGATGCTCCAAGGCAAGTACGGGATCGGGCTTCTGGGGTTCTGGTCGATCGGCGGTGTGCTCGAGATCCGCTCGCAGGCCGCTGGCCAGGCGGCCTTTGTGCTGCGGATGTTCGAGGACTCCCCCAAGTACGAGATCGAGAAAGTCCGCGGGCGGCTCGCCCTCGATCAACACCGCACCGAGGTCGTGGTGCGCGACCTTCAGCGGCCCGCCCTGGCCAGCCTCTCCGCCCGGCGCATGGCCGACTACCTGGGCGCCGAGCTGCGCGGTCAGATCCTCGCCCACCAGACCCGTATCTTGATCCACGACCGCATCGCGCGTGGGCGCGCGCCCAAGGTGTTCGAGGTCGTCCCGCGTCGTTACGAGGGTGAGCGCCTGGATTTGCCCGATACGCTTGCGGTCCCCGGCTACTCCGCGATCCGCGTCGAGCTGTACATCGTGCCCGCCGGCAGCAGCGAAGAAGGCATGGTCAACGTGTCGAGCGCCGGGACGGTGGTCTACGATGACATCGCGGCCTTCGAGGTCGCCGACTTTCGGCGCGAGCCGTGGACTCATCCCCGTCTGCACGGCCTGCTCGAGTTCGCCGACTTCCAGGTTCCACCCGGGACCCGCCGCGGGGTCATGCCCGACGCCGCGGCGCTGGCCTTTGCCGCCGCCGTGCGCGCGCTCGAGCCAGTCATCCGCCAGCGCATCGAAGCCCTGGAGCAGCGCGTGGCCGCCGAGGTCGAAGCCAACGTTCTGCGCCAGCTCGAGCGCGCCTTCCGCGAAGTCCCGCGCCTGGCCCCCGAGTACGAGTTCTTCGCCGTTCAAACCGAGCGAGCACGCGCGTTCGCCGAGCCCGTGTCAGGAGCCGGATTTGCCGGACTGAACGACGGTGGCGGAGCGCAGGTTCCCGGTGGCGTCGGCCTCCCCGGAGTTGCCGGTATCGACGAAGACACCGGGCCGCCCGAGCTTGGGCTGGCCGGCGAGCTTGCCACTGCCGCGATCGTCCCGGCACAGACGAAGGTCGAGCGGCTCGGCACCCGCAGGCTGCGGGTGGAAGCCTACGATGCCAGCGGCCTGCGCATCGCACGCCCGCTCGAGGTGCGCTGGGAGTGCGCATCGTCGCTCGCGCAGATGGAGCCGCCGGCCGGCCACGCGAGCGCTCTGGTTGCCGGTGGCGAGATTGGCACCGTTACGGTTGTCGCGCGGGTCAGCGAACGGGGAAACGCCGTCGATGCCGAAGCGTCGGTCGAGATCGTCGATGCGCTTGAGCACGGGCAGGGACGCCGCAGCGGCATCCCCGATCCGTTCATCGATGAGCGTGGCGCCGATTGGCGTTCGCGTATGTGCGAGGGAGTCTGGCAGGTCAACGTCGGCCATCGCGACTTCGCCATCGCCGGCGAGTCCGTCCGGCGTAAGCTCCGTTACCTGGCCGCCTTGCTCGCAAAGGAGATCGTCCTACACTCCTTCCCGGGCCCGCAGCTCGGCTCCGCGTTCGAGCGCCTGATCGGAGTCCTGACGATCACCGAACGCGGTCTCGATCGCGTCTGATCAGGGGTCGGCCGCTGAAATTACGGTCCGGAGGATCTCGATGGGTGCGCGCAAGCTAGGAATCACGATCGCCGTCTTCGCCGTTCTGTTGGCCGCGAGCCCGGCGGCGCACGCGCGCAATTTCCACAACCAATCGCGCCCGTCCTGGCTCGAGCGTAGCTTGGGCCATCAGGGGCCGGCGCGGCTCGGCATCACGCTGCAGCCAATGACCGAGGATCTGCGCGAATATTTCGGCGCGCCGGCCGACCACGGGGTGCTGATCTCGACCGTGCAGAAGGAGTCGCCGGCCGCCGCCGCCGGGCTTCACGCCGGCGACGTCATCTTGGAGCTGGATGGAGAGCCCGTCGAGCTGCCGCGCGACGTGATCCGGCGCGTGGCCGCGGTGCCGGCGGGTGGCGAGCTTTCGATCGAGCTGCTGCGTGATCACAAGCAGCAGGTCGTCAAGGTCAAGCCCGATGGCAAGCCCGCGCCCTACTTCGATCCGACCGACCCGGAAAGCTGGGGCGAGCTTGGGAAACGCTTCGAGCACCATCTCGAACGTGGATACGACGAGCTGCTACGGCGCCTCGACGAGTTGGAGGAACGCCTCCAGGAGCTCGAGCGAAGCCTGCAGGAACGCCGGGGTGGCGGTGGGGTGATCTGACGTCCGTGTCACCACTCACACGATCCGCTGGATCACCTCGCGGTGCTTCGCCGCGAAGTCGGCGAAGAGATCGGGATGGACGCAAGCGGCCATGATCTCGAGCGATTCGACCAGACGGGGGCCCGGCCGGTTGAAAAACGCGCTGCCGTCGGTGGCGTAGACGCGCGTCGCAGGTCCCGCCGCCGCGACGACCGAACGATCGATGAGTTCCCGCTCGGTGAGCGTGCGCGGTAGAGAAAAACCGCACGGCTTGACGACCACGACGTCCGGCCGAAGCTCGCCGAGATCCCGTGGCGCGACGGTCCGCGCCGACGCGCCCACCTCCGAACCAACCGCAGTACCGCCGGCGAGCGCAATGAGGTCCGGCATCCAAGTTCCGCCGAGCATCAAAGGATCGAGCCATTCGACCGTCGCCACGCGCGGTTGCCGTGAAGCTCGGGCCGATCTCGCCGCGATCGCGCTGAGGCGGCGGTCGAGCTCGGAGCGAAGCGCTTCTCCCTGCACCACTCGGCCGAGCGCTGTCGCGACTCGCCCTACGTCATCGAGAACATCACGGAGCCGCGTGGGTCGTAGGCTGACGATCTCGACGCGCTCTCGGCGGGCGATCCGCGCGACGGCGCTACGAACGTCGTCGAGCGAGACGGCACAGACTTCGCAGAGGTCCTGAGTGATGATCACGTCAGGTGCGAGCGCGGCGAGGCCCGCCTCATCGATCTCGTAGATGCTGAGCGCGTCGCGGACTACCGAGCGCACGGCGGCATCGATGGCTCGGCTCGTACCGTCCGTCGCGATCCGCGATCGCGTCAGGACACGGCGGTCCGTGATGCTTCGCGGGTAGTCACACTCGTGCGAGATGCCCACGAGGCTGGTCTCAGCCCCGAGCGCGCAGACGATCTCGGTCGCCGAGGGCAACAGCGAGACGACGCTTGGAGCCGGCTGGTTCATCCGAGCGGAGCGTACTCCGTGGTGACGCGTACAGCGACCCGCCCGCCCGGGAGTGAATGGGGTCAGGTCCAATTTTCGGCAAAGCGGAAAATCGGACCTGACCCCATTTCAGTGGGGGAGGGAATCTGGTAGGCATCCGGGCCGCGCGTTGATACCGGCGCGCCACGATCCGCTTACATAAGGAGAATCGAGTGAACACGAGCACCAGAATGGTGATGGGATTTGCTTTGGCGCTGGGTCTTGCCGCTTGCGCGACGAAGACGCCGCCGCCGCCAACGGTTGCGGTCGGTGAAGCGTCGACGCCGAAGGGCGGCGCGCGCTATCAAGAGGTGACCGTCCGAGCGACGGTGGACAAGATCGATCAAAAGAGCCGCGTGGTTACGCTGCGTGGTCCAGACGGGAGCACCGAGACCATCCGCGTCGGCGAAGAAGCCCGCAACCTCGCTCAGGTGAAGCGCGGCGATGAAGTCGTCGTAACGTACTACAAATCGGTTGCGTTCCAGGTACTCAAGCCCGGTGAGGCCAAGCCTGCTGTGACCGCCGAGGAAGGTGCGGCGCGCGCCATGCCAGGCGCGAAGCCTGGCGGAATGGCCGCCCGCGTCGTCACCGTGGTAGCCGAGATCGTGAAGCTCGACCGTGAGGACCAGGAGGCCGTGTTGCGCGGGCCCGAGGGGAAGACGGTCACGGTGAACGTCCAGAACCCCGAGAACTTCGACAAAGTGAAGGTCGGCGATACCGTGGAGATCACGTTCACCGAAGCCTTCGCGATCGACGTACAGAAGGCGACAAAGTCGCGATAGATACGGGGTCAGGTCCAATTTCCCGAGAAGCGGGAAATTGGACCTGACCCCATCTCCTCAGCTAAAAGAGAGCCATGCTCAACACGTTCGCGGTGCTGTTCGCGCTGCTCGGCGTATCCAATCTCTTGAAGCCGCTGCAGCTTGGTGGGACGGAGACCGGATTCGTGCTCTTCGGACATCGACTCGACAGCACGGCCAATCTGGTCGCCGGGCCACTGTTCGGAGTCTTCCTGTTCGCCTGTGCGCTCGCCGTCTGGAGGCGGCAGTGGATTGCGCTGCCGCTCGGGGTTGCCTACGCCGGCTACGTCGTGCTCAACCTCGTTCTGTTTTCGGTCTTTAACGAGCGACCACCGGGGGCAAGCTATCTCACGTTCGTGGTTGTCTACGCCGCGGTGGCGATTGGCGTGTCGGCGGGCGCGGTGGTGCTTCTCGTGCGCGAGCGCGCAAGCCTCGGTTAGCCCGATGGCTCTGGAGTTCGCGATCCAGGTGGGCGGCGGCCAGGTCCGCCGCGACAAGACCGGCATCGAAGCGATCGTCGAAGAAGCGCTGCTCGCCGAGGAACTCGGCTTCGGTACGGTGTTCGTCCCGGACCACTACGTGTTTGAATCGCTCGGCACCGTTCAGCGGGACATTCCGGCCTACGAGATGTCGTTCGTGATGGCGACCCTCGCGCAGCGCACGCGCACCATCCGCATCGGGAGTCACGTCGCCTGCGTTCTTTTCCGCCACCCAGCGTTGCTGGCGCGGTTGTTCGCCCAGATCGACGAGGCGAGCGGCGGGCGTCTGGTCGCCGGTGTGGGCGCAGGCTGGACGCGCAGCGAGTTCGCGATGATGGGGCTCGAGTTTCCGCCCGTGAGCGAGCGGCTGGCCATGCTCGACGAAGCGGTTGCCGTCATCCGCGGTCTGTGGGGCGAGTCACCTTTCAGCTTCGCCGGGACTTACTACCGGGTGACCGATGCCGTTTGTTTGCCGCGCCCGGTTCAGCGCCCGCACCCGCCGCTCATGCTGGGCGGCAGCGGCAACGGCATCCTGCGACGCGCGGGCACGTGGGCAGACATCATCCACATGGCGCCGGCCATCGGTGGCCCGGGCACGACCACCATCGACACCGTCGTTGCGTTCGCCGATGTCACCCTCCCCGAGAAGCTCGCGCGTGTGCGCGCCGCCGAGGCTGCCGCCGGACGCCCGGCGGGTAGCGTCCGCTACGCATCCACGATCTTCAGTTACGCGCTGACCGCTTCTCCCGCTGAGACCCGTAACCTGGCCGAAAGCCTGGGTCGCCTTTTCTCCCTGGCTCCCGCCGATGTGGCTCGCCATCCTGTGGTACTCATCGGGACGCCGGAGGAAATGGTGACGGAGCTACGCCGCCGGGAGCGCACGCACGGCCTGACGTTGCTGGCGATCAACTTCACCAAGCCGGAGGAGATACGGGCGTTCGGCGAGCGGGTGCTGCCAGGGCTACGCTGAATGGGGTCAGGTCTAATCTCGCCAACGCGAAATTAGACCTGACCCCATTCTCTCCATGTGGGCGACATTCGGATCCGTAATTTTCGACGGATTCTGCGTGGGCAGGGTTGTCGATCCGTGGTAGGGCACATAGTGGTGCAACGGTCGGGGCATCACGCATGAAGTACAAGATCGCAATCCATCAATCCGAGGAAGGCTACAGTGTATCCATTCCGGGGTTGCCCGGCTGTTGGTCGCAGGGTGCTAGCGAGGAAGAGGCGATCGCGAATGTTCGCGATGCGATCTGCGAGTATCTCGCGGTTGTTGATCAACAGCTTTGCGGAGAGGATATCCGCGAAGTCGAAGTCACGGTCTAGTCCTTACCCAAAGTCCCGGGTGTGAACCATCTCGATGCGGTGCGCGCCTTCGGGAAAGCCGGTTTCCGGATTGCGCGACAGGGTAAGCACATCGTGATGACTGACGGACAGCGCATTCTGACGATTCCCCGTCACAACCCAGTCAATGTCTTCACCATGGGTGGTCTAGTCCGTGACTGGGGCTCACTGTCGAGCAGTTCCGTAAGCTGCTGTAGCGCGCCCACTCGATCGTGTGCGAACAGATCATAGTGAATGTGCACCCGGCCGCCATGACGGTGCCCCGTTGGATGCGGCTCAGAGCCCGAGGTCACTCGAGCGTCGAAGACGTGGCTGCGAGACGCGATACTCGCTTCAGCTCGTGCGGCGGGCGATGGTGGCCGGAGCCGTCGCCCGACCTGCCGCGCAAGCGGGGACGGACCATCATGCGATGGTTTGTCGCATACCGCACAACGGCCCCACCTGCCGAACCGTAGTTCCCGTCGAGCACGGGCGGTCCGCACGGCGCTGACGGCGTTGCTCGCCGGAGCGATCGCCGCTCGCGAGGGCGCAGCGTCGATGCTGCTGCCGCCGGCGGTCGGCGTCGCCGACAACGCGATTGTTGGCGCGATGGTCGCCGAGCCGCTCACGCCCGAGTCCGCGCTGTTCTCCAACCCGGCGGGCCTGGTCGGCTTCCGCAAGCAGACCTACTCCGCTGGTCTCGGGCTTCTGTTTGCAGAGCTGGATGTACACAGCGCAGCGGCAGGCTACGACAAAGGTCACGACTTCATCGGGCAGATTCCCTCGTTCGCCGTCGTTCACACGCGGGCCACGCGCTGGCGGCTCGCGTTCGGCATGCACGGGAGCGTCGGCTCGAGCTTCGACTTCAATCCTGAGCCGCCTCAGGTTCCCTCCACGTTCGTTTCGGAGGTGAGCATCGTCTCGCTACCCCTGGCAATCGCCTACGAAGCGAGCGAGCGCTTGTGGTTGGGCGCCGAGCTGGTGCCGCTGCTCGGCTACCAGCGCAATCGCTTCCCGCTGCCGGACCCGACGTCCGGCACCGTCTCGAACATCCGCTACACGCTGCGCGGCCCCGGCATGCAGGCGATGCTGGGCGCAACGTGGAGACCGATGCGCGACTGGTCGCTCGGGCTGGGCGTGCGCACGCCCGGGGTCATCTGGATGGACGGCAGCACGCCGGTTGGCACCGAGCGCAGGGACGTCGATCTGACGCTCACGGTACCGACGCAGATCAGCGTCGGCGTTCAGCATCGTCGGGGGCGTTTCGATCTCGCTGCAACCGTGCGCTGGACGGATGCGACCATGCTCGGGGATTCCAGCATCAAGTTCGCCGGCACGGCGCTGCCGTTTGTTCCCGCGGCCCACGACGAGTGGAAGTTCGGTGTCGGCGGCGTCTTTCGTTGGACCGAGACGCTCAGTCTGCTGGCTGGCGCAGCTTACGCCTCGCGCATTGTCGGCAACGCCGGTGTCTCCCCGCTGCTTTACGACGGCGAGGATGTCAACGTGGGTGGCGGTATCGTCTGGCGCCGAGGTGCCTGGACGTTTGAAGGGATGGGCGGGCAAGAGTTCGCCGACCACCGTGACGTTGCCCCGGGAGAGGCGCTGATCCTCCCCGGCCGCTATCGCGCAGAGGGTACGATCGCGATGTTCGGCGTCATGTTCGAGCGCTGAGAGCGTAGCTGGCGATGAGCGATGGCTGATCAAGTCGTTTCGCGGAACAGCCAGCAGCGGGCAGCGAGCTCAGGAGGCCCGTGCCTTCGAGTATCTCGCTTCAGAGTTTCTATCGGTTCGGTCGTTGATCAGCGAGAGGAAACAAGTAGAAGGTCCCATACACCCTGTGGAACCTTCGATCATCAGCGGACCCGGGTCGGATCCTGCACCGGTCATCGCCCACCTGCTGGAGCACGATCCGGTGTGCTGGCTCGCGGGCCTGGACGCGTGGCTCGTGACGCGTCACGAAGACGTCCGCCTACTGCTTTCCGAGCCGCGGGTCACGGCTGACCCGCGTATATACGACCGCTACTCGGCGCCCACCGACCCGCGCGTCGCCCGATGGCTGTCGGAGATGCCGTTCCGCTCGACGACCCCCGACACTCAATCTTCAGGGCGGCGACTCGTCTCAGCGGCTCTCACGCCCCGTGCAGTCGCACGCATGGAGACTTGCGTGCGGGACGCCGTCGAACAGTTCGCGGCACCGTTGCGTGGACGCACGGACGTAGTCGATCTGCTCGGGGAGTTCTCGGTCCCCGTGTCTGCGACGGCGATCGGACGCATCCTGGGAGTGCCCCCAAAGGATGAGGACCAGATTCGCTTCCGCAAGCTCGCAGTGGACACCACGGCTACGATCCGCCCGTTCCTTTCGGAAAAGAAACGGCAGCGCACGGAACGGGCGACTGCGGAGATGGGTGAGTACATTCTCAGCCTCGTCAACGAACGCTGCGCGGTGCCAAGCGACGATCTGATCTCAGATCTCCTCAGAGCTTGCGGTGAGACTACGTCCGCGATCGCCGAGGAAATCACACGCGTGATGACCGGTCTGGTGTCGGCGGGAACGGGAACGACGAGCGTCGCGTGTAGTCGTGGGCTACGCACTCTGCTGAAGCACCCGGACCAGCTTTCCCTTCTCCGCCGCGAGCGCTCCATCCTCCCGAACGCCGTGGAAGAGCTACTTCGCTACGACAGTGGCCTCATTGTCATGCCCCGATACGTCCTCGAGGACTTGAACCTGCGAGGGCGAGTGCTGCGGAGGGGGCAGCTGGTGGTTCTGAGCCTGATGGGAGCCAATCGAGACCCGCGGGTCTTCCCCGAACCGGATACCGTGGATCTGCGCCGCGAAACGAGAGACGCCTTGAGCTTCGGCCACGGCCCGCACTACTGCATCGGCGCGAACATTGCGCGCATGGAGCTCGGCATGATGATCGATGCAGCACTCGACCTCATTCCGCAAGACGCGCGTCTCCTCGAGGATGAGATCCGTTGGAGCGAGCGGGGCTTGATGAGTCAGATCAAGAGTCTGCCCGTAGACTTCGCGTCTCGGGACAACGGGCTTCCATGAAGTAAGCGCTCCGGCGGGCCGGATTCTCGCTCGGGTGTTCTGCCGTGCGCTGGTAGTCCACGTCACACGGCCGCTCTCTTCTCGATCTGGCCATCGGGCGAACGGTCCAGGAGCGCGCCCGCCGACTTGCGTCAGACCCACCCGGTCGCGATGCTCGGCCGCGTCGTGCCGGCCCGCGCTAACCCCGCCGCCTCGCGCATCCGTGCGCGGCTTGATCATCCCATCATCGACGCTGATGGCCACTGCCTGGAGTACCTGCCGGTCGTGCGTGACTACCTGCGCGAGGTGGGAGGCGAGCGCGCGGACAACGGCTTCTGGGGTGTCCTCGAGATGAGCCGCAAAATGGCACTGTCCACTCCCGTTGAGCGACGGGACTGGGGTGTCATGCGGCCGCCGTGGTGGGCCTTCCCCGCGCTCAACACGCTCGATCGGGCCACGGCGATGCTGCCGCGCCTGTTGTACGAGCGACTCGAGGAGATCGGCATCGACTTCGCGGTGGTCTATCCGACCTACGGTCTCATCGTCTTCAACATCGCCGACCAAGAGATCCGGCGGGCAAGCGCGCGAGCGTTCAACCGCTACTTTGCCGACGCCTACCGTGACTGTGCCAATCGGCTCGCTCCGGTCGCGGTGATCCCGATGCACACACCCGAGGAGGCCCTGGCCGAGCTGGACTTCGCTTGCGGTCGGCTCGGGATGAAGGCCGTGCTGCTGGCCGGCTTCGTGCTCCGCGACGTAGCCGCTGCGGGCGAGACACCCCGGCCATTACAATGGATGGACACGTTCGGGGCCGACAGCCTCTACGACTACGAGCCGGTCTGGCGGCGCTGCGCCGAGCTGGGCGTCTCTCCGACCTTTCATTCGAGCGGGATGGGGTGGGGGAGCCGGAACTCCCCTTCGAGCTACGTGTTCAATCACCTGGGGAACTTTGCCGCGGGTGGGGAGGTCACGTGCCGGGCGCTGTTTCTGGACGGCGTGCCACGGCGGCACCCGGAGCTGCGCTTCGCGTTCTTGGAGGGCGGGGTTGCGTGGGCTGCAACGCTGTACTCGGACATCATCGGCCACTTCGAGAAGCGCAACCGCCGCTCCGTCGCCTGCTACAATCACGAGCGCGTCGATCGCGGCGAGCTAGCCCGCCTGATGCGCGAGTACGGGGATGAGCAGGTCGTCGCTCGGATCGATGATCTCGAGCAGACCCTGTGGCCGTTCTCGGAACCCGGTTCGGCCGAAAGTCCACGGGACGAGTTCGCGCGCAGCGGCATCGATGCGGTCGAGGAGATCGCTCAGGTCTTTGGCCGCAGCTTCTTCTTCGGTTGCGAGGCCGACGATCCGCAGAACGCCGCGGCGTTCGACACGCGACGCAACCCGCTGGGGCTCCAGCTCAACGCCGTGTTCAGCTCGGACATCGGTCACTGGGACGTACCCGACAATCGCGAGGTCTTGACCGAGGCCTACGAGCTGGTCGAGCAGGGCCTGTTGAGCAGCGAAGACTTCCGCGCGTTCACGTTCACGAATCCGGTCCGACTCTACACGGCAACCAACCCGCGTTTTTTCGCCGGCACGGCGCTCGAAAGCGCGGTCGCGGCTACGCTTAAGCGATGAGCGCGAACGACCCACAGGCGGCGCGTAGCTACCACGAGGCGACCAAGCACTCGGTGGAACGGCTGCGCGAGGACCGTCACTTTCTGGACTGGGAAAACCAGCCGCTGCCCTTCAAGATCTACGAGGGCCTGGAGCCGCTGCCGCTGCCTCGTGATCTGGGGGAGATTGCGATGCCGGCGCTGCAGGCCATGACCGCCGGTGAGGTCGGCTCCACCGATCGGTACGTGCCGGACCTTCAGACGCTCGCTCATCTCCTATACCTCTCGGCCGGGATCATTCGGGAGAAGGTCTACCCCAACGGTCACCGCATGTACTTCCGCGCGGCGGCCTGCACCGGTGCGCTCTACCACATCGACCTGTATTTGATCTGCGGCGCGCTGCCCGGCCTGGATCCCGGGGTCTATCACTTCGCCCCGCACGACTTCTCGCTTCGGCGGCTGCGCGCCGGCGATCATCAACCGGTGCTGGCAGCGGCGACTGGCGGCGAGCAATGGATCGCGCGGGCGCCGGCGGCGCTCGTCCTGACCTCCACGTTCTGGCGCAACGCCTGGAAGTACCGGGCGCGCGCCTATCGGCACTGCTACTGGGACAGCGGGACCATCCTAGCGAACCTTCTTGCCACTGCCGCCGCGCAGCGGGTCCCCGCGAGGGTGGTCATGGGCTTCGTAGACCCGGCGGTCGAGCAACTGATCGGGATCGACGGCCAGAAAGAGGTCGCGCTCGCGCTCGTGAGCCTGGGGCAGGCAGAGAGCGTGGAAGGTCGTGATCAAGCGGCGCTCGAGCCCATCAGCTACCCGACGGCGCGGCTCTCCAAGCACGAGATCGACTATCCCGAGATCGGCCAGATGCACGTCGCATCGGCGTTGGCCGATCCCGCTGCCGTCAAAGCGTGGCGCAGCCAGCCGGGCCCACTGCAGCCGGCAACGAGCAACGCAGCAGCTACGATCGCGCTACCGGCGCCGGTCACCACCCGCGGGCACAGCCTCTCCCGTACGGTCCTCCGGCGTGGCTCGGCCCGTCACTTCGCGCAGTCGCCGATTCAGCTCGATGACTTGACCTCGATCGTGGCCGCGGCGGCGGGCCCGATTCCCTTCGACTTCGCTGGCGGGTCCGCCGGGGCCAAGGCGTCGCTATGCGACGCCTATCTCATTGTCCACGCGGTCGAGGGGCTCGAGCCGGGTGCCTACGCCTGCGATCCCGGCCGCAACGCCTTGGAGCCGCTACGAGCCGGGCTTTTTCGACGGGAAGCTGGGATTCTCGGTCTTGGGCAAGAGCTGCCCGCCGACGCGGCCGTCGACATCTACTACCTCTGTGCTCTCGATCCGGTGCTCGAACGCTGGGGCGCGCGTGGCTACCGCGCGGCGCAGATGGAAGCGGCCATCCGTGGCGGGCGCGTCTACGCGGCTGCCTACGCGCTCGGTTTGGGGGCGACCGGCCTCACCTTCTTCGACGACGACGTGACGGAGTTTTTCTCGCCACACGCCTCCGGTAAGAGCGTGATGTTTCTGATGGCGGTGGGCCACCCACGCCGGCACGTTCCGCTCTGATCAGGCGAAGCGTTCGCAAATCCGCCACAGGGCATCCGAATCCTCGCTCGACTCGCGAGTCCAGGGCAGCAGATGGGTCGCGCGCGGCTTGCGGTCGAAAAAGAACTTTCCGCTGTGCTCGGCGGCCGCTGCACTCGCCGCGAGCCAGACGATCGTATCGACGCCCTCGGCCGGAGTGCGTAGCAGCGGCCGCATCAGACGCCAGAACCGCGGCAACGATTCGCGCACCCCGGGCGTGTCGGCCCAGCCCGGGTGCATCGCGTTCACGGTGACTCGCGTGTCACGCAGCGCCTTGGCCCAACGCTCGGTCAAGACCACCTGCGCGCGCTTGGTTTCGGCATAGGCGGTCAGACCGTCGAAGCGACGGTGCAGCCAGTTGTAGTCGTCCACCGCGAGCCGGCGCGAGTACATGCCGCCCGAAGACACCCAGATGACCCGGCCCTGCGCGGCGCGCTCGAGGGCGCGGCGCAGCAGCTTGGTCAGCAGGTGCGGGCCCGTGACATGGGTGGCGAAGGCCAGCTCCAAGCCGTCGGGCGACTCGGTCCGCTCGCTCGGCACGAGCCCCGCGTTGTGAACCAGCACATCGAGCGACCCGTCCTCGAACCGCACGCCACAGGCTCGGACCGTATCCAGGCTCGCCATGTCGGCGACGTGCAGATGGAGCCGTGCGTTGCCGGTCTGGGTGCGGATTCGATCCAGGGCGTCTTCACCGCGCCGGCGGCTGCGACAGACAAGGATGACCTCGGCGCCCAGATCGGCCAGAGCCAGCGCCGTCTCGAACCCCAGGCCGGAGCTGGCGCCAGTGACCAGACAACGCCGGCCCGTGAGATCCACGGCGAGGTCGGCGGGATCGAATGTGAGGGAGTGAATCCGGTACCCGGTCCGGTCGAATGACAGCGCGGCGATCGGGTCGATGAGCAGGCCGAGGCCTTGGCCGATCAAGCTCCAGCGCGCCGAAGGCGCTGCTTGTTCCTCGGTGGCCGAGGCTGCTGGCTGGAGCGCGTCGAGGATCGCAGCGATCGGTGGATGATCGCCGGCCTCACGGCTGATGTGCCGGAAGGTGAGCGAGCCATCGGGCCGGACCACGAAGACCCCGCCCAACTGCCAGGGATCTCCCTGAACCATACCTTGGCGGTATCCGCGCACGAAGGCGCGCAGGCTGTGCAGCGGCACCCGCGGCGAAAGCATCTCGAGCCGGCCGCGCCGCAGCCCGGCAGCTTGGTAGGCGGCCAGTTCTGGGTCGATCAGTACCGGACAGTCCAGGGCATGGTCCTCGCGGAAGGCGCGGGCGAAGTGCTGTGCGCCGTTGCCGACGACCACCAGCTTGGCGCCTCGGCTGCGGATCTCTTCGAGATGGTCGCGCAACTGCGCGATCTGTTCGCGGCAGAAGATTCAACCGAAGTGGCGGATGAAAACCAGAACGACCGGCTGGGTGCGCCACAGCGTGCCCAGGCGCACCGGGTTCCCCTCCCAGTCGGCAAGCTGGATCGCGGCGAGCCGTGTCGTCAAACGCATGTTCGGGCTGCGGCGCCGGGGAGCGTAGCAGTCCGGGTCTGCCGGTGCGAAGGGAGAGCGACCCGCGACGAGAGCGGCCGCCGGTGCGAAGGGAGATCGAGCCCGTAACGCTCCGCTGTCTTGCCGATCGCGCCGTCCGCGACATCTCTCACCTGTTCCGGGCGAGTCATCTGCAGCAGCTCCGCGACATCCTCGATGACCCCGAGGCCTCTCGCAATGACCGGTTCGTGGCCCTGGGATGCTCAAGAACGCCAACATCTCGGCGGGCGTCTTCGATGCGTACACGCAGACCAATCTGCGCTACTCGCAGTTGGTGCCGCTGTCGATGTACGAGGAGAAGAACACCGGTGCCCGCGTACCTCAAGGACCACGTCGTCTACTACGCCGGTCCGGCCAAGACGCCGGCCGGATACGCCTCCGGCTCCTTCGGCCCGACCACGGCCGGGCGCATGGATTCCTACATGGATCTGTTCCAATCGAAGGGCGGGAGCCTCGTCACGCTGGCCAAAGGGAACCGCTCACGCCAGGTGACCGACGCGTGCAAGAAGTACGGCAGCTTCTATCTCGGATCGACCGGCGGGCCGGCGGCGATTCTCGCCAAGGACTGCATCAGGAAAGTCGAGACACTCGAGTACGGTGAGCTCGGGATGGAAGCGGTCTGGAAGATCGAGGTCGAGAACTTCCCTGCATTCATCGTCATCGACGACAAGGGCAACGACGTTTTCGCACCGGTCTCGCCGCCGCGATGAATGGGCCTCAGAGGTCCTCGACTCCCGCCCGCACGCGGATCGTCGTGTAGCCATCGCGTCGCAGCGAGCTTTCCGTAGAGGCAAGGTCCGTGTCCGTGCGGAACGCTCCGACGCGCACGCGGTGGAACGGAATCCCCCGCAACTGGAACTTCGTCAGGTAAACTCCCGGGTAGTGGAGCGAGAGCCTCTGCTGCAGGGCGCGGGCGCTCTCGTAGCTGCGAAACGCGCCGATTTGCAGGACGTAGGATGTTCTCGTCGCGGGAGGTGGCGGTGCGGCAGCAAGCGTCGGCGGAGCCGGCTCCGGAGGCCACAGCGTTGTAACCGGCTCTGGTGCCGTCGGAGCCGGAGCTTCGTAGGATGGCATGGGGGGGGCCACCGGGTCGGGCGCGCGCCGTCGCACTACCGCGCGGACCCGCGGCTCGCGCCAGCGAAGCGTCCAAGGGTTGTCGCTGTATGCGTTGCCGCCGCGGCTCTCACCCGCGAATAGTGGCCCGCCCGACTTTGGCGAGGCCGCCGGTAACGGTCCCATCACCAGCCACAGCGCGACGACGATCATCACGGCCTGCTTCATTGTCTGCATCCCTCGCGACGCATGGTGCCACGCGCGCGCGGTACCTTAGTGAGGTCGTGGCGCTGACGGAACCCCGTGCCGCGTGCGCAGCGCCAGGGCGGACTCTGCGTTCGACGATTGCTCGTTTCGCCAAGCGACGTAACGCCCTTGGGCCAGCGGTTCGTCAAGGGTGAAGATCCGCCACTTGTTGCTCGCAATCATTTCGTGCGCGTCCCGGGAGAACCCTTCGAGCGCCGCGGTCCGACTCCACAGCAGCGGCGCCGCCCACGCCGTCATGTAGTTACCCGGCATGAGACTGTGCGGCGCGCCAAAAATGTGACCGAGACCGTGATGGAGGATGGCCTCGGCCGATTCCAAGCGACCCGGGCAAAGCAAGACGTGGTTGCCCAGGACTTCGGTCAACTCGAACAAGCGATGTCCGGTCGAGCCGGTGAACAGGATCACGAGCTGCCGGTCCCGGTTGGCGGGGTATCTCTCGATCAAGCCGTCGAGCTGGCCCGGGCCGTTGGTTCCTGGGATCCGATCGCGGACCACGGCTGTGATCCGGAAGCGAATGCCGAACTCCCGCTGCCACTCCGCGGAGACCTTGTTCATCACGGCGACCGGCTCCAGCTTAGACTTGTACCAGAGGGGGTCGACCACCAGCATCGTCCGCACCACGCGGAGCCCGTCGCGGGAGGGAACCACGAGGTTGGTCGCGCGTGCAGCGCCCAAATTGGCACTCGAACTGCAGGCTGAGACCAGCAGGGAGCAGCCAGCCGCCAGCCGCCAGGCGATTCGGCCAGGATGAATCATCTCGCGCTAGACCTGCCGCCGCAGCGGCGGGGCGCATCTATCTACTCGGTACCGCGGCGGAGCAAGCGGGGCTTGGCCCCCCCCAGGCGGGGTTAACACAGGTGGCGAGGCACTTGAGGTGATGCGCTTGCTCGCGGTTGGTCCAGGATTGGGGTTGGGTCACATGCGACTGGGCATCTATCCCCAAAATGTGCGGGATTGTGACCAGGGATCATTGATCCGAATTGAACACGCATGCGATCATTCCTGGGGTTGGTGGCGCCCCGTGGGGCCGGTGCCAGTGCCACCCTCGATGTTGAACAGCACCAGGTTCTTCGGCCTCACCCCGCTTTTTCTGTTCCTGATGGCCGCGGCCAACCCTGCGGCCGGCCAGCCGGTCAGCACGACGTTGCCACCGCAGGCCAGCACGACCACCTCGACGACGGTCCCCAGTGATTTTGCCGCCGAGTTGGTCGCGCCGGGGCCCGGGCAGGTCGAGTACGAGATCACCACCCGGCTCGCGGATCCGGTCGGGGTCGGGGCGCTCCAGTACACCGTGGACTACACGGCGGCGCGCGGAGAATTCAAAGGCAGCGGCCTCGCCGAGTTTCTTGGCGGTACCCTGGCGTGCAGCCCGCTGCTGGGCGACCTCAACTCGTTCAACGACAACGACGCCGGCTCACTGCGGGCAGCCCTGCTGTCGCTCGAAGGAATCACCGGACCGATCGACATCGGCGCTTGCACGTTCGTCCAAACCCACGGTGCACCGCCGGCGGCCGCCGACTTCGCGATCACCGTGCAAGACGCTTCCAACCCGAACTCGTTGCCGATCGTGCCGGTGCCGCTGGTTGTGATCGGCTCGATTCTGCCGCTCACGCCGCCGGTCTGCGGCAACGGGGCCCACGAGTTCGGCGAGGAATGCGACAACGGCGCCGCGAACAGCGACGTCAACGCGGATGCGTGCCGGACCGCCTGCGTCCTGCCACGTTGCGGTGACGGCGCCGTCGACACCGGTGAGATCTGCGACGATGGCAACGCCTCCAATACGGATGCGTGCCTGACGACGTGTCAGCCGGCGTCCTGCGGTGACGGCTTCGTGCGGCCCGGCATCGAGCAGTGCGATCAAGGCGCCCTCAACAGCAACACGATTCCGGATCGCTGCCGCACCCTGTGCGTGCTGCCCGCCTGCGGCGATGCGGTCACCGATACCGGCGAGGCCTGTGACGATGGTCCGCTCAACAGCGACACGGCTCCGGACGCATGCCGCGTCGATTGCTCTGTTCCCGCCTGCGGAGACGGTGTGACCGACAGCGGCGAGGGTTGCGACGATGGGAACACGATCAACAGCGACGCCTGCCTGAACTCGTGCGTAGCAGCCCGCTGCGGCGACGGCGTGGTCCGCGCTGGAGTCGAAGAGTGCGACGACGGGAACACGGTCAACACCGACGCGTGCTTGAACTCGTGCGCGACCGCCAAGTGCGGTGACGGCGTGGTCCGCGCTGGAGTCGAAGAGTGCGACGATGGGAACACGGTCAACACCGACGCGTGCTTGAACTCGTGCGCGACCGCTCGCTGCGGCGATGGCATCGTTCACGGCGGGATCGAAGAGTGCGATGACGGAGCCCTCGTCAACGGGGACGGCTGCTCGGCGCTCTGCGAGCTCCAGCAGATGTGCGGCGATCCCACGGACGACGGCCTGCGTAGCGCCGTCGATGCCCTCGCGATTCTGCGCGTGGCTGTCGGTCTGGATACGATCTGCCCGACCTGGATCTGCGACGTCAACCATAGCGGCCGAGTCACGGCGACCGACGCGCAGACCGTCCTGCTGCGCGTGGTTGGTGGGAACGTGCAACTGACCTGCGGTGACGTCACCTCTGTCCGCTTCCGGCTGAACGGAGCCGTGTTGGTCGGCTCGCTGGCTCTGGACGTCAACTACGGCGCCGCGCCGGGCTCGATCCCGTTGCTCGCCGGCAACCCTGATTGCACGCCGCTGGTTCCCGGCATGAGCGCCGGCTTCGCCGAGACCGGAGCCAAACGGCTGTCGATCTCGACGATGAGCGTGGCGGGCATGCAGGGGCCGGTGAGCTTCGCCGAGTGCAAGTTCGTGCCGACGGCGAACGTCGATCCGGAAGATTTCATGATCAGCGTGATCGAAGCGCTCGCGCCGCAGGGCGCAGTGATCGATCCGCCGCCGTCGGTCATCGCGATCCCCTACTGAGTCAAGCTCGAGCCTGATGCGGCCCGGCCAACGGTCTTGCGCGAGAGCGTTGGCGTGATAGGCATGCGCGGATCATGCCGCGCCCGGTCTGGCTCTTCAGCATGGACACCGAGCAGTTCAACGCGCCGCCGATGACCACCGGCGCGCTCGAGGCCTACCATCGCGCCTACGGCCACACCGCTGCAGAGACTGAGATCGAGCTGGTTCACTTCTTGCGCCTGGCGGACATCAACCGCTGGTTGGAGGGACCCTGGCGTGACCGGATCCTCGATGACGCGCGAGCCGCGGCCGCCGCGGGGCTCGGGCCGATCTTCGGTCTGAGCTGTTACACCTGGAACATGGCCGAGTTTCTCGAGCTGGCACGCCTGTTCAAGCGCGCCGTGCCGGGCGCCCTGGTCGTCGCCGGCGGGCCTCACGTGCAGCGCGCCGAGGACTTTCTGTTGGACGAGGCGATCGACTTGATCGTCCTCGGCGAGGGTGAGGTGACCTTCAGCGAGCTGCTGGATTGCCCGTCCCGCTCCGCCTGGACCGATATCCCCGGCTGCGCGTTTCTCGTGGATGGACGCGTCCATCAGTCGACGCCACGCGCGCGGATGACCAAGCTCGACGCGTTTCCTTCCGCCCTCGACGTCATTGCACTGCGCGACGCCGACGGCGAGCCGCTCTACCGGCATGTCGCCTACGAAACCACACGTGGTTGCCCCTACGATTGCGCGTTCTGCGAGTGGGGCACGGGCGCGATCGGCACCAAGATGTTCCAGTTCTCCCTCCCGCGTATCCGCGACGACTTCGAGCGCCTGGTTGCCGGCGGCATCGTCGACATCTGGCTTGCGGATTCCAATTTCGGAGCCTTGCGCGAGGACGAGGCCAAGGCCGAGCTGGTGGTCGATCTGCGCCGGCGCACCGGGCTCCCGCAAACCTTCGCAACCTCCTGGTCGAAGAACCACAATCAGCGCGTCCAGCGTATCGTCCGGCTGCTCCACCGGCACGGCTTGCTGGTGACCTACCACCTGGCGCTGCAGACGCTCACCCCGCGTGCGCTCGAGCTGGCCCACCGCACCAACATGCGCGCCAACGACTACGAGCCCATCGTCAAGCAGCTAGCGGCCGAGGGCGTGCCGGTGGCTGCCGAGCTCATCTGGCCGCTGCCCGGCGATACGCTGGCCGAGTTCGAGGCGAATCTCGAGCGGCTGATGGCGGTGTTCCCGAACATCACGATCTTTGCCTACACGTTGCTCCCCGGCACCGAGTTCTATGATCGTCGCGCCGAGTACGCGCTCGAGACCGTGCCGGTCGCCGGCTACGGCAAGGCCAAGGGCGAGTACGTCGTAGGCTCCCACACCATGCCGCGCGACGAAGCCGAGCAGGGCTACTTCCTCCTCACCGCCTACACGACACTCGCGCGCGGTTATCTGATGAATCTGACCGTGCGTTATCTGGCGCTCAGCCGCCGGGTGCCGGTGGGCCGGTTGCTCCGGCACACGCTCGAGGCCCTGCTGGAGGCGTTCGGGCTGGAGCGTGCGCCGCTGCTCGCCTACGAGCAGCGGGCGGAGAATTACCTGCGCTTCGTGGCCGAGCGCGAGCGGGTCTTCGAGGTCATCGGTGAGGTGCTGGCAAGCGAGCTTGCCGCCGCCGGCGCGGCCGACCTGGCCGAGCCCGTGCTGCGAACGCTCGCTCTGGATGAGGCGCTGTGTCCGCGCACCGGCGCGCCGGCTGACATCGTGCGACAGTTCGACTTCGCCGCGGGCCGGGTCATCCAGGCTCTGACCGCGATGGATCTCCCTGAGCCGACGGCGCTGTCCGGTGGTGCCGGGGTGGCGCTCACCTTCGATCACCCCGGGCGTGTCGGAGAGGTGCTGCGCGACCCCGACGGTGGCGAGTGGATGCGCGGCCGGGTTCGCCGCGGCGCCGAGCAGGCCACGAGCCAGGCCTGCTGAGGCCGTCAGCGCCGGCGGGCGCCCCAAGCGGCGCGGCCATGGATCCCTACGCCTACTCCGATTCCGACCTCGCCTCGATTCTGGAACGGAGCCGCGTCATTGCCGTCGTCGGCGCCAGCCCGAGCGCCGATCGCCCCTCTTACGAGGTCATGCTCTACCTTCTGGAAAAAGGCTACCGGGTCATCCCGGTCAATCCCGCCGCGGCCGGAACGCGGATTCTCGGTCAGCGCGTCTACCGCGCGCTCGCCGAGATCCCCGCCAGCTTCGACATGGTGGACGTCTTTCGACGCCCGGCGCTGGCCGGCGCAGTGGTCGACGATGCGATCGTGCTGAAAGAAACCAGGGGCATTCGCACCGTCTGGATGCAGCTCGCCGTGCGCGACGATGCTGCCGCCGCGCGTGCGGCGCGCTCCGGCCTGGCCGTGGTCATGGATCGCTGTCCCAAGATCGAGATCGGGCGGCTGGGACTGCGCGCCGACGTCAATCGGCGCCTGCATCCGGGCTATCCCATCGATTGGATCGGTGCGGGCAATGGCGGCGGCGTCGCGGGAATGGGTTTCTGTCCGGGCAATCACTACCTCCAGGGCCGCGAGCGCGATCTCGAAGCCGATCTCGCCGCGATCTGCGGCTTCGGCTCCCGTGCGCTCGTTTCTCTCATGGAAGACTGGGAGCTGACCAACGTCGGCGTGGACCCGAACCTCCTGCGCGAGACGGCTGTCGCCTACGGCATGGAGTGGCACCATCTGCCCATCTCCGACATGGGCGTGCCAGACCAGGCCTTCGAGAGCGCCTGGGCCCATACCGGCCGCCAGCTGCATGAGTTGTTGGAGGCCGGAGAGACGGTGTTCTTCCATTGTCTGGCCGGACTGGGCCGCACCGGGACCGTGGTAGCGCGCATGCTCGTCGAACGCGGCGAAAATCCCGACGCGGCGATCGCGCGGGTCCGCCGCGCCCGACCGGGAACGATCCAGACGGCCGAGCAAGAGGCTCACGTGCGGAAATGGGGTCAGGTCTAATTTCCGCAGCGACGGTCGCCACGTCCGGGACGGATAGCGGAAATTAGACCTGACCCCATTTCCGGTGGTGCAGCCGGCTCTGGATTTGGCTCGCGACCGCGCTAGGTTCGCGAGCGGATGGCGGCTGGTGGCAGGTGGGGCAGCACGGCGGCCTTGCTCGTGGGGATCGCTGCCGTCCTGATGTGGGAAGCGCAGATCGCGGCCGCGCGCGCCTCGCGGGACGCGGCCGCCGTCAAGTCGGCGCTCGTCACGGTCTACACCGTTGCCAACCCGGTGGATATGCTCGCCCCCTGGCAGAGCGTGGGCACGGAGAAATACGTCGGTTCGGGCGTGGTGATCGAAGGGGAGCGTATTCTCACCAACGCTCATGTTGTCGCCGATCGCGTTTTGGTTTCGGTCAAACGCGAGGGCATGACCGCCCGCCACGAGGCGCGGGTGGCTCACGTCAGCCATGAGTGCGACCTGGCGATCTTGGAGGTGGAGGACGACGAGTTCTTCGCCGGCGTTGAGCCGTTGGCCCTCGGCCAGCTCTTGAGCCTGAGAGACGGGGTGGACGTCTACGGCTTTCCGATCGGCGGAGAGTCGGTATCGGTCAGCTCGGGCATCGTTTCGCGGATCGAAGTCAGCGAGTACGCCCACTCACGAGAGAGTCTGTTGCTGGCGCAGATCGACGCGGCGATCAACGAGGGCAATTCCGGCGGCCCGGTGGTGGCCGGCGGGAAGATCGTCGGCATCGCCGTGCAGATGCTCGATGACGCCGAGAACGTCGGGTACATGGTTCCGGCGCCGGTGATCCGGCACTTTCTCGAGGACGTCGGCGACGGGCGTTACGACGGCTTCCCCAATCTCGGGGTGGAGTGGCAGAGCGTGGAGAACCGGGCGCTGCGCGAGTCGCTCGGGCTGCGTTCGACGGAGGGCGGGGCGCTGGTTACGCGAGTCAGCTACGGATCCACGGCCGGCGAGACCCTGCAACCTGGCGATGTCCTTCTCGCCATCGACGACGTGCCCATCGCCCAGGATGTCACCGTCTCGCTGCCGGCGGTGGGCCGCGTCTCGGCTGAGTATGCCGTACAGCGCAAGCAGGTCGGCGACCAGATCGAGCTGCAAATCGCCCGCGGCGGCAAGCGCTTGACCGAATCGGTGCGGCTGCGCAACGAGCCGATGCTGGTGCCTGGCCCGCAGTACGACACCCGGCCGAGTTACCTGATCTTCGGCGGCTTGGTGTTCCAGCCCCTGACCGTCGATTTCATCGAGCTGTTCGAGGATTTTCCCAGCCACATGGCCGACTACTACCAGCACCAGAACATCCGGACCGCCGAGCGCGCGCAGGTCATCGTGCTCTCCCAGGTGTTAGCCGCGCCGGTCAACCGGGGCTACCACGACATCGAGTACGTCGTGATCAAGACGGTCAACGGCAAGGCGCCCCGCGACATGCGGCAGCTGGCCGAGCTGATCGACGACCTCGACAAGGGAAGCCTGGACCTGCGCACCGACTCGGAGCGGCGGCTGGTGATCGACGTCGAGCGCGCGCGCGAAGCGGGCCCTTCGTTGCTCAAGCGCTACGGGATCCGGCGCGACCGTTCGCCCGACCTCGAATGAAGGGACTTTGCTCATGACGCTTGACTGCATGGCTGCAGCCGCCACACTGAGGAGTATCGATGCCTCCGACGCGCGGGCGCACTTCCTCGGCCGGCCGGGGCTCGATCGTTCTGGACGTCGCCCGGTTCGAACAGCCCGACAATCTGACCTGCGGCCCGACCTGCCTGGCCATGATCTACCGGCACTACGATCGGGGTCAGGAGGTGGACGAGGTCATTGGCAAGGTCCGTCGCAATCCCGACGGGGGAACCCAAGCGGTCTATCTCGGGATCTCGGCGCTACGGGACGGCTGTCGCGCGGTGATCTACTCGTACAACTTTCGTGTCTTCGACCCGACCTGGTCGCGCCTGCCGCCCGCCGATCTGGAGGGCAAGCTGCGTGCCCGGGCCGCCGTGGTCCGGTCCTCGCGCTTGCGCCGAACGCTTCGGGGCTACGTCGAATTTCTCCGCCTGGGCGGCCGGGTCAAGCTGCAAGACCTCGACCGCAGCCTGCTCGGGGGCATTCTGGCCCGCGGCCGTCCCATCTTGGCCGGCCTCTCGGCCACCTACCTGTATGGCACGCCGCGCGAGTTCGACAACCGCTATGATGATGTGCGTGGCGACCCGGCGGGGCATTTCGTGGTGATCTCGGGCTACTACCCCAAGACCGATCGCTTCCTGGTGCGCGATCCTTCCAGCCAGATCCCCTTCAGTCGCACCGGCCGCTACACGGTCAGCAGCGACCGTCTGATCGCATCAATCCTGCTCGGCGACGTGACCTACGACGCCGTGCTTCTGGAGCTATGGTCGGCATGAGCACAATCGACGTCCCCGTCCCGGAACCCATCGCCGGGCTCGCGCCCTCCCGCGAGCCCCGGCGCACGGCGCAGTTGAATGGCCACTGCCTGATCGTCCACGACCTGAGCAACGCGCCGCCCATGTCGGGTTTCAAAACCTGTTCGGTCGAAACCTACCTGGAGGGGCAGGACGATACGCTTGCCCCCGAGGTGAACGTCATCAACCTGTGCCGTTCCTACGAGTACCTATCCAACGGTTACTACGTGTCCCTGCTCGCGGATGCCCGGCGCCAACCGGTGTTGCCTTCCCTCGACGACATCGAAGAGGCCAGCCACGCCTACGCGTATCTGAGAACGCTACGCGAAGCCGGAATCCGCACCATCGATTTCACGGTGATGCCGGGCCGCACCCGGTTGCTGCCCGAGATCATGATTCCCGGCTTCCGGCCCGGTGCCCGTCCCGGCGGCGCGCGCCCGTTGCGTCTGGGCAGCAAGCGCGCGCCCGGCGGAGCCCGCTACGCGGCGGCCGACACGCCCTATGAGGACGTCCTGAGCGTCATGGGCCGGACTCGGGACGTCCGCTTTCGCAAACTGTGCGCGGCGGTGTTCCGCGTGCTGCGCTTTCCGATCCTGCACTTTCGCGTGTTCGATCAGGACGACGTCTGGAAGGTCGGGCAGGTGGCGCCGGGCAGGCTCGCGGACCTGACGCCCGAGGATCTCGAGTTGCTGGCCGCCGCGCTGGCCGCGCCGCGGACCAGCCTGCCGCCGGTGGTGTGCAGCTCGCCCAGCCGCAGCAGCATCGCGTGCCTGTGGGATCCTCAGGACCCCTTCGCGGCTTCCGACGAGGACGCGCTGCGGTGCTTCGCCCGGGCGGCCGAGCGGCAGAAGCTGTTGTTCGAAGTGATCGGGCCGCGCGAGATCAGCCGCTTGGCCGAGCACGACGCGTTGTTCATTCGCACGGTGACCGGCGTGGAGAACGTCTCGTTCCGGTTCGCGCAGACGGCGGAGAGTCTGGGTATGCCGGTGATCGACGATCCGCAGTCTATTCTACGCTGCAGCAACAAGGTCTACCTCTACGAGCTGTGCCGGAAGCACGGGCTGCCGACGCTGCGCAGCAGCATCGTCTCGCGCAAGACCACGCCCGAGGAACTGCGCGAGCTGGGCTTCCCCCTCGTCCTCAAGGTTCCCGACGGAAGCTTTTCGGCCGCCGTCAAGCGCGCCGACGATGCCGAGGTGCTGGCCACACTGCTGCGCGAGCTGTTGCGCAAGACCCCCCTGCTCGTTGCCCAGGAATACCGGCCCACCGAGTTCGACTGGCGCATCGGCATTCTCGAAGGTCGCGTGCTGTACGTCTGCAAGTACTTCATGGCCCGCGGCCATTGGCAGATTGCGCGTCACTACGGCAGCGGCAATAGCCGCTCGGGCCGGGTCGAGGCGGTGCCGCTCGATCAGGCTCCACCCGAAGTGATGCGCTTGGCGCTGGAGAGCACCAACCTGATCGGCAATGGCCTGTACGGGGTCGACGTCAAGGAGACGGAGGCCGGGCCGGTGTTGATCGAAATCAACGACAACCCCAACGTCGAACGCGGCGACGAGGACTTCGCCGAGGGCGAGCGTCTCTACGATGCGATCATCGGCTGCTTCGCGCGCCGCATCGACCTGGCCTCGCGCGTCAGCCAGAGCCCGAGCGATGCCGCATGAGGCGGCCCGCCGGCCGCCGGTGCCGGGGGGCGCGCGCGAGCAGCCCCGCTACGGAAGATTCGAGGTCATCGGGTTCGAGCTCGAGTACGCGATCGTCGACGCGGAGCTGAATCCGCTCTGCGTGGCCGAGCGCGTGCTGGCTGGGATTGCCGGTCACGCTGTCTCCGACGCCGCGCTGGGCGGCGTGACCCTTTCCAACGAGCTGGCCGCCCACGTCTTGGAGCTCAAAGACGCCTGCCCCAACCGCCGGCTCGCCACCGCCGAACGCGCGCTGCACGACGGCGTCCGGCGTCTCTCCAACATCCTGAACGAACGGTTCGGCGCCCGCCTGCTCCCCACCGGGATGCACCCGCTCATGCGCGCCGACCAGACGCGGCTGTGGACCCGGTCCGGACGGACGATCTACGCGACCTATGCGCGGCTGTTCCCCATCCATGCTCACGGATGGCTCAACGTGCAGAGCTGCCAGCTCAATCTGCCGTTCGGCACCGACTCGCAGGCCGTTGCTTTATACAACGCCATCACTGCTCTGCTGCCGTATCTGCCGGCGCTCGCGGCCAGCTCGCCTCTGGTCGAGGGGCGCCTCGGCCCTCACGTCGACAATCGGCTCGCGTTTTACGCTGACAACCAAGCCAGCATTCCGCAGATCGCCGGCAAGGTGATTCCCGAGTACATCGTGTCGCTCGCGCAGTTCCGCCGCGAGGTCCTCGGCTCGATTTATCGCGCGCTCGACGCGGTGCCGGGCAGCGCGCCGATCCGACGCGACTGGGTGAACTCGCGCGGGGCCATCCCGCGTTTCGAGCGGCGCGCGATCGAGGTGCGCGTGCTCGACGTTCAGGAGTGCGTGCGCATGGACGTGGCGATCGCCGCGTTCGTGCGCGGCGTGTTGCGCTGGTTGGTCGGCCAGCTCGAGGGCGGCCGCCTGGCCCTGCCTCCGCACCGGACCCTCGTGCAGGACTACCAAAAGGTCGTGCGGGTTGGCCTCAAGGCCCACGTGGCCGCTCCGCATCTGCGCCGGGTAGCCGGTGGCAGGAAGGCCACGGTCACCGCGCGCGAGGTTCTGGTCGGCCTGCTCGAGTGCGCCCATGCCCATCTGCCGGAAGCCGAGCGGTCTTATCTCTCGCTGGTCGGACGCCGGCTCGCCGGCGGCAGTCTCTCCGAGCGGATCGCGGCCAGGATCGCTCCGGTCCGGACCAGGTCGGGACGGCGCGACGCGATCGTTCGCATCTACGGTGAGCTGGCAGACTGCCTGGTCGCCAACCGCCCGTGGGAAGACTGAACGGTCTGTCCCGCGGCGCGATCGTCGTCTCGTGCGAGCATGCCTCGCGCCGGATCCCGGCCGTCTACCGGCGGCTGGGTTTGCCCGCGCCGGTGCTGCGCACGCACGTCGCTTACGACATCGGCGCCGCAGAGGTGGCGCTAGCGCTCGCCCAGAGCGCAGGGGTCGCCTGCTACCTCGGTAGCTGGTCGCGGCTGGTCATCGATCTGAACCGTAGCCTTCACCACCCCAAGCTGTGCCCGGCCGTCACGTTCGGCGTTCGTGTCTCGGGCAACGAAGCGATGTCGCCCGAAGAGAAAGCCCGGCGGGTCGAACGGTACTACCGGCCCTACCGTGCGGCGGTCACCGCGGCCGTCAACGCGACGCGTGCGCGCTACGGTCGCTGTCTGCACTTGAGCGTCCACTCGTTCACACCTGATGTCGGCGCGAGGGTAAGACGCTGCGACGTCGGCCTCCTCTACGATCCTCGCCGCACAGGGGAGCGCGAGCTTGCCGTCGGGCTGGCCGCGCGACTGAAGCGCTGCGGTCTGCGAGTCCGGCGGAACTTTCCGTATCGTGGGGTAGCCGACGGCTTTGCCACCGCGCTGCGGCGGGAGCTGCCCGGGCGCGCCTACATGGGCATCGAGATCGAGATGTCTCAGGCGCTTTCGGCGACTCGAGCGGGCCGGCTCCGGCTGACCCGGGCGCTCATCATGGCGCTGAGCGACGTGGTGGCGGCGCCGCGCTGAGCTCGCCAGCGGGTCAGGGCAGGTCCGAGCGCGTGCGCGCGGCCGGAGGTACGGCCGAGAGGTCGGGCCGCTCGATGGCGCCAATCGAAGGCCGAACCGCCAAGGTCTCCACCGGGAGGCTCGCGCTGACCGGCACGAAATCCGGCGTCCCGCGCAGCAGGGGCAGGGCAGCCAGCCGTCCCAAGGCCGAGACGATGAAGAGGATCGCGTAGGCGCGAGGACCAGGGCCGATGCCGGCGAGCAGCACGGCGCCGAGCGCCGAGCCAGCGACGATGGCGATGGCGTTGGCCAAGTTGTAGCGGGTCAACAGTGCGGTGCGCTCGCGCTCATCCGCCGCCTCGATGAAGAGCAGGAGGTTAGCCAGCTCGAACGCGCCCCAGACCGCCCCCGCGACCAGTTGCAGCCCGAACAGATAGACGAGCGACGAAGAGACGATCCAGAGCGAGGGCAGCGGCACGATCCCGATCGCTGCGATCCACAGTAGACGATGCGCGCCGTAACGCTGGGCCAAGCGGCCCCACAACGGCACGGCGAAGATGCGCGCGGCGAACGCGGCGGCGGTCAGCAGCACGAACTCGTCATAGCGCAGCCGCAGTCGTACCAGCATGTACGGCGTGAAGAAGGGCGCCGCAACGTGCACGGCGAGCTGGGCTGCGATGAGGTAGGCGAACAGGCGGGTGCGCGATCGACCGGCTCCGATCTGCGCGCCCGCGGCGGCGTCATCCGAGGCCCGCCATTCGTCGGGCAGCGGGTCGCTCTGCCGGGCCAGAAAGCTGGCCGAACAGACCCGGGCGAGCATCGCCAGCGTGAACAGCAGAGCGAATCCCCACAGCGCATGGTGCGCCTGGGCGAAGCGTTCGAGGACGGTACCGCCGAGCAGCACGCTGAGCGCGACCGCGGCCTGACTGAAATGGGTGCGCCGGGCGAAGAAGCGGGCACGGATTGGCGCGGGGACCAGACGCGCGACCCAGGGGTTCCATGCCGCGCCGGCCGCCATGCTCGAAGCCCAGTAGCAGCTTGCCACGGAGAACAGCCAGACCAGCGGGAGGCTCGCGACGAGCGCGCCGGCGATCAAGGGCACGAAGCAAGCCGCCTGCGCTCGTGCCGCCAGCACCACCCAGCGCCGATACGAGCCGAGCCGGCGGACGGCGCGTGGCGTGACCAGCTGCATCAAGGCTCCGGCCAGCAAGGGCACCGAGGCGACCAGGCCGGCCGTGGCCTCCCCGTGGCCGATGGCCAGCGCGAAGGCGGCGATGTGCGTCTCGCCCAGCCCCACCATCACGCTGAAGGCGATGCCGTCGCCGAGGATGGCGCGCAGGTCCTTATCCCGAGAGTTCACGAGCGAAAGCGTGGGGTAGGCGAGAATCCCGGATACCGGTTTCACCCGCAACGTGCCTGGTAGCGTTGCACAATTCTGCGAGCTGCTTACAAGGGGGGGGGGTGGGGCGTGTGTCCCATCGCCCTTGCAGGTGGCCCGGTAAAGCCCGGGCCCGACGGGACCGCGAGTCTCGGAAGGAGTAATCGGTATGAAACGACGCAACCAGTGGCTGAGCATGGCCGTGGCCGCCGCCTGCTTGACCGTAGCAGCCGGGCCGCAGCCCGCCGTGGCCGGCGCCGACTCAGCGGGGTGCCAGCGGGCCGCGGCCGGGCGGCTTCAGGCCGCCAGCGCGGTCGAGGAGGACTCGGGCTTCTTCGAGGCGGGAAAGAAGGAGCGACGCGAGGCCCGCAAGCAGCGCCGCCAGGAACGTCGCGCGAAGCGACGTGAACAGAAGCAAGCGGCGCCCGGTCAAGGGCAGCCACCCGCACAAGCGCCGCAGGCGACCCCACCTCCGGCGCAGCACTAGAGCGCGCCCATGGCAGCCGTACCAGCCATCAGCTTCCTGGTGGGCGCCGCGTTCGCTGGTGCGTTCGCGGCGCCCGTCTGGGCACTGGAAGCGACGGCGTTCGGTACCGTGACTACCGTGGGGCCGGAGAAGGCCGAACACGCGCAGATCCTGTTCGTCCGGCCGCACATCCCTGACCTCCGCGGTGAGTGCGTGGCGATCGCCGAGGGCGATCGGCCCAAGCTCATCCCGACCTCACGCTTGGGTGGCTCCGGCTCTCCGGCTGGCGGTGAGTGCGGGTTCGTCGACCCGGTCAGGAAGTGGACCGTCGAGACCGAGTTGCTGCGCTGAGCCCGCCGTTCACCGTCCGCCCGCGATCAACGATTGGACCGAGAACCACGGCTCGTCTGCCGCCGAGGCGGCATCCGGGCCGAGATCGAGGTACCAACCCGGCTCGTGCTGGAAGGCGAGACCGGGAATGGCCACGCGCGTGCTGTGGCGGAGCTGGATGTCGACGACCGAGTAGGCATAGGCGAACATCCGCTCTTCGGGATAGCTGAAGTCGACCTTGGGGTTGGGGCGGTCGGAGACTCGGAAGCTGATCATAACCGTCTTCCACAACTCCCCCGCTGCGTCGTAGAGATCCGAGTACGGGATGATGGTGGCTTCTTTGTCGACGTAGATCACGCGCTTGGAAAACGCATAGTTGGGCCAGAGCGACTTGCCCTCGATCGCGTAGACGGAGGGGCGTAGCTCCCAGGGTTCGCAAAAGGTCATCCCGCCGTCCTCGACGCAGGGTTCGGGCGGCAGGCGCTTGCCGTGCAGCGACGCCAGCATCGGCTTCTCTCCGAGCAGCTTCCATTCGAACCAGGGAATCTGGCCTGCGTAGCCGCCGAAGCTGTCCACGTCGATGTCCTGTCCGAACAGCGCGTCGCTGCGCTGCGTGGTAGAGAGCCGCCGCACGCGGCGGACGAACGGTAGGTACAGCCAGGTGTCGTCGTGCCGCTTCTGATCGAGGTAGCGGAAGCTCACCCCGCCCACGCCCTTGAGGTCGAACGGCTCGATCAGCGGATACAGACCCGCCTTGTAAAAGACCTGGTCGTTGTTCGGTTCGATCGTGGGCTTGGGGGCGTGCCGCAGCCGCCCCTGGAAGCGCATGACGCGCAGCCATTCGGGAATGAAGTGACGCTCGACTTGATACTCCGCCTTTCCTTGCGCGTTGCGATAGTGCGCGCCGGTATCCGCGTCCATCAGGTTGAGGTCGAGCGACTCGGTGAAGTAGTGGCCGCGCTCGAAGTTGTACATCACCTTGGTCGCCGCCTGCGAATCGTTCGGATCGATGACGGGAAACGGCTTGCCGGCGACCCAGTTGATCAGCAGCTTGTCCGGGCTGAGTCTGACCTGGCCCGAGTACTGCTCGGTGGCCTTCTGGTAGTCGGCCGGTACCGGGATCGGCCGGTAAGGCACGATGTCCATCGTCATCCCGTTGCGCAGGCACCAGAGAATCCCCTCCGGCACCAGCCCCTCGACTTTCTCCGCCGTGCTCTTGGTGATGAAGTCACCGGGGGCGACCTCGGCGCTGACGACGCCGGCGCTCGTCACCAGTGCGATCAAGGCCCAGCCGGTCGCTGCGGTCTTCATGAGGCGACCTGTTTAGCGTGGCGCTCGGTGTCGTGCCAGTTGTTGCGCGCGAGAGGGGCTGCGTGCACGCTGCTCGGCGAGATGGCCGGCGCTGGTCGATCGAGGATTCTCGCGGCGCTGATCACGATCCTCTCGACCCTTACGGCGCCGGTGGCGCTTGCCGATACGGTCAGCCCCGCTCGCGGCGTCAACGCCCGGGTGAACGTGCGCGAGCGCCCGTCGCTCGATGCGCCGGTCGTCGGGAGCCTCGCGCCGGGCCAGTCGGCCGATTGGGTGAGCGAGCTGCCAGGCTGGCGCAGGGTCCGGCTTGTCGACGGCACCGTCGGCTACGTGAGTGCGAGCTGGACCGTGCGCGCGCCCGTGCGCGTCGCCTTCCGCGTGGCGATCGCCGACGTCGGGACGGGGCTGGCGGTCTTCGTGCGGGGTGCGGACTTTGCGCTGGTCTACGACGGCGGCAGCAACGACGATAGCGCGCGCGGCAACGGCAACCGCTTCGCAGCCTTCCTTGCCGCGTTCGCATCCGACCTGAAGGCGATCGACTATCTCATCCTGAGCCACCCGCACCGTGGTCACGTCGAGCTGCTCGCGGATCTGTTCGCGCGCTACCAGGTCCGCAACGTGTTCGACTCCGGCGCCATCAACCCGATCTGTGGCTACCATAGCTTCATCGATGCCGTGGCCCGGGAACCCGGCGTCACCTACCGCTCGGCTCACAGCCAGGCCGGCTCGCGTGCGATCAAGTTCGGAACCGCTAGGGAGTGCTACGGGGTCGAGCTGCCGAGAGAGATTTTCGTCGATCACCGCGAGCAAATCAGTAGCGATCGGACGATCTCGCTCGGCGCCGGCGCCTCCCTGCGGGTGCTGCACGCGGACGGTAGCCGCAGGCGATCCTTCGACGACAACAGCATCGTCGTGCGGCTGGACCTGGCCGGCGCCCGCGTGCTTCTAGTCGGAGATGCCACCGCCGGTCGCGTCGGTCCGGGGGATCCGCCGGTGCCCAACTCAGTCGAAGGCAAGTTGCTGGCCTGGCGGGCCGAGGATCTGGCCGCCGACGTGCTCGTGGTCGGCAACCACGGCGCGGCTGCCTCCTCGCACCCGGCATTCTTGGATGCCGTCGATGCGGAGGTCTACGTGATCTCTGCAGGCCCGGAGCCTTACGACGGCAGACCGCTGCCCGATGCCGCGGTGCTCGAAGAGCTCGACCGCCGCGGCCAGGTCCTGCGCACCGACTTCAACGATGCTACCTGCGGTGGCGATCCCTCGAAGATCGGCCGGGACGCCGACGGGCGGCCTGGCGGCTGTGACAACGTCGTCATCGAGGTCGACCCTCAGGGCCGGTTGTACGCGGACTATTGGCGTCGCGCCGACTGAGCACCGAGCGTTAGCGCGGGAGGCGCGCCGGCTGCAGCGGTAACAGGAGCGCCGTGCGCAACGAGGATACGAGCGTCGCCGGCAGACCGATTGCGTGATGGGTCGACGACGTGCTCGGGCCGAACGTGCCCATCCAGCGATCCCAGCAAATGAGGACGGTTCCGAAGTTGCTGTTCAGCTCGGCGGCCGCGGTCGAGTGGTGGCGCCGGTGGTAGGCGGGAACGACCAGGACCGCGCCGAGAACCCGCTCGAGTTGGCGCGGCAGGGCGATATCTCCATGCTCGGTGAAGTTGGCCAGCGCGAAGACGATCTCGAACAGGACGACGCTACCGGTCGAGACTCCCAGCAGAACCACCGCCGCCAGCCGCAGGGGCAACGACAGCAGCAGCTCGCCGGGATGGAAGCGAAGCGCGGTCGAGACGGTGAAGTGACAGTCGGAGTGGTGGACGCGATGGAACCGCCACAGGAATCCCAGCCGGTGGTTGGCTCGGTGCCAAGCGTAGGAGACCAGGTCCAGTCCGACGACGGCCAGCGGCACGCTCGCCCACGCGGGGAGAGACAGGGCGCGAAGCAGGCCGAGGCCGTTGCGTTCCGCCCAGTCTGCCGCCGTGCACGCGCAGGCCCCGCACAGGAGCGTCAGGAGCAGACCGTCCACCAGCCAGATTCCGACATTGACTCGGAGGCTCGCGCCACCGCCCGAGTGAGGCCGCAGGCGTTGCAATAGACAGGCCAGGGCTAAAGCCGCAGCGAACCCCGCGAGCCGCAGCCACTGGTGGGGTAGGTTCACCGTTTCAACTCTCCAGTCGGGCAGCGAGCGGGCGCGCGAGGAAGGGCAACGCAACCAACCAGATGCTCGCGGCCACCGCGATGGCCCAGGTTGGCGCGCCCGAGGTGGCGCCCGCGACCACGGCACCGGCCACGGCCGAAGGGATGAGCACGAAGAAACCGAGCCGAGCCAAACGAACCCCGCTGACGAGGCAGACCCCAATGCCGGCCTCGGTCGCGGCGATGACCCCGGCGGCTATCAGGGGTAAGAGCGCCTCCACCTGAGGGTCGTGCACGCAGTACCAGGCCGGGACCAGCATCGCGGACAACGCCGCCGCGGTGATCAGCACGGATCCGGCGACCGCTTCGGGAAACCCGCGCCGCTCGCGCCAGCGATCCCACCACCAGCCGAAGCCATCGTTCTCGGGCACGAGCAAGGCAATCATGAAGGTGACCACGGCCACCGCTCCGAGGGCGAGAGTCAGGGAAAGAGGCACGGCGGGAGTTTTAGCGTATCGCTGACGGGCGCGCGAGCTGGTACCATGGCCCGTGCGCCGCAGGCGCAAGCGCCCAATTGGGGAAGGGGATAGCCGTGATCGATCGCGCCGCCGTAACGGTTTTCGTGTTGCTTACGTTGGCGACCGCCGCCTGGCCGGTCCCAGCGCGCGCGGCGGGGCTGCAGCTGATGGCGCGGGATCCCTATGTCGGCGCGATCCTGGTCGAGGCCGACACCGGCAAGGTCCTGTTCGAGCGGGAAGCGGAACGGTCGACGTATCCCGCCAGCGTCACCAAGCTCATGACCTTGCTGGTGGTTCTCGAGCACGTCGAGGCTGGATTGGTGGGGCTGACCGACCGGGTCAGGGTGACCGGCGAGGCCGCGCGCACCGGTGGTTCGCGGGTTTATCTGCGCGAGGGCGAGGTCTTCACCGTTGACGACCTGCTCTACGCCCTGATGGTGCAATCGGCCAACGACGCGGCGGTCGCGCTCGCCGCGCACGTGGGCGGTTCCAAGACGGCCTTCGTGGCCAAGATGAACGCCAAGGCTCAAGCCCTGGCGATGACCTCAACGCGTTACTCGTCGCCGCACGGCTTGCCGCCGACCGGGGGGCAGGAGCCTGACCTGACCACGGCCCGCGACGTCGCTATCCTGGCGCGGGCCTTGCTACGCGAGCACCCCGAGGCCCTGCGTTACACTTCCGCCCGGCAACGCGCCTTCCGCGGTGGTAGCCTCACGCTGCGCACGCACAACCGATTGCTCGAATCGTTCGCCGGCTGTGATGGTCTCAAGACGGGGTACTTCTCGCGTGCCGGCTACTCGATCGCGGCGACGGCCAGCCGGGATGGCACGCGCCTGATCGCCGTGGTGCTCGGGAGCAGGCAGAGCCGGGTGCGCGACCGGGAAGCCGCAGCGTTGCTGGCGCAGGGCTTCCAGACGGCGGACACCGGCAGCGTCCGCACCGTGAGCGCAACGCGTCCGGCTCAGTAGGCAACCCGCGTCGACAGCATTCGTTTTCCCCTTTGCGCCGAGCGCGGGTCGCGCCGCGAGCTGCTACCACGACCGAAGGCGGCCTCTTCAATTTTTCGCGCGCTCGCGCGTCATGCATAATACGGCATTAGCCGACGACGCGCCGATCCATGTGAGACGGCAGGCTCTGGGGCGGTGGGGTGGTCGTGGTGAGGAGGTAGAGTCGGATGCGTCTGGCAACGGCTCAGGTCCGTCTGTTCCGCAGCATCGTCGATTCCGGTTCGGTGTCCATCGAGCCGGGGGTCAGCTCACTGCTGGGCAAGAACGAATCCGGTAAGACGACGTTCCTCCAGGCCCTGTACGGCCTCAACCCGGCTTACGAGTCCGATCTCGGCTTCGACGTCAGCCGCGACTACCCGCGCTGGCGCAAGACCCGGGACGCGCGCGAATTCGCCCTCGACGGTGTGACGCCGATCGAGGCGACCTTCGAGCTCGAGCCCGACGAGATCGTCACGACGAGCGAGCTGCTGTCCATTCCGTTGCCGGCGAGGGTCACGCTCACGGCGGGCCGGGCCTACGGCGGCGCGCTGCAGATCCGCTTGAACCTTTGCGAAGCCGATCTGCACCCGCTGCTCGCCCGGAGCGTGACCCTCGGCGGCGACACAAAAACAGCCAGCGAGGCCTGCCGGACGCCGGCGGAGCTGACGGCGTTCGCACGCGAAGCGCTCTCGGCAGTGCCCAAGGAGGACCGAGAGGCGACCAAGGCCCTGCGCAGCCTGGCGCAGTCGGCCCAGGCTGCCAGCGAGGTCCTGTCGGCCGGGCTCAGCGCCGACCAGCAGCGCAAACTCGAGACGATGCTCCCGCGCTTCTACTATTTCAGCGAGGTGGGCGCGCTACGCGGCCGCAACGATCTGACCGCCCTGCTGGCCAAGGCGAAGAAGCCGTCGGCCCGGCTCGAGGAGCACGAGCGCACCGCCCTGGCCCTGCTGCGCTTGGCCGGAGTCGAGGGCGGCGAGCTGCTGGAAGGGGATTTCGAAAGCCGCATGGTCGAGCTGGAGGCTGCCGCCAACGAGCTGTCCGGCGAGGTGTTCCGCTACTGGTCACAGAATCGCGACATCCGCGTCAGCCTGGTCTCGGATGCGGCCGTACCCGCGGGCCAGAAGGAAGGGGCCATCCATCGCTTCCTGGACATTCGATTGCACGACCTGCGGCATCAGGTCACCACCAATCTGGAACGGCGCTCACCGGGCTTTCGCTGGTTCTTCTCGTTCGTCACCGCATTTTCGGAGTTCGGACGCGAGCGCAACGTGATCATCTTGCTCGACGAGCCCGGGCTCGGCCTGCACGCGCGCGCTCAGTACGACCTGCTCCGATTCATCGACGAGCGTGTAGCCAGGCGCAACCAGGTGCTTTACACGACGCACTCGCCGTTCATGCTGAACACCTGCGAGCTCAACCGCATCCGCGTGGTCGAGGATCTCTCCACCCGCGACGACCCGGAGCTGGGCACGCGGGTGTTCGCCGATCTCGCCGCAGCCGGTGAGGCCACGGTCCTGCCGCTGCGCGCCGCCCTGGGATTCGAGCTGGCCCGCAGTGGGGTGGGATGCACCAGGAGCCTCGTCGTGCAGAACGCCTCCGATCTTACCTATCTGAGGACCATGTCGGATCACCTGGCCGCACGTGGGCGAGAATCCCTCGATCCGCGCTGGTCGCTGACCTCGATCGGCGCGACCTGCAAGCTCTCGGCGTTGCTCGGCCTGTTGGGAAAGAGCGCCGACGTCACGGTTCTGCAGGGCGCGTTGAGCGATCCTCGAGCGCAGCCCACCGATGCGGCTGGGTCTGAGATGGTTTCGTCCCATCGAGTAGTTTCCATCTCGCGCGGCGACCGGGCCGAGCGGGCCGATCTCGAGGATCTGTTCGATCTGTCCGAGTATCTCGATCTGTGCCGGACGGCCTTCGGTGGCCGGATCGACGCGAGCGGCTTTCACGACGGAACATCGGTTCGCGAGCAGCTACGGCGCGCTCTCGGTGGCGAACCGGATCCGGCCGGGCCAGCCTCCGCGCTCCTGCGCGACAAGGCGCGCTTTCTGGAGCGGCTGAGCGAATCGACGGTCGCTCGCTTCGAGGGCCTCATCAAACGAATCAACGCCGCGCTCGCCGACCAAGCCGGGTCGACGCCGGGTCCCCCGAACGGGTCCGGGCGTGGCGCCGCGACGGACGGCCTGACCTGGTAACGACGAGCGCCGCCCGCGCGTGCCGGCGGGGAACCGCCGGCGCTGTCTGGTAAGAGCCGCCCCGCTGCGCCAACGTGGTCCCCGTGTCCGGCGCCAGCCTCCGGATGGCCGCCGGCCTGCTCGCGGTCTGCTGTGCCATTTCCGTTCCGTGGTCCGCGCTGGCCGTCCGGGGCGACTGCGCGCAGCCGGTCAGCGGCGGCGAAGAGCCGGTGGCGACCGACTGCCTGTTCATTCTAGGCGTCGCCGTCGGAAGTCGCAGTTGCAACCCTGCCTGTGTCTGCGCGCCCAAGGGGAGCCTCCCGACGACCGCCACCGACGCGCTGCTTTGTCTACGGCGCGCCACTGGGCAGGCCGCCGCGCTCAACTGTCCCGCGCCATGCGGGTCGGGCACGCCGCCGCCGTTCACGCTGGCAGTCTCGCTCAGTGGCCTCGAAGGTCTGTACCACGGCGCCCCGGGCTGGGCGCTCCTCCGCGGGGACCCAACGCCGGCCTATCTGACGGCCGGTGGCACCGACGGATCGCAGGCGTTGCGTCCGGTCGCGGCTACCGGCGGGCCGGGGATCGACCAGGCTGCCGTCCTGCTCGACTTTTCCGGGGAGACTCAACCGGTTTTTCACGCGCTGACATTGGTGAACGGGTCGGGAAACCAGCGCGACGTGTGGCTGCAGGTTGGCCCCGCTGGATTTTTGGTGCGCTCGTGGCTATCCGCTCAGGCAGGTTTCGATCCCAATCCGCAACTGGACCCCGACGCGCATAGCTGGACGGACGCCCAGCCGTACGGCAACGACCTGAGTGCCGGCGGGGCGATCATCACGGACAACACCGCCAACGCGGTCGCCAGCTTCGACGTCGATTCACAGACCGGGCTCTTCGTCGGCCCGACCCCGCGCGTCGCCGCAGACTCGATCGCCGCAGCGCTTACCGGCACCGCCGTCAGCGCCTACGCTCACGCGCCGACGGGCGCGATCATCGGCGTGGCCGACGTCGCCGAGCCCGACTCTCCATCGAAGCTGTTCCTGCACGCCGGCGCGGCGCCCGACGGAGCGGTCGTGGTCGTCGGCGATCTGGGCGAACGGGCGCGCCGCATACGCTGCGTGCCCCCGGTGTGCGTGGTCAGCAACTTCGCGGATGCGACCCTCTCGGTCATCACCTGGGACGGCGCGGCGGCGGCGGCCGTGGTCGGCACGGCGGCTACGGGCGACGGTCCCGTAGGCGTCGATCTGGTGGCTACGGGCCAGGGCTTCGCTGCCATCAGCAGCGGGTTTCTCGATGACAGTTACACCGTGACCGAGCTTGCCGCCGACGGCCAGGTCACGCGGAATACGACCCGGGCAGTACCGACCGGTTGCAGCCAGCCGGCCCACGCCATCTGGCTGCGCGACGACCTCGGTACGGCGGTGCTCAGCTGCAACGGCACCTCGAGCATCGCCGTGATTCCGGGAGCGCTACCTTAATGAGCGCGCGTGGATCCAGCGTTTGCTTGATGCTCGCCGCTACGCGGGCGGACGGTGATGGGGTCGTAGCCGTTTTCGCGCAGCGCGGTCTCGGCGATCGCGACGGCGACGTGGTCGGCGAAGCGGCCGATACGGACCCGATGGTAGGTGATGCCGGCGACCGAGACGTCGATCACGTAGACCTCGGGGAAGTGTCCGGCCAGACGCTCACGCAGCACCAGGGCATTGCGCCGATTGCGAAAGGATCCGACCTGGAGCGCGACCTGGACCGGGATGGCCGACGAGTTCACCTCAGCTCGCCGCTCAGCATCCGGCTGCTGGGGCGCTGGGGTTGCGCGGGCAACGACCTGCGGTGGGAGCGTCGACCGGACGGCGGTGGGCGCGCGCGTTGGCTGGACCGGCGGCGTGGTCACCATGGCGACGCTCGGTTGGGAGGAGATCTCCGCGCGCGGCGATCGTACCGCAACGGGTGATGCGGCGACGACCGGACGCGGCGCGCGGGCAACGCGGGTGAGCTCGAGCTGGGGCACGTGGTCGGAGGAGGACGGGAAACGGTCGTTCAGCAGACCGAAACCGGTCAGCCCGAGCAGGACGGCTGCCAACGGCGTGGCGTAAAGGAACATCGTGCGCGAACGTGCCGGCGTCGGGGTGGCCACAGTCGGTCCTTCGTCACCAGCGATAGAGGGTACCTCAACGCGGGCAACGATGCGGCTGGCCAATCCCTGTGCTGTGCGATCGGCAAGCTTGGCTTCCAGGCCCGCGCCGCCGATCAGCAAGATTCGCACGACGGCGATTGCGTCTGGCGCGCACTCGAGGGTCACGCGCAGCCGTTCGAGCTGATCGATGGTCGCCTTCTCCGCATCCTCGACGACCACCAGGATCGGCTTACCGGCCGCGCGCGCATCCGTGACCAGCTGCCGCAGATCGGCCGGGGGGTCGACCGCAGGGCTGGCCGTGCCGGCTTCCCCGTTGCCGGTCAGGATTGCCGAGATGATTTCATGGAGGCCGTCGCGTGTGACTCGAATGGTCGCCGCCCGGTAGGCGTCGACGCTGGGCGTGACGAGTTGAAGCAGGGCGGTTGCCGCCCGCACGTCGTTTGCATGGAGCACGATGTGACCGCTCTGTCGCGCCAGCGCACGGATGAGCTGGGCGACCGGAGACCGGCGCCGGCCGAGCGAATCTTCGCTCGCCTGCGGCGTGCTGGACGTGAGCGCGTTGATGGAGAACCCCCTTTCCGACTGCACTTCGAGCGTAGAAGCCTCAGTGCTCGCGTGTCAATCGCGACTTAGCCTGCAGAGCGCGCCGACCTCAAGCCAGACGCCCGTCGTGCGCGTCCGCAAAGCAAATGAGTGGTCCAGCGCGTCCAGATGGTCGGCAGACCGGCATCCGCTAAGGGAGATTCCCTAGGCCTTCGATCAACCTGCCCGGTTGCCGGGCTCGCCTGGTCGTTAACCGGTTAGGGGGGTCGCGCGCCGGTGTCCGTTGCCGAACGTCGCACGCGTGCCCCAGAAAGGGCTACGCGTGCGACGCGGTTGTGCTGCCGTGGAGCGCGCTAGTTACTGCTCTTCGCCTTGATGAGAGGAGGTGTTCACGCTGGATGATGTGCCCGGCCCCCTTGCCGCCCAAGCTGATCCTGGCGCGACCAGCGGTGCCTGCCTTGAGAATGACCTTGGTGATGCCGCTGGCCGAAGTCTTGTTCGTGTAGCGGTAGCGGGTGCTGGTGGACTGCCAGCTCGAGCCGCCGGGGATGAGCGAATCGATGACCAGATCGGGCGTGCCGCCGTTGCCCAGGCCGAGGGTGCTTTTGCCGAATGAGACCGGCGCCAGGCAGCCGGGCAGCGGTTCCGCCGGACAGCCCAGAGAAGCCTCGACGCAGAAGAATTTCGTCGGCGGATTCTCCGGGCTGCCAGTCATCGTATGCAGCACGTTGGGGTTTCCGACGTAACCGGGCGGTGCTGAGGTGGGTGGGGCCCAGGTCACGTAGGGACCCGGCGGTGAAGCGGCGGGATCCAGCGGCGTTTTGAAGGAGTTACCGAGGCCGGTGCCGCAACTCGGGATAATGATTCCCTGGGCATTTTGCGTGCGCAGGCAGTCGAACGTTTCGTTGATCACCGTGCCGCCGGCACCGGCACGCTGTCGACGCGAAAGCGGATCCGACTGAACACCAGCTGTTCACCATCGAGGACGATCGTTCGCCCAAACGGCCTCCAGAGCCATGACCAGCAGCGCCTCACCGGACCCGTCGGCCCGGGTCGGCGTGCTCGCGAGCCCCAAGAAGTAGAATGACTCCTCGTGGAAACAGCCGGCCGGGATGTCGAACCCGGTGTAGCCGTCGGGTAGGGGTTCGTTCGGACAGAACGGATCATCGAATCCGATGCAGTGGTCCAGGGCGAGGCCCCGTTCGTTCCGGTAGTAAGCGGGATAGCCGAACTCGGAACGGGCCGAAGGAGATGACCTCTGCCGCTGCCGAGCCGGGATTGAAGTCGCCCACCATGACGGTCGGTAGAAAAATCGCGGCCCACCGAAGTGCAGAATAACGACGTTGCATCGAACGAACTTCCCCCGGGCCGCAGCTTGTGCGCCTCGGACCGCACACAAGCGTGCGGTGCATGTCGGATCGAGTTATTCCACACAGTGTTCCTCGTGATAATCGCCGTATCACACACTCTGGAGCGCGCGGTCCTGAACGGACTGCTGCAGCGGAGCATACGAGCACCGCACCGACTTAGTCGAAACCCACGTATTGCTAGACATTTACGTGACTTAGCGGGTGCCATTGTCTGATAAATGTCCCCTAATTTCAGCCAGCTTCTGATCTCTGAGTGGACAGACGAATTATCCCGATGGGGTACGCGGGGATTCACCCCGCAGGGGGCACCCGGATGAGGGGTCTGGGAACCCTAGTCTTAAAAGCCCCGCCGCGCGAGCTGCCGGGTCAAGTCTTCGTAGAACGCCGGTGCGTCGAATGCGCCCGACCAGCCGATCTGAGCCCAATGATCGGCCTCCACCTCGGCAAGCACCTCGCCCCAGCGTTGGGATGCTACGGGCACCAGGCCGTCGTTGGCCCCGGCCCGTCGAGAGAGGTAGCGGTGGGCCGGCCGCAGCAGCGGATGGAGCTGTGTCGCAGCGGCTCCCACCACGCAGCCGTAGTGAACGCCAGCGGCATCGGGGACCCGTTTGTTGAAGGCGGCGGCGCTGCCGGTGGTGAGGTCGTAGAACCCGGCGACGTTGATCCGCGCCATCGCCAGGAGTTTCTCGAGACCGAGCCGGTCGCCGAACAACCCGGTACCCAGGTCGGCCAGGGGGGTGCCGTGGTGAGGGGTAGCGACCGTCGTCAGCGACGCGACGCGTGCGTCTAGACCGAGCCGAGCGATCGCATAGCGAGCGTCCAGGCCGCCCATGCTGTGGGCGATGATGTTGACTCTGTCGGCGGCGATCCGTTCTACCGCGCGGACCAGCTCACGGGCGCGTACGGCTACGGGTGCAGCCGGTGATACGCGTGGGGTGTGTACCTCGACACCCGCGCTTGCTAGCCGTTCGGCGATGCCCCGGAAGTACTCTCGGCGGCCCAGCGCGAGCTCGATCTCACCGAGCACGCCATGGAGCAGTACGATCGGATAGCGCGGGATGGTTCGGACCGGCTGGGCCGCGAGGTCGCTATCGAAATGCGTCAGCGAAAGCCGGCGCGCGTCGTAGAGGACCAGGGCGCCGATGAGCGCCGCGACCGTAACCGTCGCTATGATGAGAACCGCCACAACCACCTCGATCTCCGACCGCTGCGGGCGCGAAGCCTTTGCCCCCGCCGCACCTACAGAAGTATGCCACAGCCGGAGCAGCGGCCTAACCATCGGCCCAAATTGGCCGAAACGGCGGCGGGTTCAGATGCGCGCCGTCATCGCAGGTTCGGGAGCGCAGCGGTTCTCGATGGTCCCGATGCGCTCGATGGTAATCGTGACCACGTCGCCAGGGGCGAGGAAGCGAGGCGGTTTCATCGCCAAGCCGACGCCCGGCCGGGGTACCGGTCGAGATCACGTCGCCGGGCGTGCGGGTCGCCTATCTCATCCCCCGTCACCAGCCATGGTCCCATCGGGCAATGCGTGTCCCAGGACTTGCCCAGGGTCATGGTCGGCGTGCGAAACTGCCAATCGCGGACGCTCACGTCGTTGACGATGGTGTGTCCGGCGATCACGCGTGCGGCCTGCTCGCGCGCGACGTGGCGGCATCGTCGCCCGCCCGATCACCACGCCAAGCTCGCCTTCGTAGTCCACCCGGGTCGGCGCCGAGCGTGGGATGTGGATGACACCCGCTGGTCCGGTGACTGCCGTCCGTTGTGTGTTGAAGATCACGGGCGTGGCGGGCGCCTCCCTGGACGTCTCGGCGATGTGGTCCCGATAGTTGAGTCCCACGGCGAGGACCTTGGGTGGCTTTGGCACCAGAGCTTCCAGCACGATCTCGGCTAGCGGGAGGCGCGCCGAGCGCGCGCGTGCGAGGATCTCGCCCAGGCGATCGGAGCACAAGCAGCCAGCCTCTAGTCACGCCGTCATGTCATCGGGCATTCCGGGCTCAGCAGCCGCGAGGTCGACGAGATCGTCTCCGTCGACGATGCCGATGCGGGTCTCGCCGGCTCGGCTGAAGACGCCAACTTCACGCGCTTTGCTTACAATGGATCGCGTTCGGCGGGAACGAGGACGAGATGCACGGCGGCGTCGCGGGCGCGCTTTCGATCAATCGAGAAGGGCAAACAACGGATGGATCAGTGAGCCGCTGGCCTCGACCCCGTAGGCCATCGACAGCAACTCGATCGCGAGCCAGCCGACGAGCGCCATTCCGCCCAACAGCAAGGCGCGATCGAGAAGTCGCGGCTCGGGCCGGCGGTCCCTTGCCCCCGTGAGCACGGCCACAGGGTATTGATGGGCGGGGAAGCGTCAAGTGAAGGCTTACCTCATCTGAGCACAGTCCTAACCCGATAGGGGGTGGCAGGGGACTGGCGCGCGGGAACGGAACCGGCGGCGAGAGGCGCGTGGCGGGCGGCGCCCGATGCTGCTATAGGGGCGCCCGTGCGCGCGCCCGTTGGGGGAGTCCGACGAGTGACGGCCGTGGCCGCGCTCGCGATCTGGATCTCACTGCCGCTCCGATCGTTCGCGGCGGAGGCTCCCGCCCAGCGCGCCCCGGCCCTCTACATGGCGGCCGACGCTTTGGTTGCCCGCCCGCTGCTCCTGGCCATGACCATGGTGGGCGCGGTGGTCTACGTCGCGAGCCTCCCGTTCTCGCTCATCGGCGGCAACGCCGGCCAGGCCGCAGAGGTGCTGGTCGCGGGGCCAGCGCGCACGACGTTCGCGCGCTGCCTTGGCTGTACCTCTAACTGACGATGACGAGAAGGACTTCGCCCCGATCCACCTGATCGCCGTTCTTTCGCGCGATCGAAGCGATGGTTCCGTCGCGTTCGGCGCTGATCTCGTTCTGCATCTTCATCGCTTCCAAGATCAGCAGCACGTCGCCGGTCTTGACCGGATCGCCTTCCTTGACTCGGTACTCGATGATCATGCCGGGCATGGGCGCAACCACAGCGCCGTTGCCCGCAGCCACTACCGCAACGGGCGCCGACGGTGCCGGGCGCGGCGCAGGCGGTGGGCTAGCGACGGCGGGCGCGGAGACAGACAGTGCCGGCCGGGCGAGCACCGGCGTGCCGTCGGTCGGATCGACGTCCACCTGAAAGTACTCGCCGTCGACGTACACGTTGAACGTGCGCACCGCCGAGCTCTTGACTGGCGCGGCCTTGCTCGGCGGCTCGACCAGTAGGCCTTTCTTCGCCTTTTCGACCAGCTCGTCCTCGCGCCGTGCCTGCTCGAGCGTTCTGGGGAGCACTTCGGCCGGCGGCTGTTCCAGGCCGTGTTTCCAGCGCAGGAAGCGGATGCCGGTGGTGGGATAGAGCGCGTAGGTCAGGACGTCCCGCGGGTCGGTGGTGATGTCTTTGACCGCATCACGGGCCTTGGCCATTTCCGGTTCGAGCAGGTCGGCAGGACGGACGCTGATCGGCGTCTGGTGCTTGTGGCCCTGCAAGCATTTCTTTTGAACCGCAGCGTCCATCGGCACCGGTGGCCGGCCGTAGAGACCGGCGGCATAGTCTTTTACCGGCTGGGTCACGCGCTCGTAACGTCCGAACAGCACGTTCATCACCGCTTGGGTGCCGATGATCTGGCTGGAGGGCGTGACCAGGGGGGGGTAGCCCAGATCGGCTCGGGTACGGGGAAGCTCCTCAAGAACCTCCTTGAGGCGGTCGACGGCCTTCGCTTCCCGCAGCTGATTGACGAGATTCGACATCATGCCGCCGGGCACCTGGTGGACGAGCACGCCGGAGTCGATGGTGGCCATCCGCGTGTTGTCCAGGTAGTCGCGGTACTTCGGCGCGATGCGCTCGAGATGCTCGCCGCACTCGATCAAAGGTTCCAGATCGATGCCGGGATCACGATCGCTGCCTGCCAGGGAGAACAGCAACGGCTCCACCGCCGGCTGACCCGTGCGTAAGGCCAGGGGGGCCAGGGCGCAGTCGATGATGTCGATGCCGGCCTCGATGGCCTTGAGGCAGGTCATCGCCGCGAACCCGGAGGTGTAGTGCGTGTGAAGCTGCAACGGTAGATCGACGGCATCTTTGATCGCGCCGACCAGCTCGAAGGCGTCGAGCGGCGCGAGCAGTCCGGCCATGTCCTTGAGGCAGATCGAATCGGCGCCCATGTCGGCAAGGATCTTGGCTTTGTCCACGAAGTAACGGGTGTTGTAGATCGGCCCGCCGAGCCGCCGCTCGGTAACCGTGTAACAAACGGTGCCTTGGACGTGCTTCCCGGCGCGGTGAATGGCCTTGAAGCTGGTGATGAGGTTACGCTCGTCGTTCAACGCGTCGAACACCCGAAAGCGATCGATGCCCGTCTCGGCCGCCTTCTCGCAGAATGCGTCGACCACGTCGTCGGCGTAGTGGCGGTAGCCCACGAGGTTCTGGCCACGCAGGAGCATCTGCAGCGGGGTCTTGGGCATGCGCTGCTTGAAGAGCGCCAAGCGCTCCCAGGGATCCTCGGCCAGGAACCGGTGGGCGGCGTCGAACGTCGCCCCACCCCAGACCTCCAGTGCGGCGAAGCCCGCGCTGTCGAGCTTCTCCAGGAGCGGGAGCATGTCCTCGGTGCGCAACCGTGTCGCGATCAAGCACTGGTGGCCGTCGCGAAGCGTCGTGTCCATGATGCCGACCGGGTTGCGCGCGCCGGCGTCGGCGCGCGACTTAGCCGCGGTCTTGGTCATCTTCTCGGGTTTGCCGGCCGTCGTTTTGGCCACGGACGTTCTCCTTGTGTCGTTGCCGGATCCTAGCGGCGGGTGTGCGAGAGCGAACCGAGCCGGGCCGTCATGATCGCCAAACGGCCGGCCAACGCCCACGGGCTCGGCCCTGCCGCCCATGGATGGGGCGCTTCGGATGCGCGAGGCAGCGCAGCTTGCTCGTGCACCACGTAAAGCTGAACCGCAGCCAGCGCGGCCGCCACGTGTTTGGCCTTCACGCTCATTGCGATCCCGCCTCTTACACTGGCTGCGGTGCTTCTTCTAGCCGGAGGTTCTGCCAGACTTGGCGGCGAGAGCGCAGATGAACGGTCCGGTCTCAGAGGCGGCGCCCCGTTCCAGTGGTATTCGACTGCTGCCCGACATGGAGATCTGCCAGCAGGATCTCCCTCTGGACTGGTACCAGGAGGAGTTCAAGCCGTACGCCGAGGAGTACCTGGCCCTGCCCGACCGCACGACTGGAACCGTTTTACCGTGGATGGACTCGTACATCCGGCCGGCTCGCGAGCACTTCGGTCCCTCGCTGATGCTGTTGGCGCACTACTACATGGGTGGCGAGATCGTCAAGCTGGTCGAGCGGTTCGGCGGGCGGATCGGCGATTCCTACGAGCTTGCGCTACAGACTCGCGCGCATCCCGAGGTCAAGATCTTCGTCGAGTCGGCGGTCCATTTCATGGCCGAGGCGATCGCCATTCTCGCGGCGCCGGACCAGCAGGTGTGGATCACCAATCCCAAGGCCGGTTGCACCATGGAGATGATGGCGAAGGACTTTCAGGTCGCGCCGGTCTTCGCCGACCTCGAGCGGCGGTACGGCGAGGCGCTGGCGGTGGTCGCCTACATGAATACCTCCGGCAGGATCAAGGCGCTTGCGGGCCGTAGCGGCGGCGCCGTGTGTACCAGCTCGAACGCCCGCTGCGTCGTCGCCTGGGCGCTGGCGCAGGGCAAGAAAGTGTTTTTTGTGCCCGACCGGCATCTGGGCGACAACGTCGCTGCCGCGGCAGGCGTCAGCGCCGACCGGGTCTTTCATTGGGAGGGAGGCGACGAGGGCGCGGGTCAGTCGCTCGCGACGATGCCGCGCTCTCGGGTCGGGCAGTGCGACCGGGCGCAGATGATCCTGTGGGGCGGCTTCTGTGGCGTCCACACGGTGTTTCGTCCCGAGCATGTCACTTATTGGAAGGCGCGCGGATACCGAGTGCTGGTTCACCCCGAGTGCCCCAAGCCGGTGGTGGACGCAGCCGACGGCGCGGGCTCGACCAAGTATCTGTGGGAACAGGTGATGGCGGCGCAGCCGGGCGCGCGTGTCGCGATCGCCACCGAAGGGCACTTCGTGCGTAACGCCGCCGAGCAGGGCCGGTTACGCGGGGTCGAGATCGTCAACCTGGCCGACGTGCCGGAGGATCCGTTTGCTGCGATGGGCTGCGGTTGCGCGACGATGTCGCGCAACGATCCGCCTCATCTGGTGGCGATCTTGGATCTGCTGCGCCGGGGCCGGGCTCCCGATCTTAACCGGGTCTTGCCCGGAGACGTCGTCAACGAGGTGAGTGGGGCTCGCCAGCGCCTGCAGACTGACGAGCGATCGACCGTCGTGGCGGAGGCCCGTCGCGCGCTCGAACGGATGATCGAGATCACCCGCACAACGTCCTGAAAACCGGTTCTGGGTTAACCGCCGTGGCTCGGCTCGACGAGATGGCCGGGCATCGACGTGGCGCCGGACGACGCGGCTATGGCCGTCGCCGGCAACAGGTGCCGAGCGCGTGCGAGAGCCGCGTCGATTTCTGGACAGACGTTTTCACGACCGATGCGATCGAGCAGGCCGGATCGTTCGAGCACGACCCGCGGTTGGCCTTTGGCACCCGACAGCACCAGGACGGTTCCGTCGCGCTCGGTTTTGGCGATCAGATCTTGGAGGGCGCGCAACGCCGTCGCGTCGATGGCGGGCACCTCGCGCAGGCTCAGGATCAGCACCTTGGGACGCCGATCCACCTCGCTCAGGGCATCCTTGAACTTGCTCGCGGCGCCGAAGAAGAACGCTCCCTGCACCTCGAAGATCTCGACACCGGCCGGGTGATTCTTTGCCGCGGCCGCGTTCGGGTCGTCCTCACCGTTGTCGGCGCCCAGGTTGGGCGTGACGTAGCCGGCCTTGGCGAGATTCGCCATGCGTCCCATGAAGAGGAACGCTGCCAGCACCATGCCGGCCTGGAGCGCGACGGTGAGGTCGATCAAAACCGTGAGGAGGAACGTGACGACGAGCACCAGGATGTCGGAGCGCGGACTGCGCAGCAGCTGAACGAACACACGCCACTCGCTCATGTTGTAAGCGACCACGATCAGGATGCCCGCCAACGCTGCCAGCGGGATCAGACGCGCCCAGCTAGCGAAGAAGGCCATGATGAGCACCAGCGTGACGGCATGAACGATGCCGGCGACCGGTGTGCGTCCTCCGCTCTTGATGTTGGTCGCGGTGCGAGCGATCGCCCCGGTGACTGGAATGCCTCCGAAGAAGGGGGAAGCGATGTTCGCCGCTCCCTGCGCGATGAGTTCGACGTTCGAACGATGACGCGTTCCCACCATGCCGTCGGCCACGACCGCCGATAACAACGATTCGATCGCGGCGAGCAAGGCGATGGTGAAGGCGGCGGGGAACAGTTCACGAAGCGACCCGAAGTCTCTGATCGGAAACGCGGGCATTGGCAGCGACCTGGGCACGTCTCCGAAGCGGTCGCCGATTGTTTCTACGGGAAGACCGAGCGCGTGCACGCAGACAGTCGAGAGTACGATCGCGACCAGAGGTCCGGGGATTCTCGGTGCCAGCCGCGGCCAGATGACGAGCAACAGCACGGTCGCCGCACCAACGCCGAGCGCGTAAGCGTTCCAGGTCTCCAGATAGACGCTGTAGGCCGCGATCTTGTCGATGAAGTCGGCCGGCACCACCGGCATCCGCAGACCGAACAGATCCCGCACTTGCGAGATCGCAATGATCAGGGCGATCCCCGCAGTGAAGCCCACCGTAACGGGGTAGGGAATGAACTTGATGACCGAGCCCAGGCGGGCCAGGCCCATCAGGATGAGGAGCACGCCGGCCATCACGGTGGCGATCGCCAATCCGTCATAGCCGTGTTCCTGCACGATCCGGTAGACGATGACGATGAAGGCACCGGTCGGACCGCCGATCTGCACCCGGCTGCCGCCGAGCGCCGAGATCAGAAAGCCACCCACGATCGCCGTGTACAGGCCCTGCTCCGGCTTGACGCCCGAAGCGATGGCGAAGGCGATGGCCAGCGGTAGCGCGACCACGCCGACGATCACGCCGGCGACCAGGTCCCGTAAAAACTGCTGCCCGGAGTAGCCCTCGCGCAGGACCGTAACGAGCTTGGGCTCGAAATGCGGCGTTACCGGTCGCGTGGATTCCATCACACCCTCCTCCCTGGATTGTGCGGGATGCCGGTGAGGCTTTGCAATCCGCGGGCCAGGCCGCGGCCAGGTTCATGCTTCGGCGTCTTTTCAACCGGATGGGCCTCCGCTACGGTTGCGCGCGATGCCAAAGCCGCAGCCGTCGGCAACGCTGTACCGCAAGGCCGTCGTGCTCGCGCTCGATGACGCCGTTCCCCCGGCCCGGGCGCTGCTGGTGGAGGGAGGCCGGATCGTCGCCCTCGGCGAGGATGCGGAGGCCGGCCGGCGGTCCCGGCGAGATTGCGAGGTCGTCGATGCGCGGGGCGCGACGATCATGCCCGGGCTGATCGACACGCATCCGCACGTCCTCCATTTCGGCGGTTTGACCCATGGTCTGGTCGACCTGGCCGAGGCGACTTCCCATCGCGACATCGTCGAACGGATCCGCATCCGAGCCTGTCAGGCCCCGGCTGGCTCTTGGATCGTGACGACGCCCGTAGGGGAGCCGCACTACTTTCTACGCCGCTCGTGGCGCGACCTGGAGGAAGGGCGGCTGCCCGACCGTCACACCCTCGATCAGGCCACCGCGGATCACCCGGTCTTCATCCAGGCTTGGGCCCCCGTCATTCCGAACGATTGCGTGCTGAACAGCGCAGCTCTGTACGCTCTCGGGATCGATCGGGAGACTCCCGACCGGGTCGACAACGTATGGATCGAGAAGGACGCTGCCGGTCTACCCACCGGACGGCTGCACGGATCGGTCAACAACTACTATACGAACGACGCGTTCATGAACGGCCTGTTGCGCGAGATCCCGCTCTTCGAACCGGAGGGCATTCTCGCTGGAACGCGCGCGGCCATGCTCGCGTACAACCGCATGGGGGTGACGGCCGTCTACGAGGGGCACGCGATGGGCCCGCTCGAGATCGGAGTCTACCAGCAACTGCGCAGCGAAGACGCGCTCACGCTGCGCGTGCTGACGTCGCTCGAGGCCGAATCGTATGGATTGCCCTGGACGGCGCCGCTGAGCGACGAGCAGTTTCTCGCCAACCTCGAGCTTGCAGCTTCCATGACCGACCTGCGCGACGACCTGCTCCGCTCCAACGGCGTGACGCTCTCGCGCGGCGGTCCGTGCTGGCCAGGGTTCCTACGCATGCACCGGCCGTACCGAGGGCCTTACGGTGAGATGACCCAGGGATTCACGTTCGTCACGGAGGAGAAAGAGCAGACGGCGCTCAGCTTCTGCGCGGAACGCGGGGTGCGGCTCAACTTCATCGGCGCCGGCGATCGCGACCACGACGAGTTTCTCGCACGCGCCGAACGGGTCGCCCGCGACCACGAGCTGCGCGGCCGGCACTGGGTTCTTCAGCACAGCTATCTCCTGACCGAGGCGCAGGCGCGCCGCTATGGAAAGCTGGGGTTCGATGTCACCACCAGCCTGTCGTTTTGCTGGGGCAAGGGCGACATGCTCGCGGAGCGAATCGGCGAGCATGTGCTCGCCGATTTGATACCGCTGCGCCGTATGCTCGACGCAGGGATGACCGTTGCTTGCGGAACCGATTGGGGTCCGAAGAACGTCTTCGAGCACATCGAGCTCGCGCTTACCCATCGGTTCTGTGCGAGTGGCCGGACCAATCGCGGAGCTGCGCAAGCCGTCTCGCGCACCGAAGCGATCCGCATGTGGACCCGCGACGCGGCGCGCGTGCTGCTCTGGCCGGGGATCGGCACGCTCACACCTGGCAATCACGCCGATCTCATCGTGGTGGACAGGGATCCCACCCGTTGCGATGCGGGCCAACTCGCAGGCACACGCGTTCTGCGCACCGTGCTCGGAGGACGAACCGTCCATGACAGCGGCGACCTCGGAGCCGCGTAGACTTTGACGCTGGACCCGCCTGTGCGCCCGCTCAGCTTCGACCTGAGCGTGCGCACCGATCCTGCATCTCAGTACGGTTCTTGCATTGACCGACGTCTCGAACGGACCTTCCGTCGGCGCCTGTGCAGCCGGCATCGGTCTCTACGCTGCCCTCGGCCACCTACGCGCGCCGAGTACCGGAAGACACGATCCTCCATCGTGTTGTCTCGGAGCATTTGCCGGAACTTCTGGCCCACGTCGAGGTTGCCGGCCGCAGCATTCCTGCCTTCGTCGAGCGAGAGCTGCGCCGCTATCTCGAGTGCGGCATCTTGGATTTCGGCTTCCTGCGGGTGCGTTGCCCCGCTTGCAAGCACGATCGTGTCGTCGCCTTTTCGTGCAAGGGCCGAGGCTTCTGCCCATCGTGCGGCGGACGCCGCATGGCCGACACCGCTGCGTTTCTGGTTGACCGGGTCTTCCCTGTGGTCCCCACCCGCCAATGGGTTCTCTCCTTGCCCATCGCGCTGCGGTACAAGCTCGCCTACGACTCCGAGCTAGCGGGCAAGGTGCTCGAGCTGTTCGTGCGCAGCGTCTTTGCCTCGCTCCGCCAACGCGCGCGACAACGCTACGGTCGGGCTCGGTACGAGTGCGGATCCGTCACCTTCCTGCAGAGGTCGGGCGACGCGCTCAATCTCAATCCCCATTTCCATTCGATCGTGCTCGACGGTGTATTCGAGTACACCGAGACAAGCCCGCCACGGTTCAGGTGGCTGCCACCGCCCAGCAACTCAGAGGTCGAGCAGACCGCCCGGCGAATCGTCCGGCGGCTACGCCGGCTGCTCATCCGCCGAGGTCTTACGCCGGATGCCGATCCCGCGGCGGCGGATTCGCTCCCCGAGGACGAGCCGCTTTTGGCCGAGATCTACACCGCCTCCGTCCGAAGCCGCATCGCCATCGGTGAGCGGGCCGGCCGGGGTATTGTGCGCATCGGAGACTTCGTCGACCCCGAGGAGGCGGTCTACGTCACCGGGCCGCGCTGCGCGATGATCGATGGCGTCAGCCTCCATGCGAATGTCGCGGTCCCGGCACGAGATCGCCGCCGACTCGAGAAGCTGTGCCGCTACGTTGCTCGCCCACCTCTCTCCGCGCAACGACTCTCCCGGCTCAACGACGGCCGCCTCCTCTATCGATTGAAGCGAAAATGGCGCGATGGCACTACGCACGTCGTCTTTCAACCGCTCGAGCTGGTCGAAAAGCTCGCCGCGATGGTGCCACCTCCTCGTGTCCACCTGGTTCGCTACTATGGAGTGCTCGGCCCACGTGCCGCGGCTCGGCACAAGATCGTTGGCGTACGGCGGCGGAAACAGCGGCGGGACACCAACAGCGCCGACCACGATACAGCCGGGTGTGCTCACGCTGCGGGCCGGTGGACGCCGTGGGCCAAGCTCATGCACCGGGTCTTCGCCGTCGACGTGCTCGAGTGCCCCAAGTGCGGTGGCAAGATGAAGATTCTCGCGACGATTCACCCACCCGAAGCAACGAGTGCCATTCTCGACTCGCTCGGGCTCGCTCCTCGTGCACCGCCCAGTTCCTCGATGAGAGCTCTGGCCGGGCGCGAGCTTCTCGATCCGTCGCTCGGCCACCTTCCGACATAGCCTCCCCCCGGATGGGTTAGCTCCGAGCTGTCTCCAGCCCCACCAGCGCATCCCCCGCAAACACACCTGTGTAATGAATACGCTCGCTGCCCAGCGAACCGACCCGCGAGCGAGTTTCACGGCGCCTAAAAAGCCCCGCCTAGTGGCCTCACCCCCGCGTGGCTGACATAAACGATCTTATCGGACCCAGCGAGAATCGCTCTGATACTGCTTATCCGCAATCAACAGAAACAATAAGTGCCGATTTTTCAGTCGGGGAGCAATGTGTAGTTCCACTTGGGTAGGACGTCATCCGTCGTGATGTTGAGCACATCCATCTGGTCGTCGGTGATCTTGACGCCCTTCCTGTAGGGCCTGCGGACCAGGTGCGCTCGTACGTGCAGCTCGTCAAGACGAGTGGTGGCGTGTGTTGGTCGGCCACCTACAGCGCGCCGTTTACGAAAAACGACGGTGTCAGGCTGAGCGATCGGGCGGACTGAGTCCGACCGTGATTGAGGACCGCTTACAGACGTCTCTCTTTCGCCGTCGGAGGCTTGTCGAGAAGTGCGGGATGGGAGCGTAAGTAGTTCCACGCCCACGGCCAGAGCTCGGCGAATCCGTGCGTGATCAAAAGCGCAACAGACGTGAGCAGGGATTGGTGGTTAAATCGCGATGCGCTCGATCTCGTCGAGCGTAATCTCGTCCGTCGTTCGGTCGTAGAGCTTGGTCGTTCTGGGCGACTCGTGCGCCGCAATTTGCTGCGCATGCTCGAGCGTACCGCCGTTTTGCAGATACGCCGTAATCCCCGTCGCCCTAAACGTATGGTTCCCGATCTGCGTACGGATGCCGCCTACAGAAACCCGGTTGCTTGAAGAGTTCCGGTTAACATAATGCAGAGGGTTGTTTCGGACCCGACCCCAGCCAGCACGGCGGACGCGATGGTCTGAGCGCATCGGGGGTCGGGTCGGAAACAAGAGCGATTGAAGGAAGCCGCGGAGCGCTCCGCGACGGTTGTCTATGGGGTTTGATCCGTCGTCGGGTGGCAGCGCACGGAGCGGTAAGCTGACGCGAAGCGGTCGCATCGCACGATAAGGGCTGCCCGCGGAGGCGAAGCAGAAAGAATCCAGCG
>CAZKRI010000007.1:0-61040 GCA_964555245.1 uncultured Myxococcales bacterium
GACCCCGATTGGGGCGGCGACCTTCTGCATTCCGCCGACGGCGAACAGCGGGATCAACGACGTGGCGGGTCTGCCCGGACCGGCGCGGGTCAAGAACGCGACCCGGGCCAGGACCTTCTGCGCGAGCAATCCGGCCCTCCAATACACGCCGGGCGTGGGCGGCTGCCCGTAGGCGGGCGCCGCTCGGCAGTCGTGCGGTCGGAAGCGGGCATGACCGTGCGTGTGCTGGCTGCCGCCTGCTGGCTGGTGGCCTTGGTGCTGGCGGTCGGCTTTGCCGAGGCGCAGGAGCCGGCCGCAGCCGAATCGGCGCCTAGCTGGCTCCAGCGCTCGCAAGACGCGCGATTTCCGGCGCGCGACATGCGTGCGACGTTCGAGCTCCGAGTCGAACGGGCCGATGGCACGACATTGGAACGGCGCGGAGTCGCGCTGCGACGGACCCAGGACCGGTCGCTGTCGGAGCGGCTCTTCGTGTTGACGGAGCCGGCGTCGTTGGCCGGGATCGCGTTGCTCAGCAAGGATCGACCCCAGGAGCCGGCTGATCAGTGGCTCTATCTGCCTGCCTATCGCCGAGCGCGCCGGGTGGCGATTCATGGCGCGGGTGACGCGTTCGCAGGTAGCGACTTCAACTATGCGGACCTCGCTCGCGTCCGCATCGAGGCGGGCGAGCACAGGTTGCTCGAGCCGCGTGCGGTCGCGGGGCGCGACTGCGTCGTGATCGAGACCGTCAATAGGGATCTTGCGCTGCCCTATTCGAAGACGGTTTCGACGATCGATCGGCAGAACGGCCTGCCGTTGCGGACCGAATACTACGATCGAGAAGGCGTGCTGCAGAAGATCGGCAGCATCGACGAAGTCGCCGAGATGGACGGTTGGGCCACGCCCGTGGTGATTACCATGGAGAACCGGGAAACCGGCGGGAAGTCTGTCTTGCGCTTGCGCGAGGTGGGCTACGACGTCGGGCTCGAGCCATCGCTCTTCACGGTGGAGCGCCTCGAGCAGTACGGTCCACCGCTCTGAACGCATCGTTCGACCGCTGAGGCCACGCGCGAGTATGGGTCGGGCGAATATGCGGTGTCGGAGCCGGAACCGCTGAACCCACCCTCACGATGCCTCGTTGTCATTGACTGCGTCCCAGCGGCGCCGATAAGACGTGACCATCTCGTCGATGGGGTGGCCGCGATGAAAACCAGGCTTTCAAAGATTCTTTACGATAAAGGGTGGACCGAGATGGAGCTGTCGCGCCGCACTGGCTTGGCGCAGAGCTACATCAACCGCGTCAAGAACGCGCGAATCGTGCCCACGGTCCGTACCGCGCTCAAGATTTGCGGCGCTCTGGAGGTGACGGTCGAGGACGCGTTCATCTACGAGGAAAAACCCTACGGGGTGACACGGTTGCCGTACTTTCCGAGCAGGCGCGTCGCGGAAAACGGTGCCTGCCGGCCCTACGCGGCGCCTGAGGCCGGACCGGCGCCGATTCAGCCGGACTCTTCGACGCCCTCCCAGGGAGCGGTCGTCCCGCCGCGGAAGCGGTAGTAACGCCGCGCATCGATGGCCACGGCGCGAGCGCCCCCCGCGGCCGTCAACTCTCGCCAGTCCTCGATGCCCGTGGCGACCGCCCCTTGCAGATGCTCATCCCAGAGCCGGCGCTGCGTCTTCATCGCCAGGTCACGATCCCATACGCACACGTTCAACTCGGAGTCGCGCGTGAAGCTCGGCGGCCACAGGTTCGCCGAGCCGACCATGAGCAGGCGCTCGTCGACGATCATGAGCTTGGAGTGCACGTAGATCGGCCGTCGCCGCTCCGCGTCGCCGGCGAGCCCGAACAGCCCGAAGCGCGACTGCGCACCGAGTCGAGCCAGCGCGTCATGAGTCTTCGTCATCTCGTCGGGCGGATAGAGAAGAAGGTTCGGGTCAGGCTCCAGCGGTACCACCGCGATGACCTCGACGCCGCGAGCGGCGGCATCGGCGAGCAGATCGATCGTGGTGACGTCCATGAGGTACTGGTTTTCCAGATAGATGCTGTGCTCGGCGGCTGCTATCCAGCGATGGACGGCCAGCTGGATCGAGGCCTCTCCGGTGGCCAGCTCGCTGGTGTCCCCGTTCCATCCGAAGCGGCCTTGGTACAGGTTGCGCCGGATCGTCCGCACCACCTGGACCGGGGTCCGACCGCATCCCCCCGGCATGGCCGGGGCCGGGGCCGGGTCCGGAAGCTCGTCGGCGACCTGAGCCGACGGAAAGGCATGCCCGCGAGCGCGCGTCTCGCTCGCCTGGTTCCACCGCTGAACGAAGTTCGCCGCTACGTCGACCACTGCCGGCCCGCGGATCTCGGCGAACAGATCGTGGAACGCGTCGGTGCCATGCTCCGGAGTCGAGAGCGCTTCGCGCGAGAGGTTGATGCCACCCACGTAGGCAATCTGCTCGTCGATCACGTAGCTCTTCTGATGGTGACAACCGCGGCGGATGTAATCCCAGCGCATCTTGACGCTTACTCCACGGGCCGTCAGTGCGGCGAGCTCCTCGGGCGTGCCGCGAAAACTGCCGATTCCCGGAAACTCGCTCCACCAGAAGAGCGCTCGGACGTCCACGCCGCGCCCGGCGAGATCCGCGAGCAGCTCGACGGGAGTCGTGTTCATGCCGGGAAGCGGCAGGTCGAGCTCCACGAACGCCACCGTGATCCACACCGATCGGCGTGCGCTCGCGACGGCTGCGAAGATGCGGCCGAGCGCTTCCTCCCCGTCGACCAGGATCTCGACCAGGTTGTCGGGGCGGGCCGGATAGCTCGCACGCTCGACCGGCGCTGGTTGCAGGGCGGGGATCATCCGTTTACCTTGGACGGTCTGTCGTTGCGCTGTCCTCTGGCAAGACCGCCTGAGTAAGGCAAGCGGCGACATCGAGCCATGGAGGCCTTACGCCCGCTTAAGATCGGCACGCTCACGACGACGAACAATCTCGTTCTCGCCCCGATGTCCGGCGTCACCGACAGCGCGTTCCGCTCTCTGGTCCGAGCGTGCAGCGCTCGGTCGGTGGGGTTGATGGTCAGTGAATTCATCGCTGCCGAGGGCTTGACTCGCGACAACGAGCGGACCTTGCGTATGCTGCGCTACCGGGAGGCCGAACGCCCGCTCTCGATCCAGATCTTCGGAGCGGACGTGGAGCGGATGGTGCGTGCAGCGCGTATGGTCGCTGATGCCGGCGCCGACGTCGTCGACATCAACTGCGGGTGCCCCGCGCCCAAGGTCGTTCGGCGAGGCGGAGGTGCCGAGCTGATGCGTCAGGGGGAACGCTTGCGTGCGATCCTGCGCCGGATCGTGGGCGCGGTCGGAATCCCCGTTACCGTCAAAATGCGCTCGGGCTGGGACGATTCGACGGTGAACGCCGTCGAGATCGCCAGAATCGCCGAGGGCGAGGGTGCGGCGATGCTTGCGGTCCATGGACGCACCCGCGTCCAGCTTTACAGCGGAGCCGCGGACTGGGAGCTGGTCCGTCAGGTGCGCCGGTCGGTGGCGATTCCCGTCTTGGGTAGCGGCGACGTGGTCGATGCTGCCGCTGCGCTCGCCCGGCTGAAGGGGGGATACGCCGACGGCATCATGATCGGGCGCGCGGCCATGGAGAACCCCTGGATCTTTCGCGACGTAGTGGTGGCCGCCACCGGGAGAACGTTTCCCGCGCCCACCGCGCAGGCGCGGCTGGCGGCGCTGCAGCTGTTTCGCGACCTTTTGCGCAGCAGCCTTCCCGATCACGCCTTCATCGGTCGTTTTCGCGGGATGGCCTGCCGCCTCGTCAAAGGCATGGCGGGAAGCGCCGCGGCCAGGGGAATGCTCGGTTCCGTCCGCACGGTGGCCGAGGTGGAGGCGATCTTCGCGAGCTTCGTCGTGGAATCGGGGCAGGAGGCTGCGCGCGTTCAAGCGAGCGCATGAGCCAGGATGACGACGGACAAGAACCACGAACGCTACGAGGTCTTCGTCAGCAAGGACTCGTTCAAGTTCAATGCGGCGCATTTTGTCGCGTATCGCGGGTTCCGCGAACGCCTGCACGGCCACAACTATCGCGTCGCCGTTCGGATCGAGGGACGACTGGGCGCGGACGGCTACGTGGTCGATTTCGGCGACATCAAGCGGACAGCCCGTGCCATCTGCGACGAAATCAATGAACGGATCATCGTGCCCAAGCACAGCGACTGCCTCGCGATCCGTGCCGAGAGCGGTCAGGTATCGGTGGTATGTGAGGACGGAGCACGCTTCAGCTTCCCGGAGGCAGATTGCGTGATGCTGCCTATCGTCCATTCGTCGGCCGAGGAGCTGGCGGCCTACGTCTGTCGAGAGCTGGTCGCGCGCTTGGCAGTCCTGCGCCAACGTCAGGTGGTGGCGGTCGAGGTAGCGGTGGCGGAAGCGCCCCTGCAGGAAGCGCGGTATCGTCTGGAGCTATGAGGTTGGCGCGGGTCGCATGGGCGCTTGCCGTGGTGCTGGCCAGCGGCTGTAGCCAGCCCTTACCGGAGGAGGGAACGGCTGCAGCCGAGCTATACCGGCAGCGTTGCGGGGGCTGCCACGCGCCCCACCGTCCGGGACTGCTGACCGCGCACATGTGGCAATCGATGGTGGACCGGATGGAGCTGGAGATCCGCCGCCGCGGGACTGAGCTGACCCCCTCGGACAAGCAAGAGATTCTGGCCTACCTCCAGCGCAACGCAGGGACGCGCTAGGCCCGGGTAACGGCCTGGCGCCGCAACGCCTCGATCTCCGCTCTCTCCTTGGGAAGGTCCGCGGTCAGAACCTCGCTCCCGGTCTGTGTGACCAGCACGTCATCCTCGATGCGGATCCCGATTCCGCGGTACCGCTCGGCTACCGGAGCGTCCGCGCGCACGTAGACGCCCGGTTCGACGGTGAGCACCATGCCCGGCTCGAGGATGCGCGCCGCCTCCGCGTCCCGATAGCTGCCGACGTCGTGGACGTCCATGCCCAACCAGTGGCTGGTGTTGTGCATGTAGAAGGGCTTGTAGGCCTCGTTCTGAATGCAGTCTTCCACGCTTCCCGCCAGCAAGCCGGCTCCGACCATCCCTTCGACCAGGACGCGCAGCGCGGTGCGGTGGATCTCATCATGCCGGACGCCCGGAGCGACCGCGTCGATCGCGCGTCTCTGAGCGGCGAGGACCACGTCGTAGATCTCCGCCTGGGCCTTGGTGTAGGCCGCCGCCACCGGCACGGTGCGAGTGATGTCCGCGCAGTAACCTCCGTACTCGCCCCCGGCATCTACGAGCAAGAGATCTCCGACCTCCAGACGCCGGTCATTCTTCGTGTAGTGCAGGACCGTGGCGTTCGCGCCGCTGGCCACGATCGTACCGTAGGCGGGGCCCGCGCAACCGTCGTGCCGCAGCGACTGCTCGATGATCGCCTCGACCTGATACTCGTACATTCCCGCTCGCACGGTTTCGAAAGCGCATCGATGGGCCGCCGCACTGATGCGACACGCGGTGCGCATGATGCGGATCTCGGCTTCCTGCTTGCGCAGCCGCATCTCGTCCAACAAGACGCTGGCATCGGTGACGATGATCGGTGCGCCGCCGCTGCGCGGGCGCGCGAGATTCGCCCTGTGCACCAGTTCGCTCACGCGTTCGTTGGCGGCGCCGTCCCGGCTGTAGGCGTAGTAGAGCAGGTCTGCCTTGCGCAGATGGCGCTCGAGCGCGTCATAGACCTCGCTCAGCGGATGGGCGTGATCGGCGCCGTAGTCCGCGCTAGCACCCTCGATCCCGGCGCGTTGGCCAGTCCAGGTCTCGGCGGCCGGATCTCGTGGTTGCACGAACAGCGTGAAACCGTCCTCGTCGCCACCGCAACGGCTCAGCAGTAGCGCGGCGGGATCGTCGAAGCCGCAGAGGTAGCGGATGTTCGACGCCGGTCGGTAGCGGTAGTGAACGTCGTTGGAATAGATCGTTTCGGGCGCCCCAGGAATGAAAAGGACGGCTTTTTTTCCGTCCAATCGCGCGCAGAGCCCGCTGCGGCGATCGCGATACACCTCCATGGATGGCCCGTGCAACGTCATCGCGTCGTCAGGGTAACACAGCGCTTGCGCGGCAGCAGCCGGTGGACTTTTGCATCGGGGGAGTCGCGACCGATAATGACACGGCGCACCGTGGGGCCGCGAGCCTAGCTCACACGAACGAAACGGGCTAGCCACGCATGACGAGTGAAGACAGACAGTGGCCGATCGAGCGCTTCCTCGGTGGGCTCGACGAGTTGCGGACCGTTCTCGGTGAGGTCGCGGCTCCGGTCGCCGCGCGTGCCAAGCAGCACCTCATCACCGCGCTGGCCGCCCGCGATCGCGGTGACCGTGCCGAGGCGCTGACCCACGTGGCCCGCGCGATGGCCGAGCTGGCGACGCTCGGCGACCAGCTCGGCGGCGCCGAGGGTGACATGATGCGTGCGGTGACTGCCGCATTCATCGCCGCGATGGCACGAGAGGACCGCGAGGCCGTGGAACGCAACCTGAAGCTCATCGAGTCGCGCGCCGGCAAGCCCAGAGAGCGCCCGTGAGCGGGACACGCTCGGTACGGCCAGCTCCCCGAGTGACGCTCCTGACCGACTTCGGGACTCGTGACGGGTATGCGGCGGCGATGAAGGGCGTGATCGTTTCGCGCTGCCCACACGCCATCATCGACGATCTGACGCACGAGATCCCCGCGGGTGATATCCGCGCAGGAGCGTTCGCGCTGGCCACAGCCGGAAGCTTCTTTCCGCCGGGGACCGTTCACGTTGCCGTGGTCGATCCAGGGGTGGGGACCGCGCGCGCGGGCATCCTCGTGCTGGCGCGCGAGCAGGTCTTCATCGGGCCGGACAACGGTCTGCTCAGCCTGGCCGCGGGGACCTCGTTCCGAGCGTACCGGCTGGACCAGTCTCAGTACTTCCGCGAGCCGGTCAGTGCGACGTTCCACGGGCGCGACGTCTTCGCTTCGGTAGCCGGTCACATCGCCGCGGGAACTCTTCCGGCGCGCGTGGGCTCGGCGATCGACGATCTGACGACGCTCGCGTTACCCAGCGCAACCTACGATGACGCGCAGGCGACCGGAGAGGTCATTCACGTCGATCGATTCGGGGATCTCGTCACGAACCTGAGAGCCGACCGGCTGCCGCGCGAAGCGCTCAGCGTGACTGTCGACCTGGGTGGAAACGACCTCGGTCCGCTCGTTCCAACCTATGGCGCCGTGGCGACCGGCCGGTTCGCGGCGTTGATCGGTAGCTCCGGGTTCCTCGAGATCGCCGTGCGCGACGGGTCGGCGGCGGTGCTTTTCGGCCCTCTCGGGGCGCGGGGCGCGCCGGTGCGGGTCCGGTGGGAGCTTGCGCCGGGTTGCAGGGTCGACCGCGGCGGTTAGAATGTCGCCCATGGCTGGATACGCAAAGACTGCAGTCCTGTTGGCCGTTCTCAGCGCTCTCCTGATCTTGTTGGGCGACGCCCTGGGCGGGCGCGAGGGCATGGTCATCGCCTTCGGTTTCGCAGTGCTGATGAATTTCGGCTCCTACTGGTTTTCCGACCGGATCGTCCTGACGATGTACCGGGCGCGGCAGGTCGGGCCCGATCACCCGCTCTATCGAACCGTCCAGACCTTGGCGACTCGCGCTCGCTTGCCGATGCCCAAGGTCTACGTCATTCCGAACAATTCCCCCAACGCGTTCGCCACCGGCCGCAACCCCGCGCACGCCTCGGTGGCCGCGACCGAAGGAATCCTCCAGTTGCTCAGCCAGGACGAGCTGTCCGGAGTCATGGCCCATGAGCTGGCCCACGTGGCGCACCGAGACATTCTCATACAATCGGTGGCCGCGACCATCGGAGCGGCGATCATGATGCTCGCCAACATGGCGCGCTGGGCGGCGTTTCTGGGAGCGGGATCTCGCGACCGGGAAGACTCCAACCCCCTGGGGCTGATCGCGACCGCGCTCATCGCTCCGTTCGCGGCGATGCTGGTGCAGGCGGCGATCTCCCGATCCCGCGAATTCGCCGCTGACGAAGGCGGTGCGAAAATCGCCGGGAGCCCGCTCGGACTGGCACAGGCGTTGCGCAAGCTTCAGGCCGGAGTGGCCAACGTCGGCATGGCCGCCAATCCGGCCACTGCCCACCTGTTCATCGTCAGTCCCTTCGCCGGCAGCCGCGGAGTGTTGACGTGGTTCAGCACGCACCCGCCGACCGAGGCCCGGATCGCTCGACTGATGCAGATGCGCGTCTGAGCGCGCGACGGAAGCTCAGCGAATCTGAACGGTCCACGCCATGGCGGCGTGGATGCCGGCGTCCAGGGTTGCGTACGGCCAGACCGCGTCGAGCGAGCGCGTGAGCCAATCCGGAATCGACCCGGCTTGCGTGGTCGATTGAAGACTTGCCAGCTCTTCCAGCACGCCACCGCTCTCGGGAAGATAAACGATGGTAACGCTGTCGACGTCCTCGATTCCCGCTTGCAGCGCCGCCACGCGTACGGCCTCGCGCAGCCCCCCCACCTCGTCGATCAGCCGGTTTTCCTGCGCCTGTCTGCCGGTCCAGACGCGGCCGCCGCCTAGGCGGTCGACTTCCTCGACGCTCATCTGCCGCCCCTCGGCGACCCGATCCAGGAATCTGCGATACACGCCGTCCATCTGGCCGCGAAGCAGGGCCAGCTCGGCGCGGTCCAGACCTTTGGTGCTGTCCAGAATGCGCGCGTAACGGCCGCGCGCCAGACCCTCCGAGCCGACGCCGAGCCAGCCGAGCAAGCCGGCGATGTTGGGCTTGAACAGGACGACTCCGATCGACCCGGTCAGCGTGGTGGTGTCGGCGAGGATCCGGTCCGCACCGCAGGCCATGTAGTAGCCGCCCGAGGCAGCTACGTCGCCGAGCGAGGCGACGACCGGCTTGCGCTCACGCGCCAGACGGACGCTCCGCCACACGGCATCGGACGCGCTGGCCGATCCACCCGGGCTGTCGACACGGAACACGATCGCCTCGATGGATGAATCCTCGGCAGCGGAGCGAAACGCATCGGCGAGGGTTCGCGAACCCACGGTCATGCCGAGCGCACTGCGTTTACCCCCTTCGCCCGGCACGATCGTGCCGGCCGCATGGATGACGGCGACTCGCGGACCTCCGCCCAACCCCACACTTTGCGGAGAAACGTTGGCGTAGTCCGACGCGTCGACGTAGGTGACGGGTTTTTCGCCGCCCAGCTCGGCTGCCAGCTCGTCGAAGAACAAGACGCCGTCGGCCAGCGAGGCTTCCGCAAAATCGGTTGCGGAGGCCGGGCACGAATCGACGATTTCATGGACTTCCTCGGTCGACAGATCGCGCGAAGTCGCGATCGCGGACACGAACTCGCGGTAGATGTCGTCGAGAATGGAGTCGGCCATCTCGCGGTGAGCGGGCGTCATCCGCCGTCCGGCCAGCATGTCGCCGAACGTCTTGTACTCGCGGATCTGCTCGACCTCGATGGCGATATGAGCTTTCTCCCACATGCCGCCGAGGAAGTAGTACTGCGCCGACAGCCCGCTGAGCATCGGGGCGGCAGCCGGCGCCAGGTAGATGCGGTCGGCGGCCGAAGCCAGGTAGTATTCCTTGTTGCCGCCGAAAACCTCCGCTCCCAGGTAGGCGGTCACGGTCTTGCCGCGCTCGCGAAGCGCCATGAGCGCATCTCGGATCTCGCGCGTCTGGCCCCAGCCCGACTCCAAGCTGCCGATACGTACCACCACGCCCGCGATGCGCGCGTCACGCCCGGCAGTGGCGAGCAAGTCGAGCAGTTCGACGAGGGGCTCGTGCTCTTCGAGTAAGCGGGCGAGCAAGCCGTTCGGGCGGGTTTCGCCGTAGGATCCTTCGATGTCGACGAGGAGGTGGCTATCTTGAGGCACCGAAGGGCCACCCAGGCGCGCCGCGGCCGCCCATGCCACCAAGCCGAGCACGACGGCAAGGAGCAACCATTTCCTTCTCTTTCGTCGCACCGTGCTCACCGCATCCCCGCGCTGCCCCGTCATTGTAGGGCTAATCGTTACCGCCGTGCTACGCGAACCGCATGCGCTTTGGGCAAGTTCCCAGAATCTCGCGGGTTTCAGGGCGGACGGGCAGCGATCGCCGCGACAACCCGGCGATTCTGGTAGGCTCGGCGCGATGAAGACGCTCGCGCTGCGCGACGAAGGCGAGGAGACGCCACTGCAAGGGTTTCGCCGGACCGAAGCCATGATGGCGGCGGTGGCGGCTGGCACAGCCGACCGAGCGATCTGCCGGCTGTGGAGCCGCCCGGCCCCGGGGCTGAGCGCCGGGCGCTTTCATCGTCTACCTCTCGCGCGAGCGGAGGAGCTCGTCCGTCGGCATTCGGGCGGGCGAATCGTGCCGGTGGGGCCGGGCGTGCTCGGTTGCACGCTGGTCCTCCCGAGCGCGCGCTGGCTGTCGCCGGACGGGACCGAGTTGCAACCACAGCGTATCCTCAACTGGAGCCTCCGCCCGCTGCTCGCGCTGCTGCGGGAGGCCGGCGCAGACGCTTTCTATCCGGGCCGGGACGTCGTGACCGTGGAGGGCGCGGCCGTCGCTTACGTATCGTTCACGATCGCCTCCGACGGCGTGGTGATCGTGGAGCACCTGGTGAGCCTCGAGGATCCGTTCTCGGCGCTCGCTGACCGGCTTCTCCGCTTCGATCCCGAAGGAGCATGCGCCACCGATCCGAGCACGTTCGCCGGCGCTGCGAGCCTGGCCACGATCGCTGCCGTTCCGGCGCGCGACCAATGGCACGGGCGGTTCGCCGAGCGAGCGGAGCCCGGCTTCAGCTGCCGAGTGACGAGCGTGGATTCCCCGGTCGACAGCGCCCTGGTGACCGAGGCGGCGTCGGATTCCGCGCATGACGCGTTCCAACTCGAGCTCGGCCCGGCGCCGGCAGGCGCCGCCCGCGCAGTCGCGCGCGGCATGCTCGGTCTCGTCGAGGCGGTGGCCGAGGTTGCCGATGGCCGCGTCCATGACCTCGCCATCAGCGGGGATCTGATCGCGCCGTTCTCCACCCTTCAGAAACTGGCCGAGGCCTGCGAGGGGCTTCCGCTCGAACCCTCCGTGCTGCGCCGGGTGGTCACGCGCGTTCTGGTCGGGCCCGGCGATTTTCTGTTCGGCGCCGACGACATCGAGAACCTGATCGCTCGCATCGGCTGAACGCGTCCGGTCACCACCACGGCACTGCGCGCACCCGGTTTTGCACGGGGCCGGCCGGCGTGGCATGGACCGGGTCGTCATGAAGGACTGTCTGTTCTGCAAGATCGTGCGTGGGGAGATCCCTGCCGAGAAGGTTCGCGACGACGGAACGCTCGTGGCGATCAAGGACATCCACCCGGCCGCTCCCGTTCACTTGCTGATCCTGCCCCACCGGCACGTCGAGACGATCCTGGATTTTCGCGTGCAGGATCGCGAACTGATCGGATCCGTGTACTTGCTCGCGGCCGAGCTGGCGCGAGCGCAGGGGTTCGATCGCGCCGGCTATCGCGTCGTGGCCAACTGCAATCGCGACGGAGGACAGACGGTTTTTCACGTCCACTTCCACCTCCTGGCCGGCCGGTCCATGAGCTGGCCGCCCGGATGAGCCGCGCGCTCATGGCCGAGTTGGCCTAGTCGCGAAAGAGGGGAGCCGGGGGCGTACCCTCGGCTCCCCTGGGTGGTCACGCGGCAATCGGGATCTTGCGTGCGCGCGCGGCGGCGGATTTGGGGATCCGTACCGCGAGAACGCCATCTTTGTACTCTGCCGTGATCGCTGCGGTGTCGGCGTCGGTCGGCAAGCGGAACGATCGCTCGAAGCGACCGTATGCGACCTCACGTCGATGAACGGCGGCTTTCGGCTCCGCAGCCCCCCGATTGTCGCGTTCTCCGTGCACCGTCAAGGCGCGATCGGCTACGTCGATCTCGATCGCCTCGCGCGTCAAGCCGGGAAGATCGAAACGGAACTCGTACGCGTCGTCCGTTTCGACCAAGTCGGCAACGGGCCGCCAAGCCGACACGCGCTCGTCGCGGCTCTCTCCGTTCGGAACGCGGCCGAACACGTCGTCCACGAACCGGTCGAATGTATCGAACGTGCGCAGTGGTTCCCATAGACTTAGATTCATCGTCGTTACCTCCTCGAGTCATGCATTCCGCCGTTGTGGCGTTGCTGCGAATCTAGGTCCCGACCGGTGGCTGTCAAGACGTCGGGGCGTTAAGAACGCTGCCGAAGGGGAAGCGTGACCCGGTAGAGGAAGCGCCCGCGCAGCACCGACAGCAGTAGGTTGTTGCTGTGGCGAAGGGCGGCGAAGCGACGATGGAACGCGTCTTCCCCGTCGATGTCGCGGCCGCCCACGGCGGTGATCACGTCACCCGGGTGGATGCCGATCCGATCCGCGGGTGACCCCGCGCGAACCTTCGTGACGGTGACGCCTCGCCCACGTGGATCGTTGCTGACCGAGACACCGAGCGCCTGCCACGACATCTCGATCAACCGATTGGGTGAGAGCGCTGCGACCGTCAAGGTCACCTCCCCCGGCTCGCCATCGTCGACGACTTCGAGGCGGAGCTTCTCGCCCGCGACCAACGCGCGGGTGCGATCGGCGAAGTCGCTGCCGTTGCGCACGGTCTCGCCCTGCGCTTCGACGATGAGGTCGCCGGGGTCCAGCCCGGCGCGGTCGGCGGGACTGCCGGCGTCGATCGCGCTGACCAGCACGCCCGAGCCCGGCTCGCGGCGGAAATGGAAGGCTAGCTCGGGAGTGAGATTCTGGACTTGGATGCCGATCCACGGCGGTTGGACCGCTCCGTAGTGGACGATCTGGTCGACGATGCCGCGTACCCGGTGGACCGGAATCGCGAAACCGATGCCCTCAGCTTCCCGGTGAATGGCGGTGGTGATGCCGATCACGTGCCCTTCCAGGTTGATCAGCGGTCCACCGGAATTGCCGGGATTGACCGAGGCGTCGGTCTGAATGAAGTCGTTGTAGAGAATCTCTCCCGCCTGGATGGTCCGTCCCAGGGCGCTGACCACTCCGGTGGTGACGGTATGCGATAGGCCGTACGGGTTGCCGATCGCGATCACGGTCTCCCCGATCAGGATCGTGTCGTCGGGGGCCAAGGCGACGTGAGGCAGCGCAGCGTCGGCGTCCACCTTGAGCACGGCGAGGTCGGAGTCGGAATCGGCTCCGACCAGGCGCGCGACGAACTCGCGCTTGTCGGCCAGCAAGACGCGGATCGATGTCGCCCGCATGATCACGTGCTCGTTGGTGACCACCGTGCCCAGCGGATCGATCAGCACTCCCGACCCTAGGGAAACTCGCCGTTCAGTCCGGGACCGCAGTCGCGGGTCGGCGAACAAATCACTCAAGAAGTCGTCGAAGAGCGGGCCGCCAGGTACCGGTCCACCCGGCCGGAACGGCGTCTCGACCAGGGTCTCGGTGAAAACGTTGACGACGGCCGGCCGGGCTCGTTCGACCGCCTGCACCACCGGCGTCCGCCGCACGTCGTTCCCGGCCGCGGGGAGGGCCGTCGCCGCGGCCGCCAAAATCCATCCGACTGCGAACCCGGCGCTCCTCATGCCCGTTCCACCGGCTCGAATTCCAGCCGGCGCGCCGCAAGCTCGGCGGCGACCAGGCGCACGTGCTGCGTGTCGCCGATGCGGATGCGCGCGTTGCTGGTCCTCGACTGCAGCTCCATCCGCTCGGCCACGTAGTCGAAATACTCGCGGAGCCGACCGACGTGGACAAATCCCTCGACGAACACCTCTGCCGGCTCGACGAAGTACCCGTAGCGTTCCACGCCGGTCACCGAGGCTGCGAAGGTCTCTCCCACGCGGTGCTGCATCAGCAGGACGGCGGCGGCACGCCCGATGTCACGTTCGGCCTCCATGGCGCGACGCTCGCGGGTCGAGCAGTGCTCGGCCACGCCCTCGAGGGCCGCTACCGATGGCAACGTGGCCGTGCTTCCGTCGAGCGTCGCGCGCAGCGCACGGTGCACCAGCAAGTCGGGATAGCGGCGAATCGGCGAGGTGAAGTGCGTATAGGCCGTGCTCGCCAAGCCGAAGTGGATCTGATGGTAGGCGCTGTAGCGCGCCTGCTTCATGGCCCGCAACACCATCGCCTGGATCAGACGTGCGGCGGGCTTGCCCCGGCTCCGGTTGACGATCGCCTGCAGCGCCCCTGGTGTGACCTCGGCGCCGTCGCGGTTCAAACGCAGACCGAGGACCGACAGCCGGGCGGACAGATCGGCCATGGCGTCGACGTCGGGGCGCTCGTGAATCCGATAGACGAACGGCGCATGGACCGCCTGGAGCCGGCGCGCTACGGCTTCGTTGGCGGCGATCATGAACTCCTCGATGATGCGGTGGGCCGCCAGCCGCTCGCGCCGGTGGACGGCGACCGGCATCCCCTCCGTGTCCAACTCCACCTCGGCTTCGGGCAGGTCGAGATCGATCGCGCCACGCTGACGCCGGCGCGCGGCCAGCACGTGCGCGCATTCGGCCATGGCAACGAGCGTGTCCGTCAGGCGCCCGTCGCCGGGGTCGGCCTCGGCCCGATCCAGCAGCGCCTGCGCCCGTTCGTAGCTCAACCGGTGGCGGCTGCGAATCACCGATCGGCGAAACTCGGTGCTCGCGATGGTCCCGTCCATGCCTACCTCGAGCAGGACGGACAGGGTCAGACGGTCCCGCTCCGGCTGCAGACTGGCCAGCCCCGAGGACAAGCGATGGGGGAGCATGGGCACGCAACGGCCGGGGAAGTACACACTGGTGCTGCGGTCTAGGGCGGCCAGGTCCAAGGCCGTGCCGGGCCGGACGTAGTGCGAGACATCGGCGATCGAGACGACGAGCCGGAAGCCCGCCCCGGCGCGCTCGATCGAGACCGCATCGTCGTGGTCCTGCGCGGTTTCGGGATCGATCGTGCAGACCAACGTCCCTCGCAGGTCCAGCCGCTCCTCCAGGTCGCTCGCGGCTGGCTCGGCCGCGGTCTCGGCCTGCTGCTCGGCTTCCTTCTCGAAGGCCGTCGGGATGCCCAGGAGGCGGCATGCGCCCTCGATCTCCACGGACAGCCTGCCCGCGGGTCCGAGCACCGCCTCGATGCTGACCACCGCGTCGCGATAGGAGGTGGGATACTCGACGATCCGCGCAGCCACCACTTGGTCGGCGGCTACGCGCTCGCCGCCGCCAGCGATCGCGGCCAGACAGGCGAAGCGCGGGTCGCTGGCGACGAAGACGTCAGGTCCGCCGGCCTGGCGGCGAACGGTGCCGACGAGCACCTGCTGGCCGCGCTCGAGCACCTGGCGCATGCTGCCCATGCGCAAGCCGCCCGATCGGTAGGGCTCGGCCTCCACCAGCACGCGATCCCCGTGCATCGCCGGCCGGAGCCGATCTGCGCGCAGCCGGATCGGCTCGCCGGGATCGTCCGGCACGACGACGGCGCGTCCGCCTCTGCCGACCCGGACCCGGCCGACCGACAATCCCACGCGGCTCGCAAGAGCCACGCGGTCCTTCCGCCCGTGGACCACCAGGCCGCGGCGCACCAGCTCGGCGAGAGCCTGGTCGATCTGGCCGGTGGGCTGGGCCAGATCCGCGTACAGCCGCTGCAGCAGAAAATGCTTGCGCTTGGCGTTGCTGAGCTTGGCCAGGATGCGGGCTTCGAGCCCGTCGGCGTCTCCGCCGTCGCTGCTGCGGCCTGTCACCGTTCCCTGCCCGCCCGTGCGCGCTAGAGAAAGGTCGGGGGCTGGAACTGACCGAAGACCTCGCGCATGGCGTCGGAAATCTCGCCCAAGGTGGCGTAGACCCGGACCGCATCGACGATCGGAGGCATGAGGTTGTCCGATCCGCGGGCGGAAGCGGTAATGCGCGCGAGCGCCTTGGCGACCGCCGCATTGTCGCGCCGGGCGCGCAGGGCGTTGAGCCGGGCGGTCTGACGCTTCTCCAGCTCGGGGCCCACTTTCAGTAACTCGGTGGCTTCGTCTCGCTCGAGCTGGAAATCGTTCACTCCGACGATGATCTCACGGTTGGTTTCGACCGCCTGCTGCCAGGCGTAGGCCGCCTGCTGAATCTCGCGCTGCTGGAAGCCGCGTTCAATGGCGGCGACCGCGCCGCCCATGTCGTCGATCTTGCTGATGTACTCCGCTGCGCGGGCTTCGATCTGGTCGGTGAGCGATTCGACGAAGTAGGAACCGGCCATCGGATCGATCGTATCGGCGACGCCGGACTCGTACGCGATGACCTGCTGGGTGCGTAACGCCGTGCGCGCGGCCGACTCGGTCGGCAAGGAAAGCGCCTCGTCGTAGCTGTTGGTGTGCAACGACTGAGTACCGCCGCAGATCGCCGCCAGAGCCTGGACGGTGGTGCGGACCACGTTGTTGACCGGTTGCTGGGCGGTGAGCGAGGAGCCGGCGGTCTGGCTGTGGAAACGCAGCATCCACGAGCGCGCCTGTTTGGCGCCGAAGCGCTCGCGCATGATCTTCGCCCAGAGCCGTCGTGCGGCGCGGTACTTGGCGACTTCTTCGAAGAAGTTGTTGTGCACGTTGAAGAAGAAAGACAGCCGGCCGGCGAAATCGTCGATGCTGAGGCCGGCCTTGATCGCTGCGTCCACGTACGCGATCGCGTTCGCCAAGGTGAACGCCACTTCCTGGACCGCCGTCGAGCCGGCTTCGCGGATGTGGTACCCGCTGATCGAGATCGTGTTCCAGCGTGGCACGTGCTCGGTGCAGAACGCGAAAATGTCGGTGATGATGCGCATCGAGGCCGCGGGTGGGTAAACGTAGGTGCCGCGCGCGATGTACTCCTTGAGCACGTCGTTCTGGATCGTGCCACCCACCTTGCTCCAGGCCACTTTCTGCTTCTCGGCCACGGCAAGATAGAGCGCGAGCAGGATCGCCGCGGTCGCGTTGATGGTCATCGAGGTCGTAACCTCGTCCAGGGGAATCCCGTTGAAGAGGATCTCCATGTCCTCGAGCGAATCGATGGCCACCCCCACCTTGCCAACCTCGCCGCAGGCCAGCTCGTGGGTGGAGTCCCGGCCCATCTGCGTGGGCAGGTCGAAGGCGACGCTGAGGCCGGTGGTGCCCTGATCGAGCAGGTAGCGGTAGCGCTTGTTCGATTCCTCGGCGGTGCCGAAGCCCGCGTACTGGCGCATCGTCCAAAGCCGTCCGCGGTACATCGTCGGCTGCACGCCGCGCGTGAACGGATACTCGCCGGGCATGCCTAAGGAGTCCGGGTAGTCGCCGTCGCGCGGTCCGTAGAGGCGCTCGGTCGGGATCTGTGAGGTCGTCTCGAACCGCTCCTTGCGCTCGGGAGACCCGTCCAGCGAGCGCGCCAGCGTCGTTTCCGACCACGTCCGGTACCTTTCCTGATAGTTGGCCATCGGCTCGAGCTCTCCGCTGTCCGCGAGGACGTCCTTATCTATCCGAGGTTCAACCGGAACACACGCGCCGCGCGCCGTCCGTGAATCAGAGAGGGATGTTGCCGTGCTTCTTGGGCGGGTTGGTGTCGCGTTTGTTGGCGAGCATCGCCAGCGCCTGCGCGATGCGAATCCGGGTTTCGGCAGGCCGGATCACCGCGTCGAGGTAGCCCAGCTCGGCGGCGCGCAAGGGGTTGGCGAAGCGACGCCGATAGTCACGGACGAACTCCTGGCGTTTCTGTTCGGGCTCCGAGGCGCTCTTCAGCTCGCCGCGGAAGATGATGTTGACGGCTCCCTCCGGGCCCATCACCGCGATCTCCGCGCCCGGGTAGGCCAAGTTGACGTCGGTTCGAATGTGCTTGGACCCCATGACGCAGTACGCTCCGCCGTAGGCCTTGCGCGTGATCACCGTCACCTTGGGAACCGTCGCCTCGGCATAGGCGTAGACGATCTTGGCCCCATGGCGGATGATGCCGTTCCATTCCTGCTGGATGCCCGGCAAGTATCCCGGCACGTCCTCGAACGTCACGATGGGGATGTTGAAGCAGTCGCAGAAACGGACGAAGCGCGCGATCTTGTTGGACGCGTCGCAATCGAGGCAGCCGGCGAGCACGCTCGGCTGATTGGCCACCACACCGACGGTGCGGCCGCCGATCCGGCCGAAGCCGACGATCGCGTTGCGCGCGAAGTGCCGGTGCACCTCCAGGAAGCTGCCGGCGTCGAGGGTCGCGTCGATGATGACGGACATGTCGTAGGGTTGGTTGGGATTGTCCGGGACCACGCTCTCCAGTTCGGGGGTGGCGCGGTCGAGTGGGTCGTCACTGGGCAGGATCGGCGGCTCCTCCATGTTGTTGGCCGGCAGATAGCCGAGCAGCTGCCGCACGGTGGCGATGCAGGCGCGATCGTCGGCCGCCAGGAAATGCGCCACCCCGCTGCGCGAGTTGTGAGTGACGGCGCCGCCCAGATCTTCTTGGGTCACCACCTCGCGCGTGACCGACTTGATGACCTCGGGACCGGTGATGAACATGAAGCTGGTCTTGTCCACCATCACGATGAAATCGGTCAGCGCTGGCGAATAGGTCGCGCCGCCCGCGCACGGTCCCAGGATCGCCGAGATCTGTGGCACCACGCCCGAGGCGAGCGTGTTGGCGCAGAAGATGTCGGCATAGCCGCCCAAGCTCTCCACGCCTTCTTGGATCCGCGCGCCTCCCGAGTCGTTCAGCCCCACCACCGGGGCGCCCGCCTTCATGGCCATGTCCATGATCTTGCAGATCTTTTCGGCCACCGTGTGGCTCAAGCTACCGCCGAAGACGGTAAAGTCTTGGGCGAACGCGAACACGGTGCGGCCGCCGACCGTGCCGTGCCCGGTGACGATCCCGTCGCCGGCGGTGCGAGACTTGTCCATGCCGAAATCGTCGCAGCGGTGGACGCGGAGCTTGTCGATCTCGACGAAGCTCGCCCGATCGAACAGGGATTCCATGCGTTCGCGGGCGGTGAGCAAGCCGCGCTCGCGCCGCTGAGCCATGCGCTCGGGTCCACCGCCCGCTTCGGCCTCGCGCTCACGGCGGATAAGCTCCTCGAGAACCTCGCTATTGGCCATGTGCTCCTCTCGCTCTGCCGACGACGTTGCGACGCGCCGCTGAGCTAGCGGGTGCCGCGCCAAAAAACAAGGATTCCGGCCCGTCGCCGCCGTTTACGAATCCGCGGCCGAGGCACCCGTCGTGCGCTGCACGTGCACGCCGGCGGGCAACTCGATGCGCGTGCCGACGGTGACGCCGTGGTGGCGGGAGAAGCCAGCGCCCACCTCGAGCGCGTACAGAGCGGGTGCATGTGAGGGGATCGCCGCCGTCGAGAACGGTGTCGTGTCGCGTGCGATCGAGACCACCACCCCGTTGCGGTCCAGGTAGATGATGTCGAGTGGCAACGGCGTGTTCTTCATCCAGAAGCTCAGCGGCTCCTCCTCGCGGAACACGAAGAGCATGCCGCGGTCCGCATCGAGCCGTTCCCGCCACATCAGGCCACGCGCCTGCTCGTCCGCGGTGATCGCCAGCTCGACGCTCACACGGACCGGGCCGTTCTCGGCGTGCACGACCAGCTCGGGTTCGGAGCGGCTCGCGCACGCCGCCGCCAGAGCACAGCTCGCAATCGAGACCATGGTGAAGCGCAGGGGGTCGCGCGCGGACCGGCGGCGCGGGCGGTGGTTGCGTTCGCCGATCGGCATGCGCGGTCTACCCTTGGACGGCGGACGGGCGATTGCAAGGGTCGCCTTGCCGAGCTTAAATCTGTCCCCTTTCCGGGAGGTTCCGTGAGCGCCGCGATCTGGACCCTGTCATTGCTCGCCTTCGCCGGCCTGTTCGGTTGGCAGGTTTACAGGCGCCTGCGTGTACTGACGCGCGTCCGCAAGGCCGAGCGCTTCGACCGTATCCCCGAGCGCGTCAAGCAGATGATGCTCGGCGCGATCGGCCAGATGAAGTTCTTCAGCCCGGGCCAAGATCAGCCCGCCGGCATCATCCATGCGCTGGTGTTCTGGGGGTTCCTCGTCCTGGGCCTCCAAATCATGACGATGTTCCTGCGCGGTTGGGCGCCCGACGGCTACCTGCCGCTGATGAGTCCGAGCCTGCTCGGCGGTCCGTATCTCCTGTTGCGCGACATCATGGAGGTGGTGGTTCTGGCGTGTGCGTTGCTGCTGCTGGTGCGCTGGCTCATCACGCACCCCCGCCGCCTGATGGGCTTCGAGCCGGCCGAGGCCAAGCTCGCCTCGCACTCCCATTGGGAGGCCATCCTCATCCTCGGTTTCATCTCCACGATCATGATCACGGGGGTGCTCTACGACGCCGGACGTATGGTCGTTCTGGCCGGCGCCGAGCACACCGAGGCCGAGCGCAAGTGGGCCGTCGTCGCTGCGCTGGCGGCGGGCGGGCTGGCCCCACAAGGCGCGGCCGTTGCGCAGACGGTGAGTGACGTCGCTTGGTGGATCCACAACCTGGTGGTGCTGAGCTTTCTCAACCTGCTGCCGCTCTCGAAGCACTTCCACGTAGTCACCTCCATTCCCAACGTTTTCTTCACCAAGCTCGAGCCGTACGGCCGGCTGTCGAAGCAGGATCTCGAGAACGCCGAGATCTACGGCACCTCGAAGATGGTGCACTTCGACTGGAAGCAGATCCTCGACATGTACACCTGCACCGAGTGCGGGCGCTGCTCGGTCGAGTGTCCGGCCACGGCCACCGGCAAAGCTCTGGCGCCGCGGCAGATGCTGTTGGACCTGAGAAACTACCTGTACGCGCACCCCGAGTCGGTGTTGGATCCGAATCACGAGCAGACGATCATCGGCGAGCACACCGGGGTGACCGAAGAGGTCATTTGGGCGTGCACCACCTGTCGAGCCTGCGAGGAGGCTTGTCCGGTTCACATCGAGTTCGTCGACAAGATCGTCGACATCCGCCGGCATCTGGTGCAGGAGGCCGCGCAGTTCCCGGCCGAGCTGACGCGCACCTTCAAAGGAATGGAGACCCAGGGCAACCCTTGGGGTATCGGTGCGGACAAGCGGGATGAGTGGGCCGACGGTCTGGAGGTCCCGCACCTGGCCGACAAGCCGGACGCGGAGTACCTGTTCTTCGTCGGCTGCGCTGGATCGTTCGACGATCGTGCCAAGAAGATCACGCGGGCCGTCGCCAAGATCCTCAAGGCCGCGCAGATCGACTTTGCCATTCTCGGCAAGGAAGAGCCGTGCAACGGAGATACCGCCCGCCGGCTGGGCAACGAGTACCTTTACCAGACGATGGCCGGGGCGGCGGTCGGGGTGTTCCAGGGCTACAAGATCAAGAAGGTCGTCACCAACTGCCCGCACTGCTTCAACACGATCCGCAACGAGTTCCCGCAGTTTGGCGGTAACTACGAGGTGGTCCACGCTTCTCAACTGGTCGCCGAGTTGATCCGGGACGGGCGCCTCCAGCTACGCAACGGCACCGCAGCCTCGATCGTCTACCACGACTCCTGCTACCTGGGGCGGTACAACGAGGTCTACGACGCTCCGCGCGACATCCTCAAGGCACTGCCGGGCGTGATCCTGCGCGAGGCCGCGCGCAGCCGGAACAAGGGCATGTGCTGCGGGGCGGGCGGCGGGCGCATGTGGGTCGAGGAGGATCCCAGCCAGCGGGTCAACTCGCTGCGCGTCGAGCAGTTGCTCGAAACCAAGCCCGACGTGATCGCCTCGGCTTGTCCCTACTGCATGACGATGCTGAGCGATGGGGTCAAAGAGAAGCAGCTCGAGGAGAAGGTCCGCACCCGCGACGTTCTCGAGCTGGTCGCCGACGCCGTCGGCTGAGCTCGCCACCCGCCTCCTGGCACGGATCCTGCTCACCTGACGTTCGCTGATACGCAGCGGCTGCATGCAAGAGCCGCAGGTGCGGTCCAGGTGGGTGTCACGTGGATCACGCTGCGTACGGATTTGAGCGCGTGCACGCACGTGCTCGGGCGGACGACATGGTGGATGCGACGATCACGAAATCGCTGAGGCAGCCGGTTCCATTCGGCAGCCAGCTCGTGCTGGCGGTGGCCGGTGCTGCGCTGGCGCCGATGATCGTGCTCATCGCGGTCGGCTACGCTTTCTTCTACGACGATCCGAACCCGCGGATGTCGTTCCACTACTGGAGCTTCCTGGTCGTCGTCTGGGTCCTGGGCATCGCCTTCCTGGTCGCGCGCTTACTCGCTGGCGGCCTGATGCGGCAGCTCGACCAGGTCGCAACGGCGGCCATGGGGGATGGCTCGCGTCCGTTGCCGCGGGTGCGTGAGAAGATCGCGAACAACGACTTCGGCGAGCTCGAAGAGAAGTTCAACCGGATCGAGGCCGTGGTCGCCGAAGGACGCGCCGCTTCACTCGGGCGCATCCGCACTCTGGAAGAGGAGGTCGAGTCGCTGCGGGAGGCCGCCGAGCTGCAGACCCAATTCCTGTCGGCCATCTCTCATGAGATTCGCACCCCGCTCAGCGCCATCGTCTCTTCGGCGCGTATCATTCAGCGCTACCACGCCAAGAAGCCGGAGGTGATCCAACGCTTCGGCGATACGATCGTCACCGAGGGTAACCGCTTGGTGGCGACCATCAGCGACATGCTCGATCTGGTCAAGATCGAGGCAGGTCGGCTCGAATGGCACGACGAGGAGCTGCGTGCCGACCGTGTGGTCGCGAAAGTGTCGCTGGCGGTGGCGCGGACGGCCGCCCAGCACGGGCTGTCTTTCGAGGTCGATGTCCCGGTCGATCTGCCCCGCACCTTGGCTGATCCCGATCGGATCCGTCAGGTTCTCGACAACCTGCTGCGCAACGCGGTCAAGTTCACTGCCAAAGGCGGGCGGATCCGGCTCACGGCGCGCAAGAGCGCGGAGGGCGGCATCTGTTTCAGCGTGGCGGATACGGGCGTGGGGATCGATGCGGCCGAACAGGGGAGCCTCTTCGACAAGTCCCACACGCTCAAGCGGCGCAAGGCCAAGGACGGCAAGCAAGCCGGCACCGGACTGGGACTGGCGCTCTGTCGCGAGATCGTGCACCGGCACGGCGGCTCGATCTGGGCGGAGAGCAGGCCGGGAGTGGGCGCGACGTTCCATTTCACACTGCCGCCAGCCGGCGACGAGCGGATCATTCTGCCCGTGCTCAAGGGCTCGGCCGAGCGCACGCGCGTGCTGTTGCTGCTCAAGAATCCGGTGCTTGCGGACTGCGCGCTGCGAGCGCTCCGCCTGGAAGACATGGATAGCCGGGTCTGCGAGAGCATGCCCGAGTTCTTTGCCACGATCGCCGAGTGGGTGCCGGAGATCGTCGTGGTGGCGCCGATGTTCGTCTGGCAGTTCAACGACCAGACCGAACAGCGAATCCGGCAGGCAGGCGTGCCGCACATCCTGATGTTCTCCGAGCACGAAGGGTTCGTCGAGATGAGCCCGCCCACCCACAGCGAGCCGCTGCTGGCGGCAGTGGGGCGATTGGTTTCCCCTGGCGCTTCGGTCCTACTCGTCGAAGACGATGGTGAGTACGGCGCGGTCGTCGAGTTCGAGCTCAACCAGGCCGGCTATCAGGTGCTCAAGGCTTACAACGGGTTGGATGCGGTCGAGCTGATATCGGCCCAGGCGCCCGACGCGCTGGTGCTCGACCTGGCGCTGCCGCAACTGGACGGATTCGGTGTGCTCGGTCGTCTGCGTGAGCAAGGCGTGAAGCTGCCCACGGTGGTGCTGACTTCGCTCGACGACGAGAGCCTCGATCAGCGGCTCACTGCGCTGGGCGCAGCGGCGGTTTTCCGCAAGTTCGAGCTGATCCAGCCCAGTGTCGCCGGCGCTACGGCCACGGTGAAGCGGATCCTCGCGCCGGTGCTGGCGGTACGTGCCGAAGCGGCCCCGCAGGCTGGCCGATCCCTACCGCCGAGCGCCTGAGGCCCGCGCGCGGATCAGCCGCGCAGAGCCTTGACCTTCTGAGCCATCTCCGGAACCGCTTGGAATAAATCGGCGACCAGGCCGTAGTCGGCCACGCTGAAGATGGGCGCCTCCGGATCCTTGTTGATCGCAACGATCACCTTGGAATCCTTCATTCCCGCCAGGTGCTGGATCGCGCCCGAGATCCCCACGGCAATGTAGAGGGTGGGAGCGACGACCTTGCCGGTTTGTCCCACCTGCAGATCGTTGGGCACGTACCCCGCGTCCACCGCCGCGCGGCTGGCGCCCATGGCTGCCCCGAGCGCGTCGACCAACGGCTCGAGCACGATCTTGAAGTTCTCGCCTGACTTGAGGCCGCGCCCGCCCGAGACCACACGCTGGGCCTCGGTCAGCACCGGCCGGTCGGACTTGGTTTCCGCGACGCCGAGAAACTGAACGGCGTTGGCGGGAACGGCCAGGGATACGGCAGCGCTCTCGATCGGGGCCTTGCCGCCCGCCGGGTCGGCTTCGAAGGCGGTCGTGCGCACGGTGATGACCTTCTTGGCGCCGTGCAGCTCGACGGTAGCGAACGCGCTCCCCGCGTACATGGGACGCACGAACGTGCCGTCGTCGTTGATGGCGGTGACGTCGGTGGCGATCGCCGCATCGAGAGCGGCCGCCAGCCGCGGGGCGATGTCCTTGCCCGCGGTGGTGGAAGCGAAGACCACCATGTCGCAACCGGCGGCCTCGGCGACCGCTTTGAGCCCACGCGCCATGACGTCGGCGTTCTGATGGGCGAGCGCAGCGTGCTGAAGGGTAACCACCTTGGAGGTGCCGAAGGCGGCGGCGAGTCCGGCGATCGCGGCGACCTCGTCCCCCAGCACGGCCAGGACGGTTTGTGCGCCCGTGCGCGCGGCGATCTGCTTGCCGGCGCTCACCGCAACCCCGGTGGCCTTCGGCATCGCGCCGTGCGCGTGTTCCCCGTAGATCAGGACGTTACCCACTGCGGCTCCTCCTTCCGCTCAGAGAACCTTGGCCTCGCGCTGCAGCACATGGATCAGCTCGTCGACCGACTCGACCTTGCGTCCGGCCGTGCGGGCGGCGGGCGGGCTCAGGCTCTTGATGGTCAAGCGTGGCTGGAGATCGACGCCCAGGGAAGCCGCGTCGATCTCTTCGAGGGGCTTCTTGCGCGCCTTCATGATGCCGGGCAGCGATGCGTAGCGGGGCTCGTTCAACCGCAAGTCGGCGGTGATCACCGCGGGCAGCGCCAGCTTGACGGTCTCCAGGCCGCCATCCACCTCGCGCACGCACTGCGCGGCAGCGTTGCCGTCGAGTAGCTCGAGCTTCGAGATGAAGGTCGCCTGCGGCCAGCCGAGCAGTTCCGCGAGCATCTGGCCGACGACGTTGGAGTCGTCGTCGATGGCCTGCTTCCCCATCATGATGATGTTGGGTTTCTCCTTGTCGGCGATCTTGGCGAGGATCCGAGCCACCACCCACGTGTCCGGCTTGTCGGCTTTGACCAGGATGGCGCGGTCGGCCCCCATCGCGAGCCCCGTGCGCAATTGTTCCTGGCTTTCGCTGCCGCCGATCGTCACCAGCACCACCTCTGCGCCGCCGCTCGCTTCCTTGATGCGAAGCCCCTGCTCGAGGGCGATTTCGCAGAACGGGTTCACCACCCACTTGACGCCGGCCTCGACGATCCCCTTACCGTCGGGGGCGATCTTGATCTTGGTTTCAGCGTCCGGGACCCGCTTGACGGGTACGAGAATCTTCACGCTCGCGATCCTCCTGTCCGGTGAGTGCCGCCGCTCGGAGCCGCGTCCGAAGGGCCGCTCGAAAGCGGCCTTCGCTATCATGCAGCGCGTCACCACGCAAGCTGCATGCCCTTGCAAATGGGGTCCAAGAAATGGGGGCAGGTCTAATTTTGGCTACTCTTTTCGGTGCTGCCGAGCGTCGCGCCAAAATTAGCCCTGCCCCCATTTCTTGGGACGGCCGGCAGAAACTACGTGCGCGCGACGATTCGTCATGCGCGCGATCCCCGTGTTGTTGCGAAAACTAGACCACCGGTAGTGGCCGGGATCTTCGACCAGATGAGCCCGGAGCGGATTGAGCTCGATGTAGCGCATACAGGTCAAGAGGTAGCGTTCGCTCTGCACGAGACTTGCGCGGAAGCGCCCCTCGAACAGGGTCCCCGTACGTCCGTAGCAGGTGTTGACCCGACGAACGTAGCACAGCCCGATCCGGTGCATCATCGACGACACGGCACCGGCCGTCTGGCCCGTGACCAGAAGGTGAACGTGATTGGTCATCAACGGGCGTCGATTCGAGGTAGGCGGGCCATGACGGTGACCAGGGACGGCCTGGCGACGTCCGGAAGCGTCAGTCACGCCGGGCTTGTCGGCAATCCATCAGAAGGATAATTTGACCTGACCCCATTTCCGATGCCGAGGATCGTTCTGTTCGGACAGGCCCAGTTCGGGGCGCGTGTGCTCGAAGGTCTGCTCCAGGCTGGGCACGAGGTCGTGGCCGCTTGCGTTCCGCCCGCGCGTGAAGGTCAGGCCGCAGATCCGTTGCAGACCGCCGCTGCGGGTCACGGCATTCGGCTGGTCCAGCGGCGCTCCTACAAGAGCGACGATGCCGATCGGGAGCTACGCCCCGAGCGTGCCGACGTCGGCGTGCTCGCCTACGTCACCCAGATCATCCCCGCGCGCATTCTCGATGCCCCGCGGCTCGGCTCGATCTGCTTCCACCCTTCGTTACTGCCCGCCTACCGCGGCGGCTCGGCCATCAACTGGCAACTGATCAACGGCGAGTCGGCCAGTGGCATCACGCTGTTTCGACCCGACGACGGGATCGACGCCGGCCCCATCTACCTCCAGCGCCAGATCTCCATCGGGCCGGATGACGCCGCGGGATCCTACTACTACGCGAAGGTCGTCGAGCCGGGCATCGCGTGCACCTTGGAAGCTGTCGAACAGCTGCTTGCCGGGCGTGCAAAACCGCTGGCGCAAGACGAGCGACTGGCCAGCCACCAGCCGCTCTGCCGCGACGAGCACGCGCGTATCGATTGGACGCGGCCGGCCCCCGAGCTTCACAATCTCGTGCGTGGCTGCGATCCCTCGCCCGGCGCGCACGCGTTCTTCGGGGGCGAGATGGTCCGGCTCTACGGCTCCCGCCGCGCCGACAACTCCGTGACCGAGTCGCCGGGAACGGTGGTACGCGTCGATGCCGAGGCCGTCGAGATCGCTACGGAGAACGGCAGCTTGCGAATCGCGAAGCTCGCCGCGCGGGGTTCCAAGCGCCCTGCCGCCGAAGTCGCCGCCGAGCTCGGGCTGCGGCCCGGCTCACGCCTGACCTAAGCCGCGGGCTTCTGGTCCGGCAGTTCGCTCAACACCACCAGAATCTGGCCGGGGCCAACCATGTCGCCGGTGCGCACTCGCACCTCCTCGACCCGCGCGGGGGAGGATGCGCGGACGGTCTGCTCCATCTTCATCGCCTCCAGCACCAGTAGCGCCTGGCCGCCGCCGACTTGCTGGCCGGGTTCGACCAGCACCTGCAGCACCTTCCCTGGCATCGGCGAAATGAGCTCCGGAACGAAGCCACCGCCTGCGTCGGTCAGGGCGTCGTCGCCGTGATCGGCCGGCACGAACTCGTAGGATTCACCGGCGTAGGCGAGATGGATATGAGTGCCCACCCTCTGGTAGGGCAGCCGGTACTCGCGCCCGCCGCTGCATAGCACCACAAACCGTTCCTCGATCCGGTACGATTCCAGGACCAGCGGCTCGGATTCCAGTCCCGCCTGCATGACCTCGCCCTGCAGCGCGCTCACCAGAGTCAGCGGCTGGCCGAACAGCCGAAAGCGCAGCTCACGCGGTTGCACGATCAATCCCGTCCTTTGCCGATGCGCCAGGGGCCCAGCGTCTCCCAGGGCCCCGGTATCTGCGGGGCCGCCCCGTCCCGGCGCGCTGGCGCGGCGACGCTGGCAACGACGGCCGCGGCGGCGGCCGCAACCGAAACCCCGTCGCGGCCGTTGCGGCTCCAGCCGCCGTAGTCGCGCTCGACCGTGGCCGTGCTGAACTCCGCGCGGCCGAACGCTTCGCTCGCGACGATGTCGATCAGAAAGGCGAGGTTGGTGGTGATGCCTAGCAGTGCGAACTCTCGAAGCGCCCCGAGCAGCCGGCGGATGGCGTGAGTCCGGTCGGGCGCCCAAGCGATCACCTTGGCCAGCATCGGGTCGTACTCAACCGGGACCGTGAAGCCGTCGAACAGCGCCGAGTCTACGCGAACGCCTGGTCCCTGCGGATGGATCACACGCACGACCCGGCCGGCGGTGGGTAAGAAACCGTTGGCGGGGTCCTCGGCGTAGACTCGGACCTCGATGGCGTGACCACACGAGGCCGGGGCCTGGTCGGGAAGCGAGCCGCCGGCGGCGACCTCGAGCTGCCAGCGGACCAGATCGGTGCCGGTCGTCATCTCGGTGACCGCGTGCTCGACCTGCAGCCGGGTGTTCATCTCGAGGAAGTAGAAGCGGCGATTCTCGTCCAACAGGAACTCGACGGTGCCGGCGCCGCGGTACTCGACCGCGCGCGCGACCTGGAGGGCAGCCTCGCCCATTGCAGCGCGCAAGTCGGCATCGACCGCCGCCGAGGGCGCCTCCTCGACGATTTTCTGATGGCGTCGCTGGACCGAGCACTCACGCTCGCCCAGGTGCATGAGCCCGCCGTTGCCGTCGCCGAAAACCTGAATCTCGACGTGGCGCGGCTCGGCGACGACCTTCTCCAAATAGACCCGCCCGTCCCCGAATGCCGCCTGCGCCTCGCGGCCGGCTGCCTCGATGGCTGCGCCAAGCTCCTCCCCGCCGGCGACCACGCGCATCCCACGTCCGCCGCCGCCGGCCGCGGCCTTGACCAGCACCGGGTAGCCCAGCTTCTCGGCGGCGCGCCCGTCCCGGCGGGGGTCGCCGCTGAGGGCGGCCGAGGGAATGAGCGGTACGCCGCAGCGGCCGGCCAGGGCGCGAGCCCGTATCTTGTCGCCCATCTCGGCGATCGCTTTGGCGGAGGGTCCGACGAAGACCAGGCCGGCCTCCGTGACGGCCTGGGCGAAGCCCGCGTTCTCGGAGAGAAACCCGTACCCCGGATGAATCGCGTCGGCGCCGGTGGCGAGTGCGGCGGCGACGAGCCGCTCGCCGTCGAGATAGCTGGTGGCGGGCGAGTCTCCTCCGAGCGCCACGGCTCGGTCGGCGAGCGCAACGTGCGCGGCTCCGCGATCGGGCTCCGAGTAGACCGCCACGGTCTCGATGTTCATCTCGCGCGCGGTCCGTAGGATGCGGCAGGCGATCTCGGAGCGGTTGGCTACCAGCAGCCGGCGGATCGGACGTTGCTTGCGCTTAGTCGTCACGGCTTACATCCGGAAGACGCCGAAGGTCGTGTCTTCGATCGGCCGGCAGAGCGCGGCCGAGACGGCCAGCGTCAGGGCCGAGCGAGTCTCCAGCGGATCGATGACGCCGTCATCCCACAGCCGCGCGGTGCTGTAGTAGGGGCTGCCCTCGCGCTCGTACTTTTCGAGAATCGGCCGGGTGAACGCCGATTGCTCCTCAGCACCCATCGCGCCGCCGCGTTGCTCGAGCTGGCTGAGCTTGACGTTGAGCAGCACGGAGGCCGCCTGCTCGCCGCCCATCACCGAGATCCGCGCATTGGGCCACATGAACAGGAAGCGCGGTCCGTAGGCTCGCCCACACATGCCGTAGTTGCCGGCGCCGTTGGAGGCCCCCACGATCACCGTGATCTTGGGCACGCGCGCGTTGGACACGGCGGTCACCATCTTGGCGCCGTCCTTGGCGATGCCTCGCGTCTCGTACTCGCGGCCGACCATGAAGCCGGTGATGTTCTGCAAGAACAACAGCGGCACGTGCCGCTGGGCGCAGAGCTGGATGAAGTGTGTGGCCTTGAGCGCTGCCTCCGAGAACAGCACGCCGTTGTTGGCGAGGATGCCGACGGGAATTCCGCCGAGCAGGGCGAAGCCGGTGACCAGGGTCGCGCCGTAGCGCGTCTTGAACTCATCGAAGCGGCTGCCGTCGACCAAGCGGGCGACCAGTTCGTGGACGTCGTACGGCTTGCGGTTGTCGGTGGGGATGAGCCCGTAGATCTCGCCGGGGTCGTAGTGCGGATCCTCCGGCGCCGAGGTCGTTAGCCCGTACTGGCGGCTGGTAGGCAGGCTTTCGAAGATCTGGCGAGCGATCCGGATCGCATCGGTGTCGTTCTCGGCCAGATGGTCGGCCACCCCCGATTGTCCCGTGTGGACCAGGCCGCCGCCCAGCTCCTCGGCGGTTACTTCCTCGCCGGTCGCGGCGCGCACCAGCGGCGGCCCGCCCAGAAAGATCGTGCCTTGATTGCGGACGATGACGGTCTCATCACTCATCGCCGGGACGTAGGCGCCGCCGGCCGTGCACGACCCCATGACCAGGGCGATCTGCGGAATCCCCAGCGCCGACATGGATGCCTGATTGAAGAAAATCCGGCCGAAGTGATCCCGGTCGGGGAACACCTCGTCCTGCATGGGCAGGAACGCGCCGCCTGAGTCGACGAGATAGACGGTGGTCAGGCGGTTCTCCAGGGCGACCTCCTGGGCCCGCAGGTGCTTCTTGACCGTCAGCGGGAAGTAGGTGCCGCCCTTGACGGTGGCATCGTTGGCGACCACCACCGCGCGCCGGCCCTCGATGGTACCCACGCCGGTGATGATGCCGGCCGCCGGCGCCTGGTCGTCGTAGAGCCCGCCGGCCGCCAGCGGCGACAGCTCCAGAAAAGGAGTTCCCGGGTCGAGCAGCCGTTCTATCCGGTCGCGAGCCAGCAGCTTACCGCGACTGGTGTGCAACTGGCGCGCTTCGGGTGGACCGCCCTGGCTCGCACGCTCCAGCCGTGCGCGCAGATCGGCGCAGAGCTCGCGCATCCGGGTCGCGTTCTCGCGGTACTCGGACGTGTCGGTGCGAAGCTGGCTCGCGATGCGTTTCACCGGTGGTCGCGGACGGTCTCGAGCACCGCAAGGGTCGTAGCCAAATCGCGGAACAGGAAGGTCTGCCAGCCCAGCGCGCGTGCAGCCTTCAAGTTCTGACCGATGTCGTCGATGAAAAAGATCTGCTGGTGGGCGACGCCGAGCCGCTCGCGCGTGATCTCATAGATCCGAGGCTCGGGCTTGCGGGTGCCGACCTCGCTCGAATCGACCACGACGTCGAACAGGCCTTCCAGATCCAGCGCGCTTCGCCAACCCGAGCGCCACTCGCGGACGTTGTTGGTCAGCAGCGCCGTGCGCATCCTTCCCCGCAGAGATCGGATCGCGTCCAGCAACGGCTGGCGCAGCAAGCGGCGATCGGCCGGTCTTTCGCCACCCAGAAAGGCCAGCCGCTCACCGGACGGGACGCTGCCGCCCGCGGCAGCGATGCGCTGGCGCATCTGGCCGAGAAACTCCTCGAAACTGATCTCGCCGCGCTCGAGCGCCGCCCAGGCGCCCTCGTTGCCGAACACCTCGTGCCGCACGCCCTCCCAGACCGCTCCTTGCAGTCCGACGCGCGCAGCCATTGCGGCGACCTCGCGCGGGCCGCCGTCGATCAGCACGCCGCCCAGGTCGAAGACCGCTGCCTGAACGCGCGCCGGATCGAGCTCGGTGGCGGCCTGCGCATTCATGGGGCGCGGATCTTTCCAGAAACTCAGGGGGCTTGCCAGTCGGTGAAGGGCAGGGGCTTCGCCGCCGGTGGGCTGACGGTGTTGACTCCTCGGTGGTTGCCCTGCCATCAGTGCGTCCATGCGATGCGGATGCTCTTGGCAACGGCAGCCAGGTTCTGGTCGAGCGTCCACAGTGCAGCTCTAGCGGCGAGGGCCGATGCGAGCAGATGCGCGTCGACCCAACCGATTCCGCTTCCGGAAAGCGCGCGCGTTTCGATCATCTGCACGACCTCGCGGTCGTCCACACGGATCGCACTCGGCAAGAGTCGTAGGTCGGTGACCACGTGCGCGCGACGCCGCCCGAGATTACCGAGTAGTAGTTAGCCGAAGAAGACTGGGTGGAGAAGGACTTCTCCGCGCTCCAGCAGCCCTTCGAGGTCGCCGGCTGCGCCGCGCCGACGGAAGAACTCGATCCAGACGGACGTATCGACGATGATCAAGAGCGCGTTGCGGCGCGCCGTCGCCGCGGAGCCTCTGCTGTCGGGATCGTTCCGCCGAGCGCCGCAAGTCGCCTGCGGGCGTTCTGTTCAATAAGCGCGCGCAGCCCCAACTCGATGACCGCCGTCTTTCCCTTCACGCCCGTCGCCTTCTGCGCCGCCTCGATGAGGTCCGGATCCAGGTCCAATGTCGTTCTCATGCATATGGATGTGCATCACATGTATGCATCCGTCAACCCAAACGACGCGCGCGTCGACGGTGGCTCGGCTCGACTGGAGAAAACACACGGATAGCCCGAGCGGCGGAAGCCCGGACGAACGGCATTTTCTTCGGCCCCGGTCTGGGGACCCTTCTTTCATGGGAGCACCCGCTCAAATGTATGGGCCATTCGGCTCCCGATGCTTCTGCGCATGGGGCACGTAGGAGTACCTAACGCGCTTTATTCGTGAAGGGCCGCGCGGCAACAGACAGGGACACTTCCGCCGGCTGCCGCGATCGTCTCGCGTATGCTCGCCGGAACGCATCGAAGCGGATCTCGCCGTGCTCCAGCGGCGCCCAGGGGCCGTAGTGTGCGAAGAGGTCGCGCCGACACGCTCCCCGCGCGTGCCCTCCTTGCGGACGCGCGTACCCAGCTCGATCACGTCGCAGGGGCCGCCGTCGATGAGCACACCGCCCGGGTCGAAGACCACGGCACCGGACGATCGACTCCTCGACCGGGTGATCATGACGGAGTCGGCTCCGGCCTGAACGATCGAAGCATGAACGACCGTGGCGTGATTTCCCCCGGCTGGCCGCGCCTGCTCTCGGGTTTCGTCCACTCCAGAGCTCTGGCCGCCACTACGGTTTCCCTGCTGCATCGGGGGGGGGCTACAGTAACCCGGTGATCAGCCGCTACGTAGAGCACTTCGTCGGGCCCGTTATCGCATGCTGGAGGATGGTACGTTCTGCGGGACCGTCACCAATCTCCGCGGAGTTGTCGCCATGGCAGGCACGCTGGAACGGTGCCGAGACGAACTCGCCGAGGTAGTGGAGGAATGGGTTCTCGTGCGTGTCGCGCGAGGCTTGTCTGTTCCGGCTATCGGCGGCGAAACCGTACGCATACGAAAGGCGAGCTGACGCAGAATGCCCGCCTGGCGTCCGGTAAAGCGCCGCGAACTCATCGTGGCGCTTCGTCGCCTCGGCTTTGAGGCGCCTTCTCAGGCGGCAAGCACGAGTTCATGGTCCGCGGTGATCTAGTCCTTACGATTCCAACCCCGCACAGACACGACATTGGAATCGTGCTGCTGAAAATTCTCCTGCGTGAAGCAGGAATCACACGGAAGGAATGGGAATCGGTTTGAGACGCAGACCGCGTACCCTTCGGCAGATGCGCGTAGGCAGGTCGGCGCCATCGTTGCCGCGTCGCGGGCGGCCGCCACGGCAGGGCCGGGTCCGAAGGCACGGACATGACGTCGGTCCGCGAGTAAGGCGGCGCTGCGCTCGGTGATCCAGAACACGGCCGCGGCAATGATGAGCCAAGCGATCGCGGTGCGCAGCAAGTCGGCGTGCCGGCCGCGCAGCAAGAGCCGCAAGAGCGGCAGCGCGGCGGCCACGGCCACCAGTTGCCCGGCTTCCACACCCAGGTTGAACGCGAGCAGCGGGACGACCAGATCGTGCGGCGGAAGCCCGGCGCTCTCGAGCACCGAGGCGAAGCCGAAGCCGTGCACCAGCCCGAAGCCGAACGTAACGCGCCAGCGGTGATCGGGCGCGTTCTTGCGCAGGCTGGTAGCGGCAACGTAGAGGATGCTCACGGCGATCGCTATTTCGACCGGCTCGACCGGCAGCCGCACGATGTTGAGCGCGGCCAAGGTCAGCGTGATGCTGTGGGCGACGGTGAAGGCGCTGACGATCCCCGCGATGCGGAGCAGCGAGCCGCCGGGCAGGAACAGCGCCAGCAAGAACAGCAGATGATCGTAACCGGTCCAGATGTGCTGGACCCCCAGAGCGAAAAAGCGTCGGAAAGCCGATTCCTGGCGGGCATCCTCCCCGGGCGCAGGCACGATCAGCAACGGGGTGTCGGCGGTGAAGACGTAGCTCAGGGTCCGCTCGCCGATGCGCACCGAGGCGATGTTCTGGAATCCCGGCAGTGAGTTGACGAACGCGCGAAACTCCACGCGCAAACCCGCGACCGGCGCGCGGCACGCGTAACGCAAAACGACGATTAAGTCGTCGGCCTGGTCCGGACCGATGAGGCCTTCGATCTCCGGCTCACAGGGGTCGCCGCTGCTCACGCGGACGGTCTCGCGCAGCCACGCGAGGATCTCGGGCTCGGCGGCGACGACCCGCTGGCGGGTGAGCCGGCCCTCAGCGTCGGGTGTGAGTCCCGGAATCAAATGCGCGGCGAACTTGAGCTTGTAGAAGACCGCGTCAGCGCGCGCGTGAATCTCCGAGTAGCTGAGGTCGCCCAGGTGGGCCCAGAGCATGGTCGCCGGCAGCCAAAGCTGGGCGGCGACGCCGACCACGGCCAGCGCCCGCCGCAGGCTCATCGTTCAGACCGCCTCGCGTACCGGCTGAGCTCTGGATGGGGCAGGCCGCTCGAGCACGCGCTTGGCGTCGCGGTAGCCGGCGGCGATCATGCGCTTGGACTTGCGCGGGTGAGCGTAGAACAGGCCGAGCGGGTTGAAGCCGCTCAGGTCTTCGCCCGGCTCGATGATGGTGACCGGCACGCCGTGGAAGCGGCCGTTCTCCATGCGGGCATAGAGGTGGCCCATGTTGCCGATGGTCCGCCAGAGCACGTCGAAGAGCCGGCCCGAGTAGTCGAGCACGTTGCGGAAGCTGCTGCGGTAGGGGAGCTGGCTCGCGATCGGTGCGAGCACGTAGATCTCCTCGGCGTTGCATTCGAGGGCGTGCTCGAGGGGAATGTTCCAGGCCAGGCCGCCGTCCACGTAGTACTCGCCGCGGATCTTGACCGGTCCGAACAGCGGCGGGATCGCGTAGCCAGCGCGCGCCACGTTGCGAAGCTCGGTCCAATCGCGGCAGTCGTGGCTCGACCACATCTGGGCGTAGCCGCGCGAGAGGTTGAGCAGGATGATCTCCAGATCGATGCGGCTTTCCAAGAGCTTGGGGAAGTCCATGAACTCCTCGAGGGAAGCCGCCGCGCGTTCGAGCGAGAACATCGAGAGCCCGGCGAGGATGTTCTCGCGCAAGGTCGGCCGCAGCATCGGCAGCGAGTGGAATCCCGCCCACGCTTCCTCGAGCGCGACCACGCCACCGGATCCGTAGACACAGCCGTTGATCGCACCGATCGAGCTGCAGATCAGAACGTCCGGCTTGATCCCGCGCTCCTCCAGATACTTGAGGGCACCCACCTGGTGCGCGCCCAGCCCCGCGCCGCCCCCCAGGATGAAGACCCGGCGCGGATTTCCCTCGGTGGCGCGGCCCGTGGCGCTCACAGGAAGATGCTTTGCCGCTCGGCCAGGCCCTTGCGCAGCATCTCCTGGATCGTCGCCTTGACCTGCGCGACTTTCTCCTCGATCGCCTCGTCCTCGTCGTTGGCGTCGCCGGTGAAGTGCATCGGTGCGCCGAACTCGATGTGGTAGCGCACCGGAAACGGGATCATGCCGAGCGGTCCCAGCCACGGCCAGGTGAGCGTGATCGGAAACGACGGCATCCCGAACAGCTTGCCGACGCTCTCGAGGTTGGCGATTCCCGGCGCCTGTTCCTCGGAGCCCACCACCGCGAACGGAACGATCGGCGTGTCGCTCGCGAGCGCCAGGCGCATGAAGCCGAGGCCGAAGTCTTGGAGCTGATACGCATCGGCGTAGACCTTGTTCATGCCGCGCACGCCTTCGGGGAAGGCCAGCACGCACTCGCCCGCGCGCAACATGTCCACACAGGTCTGCGGCGTGCCCACCGCGCAGCCGATGCGATCGAGCAGGACGCTGAGCCACGGCAGGGTACCCAGCCAGTACTCGCCCATGCCGCGTGCCAGGCGCGGCGGCTCGGCCTCCAGCACCAGCGCCGCCATGACCATGAAGCCGTCGAAGGCGACCTGGCCGGCGTGGTTGCCGATCAGCATCAAACGCCCTTCGGGGAGGTTCTCGATCCCGCCGGTGACGCAGCGGAAGTAGTAGCGGTACATGAGCGCGGCCGGCAGCACTAAGCGCTTGAACGTGCGTGGGTCGTAGCCCCACGGGTCGTAGCCGAAGCTGTTGATCTGGCAGGGAATCCGGTCGACCTGGCGGTCCACCTCGGCGGCCAGGTCACCGACGCAGGGGATCTGAGCCAGGGACGCGCCGGCAGCGCCGCTCAGAAGATCGAACACGTTCATCGGCTCACGCTCGCGAAGATGTCCTCCAGCGAGAACAGCGGCTTGAAGCGGGTGGCTTCGTTGAAGCGCGTGCCGTCGACGGTGCACGGGTACTTGATGAAGTCGGTGGCGGCGGGCGGAAAATGGTAGAGCCCGAAGCGGAACAGTTGGCCGATGATCATCTGCACCAAGGGATCCGGCAGGCTCAAGCTCCGGCAGCCAATCGCGCGGATCGCCGTCTTCAAGGGCACCGCGCCCGGTCCGACCAGGTTGTACACGCCACGCAGGCCGTTCTCGAGCGCCAGCACGATCGCCTCGGTCACGTCCTCTTCATGGATGAACTGCATCATCGGATCAAACCCCGCGACCGTCGGCACCAGGTCGAGCTTGAAGTAGGTGCCGATGGCGCTGTGGACGTAGTAGCCGAGCGTGTTGACCGGGCGCATGACGACGGTGGCGATCTCGGGGTAGCGCCACAGGAAGGTCTGTACCAGGCCTTCCACCTCGGCGAGGTCGCGCATCTCGGGAAAGGTCCGCGAGACGTTGAGCGGATGGTCCTCGCGCATGTAGCGCGGATTGTCCGGCATCGCGCCGTAGACGTAGGAGCTGGACAGCACCACGATCTGACGCACGCCGAGCTCGGCGCAGTTCTCGAGCAGGCGGCGCGTGCCCTCGACGTTGACCTCGTGACGCACCTCGGGGCCGGCTCGAAAGTGACGGACGAATGCCAGATGGACCACCGCGTCGGGCCGCTCGACCCGAAAGACGTTGTCGAAGCGCTTCTTGCGCAGGTCGAGGGTGTGGACGCTGACCTCACGCGGCCCTCCCTCCCACGGCAGCCGATCTACGCCGGTGATGCGCCAGCGTCCGACCAGCCGCTTGGCGAGCAGGCGCCCCTGGCCGCCCGAGATTCCGGTGATGAGAAGCTTCTTCATGGCGGGGGCACCCATAAGAGCGGGCGCGTAGTGTAGCCTGAGTTCCATCTCAAGCAGAGAGGGCGGGCCTGATGCATTGGCTGCCCGTTTGCCATAATCGGCCGCCATGACCGAAACCGTGCTGCCGGTCGCCCACGCGCAGGGCTGCCTGCTCGGAACGATGACCGGCGAAAGCGTGGGCCGCCGGGCCGAGGGCATGCAGCCCGGCACCGTGCGCGACCGCTATCCCAAGCGCGCCGATATCGTCGCGGTCGAGCCAGGACGTTACGGTCCGGCCACCGAGATGACGGCGGCGGTAGCCGCGTCATTCGCGGCGTTTCCCGAGTTCAGCGGACCCGACATGGCTCAGCGCCTGGTGGAGGGGGCCACGCAGCAGCGCGGCTACGGTCAGGGGACCGCCGCGGCGCTGGCGCGTCTGCAGGCGGGTGAGCTGTGGAACCACGCGGGCACCGGCGCAGGCGCCCGGGTTTCGTTCGGCAACGGCGCGGCGCTGCGCGCGGCGCCGGTCGGTCTGCTCTACGGGCATGACGTCGAGATGCTGCGGTGGGTGGCGGAGGAGGCGGCCGGGATCACCCATCAGCACGCGCTCGGCGTGGAAGGCGCAGTCTTGCAGGCCGTGGCCGTGGCGGTGGCCCTGGCCGGCCGGGGCCGCCCGCTCTCGCCGCCGGGTTTTCTCCTGACGGTCGGCGCGGAAGCGCAGCTTCGCGAGTTCCGCTCCCACTACGAAGGCGCGGCCCAGCTCGCCGACCGTCCTCCCGCGCAGCGGCGTGTGGTCGACAAGCTCGGCAACGGGCAGACCGCGCTCGGGTCGGTGGTGACCGCGGCCTACTGCTTCGCCCTGCACTCGGAGAGCTTCGAAGACACCGTTGCCGCCGCCTTCGCGCTCGGTGGCAACGCGGGCGGGATCGCCGCCATGGCGGGTGCGATCAGCGGGGCCTATTTGGGGGTGGCGCGCATCCCGGAGCGCTGGCTGGCGGGCCTGGAGCCGCGACCGGTCAGCCGCGACCTACTCGCCGGAATTGGCACCAAGCTGGCCACGGCGCACTCGGCGCTTGGAGTCTGAAGTGCGCCGGCGCCGCCTCAGGGCCGCAGCTTGCCGCGCCAGCCCGAGCGGAACGCGAGATCGAGCATGCGTGCGAGCAACGCGTCGCGCCGGCGCCGCGACGGAACCCAGCGGGACAGACCGATGCGATCGGCGACGATGGTCTGACGCTCGCAGTACATGAGGATGCCCTCGGAGACCTCGGGGATCCTCATGTCGAACGCGTGATCGTTGATGCAGACCACGCCGGCCGCGATCCGGCGGGCGATGTTCACGGCGCCGGCCTTGTCGCGCGACCACACGGAAGCCGAGAGCCCGGAGCGTGAGTCGTTGGCAAGGCGCAAGGCTTCGGCCTCATCGCCGAACTTTTGGATCGAGTGGTCGTGGGCCGCCGGCTGCACCTCGCCGACTTTTCTCACCACGCGCTCGACGAAGTCGTCATGGATCCTGGCGTCCACGTAGATGCGCTCGGCGGCGACGCTATTCTGGCCGAGCGCTCGCGGGACGCAGGCCTCTGCCGCACGCTCGAGATCGGCGTCCCGGCAGACGATCATGGCGTCTCTGCCGACCAGCGCGAGCGAGCTCGGCTTGAGCAGCTCGGCACAGCGAATCTGGATCTTGCGTCCCATCTCGACGCTGCCGGTGAACGAGACCATGTCCACCAGCTCGACGACGTCGATGGCGGTCCCTTCGTTGCCGGTCACGGTCTGGAGCAGCCCGGAGGGAAGCCCCGCCTGCTCGGCGATCGTGCAGCCGAGCACGGCCGAGGTCGAGGTGGCGAGCGCGGGCTTGATCACCACGCCGTTGCCAGCCATCAGCGCGGGGACGGCCTCGCCGATGGTGAGCAGCAAGGGGAGCCGCTCGGACGTGATCATGCCGACGACGCCGCGCGGCTTGTGAGTCGCGTAGGCGCGCTTGTGCTTGAACAGGTGCAGGAAGGGCTGGCGATCCGCCAGATGACGGCTCGCCGCGCGCCCCCAGTAGCCGATCGCGTCGCAGACGAAGAACAGCTCGTGGCCCAAGGCCTCGGCCCTCGACTCCCCGGTCTCGGCGCAGACGGTGTCGGCGATCTCCGCCTTGGACTCCAGCAGGCAGTCGCGGTAGCGGGCCAGCATGGCGGCGCGCTGGCCGAAGCTCAACGCTGCCCAGCTCGCCTGCGCCTCGCGGCAGCGATCGACCGCCGCTGCGGTCTCGTCACGCTGGTAGACGTGCACCTGGCCGGACGAGCTCAGCGCTTTCGCTCGAGCGCCTTGTTCGGCACCGGCGGCTTCTCTGCGTAGTCGTAGAACCCGAGGTTGGACTTTCGCCCCAGATGACCCTCGGTCACCAGGCTTTTGAGCAGGGCGGGCGGCGCCATGTAGTCCTTGGCGAAGCTCTTGTGCAGGTTTTGGGCCATCGCACAGACGATGTCCAGGCCGATGTAATCGGCCAGCGCGAGCGGACCCATCGGATGGTTCGCGCCCAGTTGCATGGCGGTGTCGATGCCGCTGACGTCGGCCAGGCCGGACTCCAGGGCTCGGATCGCGTCGCACATGTAGGGCGTGAGCAGCCGGTTGACGATGAAGCCGGCCGAATCCTTGACCAGCACGGGGGTCTTGCCGATGCGCTCGACGAAGGTCACCAGCTCGGCCGTCACCGCGGCATCCGTGCTCGCGGTGGGGATGACCTCGACCAGCTTCATGACGGTGGCCGGGTTGAAGAAGTGCAACCCCACGAACCGCTCGGCCCGCTTGGTGGCCTGCTGCATGGCGCCGATGCTCAGGGTCGAGGTGTTGCTCGCCAGGATCGTCTTGGGCTTGGCGATGCGGTCGACCTCGGCGAACTTGCGCTTCTTGATTTCCAGATCCTCGATGATCGACTCGATGAACAGCTCGGCCTCGGAGACCGTTGCCAGGTCATCCGTGAAGCTGATGCGGCCGAGTGCGTTATCGGCGTCCTGTTCGGTCATCTTGCCCTTCTCGACCAAACGCCTGAGGTTCTTCTCGATGCCGGTGCGCGCCTTGAACGAGGGTCCCGGCGTGGCCTTGATGAGGGTGACCGCCACTCCGTGTACGGCGGCGGCCTCCGCGATTCCCGCGCCCATCTGTCCGCCCCCCAGGACGGCGATTCGATTGATTGGCATCGCGTTGCTTCTCCTTATGAGCCCATCCGCCGGCTCAGGCGTTGACCGCGAAGATCGGGAACCATCCGACCTGGTCGGCGCGGTAGTCGCGGAACAGTTGCGGGATCTCGTCGAACCCGTACACGCGGCCGTCCAACGGCGGGAGCCATGCGTGCTTCTCGGCGAAATCGACGGCCGCCAGCCCCTGCTTGTAGCGCGCGTAGTGTGTGTGGACGTGTTGGTGGCGGGCGATGCACTCGCTGGCGCGCACCATCTCGATCATCATGCCCGCTTTCCACCCGGCGGTCGCGATCACGCCCTGGCGGGCCAGGGCCTTCAGTGTCGCGCGCAGCACGGGCACCCCCACGTAGTCGAGGAAGATGTTCACCATGTGGCCGCCGGTGAGCTCGGTGACCCTACGCATGAAGGTATCCTCGGCGGCGGTGTAGCGCTTGGTGTAGGCCTCGTCGGCCTTGAACTTGGCCTTGTCGTAGTAGAGGTCCTTGAACTCGCGACGGTCGAGCGGGCGCACTCCCAGCCGCTCGATCACCGCCAGCCGGTCGTCCGTCGAAGCGATCTGCGTGGCCTTGCAGCCGTGGTGCTTGGCCAGGGCCAGCTCGCCGAGGGTGACGCCGCCGCCCCACCCCCAGGCCTCTGGGTGTGGTAGCTCTTTCTCATCGAGCAGCAAGCGCAAGGTCCCGTAGGCCAGTTCCCAGTTGGACCAGGCGGTGATGTAACGGAGCGAGAACGCCGCCCACTGCTCGAGCGAGTGCTTGGTGTTCTTGGGCACCGGGATGAGCTGGCCCTGCGCGAACTTGGTGGTCTTGGCCAGCATGCCGATCGAGCCCGGCGTGTCGTAGGCGAAGATGCGCTTGGGATAGCCGAATTCATCGGGGTCGCCGTTGCAGAATAGGATGGCGGTGTCGCCTTCCTTGACGGTTTTGACGTCTTTGCCGCAGCGGTCGACCCGGACCACGCCCGCGTTGCCGATCACCACGCGCGGCTCGCCTCGGGCCAAGCAAACGTCGATGGGCCGGCGCTCGAGCGCATGTCCCATGTTGCCCTCGAGGCAGCCGAACAGCGGCGTGCATAGCGCCTCCTGGGCACCCGGCTCGATGAACTCGAAGGTCTCGCGGACCAGCTCGGTGGGCTTGGGCGGCGCCCCTTTCTCTCCGGCATGGAGCACCCACGCCTCGGTCTTGATCGCCATGACGGGTTCCCTCTCTGTCGTGCTTCTCTCGGTTCGGGTCGGCCTCAAGCCGGCATCGACGCCTTCGGCCACACTCGAGGACTCCAAAAAAGGCCGCGATAATCTAGGCGACCGGGGTGTTCGAGGCAACTGCGGCGGCGCTCGCGAGCGCTGAGGTTACGAACGTTTCGCGACACGGCTTCTGGCTACTGTTGGGCGAGCGCGAGCGTTTTCCGCTCCTGAGTCGTAATGGGCCGCGGCCTTCGCCACCGGCCCGCCGCAAGCGCGCGCCTCGGCCCCGTTCCAGTGCGGGACGCTAGACTTCGCGCCGGTGGCGGGTACCGCGCATGCTCGCCATCACTCTCCAGTGTCGGCGCATCGCTCCACGCGACGTACCGATGGCCGATGATCTTCGTGGGTATTTGGACGAGCGCGGAGTGTTCCGGACTGCCAGCGAGTATGTGCGACACCTCATCCGACAGGCGCGGGCAGCGGGAGATCGCGTGCATACATGGCCGGCATTATGACGGTAAAAATGCCGGATGGGTAGGCAGCCGGCGTGAGGTGAAGAAAAGCCCCCGTGCTCGCGAGAGCACGGGGGCTTGGGGTCTCCGGCGCTTAGGCCGGAGACGGACTCAGGACTTCGTCACGGGCAGTTGAACCCGCCGTAGACCGCCTCTGTGATGCCGTTGTCGCAGAGGATGTCGAAGTTGAAGTCGATCATCACGCGGCCAGGGCCCGGCGTGCCGGCCGCTGCGTTCACGCCCGGGTTGGAGGTGGGCGGGATGCAGAAGTTGGTGCCGAGAACCGCGTGCTCGGAACCCGAGTTGGTCAGGTTCCGCGCGTTGATGATGTCCGGGAGGCAGGGCACCGGCTCGCTCAGCGTGCAGAGACCGCAGTCGCCGCCGGGGCACTCGCCCGCGATCGTCACGCAGGAGGCGTCGTTCAGGCAGGGGTAGAGACCCCGGCCGTCGGCGCGCAGGAAGCCGTCGCAGAACAGCGTGGCGTCGATGTTGCACAGACCGTCGGGGTCGCAGGTGAACGAGTCGGAGGAGCAGCCGTTGGGCAGCACCTGCGGGCTGGCGCCGGTGGTACCGGTGCAGGTGCCGACGCCCGTGCAGTCGGTGTTGTTCGCGCAGGGCACGGCCGTGTTGAGCGTGCAGACCCGGCAGTGGCAGTCTTCGCCGGGCAGCGCGCCGCCGCAGCTCGTTGTGCCCGTGCCGAGATCGGCCGGCTCATCCGAGATCACCAGCGTGATGTCCAGGCCCGCGCCCGAGACGTTCTTGCCGGGGTTCGGCGGGCAGTCGTAGCTGGTCAAGCCGAAGGTGCTCGAGAAGCCGTTGGCGTCGCAGGCGTTGCCCTGCGAGGGGTAGCCGACGCCACCGTCGCAGGTGCCCGTCCGCACGTCGTTGTTGAAGCCGGCGGTACCAAACGCTTCGCTCCCGCCCACGCACTTGGGACAGGGCTGGTTCTGGCCGTCCTCATCCAGGTGTACCAGAGACGTGTTGCTTACCGTCGTAGTGCTGTTGCCGTCGGCCAGATCCACCGAGCCGGTCAGAGCGTCGATCCGGTTGACGACGCAGGTGGGAGTGCCGGCCGCGCTCAGATCGAGCGGAGGGCCGAAGAACACCTGGCAGGTGCCCGCGCCGCAGTCGTCCACGTCGACCACGAACGGCTCATCGCACAGGGTGGTGACGCTGTTGGAGCAGCGGCAGTTGTTCTTGACGCAGCTCGGATCGACGTCGCAAACGCCGTCGCCGCCGCAGTTCAACTCGACCGCGCCCTCGAAGCCGTCGATCACGTCCACCCTGTGACCTAGACCGGTAAAGCCGGCGTCGAGCTGGGTACGGTTACGCCGGCTGCCCGTCGTGCCGTCGATCGCCGAGCCGGTGCCCGTCACGGTCGTGCCTGCGTTGATGAACACGTCGGCCCGGCTCGGGTACTCGTTCTTGTTCTGGTAGGCCATGCTGGCCAGGCCCTCGCCGGTGTCGCGCACCGCGCCCTCGAGGCAGCCGGTGCCGGCGGTGGTCAGACCTGCCAGGGTGGAGCTGCACGAGCCGAGGAGCTGGATGGTGTTGCTGGGCACGTCAGGCGCGGCGCAGGCGCCGTTGACCGCATCCCGCATCTTGGTGATCGCGTCGTTGATCTTGGAGTTGGAAAGGCTGAACTGGCCGTAGGCGGCCGAGGTGGCCACGGAGTCCTTCTCGACGCCGTTCTGAGCCTTGGTGCGCTCTTTCAGGATCGTCGAAACCGCCTTGGTGGTGTTCTTCGCGATCGCGTTCGCGCACTTCTCGAGGTCGCCGGCAGCGGCGTCGGCGAGGATGGCGTCGTAGTCCGGGTTGAGGACCTCACCGAACACCAGCGCGGCCGCGCCCTGGCCCGCCGAGACGAGACAGTCGCTGACGTCGTCGAAGTCGGCAATCGCCTGTCCCACGCCGCCCACGCCAACCTGGCAGTTGGGCTGGTAGCCAGCCAGCGAGATGTTGTCGGCCGCGTTATCGCAGCTCTCTCCCACCGGACCCACCGCGCCCTGGAACGCCGCGGCAGCCGATGCCACCTTGCCGCCGGTATCCGCGGTCGAGATCTGATGGCACTTCTGGCCGTCGGCCAGGATCTGCTTGGCGTTGAGCACGTTCTTCACACACGACACCTGGGCTTTGTGTGCCGCTTTATTCAGGCTCGAAAGCTTTTTCGCGACGGCCGCACGACATTTGGTCTCTTCGCCGATGTTCACACCGGCCTTGGCCACGCCCGCCGTAAAGACGAACGCAGCGGCCGCGCCGAACGCTACCGCCTTTTTCATTGAGCTAAGCTTCATAGTGACTTCTCCTTCTGGGCGTTCGCCCCAGCGTCCCCCCCCGGTCCCCGTGGGCGGGCAGCAGCCGCTGCGGCCTTGGTTTGATTGACTCGACTCAGTGCACTTGCGCACACAGCTCAAGCTTCACCTTGGGCTGCGCATGGCTCGATGCATGGCGCGGACGATATGCGGCGTGCAACCTTAATGTCAAGGCAAAAACCGCGCATCTACACTACGAAATGGGGTCAGGTCTAATTTTCGCTGTTCCCTGCGGAACCGAACCACGTCCCGAGAAAACTAGACCTGACCCCATTTCGCGCTAGACGCGCCGCGTTGGCCGGAGCGGGCAGGCCCGGAACCACCCGATTGGGTTGTGCACGAAGGCCGCGCCCGAGACGGGCCGAGCGGCCCGACGATCGGCGGGTTAGGCCCACGCGCACCTCTCGATGCGATGTCTTGCGATAGTGTGGCGTCAACGCTGCGCCTCCAGGATGTGTCCCCATACCGAGAGGTAGCGCACCGGAAGCGGGAAGTCCCGGAAATCGACGCGCGAGAAGCCTGCCTCTTGAAAGGCCTCCGCAAGCTCGTTGGCCGTGTACAGATTCGACTGCCACCAGCGGCCGATGAGGAGGCGTGTGAACGGGTTTCTCCGGGTGATGAAGAGAACGAACCTACCACCCGCGTTCAGCTGAGCGCGGAGTGCTTTGATCGCGTCGACAAACCGATCGCGTGGTACGTACTCCAGCATGGCGGCGGAGACGACGAGGTCGTAGTTGCCCCAGGAGGAGGGCAGCGCATCGAGTTTCAAAACGTTCGCCTGCGCGAGCTCCACGCCGTCGATGCCGCGGCGTTGGAGGGTCGCGCGGAACCGATCCAGCATGGCGGGCGTGAGGTCGAACCCGTGCAGTAACTGTGGTGCCAACCCCCGGCGTAAGAGGGAGTCGCGCAGTGCGAGCGTGAGAGCACCGGCCCCGCATCCGGCGTCCAGGATGCGGAGTCCTGGCCGGAGAAGCGGCGAGCCGAGAAAGAACGCTCGAAGGCCCTGCGGATACCGCACGGCGCGGATGAATCGGGCATAGGCACCGTACCGCTCGGCGAACAACCGACTCGCATCAGCAGTCGCGGTCATGGGTTCATGTCGTCGTGAGCGCTCGAGCCCGGCTCCCTCAGCCGTAGCCCATCGTCCGCAGGAAGTCCTCGACGGAGCTGAAGCGCATGAACGCGTTGCTGCGCTTCTCGCCCCCGATCGTCGAGGTGGGCGCGGGGGCGTAGTTGTGGCCGGGGTAGAGCACGGTCTCGTCGGGGAGCTTCTTGAGCTTGTCGGTCAGGCTGTAATAGAGGTCCTCGGGATTGGAGCCGGGTAGATCGACGCGGCCGCAGGAGCCGATGAATAGCGTATCGCCCGAGACCAGGTTTCCGTCGACCAGGAAGCACTGGGAGCCCGGCGTGTGACCCGGTGTGTGAATGATGCGGACGGGGATCCGCCCGATCTCGACCGTGGTCTCGCCGTCCACCTTGACGAAGTCGCTCGACTCCAGGCCGAGCACCTGCTTGACGTAAGGCGCTTCTTCCTTGTGCATGTAGACCTTCACCGGACGCTGGGTCAGCAGGTCGGGAACCCCTGAGATCTTGTGGCCCATCAAGTCGCCGCCGATGTGGTCGGGATGGTAGTGCGTGACCAGGGCGCCGGTGAGCTTCATGTCGTCCTCATCGAGAATGCGCAGGATGCCGGGCACGTCCCAGGCCGGATCGACGACCATCGCCTCGCGGGTTTCCGGGTCACCGATCAGATAGACGTAGTTGGCCATCGGCCCCATCTCGAGCTGACGCAGATAGATTCGCTCGCTCATTGCCGCTTGCTCCCTTTCGCCGACCTGCCCGTCCGCCTAGCAGCGGGTGCGGTGTGCCGCTGCGACGGCGGCAGCAAGCCGTGCTCCCACAGCGTCTCCTTCTTTCCGGTCTTGACGGCGATCCAGCGCGACTGCACGAACAACAGATCGCTCAGCCGGTTGAGATAGCGCGCCGGCCACGGGCTCGTCCGCGCCGTCGCCGGCGCTCGGCTCAGAGCGACGACCTGGCGCTCCGCCCGCCGGCACACGGTGCGCGCGACGTGCAGCAAGGCGCCGGCGTGGCCGCCGCCGGGCAGGACGAAGGACTTGAGCGGCTTCAGGTCGAGCTGCAGCTCGTCGATGAATTGCTCCAAGCGCGTGACGTGATCCTCGCCGATGCGGATCATGCCCTCGTAACTCGCATCGGGCGGGGTGGCTAGCTCGCTCCCCAAGTCGAACAGCTCTTGCTGAAGGAAGCCGAGGGTTTGGTCGAGCCTCCGGGCGGCGGGCCGGCCGCGATAGGGGGCCTCGGCCAAGGTGGCGCGCACCACGCCGACCGTGCTGTTGAGCTCGTCGACTTCCCCGTAGGCGGCGATTCGCGGATCGTCCTTGGGTAGGCGGGCGCCGCCGACCAGGCCGGTGGTGCCGTCGTCTCCCGTGCGCGTGTAGACGCGCGTGATGCGGATCGCCATCGCCGCCAGCTTTAGCCGCTGGGGCGAGCGCGGTCCAGCGCGCTCAGGCGCCGACGCGCGAGCCGATCAGATCGACCAGCCGCGCCGGATCGATCGGTTTCTTGAAGATCACGTCCACCAGGCCGTTGGCCTTGGAACGCTTGATGACGTGGTCCTTGTCGTAGTAGTAGGCGGTCATCAGCACGACGGGCAGATCCGGGCGTTTGCTGCGGATCTCTTGGAAGAGTTCGTAGCCGTCCATGTCCGGCATCACGACGTCGCTCAGCACCATGTCCACCGGGCATTGCTGGAGGCAGCGTAGCGCTTCCAGGCCGGAGCCGGTGGTGATGATCGTGCAACCCTCGCCATTCAAGATGTCGGCCATCGACGCGCAGACGTCGGCGTCGTCGTCGACGACCAGGATGGTCTTGCCGCGCAGGTGGCCGTTGGTCGAAGGATGCACCACCGCGGGCGCTTCCTGCCGTGCGCTGGCTTCGGGCACGCCCAGGTCGGTCATCAGGCGGCCGGGCAGGTACTCGACGGTGCCGTAGTCACCGGAGGCCGCGATCTCGCCCACGCGCTCGACGATGGCTTGGATCCGCCGCAGCTCGCGCTTCATCGCGTCGATGCGCTCGTGCTCGCGGCGGTAGTCTTCGTGGGAGGCTTTTTCCTTGAGGTAGCGCTCGAGCATCTGCGCGTGGTTGACGAGCGCTTCCAGAGGATTGTTGATCTCGTGGGCCAGGCCCACCGCGAGCTGGCCCAAGGTCAGCATCTGCTCGTGGGCGCGTAACTCCGTGATGTCCTTGGCGAAACCGATCGAGCCGCGCTCGGTGCCGCTCTCGTCGCAGATGAGCGTTCCGGAGATCGCGACCGGGACCTGCCTCCCCTGCGCGTCGACGAACGTCGTCTCGAAGTTCTTGACGCTGCCCACTCCGCCGTGCGCTTCCGATCGCATCGCGCTCATGATCCGCTGCGCCTCCGCGCGCGACGGGTAGAAAACGTCCACGTTTTTTCCGAGCACTTCCTCGGGCTTGTAGCCGAGGGTGCGCTTGGCCCCGTCGTTGTAGAAGATGACGGTCCCCTTGCGATCGACCGCGACGACGATGTCGGGCGAGCTTTCGACAAGCCGCTCGAGGTAGACTTTGGGGAGCTCTTTCAAGCCGGTCCCGGCGGCCCTACGCGCGCCGATCCCACCACTTACAACCGTTCAACTTACAACCGTTCATCGTAGGCCCGGTGCCGGTGATGGTCAAGAAAGCGTTTTGCGATAGTCGGACGATGCCGCGCACGATCACGCTAGCCTTATGCCTACTGTGCGCCGGGTGCTACTGGCTGCGCTACCACGACCTGGTCGATACCCATGCGGGGTTGATGGAACAGCTCGCGGCCGATTCCGCCGATCAGGTAGCGGCCGCCAACCGGCCGCTACGGCCCGATGACATCGAACGCATGCGGTATCCGCTCGAGCGCGCACGGCAGTTCGCGAAGATCGCCCGCCGCCGCTTCGCGGGACGCCCCTCGCTCGACCGTTTCGACGAGTTGGTCGTAGCTTACGCGCAGCTCGTCGAGAGCCTCGACCGGGTGAGGCTCGGCTCCGAGGGCCCCACGCAGGCCGCAGCCCTGGCGGCCGACGTCGCCCAACGGGCCGCGACGGTGCGCGCCGCGGTCGCTGCCGAGCGCGGCTGAGACGCCCCGGGGCGATCCGTCACGACTTGCTCTACTTGCGCTTGGCTTTTTCCCAGTCAGCCAGGAACCGGGCCAGACCGGCATCGGTCAACGGATGCTTGACCAGTTGCTCGAGCACCTTGAAGGGACAGGTGGCGACCCCCGCACCGAGCTGCGCCGCCGTGATCACGTGGCCCGGGTCGCGTACGCTCGCCACCAGGACCTCGGCGGCATAGTCGTAGTTGGCGAGCATGCCGACGATGGTGCCGACCACGGCCATGCCGTCCTCGCCGACGTCGTCGAGCCGGCCGACGAACGGGCTGATGTAGGCGGCCCCCGCTTTGGCGGCGAGCAAGGCCTGGCCCGGCTGGAAGACCAAGGTCACGTTGACGCGGATGCCCTCGTCGGTCAGGCGCCGCGTGGCCTTCAAGCCTTCGGTGAGCATGGGGCACTTGACGACGATGTGGGGATGGAGCTTGGCGAGCCGGCGGCCCTCCTCGACCATGCCGCGCGCTTCGGTGCTGATGACCTCGGCGCTGACCGGGCCGCCGACGATTTCGCAGATCTCGACGACGACGTCCTCGAACCGCTTCCCGCTCTTGGCGACCAGCGAGGGGTTGGTGGTGCAGCCGTCGAGAATGCCCCAAGAGGCCGCCTCACGGATCTCGTCCACCTCGGCGCTATCGATGAAGAGCTTCATGAGAATCTCCGCTCCTGCGCGTTGGGCTTGTACAGGACGGCGCGCTTGTCGTCGACGGTGGTGACCAGCAAGGTCGAGATCGTCTTGTCGAGCACCGGATGCTTGAACGCTGGCACCAGCTCGCTCAGCGGCATGAGGACGAAGCGGCGCTTGGCCAGCTCGGGGTGGGGAATCTTGAGGGTCTTGGAATTGATCACCTCGCGATCGAACAACAGGATGTCCAGATCGATGACCCGCGAGAGCGAGGCCGCATCCTTCTTCCGGCCCATGTCCGTTTCGATCTGCTGCAGGCTCTTGAGGAGATCGCGCGCCTCGGCGTCGGTGACGATCTCGACCACTCCGTTGAGGAACCACTTGCGGGCCCGTCCGTGCGGCTCGCTTTCATAGAGCGACGACTCGCGGGTGACGCGCGTGGCCGGCAGCTCCCTGACCTTGGCGATGGCCTTGCGGTAGTTGCCGAACCGGTCGCCCATGTTGGTGCCGATCGCGATGTACGCTTTGTGACTCACGCGTTGCCCCCAAGCCCAATCAGAACCGGACCCGGCCGATCCGTGCCAGCGCCTGCTCCAGGCGGGCTTCCGGCACGGTGAGCGAGACCACCCCGCGGGACGCGACCTCGCGCTTCTTCTTGTCGATCGCCGCGAACAGGTAGGGCGGCAGACTACGAATCCGCTGCGCTTCGATGATTTCCATGGCAGCGTGGGGTGTTCGATCGTCGGACCGAAATCGTTGGTTACTTAGCGAGTTCCGGACAGGCTGGCAAACCAGCCGGCCGGGCCATCGCACAGCGACGGCCTCGATGCCGCGATGGGGATTCGCGCTCAGACGGCTCCGCTGCCGAGCACGTCGCGCATCGAATAGAGGCCTGGTGCTTGGCCTTGCAGCCACACCGCCGCGCGCAGGGCGCCCGCAGCGAAGCAGTCGCGGCTGGAGGCGCGATGGGTGAGCTCGATGCGCTCGCCGGTGCCGAGCAGCATCACGGTGTGCTCGCCCACGGCATCCCCGCCGCGCAGCGCGAGCACGCCCAACTGGCCCTTGGGCCGCTCGCCGACCATGCCCGCGCGTCCGGTGACGACCGCCGCATCCGCATCGATGCCGGCCGCGGCCGCGGCCGCCTCGACCAAGGCGAGCGCGGTGCCGCTCGGGGCATCGTGCTTACGGCCGTGGTGCAGCTCGACGATCTCGCAATCGAACCCGGGGCCGAGACGGCGCACCGCCTGCTCGACCAACTCCAACAAGACGTTGACGCCGACGCTCATGTTCGGAGCGATCAGCGCCGGCGTCCGCTCGGCAAGCCGCTCGGCCTCGCGGCGCTCGTCCTTGGTGAAGCCGGTTGCGCCGATCACGATCCCCGCACCCGCCTTGGCGGCGCTGCGCAGATGGGCAAGGGCGGACTGGGCTGTCGAGAAATCGATCGCGACGCTGCCGCGCGCCAGGACCGCGTCGAGGTCCGCGCCGATCGCAACCCCGAGACGTCCGACTCCGGCCGCCTCCCCGGCGTCGCGGCCGATGGCGGCATGCCCGGCGGCTTCGACGGCGCCGGTGACGCGCACGCCGGGATGCTCGGCGGCCAGCGCGAGAATGCGCGTGCCCATACGTCCGGCGGCGCCGCACACGACGATCGGCACCGGCGCGCTCATGCGGGGCGCAGGCCGGCCGCGGCGAGCGCTGCGCGCAGCCGCTCGCGATTGCCGGCGGTCATCGGCGTCAGTGGCAGGCGCAGCTCGGCGCTGGGCAGCATGCCGAGCATGGCCATGGCGGTCTTGACCGGGATCGGGTTGGTCTCGGTGAACAGCTCGCGCAGCAGCGGCAGCAGCTCGTAGTGGATGCGCCGGGCACGCGGGAAGTCGCCGGCGGCTGCCGCGCGGACCAAGCCGGCGAACCGCTGCGGCAGAAGGTTGGTCAGCACCGAGATCACGCCGTGCCCTCCCACCGCCATCATCGGCAGGGTCAGGCTGTCGTCCCCGGAGAGCACCGTGAAGCCCGGTCCCGCCTGCGCGATGATCTGGGAGACCTGATCGAGCGAGCCGGAGGCCTCCTTGACGCCGACGATGCCGGGGACCTCCGCCAGCCGCGCCATGGTATCGGCCGTCATGTTGACGCCGGTGCGTCCGGGAATGTTGTAGACGATGAGCGGCAGATCGACGGTCTCGGCGATCTTGCGGTAGTGGACGACGTGGCCGTCCTGGGTCGGCTTGTTGTAGTAAGGGCTGATCAGCAACGCCGCGTCGGCTCCGGCGCGCTTGGCGAAGGCGGTGAGCCTGCAGGCCTCGGCGGTGTTGTTCGATCCGGTGCCCGCGATCACGCTGACGCGGCCGGCGGCCTCCTCGACCGTGAGCGCGATGACGCGCTCGTGTTCCTCGTGCGAGAGCGTGGCCGACTCGCCGGTGCTGCCGCAGGGCACCACGCCGTCGACGCCGGCCGCCACCTGCTCCCGCACCAGCGCACGCAGCGCGGCCTCGTCGACCGCGCCATCGCGGAAGGGCGTGACCAGGGCGGTGTGGGTGCCGGCGAACCTATGGGCTGAGCCGGTCATCGTCCGTTCAGGTCGACGCACACGGTGGTCGTGAACACCTCGACCGCCGGGCCCGTCATCAGCACGGTCTGGCCGGGACGGTACTCGATCTGCAAGTCTCCCCCCGGCAGCGAGACCGTCGCCTTCGCGTCGGCCCGCCCGCTGAGCACGGCTGCGACCAGCACGGCGCAGGCACCGGTCCCACAGGCCCAGGTCTCGCCGGAGCCGCGCTCCCAGACGCGCATCGTCAGGTGCGTGCGGGAATCGACGCGCACGAACTCCGCGTTGACGCCGGCCGGGAAAAAAGCGTGCGTGGTGAACGCAGGACCGATCGTGGGCAGGTCGAGATCCGCCGGGTCGGCGTCGAAGCTGACGCAGTGGGGATTGCCCATGGAGACGCAGGTCACCTTCCAGGTGCGGCCGGCGACCTCGAGCGGCCGGTCGATCACCTCGCCGTCGGCCGCGCACGGAATGCGCCGGCCTTCCAGGACCGGCGGCCCCATGTCGACGGTTACGCTGGCGACCTTTCCGTCGCCGTTGCGCGCGAGCTGCAAGGTCTTGATCCCGGCGTCGGTTTCCACCCGCAGGGTCTCGCCGCGGGCGAGCCCGCGGTCGGCGACGTATTTGCCGAAGCCACGGATCCCGTTGCCGCACATCTCGCCGCGGCTGCCGTCGGCGTTGTACATCTCCATGCGGAAGTCGGCCTGGCTGGACGGGTAGATGCAGATCAAGCCGTCACTGCCCACGCCGCGGCGCCGGTCCGAGACCAGGCGCGCCACCTCGGCCGCGCGCGCGAGCGGACGCTCGCGACAATCGGCGAACAGGTAGTCGTTGGCGCAGCCGTGAATCTTGGTGAGCGTGATTTCCATTCAGCCCTGCAACGCTGCCGGCACCGTCTCGCCGGCCATCAGGTCCTCGATGGTCTCGCGCCGTCGTACCACATCGAAGCGGCTCCCGTCCACCAGCACCTCGGCCGCTCGCGGCCGGGTGTTGTAGTTGGAGGACATGGCGAAGCCGTACGCGCCGGCGCTCATGACGGCGAGCAGCTCGCCGGGGCTGGCCGCCGGTACCTCTCTACCCCGCGCGAAGAAGTCGCCGGTCTCGCACACGGGTCCCACCACGTCGGCTACGACCCGCTTGCCACCATCACGGACCGGCTCGATGGCGTGGTAGGCCTTGTAGAGAGCCGGGCGCATCAGGTCGTTCATCGCCGCATCCACGACGATGAAGTTCTTCGACTCGTTGCCCTTGTGGTAGAGGACCCGGGTCACCAGGATGCCGGCATCACCGACGATCGAGCGCCCGGGTTCGATGATGAGGGTCAGATCGCGGCCGCCCAACGCCGCGACCAGGGCGCGCGCGTAGTCCTCGCGCGCGGGTGGTTGCTCGCTGTCGTAAACGATGCCGAGCCCGCCACCCATGTCGAGATAGCGGACGGCGATTCCGGCGTCCGCCAGCCGATCGAGCAGGCCGAGCATGCGGCCGATGGCTTCGACGAAAGGCGCGGTCGAGGTGAGCTGCGAGCCGATGTGACAGTCGGCGCCCACGATCTGCAAACCCGGCAGCTCCCGGGCGCGTAGATAGTCCTCCAGCCCGCGCTCGATGGGGATTCCGAACTTGCTCGTCTTCAAGCCGGTGGCGATGTACTCGTGCGTGCGCGGATCGACATCCGGGTTGATCCGTAGCGCGATCGGCGCGCGGCGCCCCAGCTCGCGTGCGACCCGGTCGATCACGTCCAGCTCGGCCGGCGACTCGACGTTGAACATCAAGATGCCCGCCTGCAGCGCCGCCCGCACTTCCGCTTCCTGCTTGCCGACCCCGGAGAAGACCACCTTCGCCGGATCGCCCCCGGCGCGCAGCACGCGCGTCAGCTCGCCGCCCGAGACCACGTCGAAGCCGCTGCCCTCGCGGGCGAGCGCGCTGAGGACGGCGAGATTGGAGTTGGCCTTGACCGAGTAGCAGACCAGGTGGCGCGCGCCCGCGAATCCGCTCCGGTAGGCGGCGTAGTGGGCGCGCAGCGCGGCGAGGCTGTAGACGTAGCAGGGCGTGCCGATCTGCTCGGCGATCGCTGCGATCGGTACGCCTTCGGCGTGAAGCTCTCCGTGTTTGCGCGTGAATGCGTTCATCAATGGGGTGACCGATAGCTTTTTAGTCGCGAAATGGGGTCAGGTCTAATTTCCCGCTGCGGGAAATTAGACCTGACCCCATTTCTCCGCCGTGGCCAGGTCGGTGACCGCCTCGACGTCGGTGTCGAGCCGGGCGAAAAGGGCGCGCAGCGGCCGGCTGGGTCCGATCTCCACGATGCGCGTTCGGCAGGCGAGCAGGGCGCGCATGTTGTCGAGCCAGCGCACCGGTGAGCTCACCTGTTCGACGAGGGCCTCGACGATGCGCTCGCGCACGGGTTCGTGAAAACCGCCGCTGCGGTTGGAGGCGACTCTGCCCGCGGGCTGGCAGCGCCAGGCCGCGGATGCCGCGGCCAGCAACGGCGCGAAGGCTTGCCCGGCGCCGCGCATGAAGCGAGAGTGGAACGGGGTGGAGACCTTGAGCGGAATGGCGCGCGCGCGGCCCAGCTCGGGAATGGCGCGGATGCGCTCGAAGGCGGTGTCGAGGTCGGTGCTGAGACCGCTCAAGACCACTTGGTCCGGTGCATTCAGATTGGCGACGTCGACTTGCAATCCGGACAGGGCGCGCTCGATCACGCCGGCGTCGAGGTTGGGATGCACCAGGGCGCGCATGCCGCCGCGGCCGGCAGGGACCGCCTCCTGCATCAGGCGGCCGCGCTCGCGCACCAGCCGCGCGGCGGCGCCGAGGTCGCAGACCCCAGCGGCGACCAGCGCGGTGTATTCACCGAGGCTGTGCCCGGCGAACCAGCGCGCACGCAGGCCGTAGTGCGCCGTAAGGGCGCGGACCATCGCGATCTCGGCCGTGAGGATCGCCGGCTGGGCGAACTCGGTCAGCTCCAAGCGTGCATCGCCGGCAAAGCACAGCGCGGCCAGGTCCACGCCGACGGCGCCGGAGGCCTCCTCGAACGCAGCCCGAGCCTCGGGGAAGCGGTCGTGGAAATCGCGGGCCATTCCAGGGCGCTGCGAGCCCTGGCCGGGGAAGATCAGGGCAACGGGTCGCGACGGGCCGGCGCTCACTGCGGACTTCCGCCCGCGGCCTCGACCTCGGTGTTCTCTGAAGGAAGGCCGCGCTGGCCCTCGGCCGTCACTGCCAGGACGCGATACCAGAGCCGGCCATAGGGTGGATCGCCGTCCTCGTAGGTGAAGCTCTGCTGCGGGCGGATCTCGCCGCTGTCATCGACCGCGATGCGCGCGATCGGCGCGAACTCGCTTTGGTCGGTCCGGCGCTGGACGATGAATGCGACGAGGTCGTAGAGCGATTCGCCGTCCACGGCGCGGGAGGGCCGCTTCCAGCGCACGCGCACGCCGCCCTCGAAGGCCCGCGCGCTCACATTCTCGGGCGCGCGCGGCGCGGTGTCTTCCGGTGGCCTCGGGTCGCGGCGCACGCCGCAGGCGAGCACCGTCGCGAAGAGCAGGATCAGCGCCAGACTGCGCGCCATCGTAGTCAGGATCGATTGCGGGCTTGCCGCTCGCGCGCGCGCCGGAGGCTGCGCAGCCGCCGCGCCACGTTGGCGCCGGCCGTACCGCCCGCCGAGACACGCCGGCTGACCGAGCGGTCCGGGTCCAGGAGACCACGCACGTCGGCCCCGAAGGCCGGGGAGAAGCCGCGCAGGTCGTCCACGCCGAGGTCGGCCGGTGAGATGCCGTGCTCGAGACAGTGCGCGACGATGCGTCCGGTGATCTCGTGCGCCTGCCGGAACGGCGTCCCCGCGGCGACCAGATACTCGGCCAGATCGGTGGCGAGCAAGAACCCGTCGGAGGCGGCCGCGCGCATTCGATCTTCGCGAAAGCGCAGCGAGCGAATCAGCGCGGCCAAAATGGGCAGGGAGGCCTGCGCCGTGTCGGCGCTGTCGAAGAGCGGCTCTTTGTCCTCCTGCAAGTCGCTGTTGTAGGCGAGCGGCAAGCCCTTGATCGTGGTCAGCACGGCGACGAAGTTGCCGAGCGTGCGGCCCGACTTGCCGCGCACCAGCTCGGCGATGTCGGGGTTCTTCTTCTGCGGCATCATCGAGCTGCCCGTCGAGTAAGCGTCGTCCAGCTCGACGAAGCCGAACTCGGAGGTGGCCCACAACGTGATGTCGCTCGCCAGGCGGCTCAGGTGCGCGAACAGGATCGCGATCGCCGCCAAGAACTCGGCGACGAAATCGCGGTCCGAGACCGCGTCCATGCTGTTCTCCGCCACGCGCGCGAAGCCGAGCTCCTTGGCGACCATGGTGCGGTCGATGGGCAGGGTCGTGCCGGCCAGTGCGCCCGAGCCCGCCGGCAGCACGTCGGTGCGCCGCAGGCAGTCTTCGAGCCGCTCCGCGTCGCGCGCGAGCATGTCGTGGTAGGCGAGCAGATGGTGGCCGAGCAGGATCGGCTGGGCGCGCTGCAGGTGGGTGTAACCCGGCATGATCGCGCCCGCGTGCCGCTCGGCTACCTCGAGCAGCGCCCCCTGCAGGCCGTCTATCCCATCGTACACGGTGCCGATCGCTTCCTTGAGGAACAGGCGGACGTCGGTGACGACCTGGTCGTTGCGGCTACGCGCGGCGTGCAGCTTGGCGCCCACGGCGCCGACTTTTTCGATCAGCCGGCGCTCGACTGCCATGTGGATGTCCTCATCGGCCGCGGAGGGGCGGAACGCGCCGCTTGCGAGCTCGCGTTCGACGGCGTGCAACCCCTGGACGATCTGGTCGCGATCGGTCGCGGTGATCAGCTTGCAAGCCGCGAGCATGTTCGCGTGGGCGATGCTGGCCCGGATGTCGTAGGGGTAGAGCCGGATGTCGAAACCGATCGATGCGGTGAAGGCCTGCGCGCCCGCGGCGGTGGGCGCGGTGAACCGGCCGCCCCAGCTCCGGCTGGTGCCCGCGCCCGAATCGCTCTTGCCACGCCGTGTTGCCATCGAAGCAGAGACCGGCCGCGCCGCCTCAGCGCTTGCGCGTAGCGACCAGGTTGCGAATCTTGAGCCGCAACGCATTCAGGCGGATGAATCCGGTCGCGTCGGCGTGCGAGTAGGCGTCGCTTTCTTCGAACGTGGCCAGATCGGCGCGGTAGAGCGAGCGGTCGGACCGGCGGCCGGCCAACGAGGCCCTACCTTTGTAGAGCTTCATGCGCACGGTGCCGGCCACGGTCTTCTGGGACTCGTCGATCGCCGCTTGCAGCATCTCACGCTCGGGCGCGAACCAGTAGCCGTAGTAGACCATCTCCGCGTAGCGCGGAACCAGGCTGTCGCGCAGGTGCATCACCTCGCGGTCCTGGCACAGCCCCTCCAGGCCGCGATGAGCGGCCAGCAAGACCGTGCCGCCGGGGGTTTCGTAGACGCCGCGCGATTTCATGCCGACGTAACGGTTCTCGACGATGTCCTCGCGCCCGATCCCGTGGCGGCCGGCCACCTCGTTGAGAGCGACGAGCAACCAGTAGGGAGACATACGCTCGCCGTTCAAAGCCACCGGGTCGCCGCGCTCGTACTCGATCTCGACGTACTCGGGCCGATCCGGAGCCCGCTCGGGCGAGATCGAGCGCCGGAACATGCGCTCGTCCGGCTCCAACCAGGGGTCTTCCAAGTCGTAACCTTCGTAGCTGGTGTGCAGGACGTTCTGGTCCATGCTGTAGCCGCGGTCCGGTTTAACCGGAACGCGGAGGCCGTGCTCCTCGGCGTAAGCGAACAGCTTGCTGCGCGAGTCCAGATTCCAAGTGCGCCAGGGCGCGATGATCTCCAGATCGGGAGCCAGCGCCGTGAACGTCAGCTCGAAGCGCACCTGATCGTTGCCCTTGCCGGTGGCCCCGTGAGCGACGGCATCCGCGCCGGTCCGCCGGGCGACCTCCACCTGCCGCTTGGCGATGACCGGACGGGCGATCGAGGTGCCCAGCAGATAGCTCCCTTCGTAGACCGCACCGGCGCGCAGCATGGGAAAGACGAAGTCCCCCGCGAACTCCTCGCGCACGTCCTCGATGGTGACCTCGGCCGCGCCGGTCGCGCGCGCACGCTCGGCGACGTCGTCGAGCTCCGCGCCTTGGCCGACGTCGGCCGCGTACGCCACCACCGGGCACCGGTACTCTTCGACGAGCCACTTGAGGATCACCGAGGTGTCCAGCCCTCCGCTGTATGCCAGGACGATCTTCCGGATCTTCTTGCTCACCGTCGCGCCTCTTCGGCGCCCATCAACCAGGCGATCAGGGCCTTCTGCAGATGCAGGCGGTTCTCCGCTTGCGGCAGCACGATCGACTGCGGACCGTCGAGCACGTCGTCGGTGATCTCTTCGCCGCGGTGGGCGGGTAGGCAATGCATGACCAGGGCGCCGGGCGCGGCGTTCTCGACCACGGCGCGGTTGACCTGGTAGGCCGCGAACACCTTGCGCCGGCGCTCGGCTTCTTGCTCCTGCCCCATGCTCGTCCAGACGTCGGTGTACAGGACGTCGGCGCCGCGCGTGCCGGCTTCCAGATCGTGCACGACACGCAGCTCGGCGCGCGCCTGGGCCCGCGCCGTCGCCAAGATTTCGTTGTCGGGCTCGTAGCCCGGCGGACAGACCAAGGTGAAACGGAAGCCGAGCCTGGCGGCGGCCAGGAGCCAGGAGTTGACCATGTTGTTGCCGTCGCCGACAAAGACCACCGAAAGCTCGTCGAGCCGCTCGTGAATCTCGCTCAAGGTGAAGCAGTCGGCGAGCACCTGACACGGATGGAACATGTCGCTCAGCCCGTTGATCACCGGGACTTTCGCGTTGCGCGCGAGGTCCACCACGGACTTGTGCAGGAACGTGCGCGCCATGATGATGTCGACCCACAGCGACAGGTTCTTGCCGATGTCGGGCACCGCCTCGCGCTGCCCCAGCAGGATGTCGGAAGGGCCCAGATGGATCGCGTTGCCGCCGAGTTGGTGCATGCCGGTCTCGAACGTCACCCGCGTGCGCAGGCTCGGCTTCTCGAAGATCATCGCGAGCGTCTTGCCCCTGAGCCACGCATGCTCGCGGCCGGCGCGCAGCTCGGCCTTGAGGCGGCCGGCGAGCTTCAATAGGTAGTCGATCTCGGCCGGCGACAGATCGGCGATCGTGAGCAGGTCGCGCTTCATCTCAGGCCGCGGTTGCCGTCAGCGCGGCGCGCAAGGTGGCGACGCCCTCGTCGATCTCTTCGACCGTGATCGTCAGCGGCGGCAGGAAGCGGACGACGCAGCCGGCCGTGGCGTTGAGCACCAGGCCCTTCTCCAGTGCCGTGCGGACCACGGGCTTGGCTTCGCGCGTGAGCTCCATGCCGAGCATCAGCCCCCGGCCGCGGACCTCTCGGACGTCGTCTCTCTCGGCCGCGATCTCGCGCAGCCGGCGCTCCAGGTGCGCGCCCGAGCGACGGCAGTTCTCGAGCACGCCCTCGCCATCGAACGCGGCCAGCACGGCCAGGGCTGCCCTGCAGGCTACCGGATTGGCTCCGAAGGTCGAGCCGTGTGCGCCCGGTGTGAACGCGGCTGCGACCGACTCGTTGGCCAGCACCGCGCCGATCGGCAGGCCGCCGGCCAAGCCCTTGGCCGAGGTGAGGATGTCGGGAACGACGCCGACGGCTTCGTAGGCGTAGAGCGTTCCGGTGCGGCCCCAGCCGCACTGGACCTCGTCGAAGATCAGCACGGCGCCGGCCCGGTCGCAGATGCGGCGTGCGCCCGCCAGGTATCCGTCAGGCGGCACCAGAACCCCGCCCTCGCCGATGACGGGCTCCAAGATCACCGCCGCCGTCTTGGCGCCCACGGCCGCGCCCAAGGCGTCGAGGTCTCCGTAGGGCACGTGAATGAACCCGCCAGGCATCGGGCCGAACCCTTCCTTGAGGTCGTCCTGGCCGGTGGCGGCCAAGGCCCCCAGGGTGCGGCCATGGAACGAACGAAACGCGCTCACGATCTCGTAGCGCTCCCGGCCGTGGCGGCGGGCCATTTTGATCGCCGCCTCGCTGGCCTCGGTGCCGCTGTTGCAGAAGAAGACCCGGTCGGCGAAGGTGCGCTCGACCAGCTCGCGGGCCAGCAGCGCCGCCGGCTCGCTATAAAAGAGGTTGGAGGTGTGCAGCAGGGTCGCCGCCTGTTCGGCGATCGCCCGGGCCAGGCCGGCGTGGCCGTGGCCGAGGCAGCTCACACCGAGCCCCGCGAACATGTCGAGGTAAACGCGTCCCTGCTCGTCCCAGAGGCGGCGGTCCTTTCCCCGCACGAACGCGACCGGATGACGGGCGTAGTTGCCGACCGTGAAGCGATCGGTGGCTTCGATGACGGACAACGGCTCAGCCACGGCGCGTCCGGCCCTTGGCCAGCACGACCTCGGTGCCGACCCCCTTGCGGGTGAAGATCTCGAGCAGGACCGCGTGGCTGACCCGCCCGTCGATCACGTGCACCTGCCCGACTCCTCCGTCGAGCGCGCGCAGTGCGCACTCGACCTTGGGGACCATGCCGCCCTGGATCACTCCCTCGGCCACCTGCGAACGCGCCCGGCCGGCGTCGAGCACCGGCTGCAGCTTGCCGCCGGCGTCGAGGATCCCGGCCACGTCGGTGAGCAGCATGAGCTTGTCGGCCGAGAGCGCGCGCGCGACCTCGGCAGCGACCACGTCGGCGTTGATGTTGTAGCTCGCGCCTTCGGCGTCGACGCCGATCGGAGCGATGACGGGAATGAAGCCGTTGGCGCGCAGCTTGACGACGATCTCGGGCTGGATGCGGTCGATCTTGCCAACCTGGCCCAGGTCGCCCTCGTCGATTTTGAGCTTGCTGGCGTGGATCAGGCTGCCGTCCTTGCCGCTGATGCCGATGGCCGTGCCGCCGTGTCTTTGGATGTCGCTGACGATCGATTTGTTGATCAGGCCTCCGAGCACCATCTCGACGATCTCCATGGTGGCGTCGTCGGTCACGCGCATGCCGCGGATGAACGTGCTCTTGAGCCCGGCCCTTTCCACCGCGCGGTCGATCTGCGGACCGCCGCCGTGGACGATCACCGGGTGAACGCCCAGGGAGTTGAGGAGCACGACGTCTTGCGCGAAGCCGAGCTTGAGCCGGTCCTCGAGCATGGCGCTGCCGCCGTACTTGATGACGACGGTGCGTCCGGCGAAACGCTGGATGTAGGGCAGCGCTTCCAGCAGCACCTCCGCCTTGGCGATCAGTTCGTCCATTCCCGTTCGTTCCGCCTCGCTTCGCGCGCCGTGCGGCCGCGCGAAAAGGGTCAGAGTCAGTAGTGTCCCAACGTCTAGGCCGGGTTGTTCTGTAAGATCCTGATCAGCAACGCAAAAGTCATGGATTTTCCTGGTCTCGATTTGAACTGCCAACGGTGGTTCTGCGACCCTGCGAAGCACGACTTCACGGGGGTGA
>CAZKRI010000008.1:0-2782 GCA_964555245.1 uncultured Myxococcales bacterium
CTCTTCCTCAATCGACAATGTGGTGGACTTGGCATCCTTGGGGCCAGTGGGAAGATCGCTGACTGACGTGCGCTTCTTCCACTTGGCCACCGTCTTCGGGTTGATCCCGTATCGCCGGCTCAGCTCCGCGATCGTAAGCGCCACGCCGACCACCTCCTGCCATTGCTGAACTGATCGGACCATTCTGCGCGCATGTGCGTGTCGGAGGTGTTGGATTTTGGCAAGAGACGGCAAAAGGGGCGTCCATTTGGACGGCTTGCTGGATGTTGGGTTTTCCCGGTTGGAGGTGATCGAGGGGCCGAGCGGGCGACGACGGCGCACGAAGGCTGAGCGTGCGCGGATTGCGGCGGAGAGCCTGATGCCCGGTGTCCATGTCGCGGACGTTGCGCGCAAGCATGGCACGACGCGCTGGCAGGTCTACGACTGGCGCAAGAAGCTGCGATTGGGGAAGCTGGTGGTTCCCGAGAGCGTGCCGGCCTTGCCGATGTTTGCGGAACTGGTGGCTGAGGACAGCTCGATGGACGCGCCGTCAGCCCGCGCGATTTCCGATGTGGAAATCGTCGTGGGTGACGTCGTGATCCGTGCCGGCGCCGGGGCTGATGAAGGCCTGCTGACGCGGACGATCCGTGCCGCCCGGGCGGCGATGCCATGATGCTTGGCCAGGGTGGGCCGGTGAAGGTCTATGTCGCGACACGGCCGGTCGACTTCCGCAAGGGGATCGATGGCCTGGCGCTGGCCGTTCAGGAGATGTTCGGCCTCGATCCGTTCTGTGGCGCGGTCTTTGTGTTCCGGTCGAAACGGGCGGACAGGATCAAGCTGCTGGTCTGGGACCAGACCGGCATGGTTCTGGTTCACAAGCGATTGGAGGATGCCAAGTTCGTCTGGCCGCAGGTGCGGGACGGGGTGATGCGGATGTCGTCGGCGCAACTGGCGGCCCTGTTCGAGGGGCTGGACTGGCGGCTTGTCCGGCCCGAGCGGGTGCGCCGACCGCTGGCCGCAGGATGAGCAGACCAAGGGGCGGAAACCCCTGTTTTTACTGGCATTGACAGGGATCTCGTGATTCACTTTCCCTCATGGACGCCGACGCTCTCACCCGCGAGAATGCCCATCTGAAGGCCCGCCTTGCCGAGGTCGAGGCGGTTCTGGCCGAAGTGCAGGAGGCCAATCGTCGCCTCGAAGGCATCTTGCGCGCCTCGCAGCGCGAGGCGTTCGGCAAGAGCTCCGAGAAGCTGTCACCGGATCAGTTCAACCTGCCGCTCGAGGATGCCGAACTGGCCCAAGGTGTGCTCGAGGCCGCGCAGGAGAAGGCAGAGGCGGCGCTGCAAAGGGCCCGGGGGGAGACGCCCCGCAAGCCGGCGCGCAACCGCGGGCATCTGCCGCCGCACCTGCCGCGGGTCGAGCGGTTGATCGAGCCCGCCAGCACCCTCTGCCCCTGCGGCTGCGGCGAAATGGCGAAGATCGGCGAAGACGTCTCGGAGCGGCTCGACGTGATCCCGGCCCAGTTCCGGGTGCTGGTGACACGGCGGCCCAAATATGCCTGCCGCCGCTGCTCGCAGGCCGTGGTTCAGGCGCATGCCCCCGAGCATGTCGTGCCCGGTGGGTTGCCCACGGAACGGTTCATCGCCTGGATCATCGTGTCCAAGTTCGGCGATCATCTTCCGTTTTACCGACAGGCCGAAATCTTCAAACGGCAGGGGATCGACCTGGATCGCGGCACTCTCGGAAACTGGGTGGGTCGCGCCTGCTTCCACCTGATGCCGGTGATCGACCACATGAAGGTCCATCTGCGCGGTGCGGATCGCATCTTTGTCGACGAGACCCGCGCACCGGTGCTGGACCCGGGCCGCAAGGCCACCAAGAGCGGATACTTCTGGGCTGTCGTGTCCGACGACCGCGGCCATGGCGGTGTCGGTCCGCCCATCGTGCTGTTCCACTACGCCCCCGGCCGGGGCAAGGAGCATCCGTTGAAGTTCCTCGCCGGATACCGCGGCCGGTTCCTGCAATGCGATGCCTATCAGTCCTACAACGCGCTGACGGAAATCGCGCGCGAGAATGGCCCGTGGCAGCTGGTCTACTGCTGGACCCATGTCCGCCGCCGCTTCGTGAAGCGCGTCGAGAACGAAGGCTCCCCCATCGCCGAAGATATGCTGCGCCAGATCGCACTGCTTTATCAGATCGAGAAGACCCTGCGCGGCAAGGATGCGGCCGTCCGGCTGGCCGCCCGGCGCGAACATGCGGCACCGATCATCGCCGCGCTCAAGCCGTGGCTGGAGACCCAGCTGTCGCGCATTCCGCAGAAATCACAGCTGGCCGAAGACATTCGCTACACCCTCGCGCACTGGCCCGGACTGATCCGCTTCCTTGACGACGGCACGCTCGAGCTGGACACCAACCCCGTCGAGAATCAAATCAGGCCGGTCGCCCTGACGAGAAAAAACGCACTCTTCGCGGGTAATGAGGTCGGCGCCGGAAACTGGGCAATGCTCGCCTCGCTGGTCGCCACCTGCAAGATGTCCGGCGTGAACCCGGTCGACTACATCGACGCCACGCTCCGTGCGATCCTCGACGGCCACCCGCAAAGCGGCATCGAAGACCTGATGCCGTGGCGTTACGCGCAGCCGTCAAGCCTCGCCGCATAGGGCAACGCTGTCGCGCTTACGAAGAAGCTGAAGCTGCCGGGGGTGCTGCGCTAGTACGAGAAACTGGCTCGGCAGTGCGCCGCCGAGAACGTCGACCACGTGCGCTACCTGATGCGGCTGATCGAGCTGGAGCTGCTCGACCG
>CAZKRI010000009.1:0-88329 GCA_964555245.1 uncultured Myxococcales bacterium
GTGTCTCCTCTCGTCGGCTGTTTTTGGTTTGCCAACTCGAGAATTGCCGACGGGGTACGGAGACACCACCTTTTCGCTTCCCACAACACGCTCGCGGTCACTCGGTGCGTCGCAGACGCCACACCCCTATGATGCCTATCCGCTCCGCCCTGATACTACTTTTCCGCCAACTGCTTTTCTCCGGGCGCCGCGGCGCGATAAGACTAGGCTCACGGGAAGGACGCTAGCCCGCTGACACAAAACGATGGATCCGATTGCTTACGCCGGGATGATGTCGCGCTACAATCGCTGGATGAACGAGCGGCTTTACGCATGTCGCGCAACGCTCTCGGACGCGGAGCGAAAAGCCGAGCTGACGCGTGAGCGAAGGGTCACCGACCAAGAGATCGATGACTGGGTCTCGGTCGCTCACTTCTTCAATCACCAGACGCACCACCGCGGACAGCTGACCACGCTTCTCTCTCAATGCGGCATCGACCCCGGGCTGACCGACCTCATTGGGCTTCCGGGCCTCGAGCAAACGGGGTGCTGACATGAGTCAGAACGCGATCTCGTGGAGCGTGTTCGCGGCATTCGTCGCGGCCGCGCTCGGATTCGGGTGGCACGACCGAATGCTGACCTTTGACGGTCGCATCGGCGCGGCGAAGATGGTCGTGTGGCTGGCCTTTCTGTCGTTCCTCGCTTACTCGATCTACTGCAGCAGTAGGGAGAACATCTTCAAGAGCCTGAGAAGCATGGCCGGGCTTCATTGGGGACGTCAGATCGGCATCGACCTGTACGTTGGAATCGGCCTGTTTTTGTCGGTGATCTACCTGCACGAAGGCTCGCTCGTCGTCCTCGCGCTGTGGCTGCTGCCGACGTTGCTCTTCGCGAATCTCGCCACGCTGCTCTACGTAGCGACCCACTTCGAGTCGCTCGCGGCGCGTTTCGGTCTTGCTCTCGTGTCGTGACGCGAGCTTCCGCGTGGTGGTCTCGATCCTGCGTGGCTGAGACAAACGACTCTATCGGACCTAGCGAGGGTAGCCCAAATACTACTTATTCGCAGGCTTCCGGTTCACGGGAGGTACGCATGGCGCTATGGCAGGTTGAGTCGACGAAAAGCGTGGCGATCGCCACTTACACGAATCCGCCGATGAACTACTTCTGCGCGCAGGGCACGCAGGAGCTCGGTGAGCTGATCCGCGACTGGAGTGACCCGGCGGTGCGTGCGGTCGTGCTCACCGGCGGCATGCCGGGGAAGTTCATCACTCACTACAGCGTCGAGGAGCTCGCGGCGCTCGCCGCCGACCACGCCGCGATGCGCGCGCTCGGCCTCGGGCTGAATCACGGCTACCACGAATTACTCGGCTCGCTGCGCGCCCTAGCGAAGCCCGTGATTGTGGCGATGAACGGCGACACGATGGGCGGCGGCTTCGAGCTGTCGCTCTCGTGCGACATCCGCATCGCGGCATCGGGTGACTACCGGATCGGCCTGCCCGAAGTGACTCTCGGCATCCTGCCCGGCGGCAGCGGCACGCAGCAACTGTCTCGGCTGCTGGGAGCGAGCAAGGCGATCGACTTCATCCTGCGCGGCCGCATCTGTCGGCCCGAGGAAGCGCTCGAGCTCGGCCTCGTACACGAAGTCGCGTCGGATGCGCTCGCGCGGGCGCGCGCACTCGCTGCGGACCTCGCCGAGCTCTCGCCCGTCGCGATCGCCGAGATCAAGCGCGCCGTGTACCGCGGTTCCGATGTGCCTCTCGGAGCGGGCCTCGTGATCGAGAGTGAGTCGTTCATGACGACCATGTTCTCGCCCGAGGGTCTGGCCGAGATGCGCGCCTATGTCGCCCTCCCGGTCGGGAAACGCCGCGACTGGCTCGAGCGGCGCGTGAACCTCGCCCACCCAAAACGGGGCTAGTCGACCGGGCTTTCGTGGTACCCGGCGTCCGATCGTTCGCGTCAGGTCATACCTTGCACGCCGGTGCGCCGTCTGGCGGACGGCGCGCGTGTATCGCTGCCTGAAGCTCTCGCACGGCAGGCTCGGGAAGCGCATCCGGAAAGTGGGCGAAGAGATCGCGTTCCTCGCTCCGCACGTGGCGCTCGAGAAGATCGGCGAACGCCGTGAGTGCGTCGTTGAGCGCGGGCTCGCCCGTTGCGCGCTCGATTCCTGCGCGCAGGGCCTCGAGCTCCCGGTGCTCCCGCACCAGACGATTCAGCAGGCCCGGCTCGATGCCGCCGTGCTTGCCGGCGTCGGCGGTGTTACCGGCCCCGGCGGGGCCGGATTGTGCAGCCGGAACGCAAGCGCGAGCGCTGTCCGATGATCCTGGGACAAAGGAATCAGCGCATCGTGGCGGCGCGCCATGTCCGCACTCTAGCGCGCGGATCGTCGCACGCGAAACACGACCGCTCTGATCACCGAGACGCCGTCTGCGAACGATCCTCCCCGTGCTAGCGGCGACGTCGGATTGATCGGCGCAGTCGATGTCGCCGCCTCCGATGGCCGACACCTCGATGCTGTTCGAGTGTTCGGCTGGCTCAGGGTGTCGGGTGCGGGCCGACGCGGATTTCGTCGAGGAGCGCCGAGAGCGCGACTCCGGGGTCGAGCAGCCCGCAGCGGCGCGGCAGGCTCGGCGCAGTTGCAGCACGCTTCTGGCCGCAGGCAAACTACTACGGTCTCATGGGCCAGACCGGTCTCCTCCCCGCAACCATCATTGCGGTATTGCTGGTAGGCGCGTCCGTTGCGCCGGCCAAGGACCCTGAGCGAGAGCCCTCGATCGCCAACGACGTCGAGCCCGTCGTGGTCGACGAGCCGGCGTTCCCCGAACCGTTACCCCACGATCCCGTGCGCGTCTGGGTTGGCAGCTATGTCGCGCCGGCGGCGGATTTCGGCGGCGTCGACCTCGGCCTCGTCCGCCCGGAGCTTCGCTTGCGCGCGCGCATGCCGGTAGACGACGTGCTGAGCCTGCAGCTGACGGCCGACTTCCGTACGAGCTCCTACGATACCGACGGCAACGGCACGTTGTTCCCAGACTACGTCGACTACCCGTCCCCAGACGATCTCTATGCGGCCTCCCTCGGCGTTCAGTGCGGCTACCTTCTAAGCCGGCACTGGTCTCTGTTCCGGGACGACGAGGAGTGGGCACTGCTCGGTGCGCTCTATGGGAGCGCTCGCTGGGAGCCGGGAGCGTTCGACGAATCGCTCACCCCGGGCTTGTCGCTCGGGATCGGCTACAAGTTGGCGGAGAATCTGCGGATCGCCGTCGCCGTGCGCGTCGAGCGCGCCCTCGATGGCGACGGCGTCGAGGTCGGGCCGTCCGGCTACCTGCGCTGGGACTTTGCGCCGAGGCTGCGCCTCAGCAACCGTGGCCTCGGCCTTCAGCTCGAGTATCGCCCGGCTGGCCGCTGGGAGATCTTCGTCACCGGCTTTCGCTCGAGCGACCAATTCCGCCTGGACGGCACCCCCGGTGGGCCGTCGGGCACGACGTTCCGCGACCAGCAAGTGCTCACCGGCGGCGGGGTCGTGGTCAAGATTCATCACGCCTTTCGGCTCGCCGCCGAGGCCGGTGCGATCGTCGATCGCCAGGTGTCCGTCGACGCTCGCGACGAGGGCCGCCTCGATTCAGCCGACGGCGATGTGTCGCCGTACTTCATGCTTCGCGCTGAAGTTCGCCCCTAGTAGTTCTCGCGCACGTGCGCGCCGGGAAAGGCTCCAGGTATTCTCCGAAGCGATGAGATCCCGCCTGGAGAAACCGGACAGTTCTATTTGGAGCCTACAAGAAATGGCGCTATTTCTGCCTATCCGCCCCGCCCTATCCGCCACCGAGCCGAGATCATTCGACGCCGAGAGCTACCGGAAAAAGGCGGCCATGGAGCGCGCCGTTCCTCGATGTCACATCGTCAATCTCTGAGGCCGCAGCTCCGTTCGGGCCCGATTGCGGGTGTCCCATCCGGGGGTGGGGGTGGTCGTGTCCGCCTTGTCGCGGGCGTGTCTGACCTCCCTTTTCTTGACAGCCAATCTGACACCTTGTATGTCAGATCGTATGAAGAAGGTGAACGCGCTCGAACTCCGCCAGTCGCTGGGTAAAGTCTTGGCTGCACTGGAAAAGCACGGCGAGCCGATTCTTTTGGAGCGTGGCCGCAAGCCCGTTGGCGTCATCGTCTCGCTGCAAGATTTCCAGCAACGATTCGTCGAGAAGTCCGCCAGTGCCGCTCGTCAGAAGATCCTCGATGCGATCGACGAACTCGCCACTACCTCACAGGATCACACGTCGGCAGTGAAGATTTTGCGAAAGCTTCGCGACGATGACTGACACGATCCTGGTCATGGATACATCGATCGTGGTGCCGTGGTTCTTTAGGGATGAACCTCGACGAGATCATGCCCTCTTGGCTCGCGACGCGATGCGCGACCGACCGGCGCGCTTCGTGGTCCCGCCGCTTTTCCACTCCGAGTTCGTGCACGTCTTGGCACGAAAGTCCGGCAAGGATGAACGCTTCGTCAAGGAGGCTCTCGCGCTGATTCTGGCTCTCGGGCTACGAACGGTCCTTCTGCCGGAGGCCGCTCTCCTGCGGACCGCACACTGGTCCTGCCGGGGTCTCAGCGGCTACGATGCCACCTACGTCGCTCTCGCCGAAGATCTCGGCGGCGTCTGGCTGACCGCCGATGAGCGCGCGGCCAAAACCGCTGGACGAAAGTTTGCCAGGACCCTCGCGGGCTGGGTCCGCGCGAGTTGAGCAGCGACGGACGGGCGTCCCGTACCGTTGCGTCGTCAATCTCCGAGACCGCAGCAGCAGGTCGAACGGCTGCGAATGGAGAGGCTGCGTAGCGGGATCGGGTCGAGGCCTGGGTTCAGTCGATAGTCGTTTCAAGTGGAGTTTTCGCTCCACCCGCCACGTAGATATGTGCTCCGCCTAGAGAAAACCGGTTGCTTGGTGAGTTCCGGTTAACCTCCAGAGTCGGACGCAGAAATGACGCTATTTTTGCCTACCCGCTCCGCCCGCCCGCCTGCCTATCCGCACGGATCCGCACGGGAAGGTGAGCAGGGGCGGCCGCTCAGCCGGTCGAGCGTCGTTTTGCTCGCGCACGTACGTGCTTCGTCCGGCGTGTCTTCGCAAGGCCCTTCCAAAGGGGCGCCGTCGCGGCCAGGCGGTGGAGCGTCTCGACCTGCTCGCCGGGCGACTTCCCGGCGAGCGTCCGGGTGAGCGCTCGCTGGGCACGCCGCTTCACGGCGACACAGTCGATGGTCTCAGGTTTCTTCGTCACCGATCACCTCCACGGGCGAGCGAATCTCGATCAGAGGATAGCCGTGGAGCACGTTCACGGCGTGGAAGCCGCGGATGCGGCGCAGCTGAACCAGGTGCTTGAAGTTCCAGCTCACGACGGCGTCGGCCCCCCGCGACCGAGGCCAGCGCGACGTGTAGGGCATCCACGCGCGAGGCCGCGGGGACGACCCGTGCAGCGAGGTAGGCCTCGGCGAGCGCGGTCGCCTCGGGCGTCGTCTCGAGCGCCTCCACGTGCGCGCGGTGCGCCTCGAAGACGGCCTGGACGATGGCCGGAGCGCTCGCGATCTCGACGATCAGGGCCGCGCTCACGAGCACCACAAAGGCGCCTGCTCGGACGGCCCCGAAGAAACGCTCGGAGGGCACGCGGAACCTGGCGTCATGGACGTCGCCAAAGACCGAGGTATCGATGTAGACGCGAAGCGGCCGTTCGGCGGCCTGCTGCCGGCGCGCCGCCATTGGGTCAGCCCTTCGTTACCCGAAAGTGATCGCGCTCGACGAGCGCGTCGAGGATCTGGAGCACCCGCCGCTTCTGTTTGGGCTTCATCCGCTCGATCCGCTGCATGCGATGCTGGGGACCGCCGTCGAGCTTGGTGGCCCGACGGCGCAGCGGCACGGCCCCCCGGTGAGCATCGGTGGTAGCGCCCCGGGCAGCCCGACGTGCTGGCCAAGCTCGCCGGCAAGGGGGCATCGCCAGGGGTCTCCCTGCACCCGCGTCAGTCGGATACGACCTTGAACTGCACGCCATCATTTATCAGAGGCGTGCTGTAGGTCGACTCCCAGCGATGGCCGTTGTCGACGTTGATGAGCTGGACGCGCACGACGTCGTGTGGAACAAAGACGGATCTCGGCCACCTCGAAGAAGGAGATCGCCGTCTCTCAGTCTTCCTCACGCTTACCAACCAGCGATAGCGCATCGGCGATCAGATCTCGCGAGAGATACAGCACTCTCTGTCCGAAGCGAACTTTCCGCGAGGGCGCGACTTGCGTCGTCGTCGACACGAAACACTTCCTGCGCGACGACCTCCGGCACGATGAGTTCTCCGGCGAGAGACGTTAGCAAGTCAAGACGGCCGATGGTGCCGAGGACGATCAGCGGCGACGCGTTGACGCCCCAGCGTTCACTCACGCTCGAGTTCGCGCTTCAAGGAATCGGTCGTGTCTTGAAGGGGGCTGACCCTGAACTGAGAAAGAGCGCGTAGGAACTCAACGCGCGAAAGACCGGCGATCTCGGCGGCCACACCCCTCGCGCCCCTCGGCTCAAGTCCCGTCAGGGACGCTCCTCCGCTCACGCTGGCGAAGCTCGGTAAGGTGAGCGATTCTTGTTCCTCATGGGAGTGACTACGTGGTTCTTTCTGCGACCGCGACCGCGGGAATTGCGCCCACTTGCACAGAGCGCCGCGGATGCCTTCATCTTTGAGGGTGGTCGGCTCCCGGCCGACGCGGAAGGTTTCGTGCGCTACGCGCAGGTCATCGTGAGCCTCCATGATCGCCGCGCAGTGGAGGTGTTGCGCGTTGGCTTCTTCCAGCACCGTGCCCTCGCGGACGGCACGCTCGACCGCGAGCACTTCCGCGAGATCATGGCCGTCGTCCCGGAGGCGGTCTTCGGGTGGCTGGAGCTTTCGAAGCCGCCGCGAGGCGTGATCGCCGCGCACCACAAGTTCGCTCAGCGGCGCCTCGAGAATCTGAGCGAGTGGAAGCCGACGCGTGGTGAGCTCGCGACGCTCCGCGACCTCGTGAACCGCAAGGCGGGACGTGAGATCATGTAGCCACGCGGCAATCTCCGATGGGGAGGAACAATCGACTCGAATTGCGCGTGAACGACGAGCTGGTGCTCGACGCGGGCACGTGCGAGGACATCCTTGGCCCGCACGGTTCCCAGCGGCTCATTCGCCCGCCGACGACCACGCTCTTTCAGCAGGTGCTCGCCTACCTGCGAGCAAAGCCGGATTCGCCCGAGCGCTCATCGGACTCGATGGTCGGCTACGAGGGTGTGGCCGCCGCGGCGCTGGTCCTGCGCTGGGGATCGTACCTCGCCGTGCTCATCGACCGAGACAAGCCTCTGTGGCCCGCGGTGCGCTCGGTCGCAACGAGCCGCATCAGCGATGAGGAGATGGCGCGAAGCCGTTGCCTGGCTGCCAATGCCGACAAGGACGGCGCAGGTGAAGGTCAGCGCATCTCCGGCGGCGTCTGTCTGGCCATGTAGTCGCCGGCGATCGAGGTGATCACCGCGCGGGGCAGCAGGCGGTTGGCGTTGGCGCGCGCAAAGTTCATCCAGGTGCCCGATACCACCGAGGGCTGCCGGCCCAGGGCCGTCAGGGCGATGCGCACGGCGTCGTCCGGGGCCTCGTCGGCGTTCGCATCCGGCCGGGTTTCTCCGGCGACCTGCTCGAACTCGCTGGCGACCGGTCCGGGCATCAGCACCGAGACGTCGATGCCGAGTTCGCGCAGCTCGGCCCATAGCGCTTCGCCGAGCAATAGATCGAAGGCTTTGGTCGCGGCGTAGACGGCGTGCAAGGGGATCGCCTGACGTCCGGCGACCGAGCCGACGATGACCACAGCCCCGCGCCGGCGCTCGACCAGGCGCGGCAGCAGGCGGTGCGTGAGCATCAGCGGCGCCACGCAGTTGAGCTCGACCATCTGCCGTAGCCGGTCGCCCTCCTGTTTGTCGAAACGCCCCGCGTACCCCGCGCCGGCGTTGTTGACGAGAATTCCGATGTCCAGCTCGCTCACGGCCTCCGCAACGCGTTCGACGCCGTCCGGTCCGGCCAGGTCGGCGGCGACGACGAGGGTCTTGACGCCGTAGCGTTGCTCGAGCTCCCCGGCCAGCGCGCGCAGCCGATCCTCGCGCCGCGCGGTGAGTACGCAAGAGATGCCTTCGCGCGCCAGGGCTCGCGCGAACTCGCTGCCCAGACCCGCGGAGGCGCCGGTTACGATCGCCCACTCGCCGTAGCGCTCGCGCAACTCGAGCGACGCTGGCTCGAATAGATAGCGGGATTCCCAGAGCGCGTACGCGATCGCGCCGACGAACCCGCCCGAGATCGCGCCGACGACGAAGCCCCAGAAGCCCCCCTGCTGCGTGACCGACCAGAGAAACCCACCGATCGCGACCGAGCCGGTGTAGAGCGCCGCCCACGGCCACATCCACGGCTTGAGTCGCCAGAACCCATAGGCGCCGGCCGCATAGATGAGGAAGTGGAGCGGCGCCGTGATCTTGGCCGCGCGACCTCTCAGGGGCACGCCCAGCCAGACCTCGACGTCCTCGGCTGTGGGCGTCCACAGGAAGTCGAGGGGGATGAACACGTACGCCGTCACCGCGCAGCACGCCATCAAGGTGTTGATCCACCAGGGGCGGCGACCCAGTTGTTCGCGAAGCCAGCTTGTCAGGTTCGTCATCGTCGTTGGGACCTATGGGACCTTGCAGGTCGGTTTGCGGCCGGCTGCCTGGGCGCTCTCGTACAGGCCCATCGCCTGCGGAATGCGTTCGCCAAGATTCTGGATGCGGGTGCTGTGACCGGGGTGAGTGGAGAGAAACTCCGGCGGCTGGCCTTGGCCGGCGGCACTCATGTTCTTCCAGAGCGCGACACTCTCGCGCGGGTCGAAGCCGGCCTTGGCCATCAGATCGAGACCGATCAGGTCGGCCTCGCTTTCCTGAACGCGGCCGTAGGGGAGCAGGATGCCGACCTGAGCGCCCAAGCCCAGCGCCGCCATGAGCATCTGCCCCTGCTCCGAGTTGCCACCAATCGCCACGGAAGCGGCGGTGAGTCCCATCTGCGTCAGGCCCGCCTGGGAAGCGCGTTCGTTGGAATGATGTGCCAAGACGTGGCCGACCTCGTGACCGATCACGGTTGCGAGCTGGTCCTGGTTCTTGGCGACCGCAAGCAAACCGGTGAACACGCCGATCTTGGCTCCCGGCAACGCGAACGCATTGGCCGCATCGTCGTCGAAGACGCTTACCTCCCAGTTGCGGCCGGCGTCCGTACCGCCGAGCTCATTCGTGATCGCCCGGGCGACGCACTCTACATAACCGTTTGTCTTGGGGTCCTTGGATAGCGGTTCTTCTTTTTTCATCTCGGCGAAGGCTGCGACGCCCATCTCGGCCAACTGACTCTCGGGGAAGAGAACGAGCTGGCTCCGCCCGAGCGGCGACGTTGTGCAGCCCGCGGCGAGGATGCAGCAAACCAGCGTCGCCAGGCCGCTGACTACGATCTTTGGCAATGGTTCAGGCCTCGCCATAAGTGCGGTGCAGGTACGCGACGATGTCGGCCGATTCGAACATCGCCTTGCCGGTGTTGGGATCGACCAGATAGGGCACCTGGATCTTTCCCGCCAGCGCCTTGAAGGCTTCACGCTTGGCGCTGCGCTGGGCGACGTTGTGCAAGAGGTAGGGTAGCTCCAGCTCGCACAGGGCCTCGCGCGCGATGCGGCAGAAGGGCGAGCCCTCGTAGCTGTAGAGCTCCAAGAGCTTGGCCGGAGCCTTGGCCGGGCGGTAGCTCCGGCCCCGGCCCAGCCGCCACGCCGAGGCCGCGTACGAGCTGAGATCGGTCAGCGGGCCGGCGGCCAACGGCAGCGGCACGCGGCCGCTGCCGTAGGTCTCGAAGAGGTAGCGGGTGATCTCGTCGGATTCGTAGAGCGCGATATCGGTGTTGGGGTCTACGAGATAGGGAAACCGTTCGCGGCCACCGTTCGCTTTGACCCAGGGCCGATAGCGCTGGCCGCCCTTGGGACAGGGGTAGATCTCGACGTCCAGATCGAGCACCGTGAGCGCCTCGCGGGCCTTGCGACAGTACGGGCACGCTTCGAAATCGTAGAGCCGCAGCGGCCGCTCGGGGCGTTTGCCGAGCTTGCCCACGCGTTCGGCGAAGGCCAGTCGGGCGGCGGTTGCCAGCACCGACGTCGTGACATCAATGGCACGGTTCATTTCACACCTCTCTTCGCGTCCGCCGGATCGGTTGTAGCCCGGTGGGCCGGTCAATGGGAGTAGGCGGTGGGGACGACACGGCGAGCACCGCTCGGCGCGCGAGCGTGCTGAGCGCGGCGCTGAACGGATCGGCAAAAGGCCGCAGACTCGGTCCGGCGCGCAGCCGGCGCGGCTGGCTCGGCTTGTACACCCGCGCGTGCACGGTTCGGTGGGTCAGTAGGTAACGCACCTCGGCCAGCGGCCGGCCCAGCGTGCACCCCAGCCGCCGCGCGAGCTCGCGCCTGGCCGAAGGGCCCTCGCAGCCCGGAAGCTGCCAGAGGCCAGCCCACAGACCGTCCAGGCCTCTGCGCTCAAGCCAGACAGCCCCGTTGGTTTCGATCCACGCGAACGCGATCTCCAGGTCGCGGCGCACTGCCGGCTTGGCTCTGGTCGGATGTTCGGTGGCCCGGCCCTGCCGACGAGCGGCACAGCGCCGTCGCAAGGGACAGCGTTCGCAGCCGGGTTGGCGCGGCCGGCAGACCGTCGCGCCCAGGTCCATGAGCGCTTGATTGACCTCACCAGCGCGTGTTCCCGCAGCCAGGTGGGCGGCGATCTGCTGGACGCGGGAACGCGTGCGCGCGGGAGTGGCCGTGATCGCGAAAAGGCGGGCCAGCACGCGGACGGCGTTTGCGTCCACGGCCGGAACGGACGCGCCGAACGCGATGGAGGCGATCGCCCCGGCGGTATACGCACCGATGCCGGGAAGCGCGGTCAGTGCGTCCAACTCGCGTGGCACTGCGGACTCGTGCTCGGCGACCATGCGGCAGGCTGCCGCATGTAGGTTGCGCGCCCGGCGGTAGTAGCCGAGCCCTGCCCACGCTTCGCAGACGCGCTCCGGTCCGGCTGCCGCCAGGGCGCGCACACTGGGAAAGCGCCGCAGAAACTCCCCGTAGCGTGGCAGCGCGGTAGCGACTTGGGTCTGCTGCAGCATGACCTCCGCGATCCAGATGGCGTAGGGATCTTGCTTGCGGCGCCAAGGCAGGTCACGCGCGTTCCGTTGATAGAACCGTAACAGTGCTCGGCGTATCGCTCGCAGCAGGTCGTCGGTGGCCGGTGCGAAGTCGGTCACGGCGTGTGGCTCAAGAGCGCGGGCAGCGGTGAGTCGACTACGGCGAGTAGTTCGAGCGGCTCTTCGACCACGGCGCGCGCGCCCGTCGCCATCAGCTCGTCGACGGAGCGAAAGCCCCAGACGGCACCGACCGCGACCATGCCGGCTGCCGTCGCTGTGCGCATGTCGGTGTCGGTATCGCCGAGGTAGACGACACGGGCCGGATCGATGCCGAGCTCACGCGCGATCAAGCGGGCGCCGGCCGGGTCGGGCTTCTGCGGCAGATCCGGTCGTGTGCCCACCACCAGGGCGAAGCGCCAGCGTGCGAGCAAGCGCTCCACGGCGAGCCTGGCGCTGTCGTCGGGCTTGTTCGACAAGACCGCGAGCGGGAGCTGGCGCCGGACCAGGGCGTCGAGCAGCTCGGCAATGCCGGGATAGAGCCGGGTTTTCCAGTCCCAGCGGCCGCGATAGACGGCGCGCATCTCGCCGACGCAAGCGTCGATCGTTGGCGAGTGGCGCGATCCCTCCGGCAGGGCTCGGCGCACCAGATTGACCATGCCGTCGCCGACGAAGCGTTTGTACCGTTCCAACGGGTGGGCGGGAAATCCGCGGGCGGCGAGCACGGTGTTCATCGATTCGCCGAGATCGGCCAGCGAGTCGATCAGGGTGCCGTCGAGGTCGAAGATGACGGCCGCAGCGGTCAGGGACACGGTGGTCTTGCGCTCAGGTAGGCAGCGGATCCAGAACCACAACCGGAATGTCGCGATCGGTGATCTGCTCGTACTGGCCGTAGAAAGGATTGTACGCCTTGAGCCGAGGCCACAGCTCGGCGCGTTCCTCTGGGCGCGCTCCACGCGCAAGGACGCTGGCCGTTTCGGCTCCGACCTGCACGGTGGCTCGTGGCTGATGCTGGAGATTGAGCCACCAGGCCGGATGCCGGTCGGCGCCACCGTTGGATGCGACCAGGATGTATCGGCGGCCGTCCGGCAGGAACGTCAGCGGCACGGTGCGCGGCTGACCGCTTTGCCGGCCCGTGGTGGTGAGCAGCAGGTGCGATAGCGAACCGGTCTTGAGCCCGAGCCGCCCGCCGGTCAGGCGATAGAGCCGGGTGTGCAACCTACCGAAGACGCGCCAAAAGCCGCTCTCACCGATGAATTTGAGAAGGGTCTTCACGGGTGCCGCCGGCTCGGTGGCGACTTCTCGCAGCGCCTCGGCGCCGACGCAAGCATGCTCAGGCGACGACGATCTTCATCCGGACTGCTCCAGGGTGTCGCGATAGAGCTGGCGAACCGCGGTGATTCTTGCGTCCAAGGTCTCGGGCTGCCAGGCGTCGGTCCGAATCGGAGGATGGACGACGACCTCGATGGTGGCGCCGCGGATGATCACGCCGTGCTTGGGGAGCGCGTCCAAGGCGTTGAGGAAGACAATGGGCACGATCGGCACGCCGGCTTCCATGGCAATGCGAAAGGCTCCCCTCTTGAACGTGCCCAGTCTGGGCGTGGCGCTGCGAGTGCCCTCGGGCGCGATCGCGATCGAGAGTCCTTCCCGCAGCGCCTCGACCGCGGGCCGGGCGGCCTCGCCGGCGCGGCGGCGATCGAAACGGTCCACGAAGATCGTGCCGGCCATCCGGAATGCACGGCCGAGCAGCGGATAGCGGAGGATCTCCTGCTTGCCGAGCCCGATGAAGTCGCGGCGCAACAGCTTGCACAGCAGCAGCACGTCGATGGCGCTCTGGTGATTGAAGATGAAGACGGCGGGCCGAGCGCTCCAAAGATGCTCCTCTCCGACGACGCGTAGGTTGATGCCTGCCAGCGTCGTGCCGAGTTCGCCCCAGGTCGTCAGCGCCAGATTGAGCGCGCGGCGCCAGTCGCGCTCGAACAGCCCAATCGGTGCGCCCAGCAGCAGCGCCGGGCCCAGGCTCGCCACCGACAACCCGGTGCGCACGATGTCCTCCAGGCGCGGAGGTCCACGGCTGGTGAACGCACGCGCCCACCACCCGCGCTTGGCGGCGATCGCGGCGAGCCGGCGATTGGGATTGACCGGCCGTGGGCGGCCGACCCGGTCGAGCAGCGTCAGATCATCGTCGCTGTCGGTGTAGAAGTAGCTCAGATCCATCTCGATTCGCTCGCGCGCGGCGAGCGCTTCCGCTGCTCGGAGCTTGCCCTCCCGATAACAGGTCGGATGAATGACGCGGCCGGTCAGTCGGCCGTCGACGACCTCGAGCTCGGTGCACAACACGTGCTCGATACCGAGCGCACGGGCGACCGGCTCGACCTGATACCGCGTGGCCGAGGAGACAACGGCCAGGGTGTGACCGCGACGCTGATGGGCGCGTACCAGCGCCCGAGACTCCGGATAGATCGTGGCCGCGAGCCACCCCTCGAAGACGCTCTGCGCGAAGCTCGCGTACTCTTTCTCGGGGTAGCCGGCGAGCATGGCGGCGGTTTCGGCGACCAGCCCCGAGAAGCCGATCTGCCCCAGCTCGAAACGCGCCGAGGCCAGTGCGGTTTGCAGCAGCCCGGCGGGGGAGGCTCGTCCGCTGGCCACCCACTTTGCGAGGAACGCGAAGGCGGAGAATCCTGCCAAAATGGTCCGGTCCAGGTCGAAGAACGCGCCGATCTGAGGGCCCGAGGGTCCCTCGTCGATCTCTCGGGTGAGCGACTTGTAAACGGGCATTCGCGGCGCTCACCGCCGGGCGTCTGGAGCGGCGCGGCTTGAGCAAAGCATGACCGATCGAGTATGGGAAGGTAGTGGAACCCCAACCTTCGACCGCGACCGGAGCCTCTCCCTGGCCTGCGAACAATGGCGAGCGGGTGGTCTTCTTGCTGGAGTCTTCAAGCCGGCTCGAGCGTGGTCTGCTCGAGCGTTGGATCCAAGAGAATCGGCCGCCGGCTAGCGGGGAAGTCGCGACCGAGGCAATCAACCTGCCGCCGTCCCGCCGGCAACGTCGGAACCACAGAGCCGATGGTGAGCTCGAGGCGTGTCTGGCCACCCGCGATGACCCGTGGCTCGCGCCGTTGCGGGTGGCTTGGCTCGTTCCCGACAAGCCCACCGGCGGCGCGATCGCACGCCTGCTGCGGCTGCTGCTGCTCGGCGATCCTCACGACCCCTCCCGCTTGCGCCAGCGCTGGATCGCGCGCGCGCGACCGGATCGTTGCCGCGTGATCGCCGGCGAGCCGGCGCGTCTATCCGACCTCAGGCGTCGCTGGCGGGAAGCGGGTGGGGCCGATCAGGCCGAGACGACCGGCCTGGCCGAGTTCGTCGCGCGGCAGGCGAGCTTGGCCCTGGAGCGGGCCGAGCGGCGCGTGCGCGGGCTCCGTTACAAGGTCCCGCGCTTCGTCTTGGAGAGCATCCTGGAGCGGCCGGCGTTCCGCGGCGGCGTCGCTCGGCTTGCCTGGGAGTTGGGGGCGGATACCGCGCAGGTCGGGCACGCGGCGACCACCGCGCTGCGCGAGATCGCCGCCACGCACAGTCCCTACATGATCGACGTGGCTGCGCATCTCGCGCGTGCCCTGTACGCGCGCGGCTACGGCAAGCACCTCGACTACGACCGGCGCGAGCTGGAGCGGATCTATGCGCTGGCTCAGCGTCACCCGGTGGTGTTCCTGCCCAGCCACAAGTCCAACCTGGACCATCTCGTTCTGCTCTACGCGCTCTACGAGAACGGGCATCCTCCCAACCACACCGCCGGCGGCGACAACATGAACTTTCTGCTGCTCGGACCGCTGATGCGGCGCAGCGGCGTCTTCTTCATCCGGCGCAGCTTCAAAGACGATCGGATCTACAAGTTCGTTCTCGGCCACTACCTGGACTACCTGGTCGAGAAGCGGTTTCCCCTCGAGTGGTACATCGAAGGCGGGCGCTCGCGCTCCGGAAAGCTCTTACCGCCGCGCTTCGGCCTGCTGGCCTTCGTCGTCGATGCGTATCGGCGATCCAAGAGCGAGGACATCTATCTGCTGCCCGTCTCGATCGCTTACGACCAGATCCCAGACGTCGGATCCTACGTGGCCGAGCAACGCGGCGCGGACAAGGAAGCGGAGGGGCTGTGGTGGTTCCTGCGCATGGTGCGCGGGCTGCGGCGCCGCTACGGCGGGATCCACATTCGTTTCGGAGAGCCGGTTTCGCTGCGTGCAACGCTCGGGTCGCCTCAGCCTGGCAGCGAGCCCGACCCTCAAGAGCGCAGCATCGACCTGCAGAAGCTCGCCTTCGAGGTCGCTCATCGCATCAACCGCGTGACCCCGATCACGCCCACGTCGTTGGTGACCCTGGCGCTGCTCGGTGCCGGCGATCGCGCCCTAACCCTGGAGGAGACGGCCGAGGCGCTGGCCGACCTCGTCTCTTACGTCGAGCTCCGCGCGTTACCGATGACGGAGAAACTGGAGGTTTCGCAGCTGGATGCGCTGCGCAAGCCGCTCGATCATCTCGTCGAGAACGGCGTGGTTTCCTGTTTTCGGGGAGGGCCGGAGGCGGTCTACGCGATCGGCCCGGACCAGCACCTGGCCGCGGCCTACTATCGCAACGCCATCATTCACTTCTTCGTCACCGGCGCCGTCGTCGAGCTCGCGCTGTTGCGCGCCGGAGAGGTCGAGGGCACCGATCGCGAACGGGAGTTCTGGGAAGAGAGTTTGAGGCTGCGTGATCTCCTCAAGTTCGAGTTCTTTTTTCCCGACAAGGATGCCTACCGCGAAGAGATCCTTGCGGAGCTCGCGCTGCAGGATGCGGATTGGCGGCGAGCGCTGGCCGGTGGAGCGGATGCTGCCCGGGCCCTCCTGGGGCGAATGAGGCCGTTTCGCGCCCACCTGGTCTTGCGGCCGTTTCTCGAGGCCTACCGGGTCGTGGGCGATGCCCTGGAGCGGCACGCCTCGACGGACTCATTGGAGGCGGCCACGCTGGTCGGCGAATGCCTGGGACTGGGCCAGCAGTATCAACTGCAGCGCCGGCTGCGCAGCGCGGAGTCGGTTTCAAAGGTGCTCTTCGGGACCGCGATTCGACTTGCCGACAATCGCCGGTTGCTCACCGGGTCCGACGACGAGATCGCCACGCGCCGCCGCGCCTTCGCCACCGAGCTGCGGCAGGCGATCCGTCGCGTGGACCAGATCGAAGCATTGGCGGCAAGCCGCCGAGCGGGCCTCATCGCCTGACGGCATTTGGGCACGCCGGTTTACTGGCGTGCGCCGCTGTTGTAAGGAGGCCCCCCTTCTCCCATGGCTAGCTACGAGCGTTTGGCCGCGCTGGACCGTTTCTTCCTGGACATCGAACGGTACAACACGCACATGCACGTGGCGGGCACGATGCTCTTCGAGGCCGGCCCGCTGCGCACGACCGACGGCGGAATCAATGTCAACCGCATACGGCGCTACGTCGAGGCCCGGCTGCATCTGATCCCGCGCTACCGGCAACGGCTCGCGTACATTCCGGTGGAGAATCACCCGGTCTGGGTCGACGACGACCGCATGAACATCCAGTACCACGTGCGCCACACGAGCCTGCCGCGGCCGGGATCCCGCAGACAGCTCAAGCGCCTGACCGCGCGCATCATGTCGCAGCAACTGGATCGCGGGAAGCCGCTCTGGGAGCTGTGGGTGGTCGAAGGCCTGCGTACCGATCACTTCGCGATCATTACGAAGACCCACCACTGCATGGTCGACGGTCTGTCGGGCGTCGACCTGATGACCGTGCTGCTATCGGCGGTGCCACAAGAACAGGCCGAGCCGGCGCCCGTCTGGCATCCGCAGCCGGCTCCGTCCGCCTACGAGATGCTCCGTGACGAGGCCTGGCGACGGGTGACGATGCCGCTGGACGTGGTGGGCTTCGCCAGGCATCTGGCGGCTCAGCCGCGCCAGGTCTGCACGCGGATCGGGGACGGGCTCTCGGGCTTGGCGCAGGCGCTCGGGGAGGGGTTCCGCGGCGCCTCGGACACACCGCTCAATCGGACGATCGGCTCGTATCGGCGCTTCGACTGGACGATGTTCGACTTGGGCGCGGTCAAGAGCGTGAAGAACGCGCTCGGGGGCACGGTCAACGACGTCGTCTTGGCGACCGTGGCCGGTGCGATCGGGCGTTTTTTCGAGCAACGAGGCGTCACGTACAAACAGCAGGAGGAGATGGATTTTCGCACGTTCTGCCCGGTCAGCGTGCGCAGCAACGCGGACCGCGGCCGGCTCGGCAATCAGGTGTCGGGCATGCTCGTGTCGTTGCCGATCGCCGAGCGCGACCCCGCTCGCCGGCTGCGCGCCATCGCCGACACCACGGCGCACATCAAGGAAAGCAAGCAGGCATTGGGGGCGGAGGTCCTGGCCGCGGTGAGCGAGTTCACCGTTCCCGTGCTGCTCAGCCTGGGTGCCCGGCTGGCGACGCGAGCCCGCACCTACAATGCCATCGTCACCAACGTGCCGGGTCCGCAGATACCGCTGTATCTTCTCGACGCGCGGCTCGTCGCCGCCTACCCGCTGGTGCCGCTGTTCGTCAACCAGGGCCTTGGCATCGCCTTGCTGAGCTATAACGGGAAGCTCTGCTGGGGCTTCAACGCTGATTGGGAGCTGATACCGGATCTTCGCGACTTCGCCCGTGCCGTCCGTGAATCGTTCGACGAGTTGCTCGCGGCTTCCGCAAGCGCGACCGGCGCCCGGCCGCGACCGGGCGGTGCGACCGGTGGTGACGGCCGGTCCGCCCCCGACGATCAGCGCGATGCGCAGCCCAGCCCACCGTCGGCGGGAAGCTGATCCGCAGCACGACCGAGAATGAGACCAGCGGCGGTGCGCACCTGATCGATCACCGCACGCTCGTCATGCAGGCCGCCTCCCCAACCGACCAGGGAAGCGAACCAGACCTGCTGGAGAACCAGCCCGATGGACCGTTCGCCCGAGCGCCCCGCCGTGCCGTGACCGTTGCGGCCGATAGCCGCCGTGATCAGATCGGTCATACGACCGTGGAATCCGGCTACTTTCTCCGTCAGCTCCGGCTGGCCGGAGGCCGTCGCGCGCAGGATGGCGCGGGCGAGCATCGGGCGGCGGCACAGGCCGTGCGTCGCCGTTGTGAACAGCGAGGAGACCCGGTCGAGCGCTGAACCGCCGGCTGCGGGTTGGACCACCATGCGCTGCTCGAGCCTCTCGACCTCGACGGTCAGTGCCGCCACCAGCAGGTCTTCTTTGCTGCGAAAATGCCGGTAGAGAGTTCCCAGGGCGACCCCGGCGCTAGCGGCCACGTCCCGCAGGCGCACGGCCTCGAAGCCGCCCTTCTCGGCAAGATCGACCGCCGTGGCCACGATACGCCGCGCTCGCTCGTCCACGGCCGGCGATTGAAACACGTTTCAGTCACCCAAGCCAAGTGTTCGTGGGCCCAAGCCGCCTCGAGACCCTTGCGCATTTTGTGCCTCGTACTGCCGATCGGCGCGGCCTCCTGTGTAGCTTCCGGCCAGTCGGCGACGGCGCCGCACCATGGGCGAGGCGGTTTCACCAACCCGGGGTACGGAGCGCACCGGATGCCATCACCGGCGGTCACGGTCCCGTTCTTCCTGCGGCGCACGTTCGAGTCGTTTCGACCGCCCTTCGACCGGGCCGTAGCTCGCGTGGCTAACGACGGCCTGTTTCTACGTGAGAACGCCGGCCACAGCGTGCCCACCGTCACTTGGATCGGGCACTCGACCTTGCTGGTGCAGATGGGTGGTGTGAGCTTCCTCACCGATCCCATCTGGTCACGTTACGCCAGCCCGATCGCGGCGGGGCCCCGCCGGCTGGTCGGCCCGGGCCTGTCGATCGAGGATCTGCCGCCGATCGACTTCGTGCTGGTCTCGCACAACCACTACGACCACATGGACACGCCGAGCCTGGTGCTGCTGGCCGAGCGCGCGCGCCGCCAGGGTACCGAGACCGTCTTCTTCGTTCCGCTCGCCAACTCGGGTGTCTTGGAGCGCGCCGGGGTCGGTCCCGTGGTCGAGCTGGACTGGTGGGAGTCGCACCGGTTGGCAGCGGTGAGCGTTCACTGCGTGCCCGCGCGCCACTGGAGCCGTCGTGGGTTGTTCGATGGAGACGAAGCGCTTTGGTCGGGGTGGGCGGTGACCGCCGCCGATCGCCGCTTCTACTTCGCCGGTGACACCGGCATGTTCGACGGGTTTCGCACCTTGGCCGAGCGTCTGGGCCCCTTCGATCTGGCCGCGCTCCCGATCGGCGCGTACGAGCCGGCGGCCATGATGGCCCAGGCACACTTGAACCCGGAAGAGGCGGTCGAAGCCGCGCTCACGATCGGCACGCGTCATTCGCTGGCCATGCACTTCGGGACGTTCGTGCTGAGCGACGAACCGATCGATGAGCCGCCGCGGCGGTTCGCGCTAGCGTCCCAGCGTGCGAACAGGGGCGGGGACGTCGATTGGCTCCTCAAGATCGGCGAGACGCGGGCTTGGTGAGCGCCGGCCGGTTGAATGCGAGCGCAGCCGCGGGTAAGGCGGCGCCGATGGCTAGCCCCGCTCGCTCGCGTTCGCGCCCCGGCGCGAAGACCCCGGACGGTCGAGTCCTGATGCTCATAGGCGACCCGGTGGTCACCGACGCCCGCGCGCGCGCCGCCATCGACCAGTGGCTCCCGCGCGAGCGTCAGGTCGTCGATCTCGAGATCGTGCGGGTACCCGAACATCCCGTGGACCGCGCCATCGAGCTCCTGAGCCAGGTGGGCCTATTCGGCGCCGGCCGCTGCGTATGGATCCGCCTACTGCGGAGTGAGCCGAAAAAGCGGACCGAGAATGCGGAGGGACAAAAACGGGCCGAGGACGCCGACGGTGTGGAGGCAGAGACACAGGCCGAGGACGCTGGTGGTGCGCAGGAGATCCTTCGCACCAATTTTACCGAGCAGATCGAGCGTCTGCTCGCGTTTCTCGAGGGTGGTGAAGGCCGCAGTGGTGGCCTACCGGAGGGCTGCTTCCTGGTCGTCACCGCGCGCGGCATCGACCGGCGCACGCGCCTGTGTCGCTGGTTCGAAGGTCAGCACGCCGTGGTCGATCTAAGGATCGACCTCAAGCCGGGAGAGGAAGAGGCCAAGAGCCCGGAGAGGCGCGAGAACCTCGCGGACTTCGTCCAGAATCGGGTACGTGCCAATGGTCTGTCAACCGTTGCACCCTCGGTGATTCAGGCGATCGCTGAGCGTGTGGGAGCCGAACTGGGTCAGCTGGCGCAAGAGATCGACAGGCTCTGCCTGGCGTGCGTGCCAGGGGGGCGCATCGACGAAGAGCTGGTGCGCACGCACATGATGGATCATGCGCGCTTATGGGTGTTCGATCTGACCAATGCACTGGGCAAGCGGGACTCGCGCCAGGCGCAGCGAGTTCTGGATCGCCTGCTGAGCCAGGGAGAGCCGCCGCTCAGACTGGTGGCCACGGTCGCGACGCGACTTGCCGCCTTGATCGAGATGGCTCCGTATGCGCGCACCCTACCGGTCGAAGCACAGCAGGACGGTAGGAAGTTCCTCAAATCGCACTACGCGGCCCTGCCCGAGTCGGTTCGTGCGCGCTTCAGCAACCCATGGCGGCTCTACTATCTGCTCCGCGACACCTCGGCGTTCACTCGCGACACGCTGCGTCGATTGCACCACGAGTTGCTAGAGGTCGACTTGCGTCTGAAGAGCACAAAGATCCCGCCCGCCCTGCTACTCAGTAGGTTTATACAACAGGCCTGTGCCTCTCGGGTCTGAAGGCGGCGCAGAACTCTTGAACACCAGCCTTCTTGTGCTACGGTAACGCCGGCGGGGGCAGGCGTGTCTCCCCACGCGGTTGCCGGAGGAGCGGATGGATCCTGCCTTTTTTGGCCTCGAAGGCCACCCTTTTCCCCCATCGGGCGGACGCGAAGAGCTTAGCTATCGCGAGGCCTATGCGTCGCTGATCACCGAACTCCGCGCCGGGCTCAAGGCGCCCCACGGCATCACCCTGGTCATCGGTGAGGAGGGTGCGGGCAAGACACCGCTGATCCGCAGCTTCGCCGAGGATCTGGCCGATTCCTGCACGGTCGCTTTCCTGCCCACCACCGGGCCCGGATTGCGTCACCTGCTGGTGGAAGCGATTGAACAACTCGGCGGCAGCTCACCACCGAGTGGTGACGAGAACGCGCTCATCGAGGCCCTGCGCGTTCTGAGCCGGGCCCGCGCTCGACACGAGCGGTCGACGCTGCTGATCGTCGACGACGCGCACGAACTTCCCGCGAAGACGATCGAGCGTTTAGGCAAGCTCTTCGGTGACGATCCGGCCGAGCCGACCCGATTGCACGTGCTTCTGGTCGGGCGACCGGAGTTGCTCGACCGAATGAACGCGGCCAACGATCGAACCATCCTCAAGCACCTGGTGCAGGTCTGTCGCGTCGATCCGATCGGCCCAGAGGACTCTTGCCGCTACATCGCTGGGCGCGTGGCCAAAGTCGGAGGGGCGGTCGACAGCTTGTTCACGCAAGAGGCGCTGCGCCTGATCGTGGCGCGTGCCGGTGGTAATCCGGCCCGGATCGACGCAATCTGTTCGGCCGCGCTCGAACGCGCGCAGCAACGCGGAGACAATCCTATCGGTCCGGACATCGTCGACCTCGCGTGCAGCCAAGCGTCGGGTGGGTCGGATCCCGGCGCGAGCTCTGGCAACGGCGAAGGGGACTCGCCCTTCTACGTTTTCGGCGACGATGACGACGACGATGAAAACGACACCCCGGCGGCGCCGAGCCGGCGCTCCGGCGGTGCCAACGGAGCACGTCGAGGATCGGGTGGCTCCGGGCGCGGGTTGAAGGCGCTCTACCAGAGCCGGCGTCCCTTCGTGCTGGCTGCCGGCGGTCTGATCGTTGTGCTAGGGGTCTTCGCGGCGACGATGACCGAAACCGGTCCGCGCCAGAGCCTCGAGCGCGTGCTCAAGAAAGCTCCGCAGACTCTGGCGGGTCTGAAGAAGGCGCAGGAGGAACCGCCTGCTCCTGCACCTCCGGCCGAGCGCGGTTCGCCGGTCAAGCCGCGCCAGGACGCGTCGGCCGGTTCGAGCGAGGTGCCCGAAGATTCGAAGGCTGCCGCTCCGGAGCGCCCGGTAACGACTCCCAAGTTGGTGGTGCACCGCGACCGAACGGATGCCCAGCCGGCAGCGTCGGGCGACGAGCCCCCGGCGGCAGCTCCCGCTCCGCAACAGGATGAGGTCCGGACGGCGTCAGCGCCTGTACACGCCGCTCCGCGCAAGCGGGTCGAGCCCCCCCCCGCCGTCGCGCCGCAGCCGGAGGCTCCCGCCAGCGTGGTCAAGGATACCGCGCCTGCACCGGCCCCAGGTTCCGTCGCGGAGCCCGCCGGCGCGCCGCCGCCGCCGCCGTTGGTGGTCGCCGTGGCCAAGCCCGAACAAATCGATGCCCCACCGACTGCTGCGCCCGCGCCGCCTCGGCCGGCGCTCGCGCCCCCGCTAGCTTCGCCGGCTCCCAGGCCGGCGCCCGCCGTGACCCTGCCTTCGGTGGTAGCGTCGGCAGCGCCCGCTCCCAAGCCAGCCGCCGCGACGGTGCCGGCCCCGGTGGTGGCGGCAGCCGCGCCGGTACCGAAGCCCGCGGTTGCAGCCCCGCCGCCGGTGCCCGTGGTCGCGACGGCGGCGCCGTCAGGCTCGGCCGCGGTGACGACTGGCGGAGGTTTCCGCTTCAGCGTGCAGATTGGCGCGTTCAAGGGCCGCGAGAACGCCGAAGCATTGCTGGTGAAGGCGAACGGCGTGTTCAAGGACGCTACGATCGCCAGCGTGGAGTCGGGTGGAACGACCGTGTTCCGGGTCTTGAGCGGCAGCTTCGCGACCAAGGCCGACGCGGACTCGCGCGCGCAAACGCTCGCGCAGAGCGGATTCACGACCTACGTACGCGCGGTGCTGCCTTAACTAAGGGTCGAGACGATCTCGCGCCACCACTCTTCTTCCACTCCCGGACGGAACGGGAGGTAGACCGCAATGCGGTCGAGCACGCCGTGGTACTTGGCGCGTAGCAGCGAGCCAATCTGATCGCGACGGCCAACCACGGCGAACTCCGCCAGCATCTCGTCGGTGATCAGTTCGGTCATCTCCACCCATTTGCCCTGGCGCGAGAGCTCATTGAGACGAGGACTGACATCTTCCCAGCCGTGCAGCGTAAGCACGGGCGCGTAGGTGCGCGTCGAGGCATAGAACGCGAGCTGCTGTTTGACGGCCTTTGCCGCGGTCTCCAGTTCCTGGTCGTTGTCGCCGCGAACGACGAAGCATGCGCTCGCGAGCTCGACCTCCTTCGGGTCACGACCAGCACGGCGCGCGCCTTCGGCGATCAGCGGCCGGACGGACTCGCGGATGTATCGCACGGTGTGCATCGGATGCACGTGAAACCCATCGCACAGTTCTCCGGCCAGCCGGCAGACGTAGGGGTTCACGCCGGCGATATAGATGGGGATGTGCGGGTGTTCTTGTGGGCCCGGGTCAAAGAACGGGGTCATCAGATCGAACCGGTAGAAGTCACCGTGGTAGTCGAGGCGCGTTCGCTGTTGCCAGGACTGCCAGATGGCGCGCAGCGCGAGCAGCACATCGCGCAGCCGTGGCCCGGGGCGATCCCATGGGATGCTGAAGCGCCGCTCGTTGTGTCCCTTGACCTGAGTGCCGAGACCGAGCCGAAAACGCCCCGCCGAGTACCGTTGCAGGTCCCACGCCGTGTAGGCCGTGATCATCGGGCTGCGTGGGAACGCCAGGGCGATCCCGGTCAGCAGAGCAACGCGCCGGGTATGCTCGGCGGCGATCATCAGTGGAAGGTAAGGTTCGTGCGCGGCTTCCGCCGTCATCACGCCCGCGAAGCCGATGCGCTCGGCGGCAGAAGCGAATGCCGCCAGCTCGGTCGTGGAGGAGCCTGCGAGGGTCGTGTCGATCGAGGGCATGCTGGGTGTCTCCGCGGGCGCAGCGTCTGGCCCCGAGACCTGTGTAGCGCAACGGCCGCGGCGTTGACAAGCTCGCGCAGCCCGCACGGCGTTCTTTGTTGCGCAATCGTCATTGACGTAGCACTCGCCCCGCGCGAGACACCGCCAGCGTTCGCACGAATTCGTCCCGAGTCCTGCAAGCTTGCACGGGCACGCGCGCTGATCGCACGACTGCACGAGCGGCCCATTCGGCGGGTGCACGCGTAGCCAGTCGTCCTGCACCGCGATCGCCACATCGTGAGGCAACGGGTCCGATACGACCCTCGACCAGCCCCGAGAAAAGGTCCGTGGTTTTCCGCGTGTACGCCCGCAGGATCTGCCGCGAGCGCATGGCGAATCGCATGCTGCGGCCGGATGCGCCGCGGTTGGCACCTTCCTTGCCTTGTATGCGCACCCGGCCGGTCGCTACGGCCGAAACAAGGCAGCTGGATGATCATCGACGACGATACGTTTACTCAGATGGCGCTCCACGTGCGGCGCGCTTCCGACGGACTGCTCACCGCTGCCCGGCAGATGGCGATCCTCTGTGATCCCGAACGCGGGGGCGATCTGCGCAAGGACGGCCTCACCGAAGCGGTCGAATCGCTGGTGGCGATGAACGAGGAGTTCATCGTGCTCGAGCGCATCCTGCGCGCGGTCTGGGAAGCGAACCGGCAAGAGAAAGAACTACCCTCCTGAGCCGTGTCCGCCGTTGCATGACGGCCGCGCCTACAGATCTCTTTCGACCAACTCGGCGGCGAGATGGCAGAGTCCGTCACGGTAAGGGGACGGCTCCAGTGTCTCGATGATTCGCACCGCTCGAGCCGCGTGTTCCGCGGCCGCGTTCCGCACTCGCTCCGGCAAACGTGCATCGCGGATCGCCTGGATTGCGTCGGCGACGGTTGCGGGCGCTGCCGGCACGGTGGTGAATGCCTTGCGCACCGCCGGCAAATCCAGTCCCCAGACGATCGGCAGGGAAGGGTTGCCGTCGATCAAATCGGTGCCAACGCGCTTGCCAGTTCTGGACGCGTCGCCCTGGACATCCAGCACATCGTCGATCATTTGGAACGCCAGCCCGATCTCGTGCCCACATTCGCGCATCAGCGTCACGCATCGTTCGTCCATGCCTGCCAGGTAGGCGGCGATTCGGGTCCCGGCGGCAAACAGGGATGCGGTCTTGCGCGTGATGATTTCGCGGTAGTCGTCTTCACTCGCATGGAGATGGCGGCGGAATCGTCCTTGCATGATCTCGCCTTCGGTCAGCTGAACGCATGCGTCGGCCGCCCAGGCGACGATCTTGGCTTCGAATCGGCCGCAAACCTCGAAGGCGCGGCTGAAGAGGAAGTCTCCGGCGACGAGGGTGTCGGCGATGCCGAAGCGCAGGGGTGCGGCGGCTTTTCCGCGCCGCGTGTCGTTGCTGTCGATGATGTCGTCGTGCAAGAGCGTCGCAGTGTGAATCAGCTCCAGCGAGACCGAGAGATCCACGATGTCGGTGATGTCCTCGCCTCCGCAGGCGCGGAACACGAGCATCGAGACCGCCGGCCGAACGCGTTTGCCGCCAGCGTCGATCAGGTAGCGGGAGATGTCCGTGAGCTTCTGCTCTCGTGATCCGATGACCTCGGCGATTCGAGCTTCGACGCGGCCGAGCTCCGCGGCGACCAGGTCGAGAGCGCTGCCGTCGGCGAGCGCTTTGTGGGCAGCGATCGTCATTGCATGCGGCCTTGCAGAAGGTGTCGGGAAATTGGCAGGCATGTCAAGGAAAATAAACTTTACTACCTCGCGAGGCTGTGGCACCCTCGCTGGGCTGGCGTTCCGGGAAAAGCCGCGATGGCGACGAAGATAACCGAGGAGTGCATCAACTGCGGCGCGTGCGAGCCGGAGTGTCCGAACACCGCGATCTACGAGGGAGGGGCCGAGTACGAGTTCGAGGGCAAGATGGGCGCGGCGATCTCGGAGGACATCTACTACATCGTTCCCGAGAAGTGTACGGAGTGCGTCGGTTTCTTCGAGCAGGAGCAGTGTGCGGCGGTGTGTCCGGTAGACTGTTGTGTCCCGGATCCGGATCGGCCCGAGGTCGAGGCGGTGCTTCTGGAGCGTGCGAACCGCCTGCACCCCGACGCGGTCATTCCCGAGCCGCCGCCCTCCCGTTTTCGGACCTGACCGTCGATCGGTAGTTCCAGGTGCCGCAATCGTTCACGAGCCGGCGCTGGCTCCAGATGGCCGTGGCCATCGGCCTCGCCGGCTTCTTCCTGGCTATCGCCCTGCGAGGGGTCGATTGGCGGGAGGTCAGCGAGAGCTTCGCCCATGCCGACTATCGCTACGTGCCGGCGATGGCGCTGCTCGGCATCTACATCCTCTACGTCCGATCTCAGCGCTGGCGTTTGCTGCTGGCGCGGGCCGCAGGGCGCGATGTGCCAATGCGCGAGATCTTTTCCGCGAACGCGATCGGCTTCATGGCGAACATGCTCTTGCCGCTTCGCGCCGGCGAGATCGCGCGTCCGGTGCTGCTGAGCGCGCGGTCGACGGTACCGTTGCCTACGGTGCTGGCGACGGTGGTGATGGAGCGCATCCTCGACCTGTTGGTCTTGGTCTGCTTCGCGATGTGGATGGTCTGGTCTTCGGAGGTCCCGTCGCAGGTGTTGAGCGCCGCCTGGAGCGCGGGGGTGTTGATGCTGCTGGTGACCGGGGGGTTGACGGCGGTGCATCTCCAGCGCTCGCGTTTACTGCCCATCGTCGATCGAGCATGGGGGATTCTACCGGCCCGGCTGGCCGAACGGATCATGGCCGTCGAGCACCGGTTTCTCGACGATCTGGCCGCCATCGGTGGTGGAGCCGTGCTGCTGCAAGCACTCGCTTGGTCGTTCTACATATGGTTGCTGATCGCCGTCGGCTTCGCGCTCGGGTTTCGGGTGACGGGGCTCGATGTGCCCTTCGTGGGCACCGGGATCATCGTCACGACCCTGGTCGCTCTCGCCGTGGCGGCGCCGGCGGCGCCCGGTTTCGTCGGATCGTTTCAGTTCGCCTGTAAGGTTGCGTTGGTCGAAATCGCGGGCGTGACTCCTGGTGCGGCGCTGGGTTACTCGTTGATCACGCACGCGACCCAGTTCGCGACCCAGGTGATCGTCGGCCTTGTCTACCTGATTCGTGACGGGGTAAGCTTGACGGAAGTCGGCCGACTGGGCAGCGGCCGTTGATCCGATGCGAGTGTTGCGCGACCGGAGGCTGTTGCTGTGCGTAGGAGGCGGTATCGCCGCCTACAAAGCTCCGGAGGTCGTGCGTCAATTTCAGGGACAGGGTGCGCAGGTGCAGGTGGCGATGACGTCGGCGGCGCGCAGTTTCATCACGCCGCTCACATTGCAGGCCATCTCGCGCAATCCGGTGGCCACCGAACTGCTCAGCCCTACCGAGGACGCCACAATTGGCCACATCCGCATCGCCGAGGCCGCCGATGTGGTGCTGGTTGCGCCGGCGACCGCCGACCTGATCGCTCGCATGGCTGCGGGCATGGCCGACGACATCGTCACGGCCGCGATCCTGGCGACCACAGCACCGGTAGTCGTCGCTCCGGCGATGAACAGTCACATGCTCGTCCATCCGGCGGTCGCTGCCAACCTCGAACGGCTGCGTTCGTGGTCGTATCGAATCGTCGCGCCCGATACCGGTGAGCTCGCTTGCGGTTACGAAGGCCCCGGGCGCATGCCCGATGCGGACGTGTTGGTCGAAGAGGTCGCAGCCGCGTTGAGCCCTCAGGATCTCGCCGGAAAGTCGGTGCTGGTCTCCGCTGGACCGACCCGAGAGCCCATCGACCCCGTACGCTTCATCTCGAACCGCTCCAGCGGACGGATGGGGTACGCTATAGCCGTGGCCGCGCACCGTCGTGGCGCTCGTGTGACGCTGGTCAGTGGGCCCACGGCGCTTGCGGCGCCCCGTGGGTGCGAGACCGTGAGGCTGGAGACCGCGGCCGAGATGAACGACGCGATGCGTACGCGCGTCGCCGATGCGGATGTCGTCGTGATGGTCGCCGCGGTGGCCGACTACCGGCCGGTCGCGACGGCCGGGCACAAGATCAAGAAGCGCTCGGAAACGCTCGACCTGGCGCTGACCAGAACCGAGGATGTTCTAGCGGGCCTTTCACGCTCGCGCGGCAGACGGTTGTTGGTTGGATTCGCCGCTGAAACGGAAGATCTGCGTGCGAATGCCCGGGCCAAGCTTACCGCCAAAGGTCTCGACCTGATCGTCGCCAACGACGTCGGCCGAACCGGGCAGGGCTTCGACACGGCGACCAATGCGGCGGTTCTGATCGATCGGGAGGGAGAAGAAATCGAGACCGGGCTGGTTTCCAAGGAAGATCTGGCCGAGACGGTTCTCGACCGCGTGGTTCGATTGCTCGCGGCGCGAGAGTCAGGCGGCAGCCGCCGGGTCGAGACGCTCCGGTAGTAGACCGTTGAGCATCTCTTGCTCGAGGCCGGCGGGTAGTTGGCCTCGGCGCTTCAGTGCTCGCAGCTTCCGGCGTAGCGAGATCGCCCGTGTGAGGATATCTCGGCCGGTGGCATCCTGCTGCTGAGTGAAGGAGTTCTTGGCGTGGATGAGCAAGTCCATCGCCGACATGATACAAGCTTCGTTGTAGCGCCGGACGGTTGCTTCCGAGAGCGGATAGCGTGAGCGCATGTTGACGGTGTCGACCAGCCGCTGCCAGCGCTTGAGTTTGTTGACCGCCATCAGAGAGTCGAAGATCCGTTTGTTCGTCCTGAATGAAAAGAGCGTGTGGTCGACGACGCGCTCGACCAACCGGTCGCAGTCGCGGTAGTCGCCTTCCAGCACGCGGCGCACCCTTCGCCAGTACAGCTTGTCCTGCAAGCCGTCCGCACGCGCCTCCCAGTATGCGTGTCCGGCCGTGCGCGCGTCGAAGCTGCGCAGCAGACTCGCCGGGACGAAGTGGTTGTGCGAGATGATGTCGGCTCCCAGATGCGTCATGTAACCCCAAACGAATGCGCGCTCGGAATCGGTCTCAGCCTCGTCGAGGAGCTGCCATGCCACCGGCCAGCTATGGCAGTGCGTCGCGATGCTGCGCGTGTACGCCTTCGCCTGAATGATGTCGGCGCCGATGCATCCGTAAAGGTAGCGTTCGGGATGAAGGAGCAGCAGCGCTTGAAGGGCTTCCGGCAGGCTGCTAAGGTTCGCCAGGATCGTGCTCCCGTGCACGATGTGAGTAACCGGTCCCCACGCCAACGCATCCCCGGGCATCAGCAACACGACGCCGGCAGCGGCGAGGATGGTCAACAACGTGACGAGCATCGGTGGCTGATACGACCCTGCTGGCGCAGCTCTCGTTCCTGCGGCCACCAGGCTTGAGACGAGTTTACAGTGGCACGGTCCGACTCTCAATCCGAGCTTGATGAGTCGGGAAGCCTCGGCCGGGAGGAGGTCGCCAGGTCATTGGCGGCCTATCTCGTGCGCGAGGTCGAACTTGGCCTCGAATTCGTGCCGCTGCCGTCGTCGCTTCCGCCATCGTCACCTCCAGCGGTCGCCGCCGGGCTCCACCCGAATGAGGGGGTGGAGCGGCCGCAAGTGGCGGAGCTTTCTGATCTCTTGATCGAGCCCGGCATCCGCGATGCTGCCGACCTGGACGGTTTGCGTGCGGTTCTCGGTGATTGCCGCCGCTGCAAGCTCTGCGATGAACGGAATAACATCGTCTTCGGGGTGGGCAGCTCGACGGCCGAGCTCATGTTCGTCGGTGAGGGGCCGGGCGAGGAGGAGGACAAGCAAGGTATCCCGTTCGTGGGGCGAGCCGGATCTCTGCTCACCGACATCATCACCAAAGGCATGGGGCTGCGCAGGGAGGACGTCTACATCGCCAACGTGGTCAAGTGCCGGCCACCCGGCAATCGCAACCCCGAGCCAGACGAGATCGTGGCGTGCGAGCCGTTCTTGCACCGCCAGATCGCGTTGATCCGGCCGCGGGTCATCGTGACCTTGGGGACGTTCGCCACGCAGTGCCTCCTCAAGAACCGCATTCCGATATCGAAGCAGCGAGGTAAGTGGTCCGAGTATCAAGGGGTTCCGCTGCTCCCCACGTTCCATCCCGCATACCTGCTGCGCAATGCCGCCGACAAACGCCTGGTGTGGGAAGACATCAAGCTGGTCATGGAGCGGATCGGTATCGCTGCGCCGCGGGCACGCTGAACCGGCATGACGCTGCGCCGAGTAGGACGGTTCGGATTGGCCGCCAGTGTCGCGGTGGTGCTGATGGCCGGCGTGGCTCGCAGCGGTGATCGCGCGGTCTATCGGATCGTCGTTGACGGTCCGATCAGTCCGGCCACCGCGGACTACATCGAATCGGCGCTGGCGCTTGCGGCCGAGCACCAAGCCCTCGCACTGGTCATTCAGCTCGATACGCCGGGGGGCCTGCTCGATTCGACCCGAACCATCGTCAAGAACCTTCTGGCCGCAACGGTTCCGGTGATCGTCTACGTTTCTCCCAGCGGCGCCAGCGCGACCTCTGCGGGCGTGTTCGTTACGCTTGCGGCTCACGTGGCCGCGATGGCGCCCGGCACTACGATCGGCGCCGCTCACCCGGTGACGGGGCAAGGCGGCGACATCGAAGGCGACATGGGGAAAAAAGTCGAGAACTTCGCGGTCTCCTTCGTCGAGTCGATCGCGGAGCGGCGCGGCCGCAACGTCGAATGGGCCGAGCGGGCGGTGCGTGAGAGCGTGAGCATCACCGAAGTGGAAGCGGCCGCCACCAACGTGGTCGATCTCGTTGCGACGAGCGTCGACGATCTGTTCGTGAAGTGTCAGGGACGGGTGGTCCAGCTGGGAACCACCGACCACACCCTGGATTTTTCAGCCGCGAGGACGGCGACCGGACAAGTGGTTCTGGTCGATGTGCCGATGACCTTCCGACAGAAGGTGCTGAACATCATCACGCACCCCAACATCGCCTACCTGCTGATGATGGCCGGCATGCTCGGGCTCTACATGGAGTTCTCGAATCCGGGCGTCGTTTTCCCCGGGGTCGCGGGCGCCATCTGTCTGCTGCTAGCGTTGCTCGCCTTGCAAGTGTTGCCGGTCAACTCGGCCGCAGTGTTGCTGATCCTGCTGGGCATGGCGTTCCTGTTGGCCGAGCTTTTCATGCCGAGCTTCGGGGTGCTGGGTCTGGGCGGGCTGGTCGCGTTGACTCTCGGATCGCTCTTTCTCTATACGCGTGACTCCCAGCTCGCGGTCGACCGATCGCTGGTGATGGCAACGATCGCCGTCTTCGGCTCCGCGCTGGCCCTGATCGTGTTCGTGCTGGTGCGCGATCGACGCCGTCGCTCGGTGACGGGCGCAGAGGGATTGGTGGGCGAGGTGGGTGTCACGGTCAGCGCGGTTCACGCGAGCGGTAAGGTGAAGGTCCACGGCGAGTTCTGGAACGCGACCAGCGAGCAAGTCATCGAAGCCAACCGGCCGATTCAGGTCGAGGCGGTCGAAGGACTGCGAGTGCGGGTACGCGAACAACGAGGGTAACTGCATGGTAGGGATATACGTCATTGCGGCCGCGCTGGCACTGCTGCTGAGCGGCATCAAGATCATGAAAGAGTATGAGCGCGCGGTGGTGCTGCGGCTAGGTCGGCTGGTCCGCTACCGCGGGCCGGGAATCATTTTCGTGATTCCGGGAATCGAGCGCATGCAGCGGGTCGACATGAGAACGATCACGATGGACGTTCCCACGCAAGACGTCATCACGCGGGACAACGTGTCCGTCAAGGTGAACGCGGTCCTCTACTTCCGCGTCGTGGATCCGAACCGGGCGATCGTCGAGGTGGAGAACTATCTGTACGCTACCTCGCAGCTCGCTCAGACCACGCTGCGAAGCGTGTGCGGCCAGGCGGAGCTGGATCACTTGCTGGCCGAGCGCGACAAGGTGAACCAGCAGATCCAAGAGATTCTCGACGTACAGACGGACCCCTGGGGCATCAAGGTGGTTTCGGTCGAGGTCAAACACATCGATCTCCCCCAGGAGATGCAGCGCGCTATGGCCCGCCAGGCGGAGGCCGAACGCGAGCGTCGCGCCAAGGTCATCGGCGCGGAGGGTGAGTTCCAAGCCTCGGCACGACTCGCCGAAGCTTCGGTTCGCATGGAAGCTCACCCGGTGGCGGTGCAACTGCGGTTCCTGCAGACGCTGACCGAGGTGGCTTCAGGGCCCAATAGCACCACCGTGATCTTGCCGATCCCGATCGACCTGCTCACACCCCTCGTGGAGCTCGCAAATCGGAAAAAGACCGGAGGCGGATCGCCGGGGTGAGGCCGGGAGCTTTGGAAGCGCTGCAATCGAGCGCCTGCGATGGGTTTTGGACCGGACCTTTCGACTACCGGCTGCCACCCGAGTTGATCGCGCAGCATCCGACCGAGCGCCGCGAGGCGGCGCGGCTGTTGGTGCTGTGCCGCCGCACGGGACGCATCGAGCACCGGACCGTCGCGGATCTGCCGGGGTTGCTCGACGCCGGGGATCTCGTCGTCGCCAACGATTCACGCGTTCTGCCGGCGCGACTGGTGGGCAAGAAGCCTAGCGCCGGACGGGTGGAGTTCCTCGTGCTCGCCTTGGAGCCTGCCGGCGCCATCCCGGCTCTGGTGCGTGCGAGCCGGCCCGTGCGCGCCGGGGTCAGGCTCAAACTGGAAGGTGGCTACGGTTGCCGCGTCGTGGCCGCGGATGCGCCGGGTCGTTGCGTGCTCGACTTCGGCGAGGCGGACTTACGCGAGGTGCTCGCGCGAATCGGGCGCGTTCCACTGCCGCCCTACGTTCGCCGCGGTCAGGAGAGCGACACCACCGATCGCGAACGGTACCAGACCGTATTCGCGCGCGTCGATGGTTCGGTTGCCGCACCGACGGCTGGCCTGCACCTGACCCAGGGATGCATCGACGAGCTTCATGCACGAGGAGTCGGGTTCGCCACCGTTACCCTGCACGTCGGCGCGGGGACGTTCATGCCCATTCGCACGACGATCGACGATCATCGGATGGAGGAGGAAGCCTGCGTGGTGAGCGAGGGGCTGGCTCGTGACGTGACTCGGGTGCGGGCATCGGGCCGCCGCGTGGTGGCGGTGGGAACGACGGCGGTCCGTGCACTCGAGTCGGCGAGCACGGTGGACGGCGGCGTGCGCGCCTTCGTTGGATCGGCATCCCTGTTCATCCGGCCAGGGTATCGGTTTCGTGCGGTGGACGTGTTGCTGACGAACTTTCACCTCCCGCGCTCGACGTTGCTTTCGCTGGTCACCGCGTTTGCCGGGATGGAACGGATCCAAGCTGCTTACCGGACCGCGGTTGAAGAACGGTACCGCTTCTACAGTTACGGCGACGCCATGCTGATCCATTAACCGGGAGCGACCGTGGTTTCTTTCGAGATCGCCAAGGCCGCTGAGAGTGGTGCGCGCACCGGGCGATTGCGCACGGCGCATGGTGAGATCCACACCCCGGCGTTCATGCCTGTGGGCACATACGGAACCGTCCGTGGCCTGACCCCCGCTCAACTGCGCGAGACCGGAACCGGGATCGTTCTGGCCAATGCCTACCATCTCGCGTTGCGGCCGGGGACCGAAACCATTAGTAAGCTCGGGGGCCTACACCGCTTCATGGGTTGGGATGGGCCCATTCTGACCGACAGCGGCGGTTTCCAGTTGTTCAGTCTCGCCGGTCAGGCGAGCGTGACGGAGCGGGGAGCGGTGTTCCGTTCTCACCTGGACGGAACGCGGTTCGAGTTGACGGCGGAACGGGTGGTCGAGATCCAGCGAGCTCTGGGCGTGGATATCGGGATGGTCTTCGACGTGCTGACCGGACAGCCTGGCGATCGCCAGGCCGCCGCCGAGGCGTCCGAGCGCACGCTGCGCTGGGCGCGACGGACGCGCGAGTCGGTCGATGCCGCGGGACAGGAAGACGGCCCTTCATTTTTCGCAATCGTTCAGGGAGGACTCTTCGAAGATCTGCGACGGGCGAGCGCGGAGGGTCTGGTCGACCTTGGATTTCCGGGGTACGCCGTCGGCGGCCTCTCGGTGGGCGAGCCCATCGAGGAAGCGCTCTCCATCGCGCGCTCCTCGGCCCGCCTGCTGCCTGAGGAGTCGCCGCGTTACATGATGGGCATGGGCACGCCACGGGACCTGGTGGCGCTGGCGGAGTGCGGTTACGACCTGTTCGACTGCGTGATGCCCACGCGCAACGGTCGCAACGGCACCTTGTTCACCCGCGACGGCACCATCTCCATCCGCAACTCGCACCACGCGCTCGACGACCGGCCGGTGGAGGAAGAGTGCGATTGCTACGGTTGCCGGTCGTTCTCGCGGGCGTACCTGCACCACCTGACCAAACGCAAGGAGATGCTCGCGCCCATCATCGGGAGCTTACACAACGTGAGTTTCTATCAGCGGCTGATGGCCGACATCCGCTCGGCGATCGCCGACGACAGCTATCCCCGATTTCGAGAATCGTTTTTCGCGCGCTACGCGAGGTCTGAGGAGGAGACGGAACCATGACAGGGCACACACTGGCAGGACCGGTGCTGGCTCAGGCGGCCACGCCATCCGCCATCCTCCAGACCCCGCTTCCGCTCTTGGCGATCGTGTTCCTGGTGTTCTATTTCATTCTGATCCGTCCTCAACAGCGCCAGGCGAAAGAACATAAGCGAATGATCGAAGGGCTGAAGAAGAACGACCGAGTCGTTACCTCGGGAGGTCTCTACGGGCGCATCATCGAGTTGAACACGGACAGCGTCACGCTCGAGATCGCGCCCAACGTCCACGTTCGTCATGCGAGAGCCCAGATCGGCGCCTTGCAGCTCGACAAAGACAAGAAAGAGAAGAAGGAGGGCTGAGCGGTGGACCGGCGATTGGCGTGGCGGGCAGGCGCAGTGCTCGGGGCAGCGTTGATGGCAGCGATCTTCCTCTACCCCAGCTTGAACGCGGGCGCGGTGCCCGGCTGGTGGACGACGTTCCTGCCGACTCAGACGATTCGGTTGGGATTGGACCTCCAAGGCGGGACCCACATGGTGCTCGAGGTCGAGGCCGACAAGGCCGTCGAAAACTCGATCGAAGTGCTCATGGAGCAAATCAAACGAGAGCTGCGCGAGAAGGAAGTCGCCACCCGAGATTGGAGCCGGGACGGCATGGACGGGTTGGAGTTCGAGCTGGTCAGCAGTACCCGCGCCGCTGAGCTCAAGGAGTACCTGGCCGACTACTACCCGGTGCTCGAGCCGGTCCACGAGGACGGGCGCAAGTTCCGCTATCGCTATCTGCAGGCGGAAGTGGCTAGCATCCGCCAGTTCGCCATCGATCAAGCGTTGGAAACGATCCGCAACCGCGTCGACGAGTTCGGCGTGTCCGAGCCCACGATCCAACGGACCGGTACCAACGGTATCCTGGTGCAGCTGCCGGGGGTTCAGGATCCCGAGCGCGCGAAACGGCTGATAGGCCGGACCGCGCAGCTCGAGTTCCGCATGGTTCTGGACGACGCCTCCGGCGCCAATGGCGTCACGATGACCGGGCAAGAGGTCGATTCGGTGACCGGAGTGGCCAGGGAGCTCTCGTACACCGTCGACCGCGCGGTCGCGATGACGGGAGAGGTGATCTCCGACGCACGCCACCGGCCGGGTCAGCTCGGCGAGCTTCCCTACGTCGAGCTGACGCTCAATGCTCGCGGTGCGAGGATCTTCGAGCACATCACGGCGGAGAACGTGGGGCGCCGTCTCGCGATCATCCTGGACGGGCGGGTGCAGAGCGCGCCCCGCATCAACGAGCGGATCGGTGGCGGGCGTGCGGTCATCACCGGGAGCTTCTCCCTGGACGACGCGCGGGACCTCGCGATCGTACTGCGGGCCGGCGCTCTGCCGGCGCCCGTTTCCATCGCCGAGGAGCGCACCGTCGGTCCTTCTCTCGGGCGCGATTCGATCGCCAGCGGACTCCGTTCTTTCATGATCGGTGGCACCCTGGTCGTCCTCTTCATGATCGTCTACTATCGCGTGGCCGGCGTCATCGCGGACTTGGCGCTCGCGCTCAACGTGCTGGTGCTGCTCGGCGCGATGGCGGCCTTCCAAGCCACGTTGACGTTGCCCGGCATCGCGGGAATCGTGTTGACCATGGGCATGGCCGTCGACGCGAACGTGCTGATCAACGAGCGCATTCGTGAAGAGCTTCGGCAGGGCAAGACCGCGCGTGCCGCGCTCGAGGCCGGATACAGCCGTGCGTTGCCGGCCATTCTCGATTCGAACATAACGACGTTCCTCGCCGGACTCGTCCTGTTCCAGTTCGGCTCGGGACCGATCAAGGGCTTCGCGCTGACCTTGTGTATGGGCATCATGACCACCGTCTTCAGCGCCGTGTTCGCCAGCCATGTGATGCACGATGCGGTCTTGGGTCATCGCACCGGCGCCGAGCTGAGCATCTGATGACTCGGGAAATCGCTCCGTTCGGATGCGCCCCATTCACGACAAAACCTGACGTACAGTTTTGGTCATCACGGAAAAACTCCAAGTGCCTGTTGACAGCGCGAGGTACAGCATGGTAATTCGCCGGACCCTCGACGTTCGCTCGGCGAACGGTGTCCATGCCCGGCACGGTCGACAGGCAGAATCGGTAAGAGGTAGGAAGCCACGATGAGCAAGGAACTCCTGCCGCATCGCAGCCGCTTGTACTCGGACCTGTCGGGTTTGTACGATCACGTCTTCGATCGAGTCTTCACGCGACGGATCCACGCCGTCGTGCGCAGGCTCGCGATCCCGCCAGGTGCCCGCGTGCTGGAGGTCGGAGTGGGAACCGGCCTCTCGCTCGAAGCTTACCCGTCGCACTGCCAGGTGACGGGTATCGATTTATCCCACGAGATGCTGGACCGGGCCCAACGAAAGCTCGACTCGATCCGCCATCGTCACATCCGGCTGCAACCGATGGACGCGATGAGCATGTCCTTCGCGTCCAACTCGTTCGATTTCGTGGCGGCGTTCCACGTCGTCACGGTGGTTCCGGACCCATTGCGTTTGGTCGATGAGATGACGCGCGTGTGCAAACCGGACGGACAACTCGTCATCATCAACCATTTCAGCAGCCCGCGCCGCGTCATCCGGGGTGTGGTTAGCATGATGGACCCGTTGACCCGCAAGCTCGGCTGGAGCACGCGGCTGAGCATCGATGAGGTCATCGAGCGTACTGAGTTGAGCCTCGAGAGTCGTTACAAGACGTCTCCTTGGTCGCTGTTCACGATCGTCGAAGCGAGAAAATTCGGTCACCACGACGGGCGCTTCGACGGCCGTTTCATGAGCCGCCCCAGCATGGCGGGCAACTGACCCGGGCGCTCAGTGCTTGGTCGTCAGGTCCGTCGCCAGGGGAATGATACCCATGGCGATCAGGCGCCGGGCGTCACGCGCGCCCTGCTTCTGTATCCAGCGTTCGTATAAGCGAAGGGTGCGAGCGTTCGACGGAAACAGCTCAGCGTCCGCGATCTTCGACAGGACACGCACGAAATCCTCGAAGCGGGAGCCTAGATCGCGGTAGGTATCGGCAACCGCCGCGTCGCGCACCCGGCGGCCGCCAAGCGTCCCGAGGTGTAGATAGGCGCTGCTTCCGATGCGGAAATAGTAGTCTGCGGATGCCGCCTGTGACTCGAGATAGTCGAGAAACAGCCCGGCGATAAACAGCGTGGTATCGGCGATCCGCTTCACTTTGAGATAGCGTTGGTGTGGCTCGAGCATGGAAGCGCGGAGCAACTCGGGGCCGAGCGGGCAAGCGAACAGCTCGGGATCCGCGCGCGTGAAGCCGCACAAGAGGTTGATCAGGTAGAACTCGGTGTGTTCGGATGCAGCGACGCGCTGTTCGGTCAAAGCGCCACGGACCATCTCGTGTAGAGCCGCGCCGACGGGCTCGTTCACGAGGCGAGGTTCGTCGTCACCCGCGCCTGGCATGGTGAAACGTCGGCACAACGGTCGCCGGCCCTCCCAAGATTTTAGGCGACCCCCTTCGAGTTGCCAATCCTTTTATTGTTATCGAGCCGTCCAAATACCCAACTCAGGGGGCAACCCCCGCCGCGACCGGGTCAGAGGACTTACCGGTCGGAAAGGGCCAGAAGAACGCCAGGCTTCTACCGATCAGCCTCCAGAACCCTCCGGGTCCGCCCGGGCTGACCAAGGCGCTGGTTCGGTCGTAGAGGGTGTCGTCATACACGAGCTTTCCGATGGTGCCCTGTCCCGACCGCACCTTGTCGGTGATCGCGGCGATGCTGGAGCTGGCGCGTGCGAGGTTCTCGACGGTAGTTCGCGCGAGCTCATCGTCGCGAACCAGCCGCTGAATCATGCCGTCGCCGTGGGCGAGATCCTCGGAGAACTCGGCGGCGTTGCGAGAGGCGACTTCGAGGTTCTCCAGAATCTCCACCAACTCGCCGTCCTCGACGAGCAAAGCACCGAGTGCGCCTTCGCCGCTCTGCGCGCGGCTGAACAGCTCGTCCACTCGTGCGGTCGCGGACTCGATGTTCGCGAGAGTGAGGCGCAGGTCGGCGGCGAACTCGCGGCCGAAGTCTTGATCGCCCACCAGCCGGCCGATCAGGCCTTCGCCGCTGTTCACGGCGGTCAACGTTTGGCGTAACAGCGCCGTCACCTCGATCACGTTGCTGACGACGTCTCCGCTCTGGCCGAGGATCTGTTCGTAATCGATCGGGTTGATCGAGCGGATCAGCCCACCCGGCTCGACGACTGGATTGGTAAGGCTGCCGCTGTTCATCTCGACGTACTTGTCGCCTAACAGGCCGAGCGTCTGGATGCGCGCGCCAGTGTCGCTGCGGATGCGCGGAGCGATGTCCTCGGAAACGCTCACCTTGACCTCTACGTACTGCGCCGTGGGGTCGGGAGGAAAACGCATCCGCCCGACGAATCCGACGTTCACACCGTCCAGTGCGACCGGGGAGCCCTCCTGCAAGCCGTTGGTGCGAGCGAAGCGCAATCGGTACTCGATCCGCCCTTCCCAGAATCGTTGCTCGCGCCCGACCAAGAAAACGCCGAACCCGATGATGGCGAAGGCGATGACCGAGACCAGGCCGACCGCAAGGGCTTTGGGTGGACTCGTGCTCACGTTGGCCCGCCGGCGGAGAGTGAAGCCGCAGACAGGAACTCTTCAATGACGGGGTCGCCGCTCGACCGCATCGCTGCTACCGCGCCCACGCGGCGTATTCTGCCATGGTACAGGAAGGCGATCCGGTCCGCGACAAAGTAGGCGCTGGCCAGGTCGTGAGTGACCACCACGGAGGTAAGGCCAAGCCGCTCCTGCAAGCCACGGATGAGCTGATTGATCTGACGACCGGTGACCGGGTCGAGCCCCGTGGTAGGCTCGTCGTAGAGCATCACCTCCGGTTCCAGCGCGAGCGACCGGGCGAGCGCGGCGCGCTTGCGCATTCCGCCGCTCAGCTCGGCCGGCAGCTTGGACTGGGTCCCGCTCAGACCGACGACGTCGAGCAGCTCGGCGACGCGTGTGCGCCGCCGGTCTCCTACGCAGATGCCGTGCTCATCGAGTGCAAAGGCGACGTTGTCTTCTACGTTGAGCGAATCGAAGAGCGCGCTGCTCTGGAACAGCATTCCGACTTTCCGACGTACGGCCACCAGCTCCGACTCCCGCAACCCGCTCAGATTGACGCCGTCGAACGTGACCGACCCCGCATCCGGCATCAGCAGGCCGTTGATGTGCTTGAGCAGCACGCTCTTTCCGGTGCCCGAGTGACCGAGGACGACGACGGTTTCTCCGCGGCGAACATCCAGGTCGAGCTCCTGCAGAACGGCGTTGTCGCCGAAGCGCTTGCACAAGGACCGGCAGGCTATGAGCGGCGCCTCGCTCACAGAACGAGCATGAGTTTGGTGAGGAAGAAGTCGGAGATCAGGACGGCGATGGCGGAGGCCACGACGGTCCTGGTCGTTGCCCGGCCGACACCGTCGGCCCCGCCGGTGGCGTTGAGGCCGTGCCCACAAGCGATGCCGCCGATGATCAGCGCGAAGATGCCAGCCTTGACCAGACTGCGTGCCAGGTCACCGAGCGTGAGGAACTGCAGGAGGCTGCGTACGTAGAACGTGGGCTGGACGCCGTACTCGCTGTTCGCGATCACCATGCCGCCCAGGATCCCGATCAGATCCGCCATCGCCGTGAGCAACGGCAGCATGATGGCGATCGCGATCAATCGAGGCACGACCAGGTAGCTGACCGGATCGGTGCCAAGCGCGCGCATCGCATCGATCTGCTCGGTGACCTTCATGGTACCGAGCTCCGCCGCCATGCCCGCGCCCACGCGGCCCCCGATCATCAGAGCGGTCAGGACCGGACCGAGCTCCGATATCACCGCGACGCCCAGGATCCGGCTGATGAAGATCTTCGCTCCGAACTTCGACATGAAGTAGCCGAGTTGGAGCGCCATCACCATGCCGGTGAAGATGGCCGTCAGGTTGACGATCGACAGCGACCCGACCCCGATCTCGTGGAGTTGGGCGAGGATCAGGTGCCGGCGCGGCCGGCCCGCCGTGCCCACCGACACGGCGCGGTGGAGCAGGAGGAAGAAGTCCCCGATGCTTGCCAGCCAATCCGCCACGTCCACCCCGCCCGGCATCAGGATAACACGCCGCCACCGGCAGCCCTGAATGCCGACGGCTAGGTGCGGCGGTTGAGAGCGTAGATGGCTAGCTCGAGCCGGTCGCGCACGCCCAGCTTCGCGAAGATGTTGCTGAGGTGCGCCTTGACGGTTTTTTCGCTGATTTTGAGCCGCTCGGAGATCTCGCGATTGCGGCAGCCGGTGATCACCAAGTCGACGATCTCGGACTCGCGCACCGTCAGTTGCGGCGCATCGTTGCCGGCGGCCGCCGGATGGCCCCGGTGCGCCAGTTCTTCCAGCAGCGTACCGGTGATCTCGCGGTCCACCCAAGCTTGACCGTTGTGGACCGCACGAATCGCGCTGACGAGGGTCTCGGCCGCGGAGTCTTTCATGATGATACCGCGGGCGCCCTGGGTCAGCGCCGCCACGTGGTCACGCCGATCGTCGGATGCCGTGAGAATCAGGACCTTGGTGGCAGGGCTGGCCTCGTGAATGGGGCCGATTACCTCGAGGCCGCCGACTCCCGGCATACGGATATCCAAGAGCATCACATCCGGACGAAGTTCGGCCGCGATGCGGGCCGCCTGTCGCGCGTCGTCGGTGTCGGCGATCACGTCGAGATCGTCTTCCATCGCGAGAATCTTTCGCAGACCCTCGCGCAGCATCGTGTGATCGTCGACGATCGCGACGCGGATCGGCTTCAGAAAAGCGCTCATGGCGATTCGTGGCGCGGCAACGTTATATGAATCTCCGAGCCGCCTCCAACTCGGCTTCGTAGGCGCAGGCTCCCGCCGAGCGATTGTACGCGCTCGCGGATCGACCACGGCGCGGTGCTGACCGGCAGCTCGTCGTCACCTTGCTGGGAAGCGGACGGAAAACCTCGGCCGTCGTCGCGAATGACGATCAGGAAGTCGCCGGTGCGAGCGCTCACGCGCACCGTCGCGTGCCGGGCCGCGGCGTGCCGGTGGATGTTCGTGAGGCCCTCGCGTACGATCTGCAACAGTTCGAAGCCGATTCCGTGCCGTGCCGGGATACCCCGCGCGTGCGCGTCCAGGTCCACGTAGACGTCACCACGCTCGCGGAACTCCTGGATTACCTCGCGAACCGCGGTCTCGACGTCTGGTCCTTGCGGGGTGCGCTGCCGCAATCGGTCGAGGTAGCGCCGCGCGTCGCGATAGCCCTGCTTGACGGTGCGCTGCAGCTCCGCCAGTTCGGGCATCAGCCGCTCGGGATCCTTGTCGCTCAGGCGCCGGCAAACTTCGATTCCGACGTCGATGGAGGCGAGCGATTGCACGAAGCCATCATGGACGTCGCGGGCGATTCGCGCCCGTTCCTCGGCGACGGCCAGTTCCTCGGCAGCCTGCTGCAACCGCACGTTGTCGAAGATCATCGCGCCTTGGGCCACCAGGGTCTGGGAAAAGTCGAGATCCTCCTTCGAGAAATTCGCGCGGGTGCGCCCAATGAGTAGGCGCCCACGGATCCCTCCGGGAGAGGCGATGGGCACCGAAATCAAGGAGCGAACGCGGGCGCGCGCGAGGAAAGCGGGTTCCTCGCTCTCGGCAAGCTGGCGCTTGCGCAGGCCGGATGCGTCGTAGACGTCGACGCTGCGGCCCCAGTTTCCCAGCGCGTGGGTGAGCCTGAACGAGAGGTCGCTGGCCGTCACCGAAGACCAAGAGCTCGGTGGCGCGCTGCGAAAGGTGAGGGGCTTACCCGGTGTGCGGCTACCCTCCCACTCCAGCGCAGTGCCGTCGGGTGGATGGAGCTGGAGGATGGCGTAGTCGGCGTCGAAGAACCGCGTGGCATGACGCGCCAAGCGGGCCAGCGTCATCAGCTGGGAATGGCTGCGCCGCGCATCGCGCTGCATCGAGATGATCTCGATCAGGCGTCTCTTGGCGAGCAGTTCATGCTCACCGATGAAGCCGACGAGATACCCGAGCAAGATCAGGTAGACGGGGCGCATCAGATGAGCGCTGTGCATCGTGAAGTCCGGCCCGAACACGACGCGGTGAACGGCGATCACGCTGACGAGATAGAGAGCCGAGGAGAACACCGCGACCTTCATGGTGGTGCGGATACCCCAACGAATCGCCGCGGTGCAGACGGCGAACAGATAGAAAAGGATGAACGCACTGGTCCCGGCTTCGCTCAGGTTCACGATGACGGTGAACCATGCGACGTCGATGGCGAGAATCGGCTTGGAAGTCGTGCGCGAACGCAGGCGGCCGCGCGAGAACAACCAGAGCAGAACGGTGCTGTAGGCGATGTATGCAGCGAAGACGAGGTAGAGGGCCGGGTTCGTGTAAGTCGGCTGCCGGGGATCGATCTCGATGATCGCGAAGGCGGCTACGGCCAACACCAGCCGGCTGATCGCGATGACGCGTTCGCTCCGATCCAGCGATTCGTCGGGTACTCCGACCAGCGGGTTTCCGGGCTCGGGGCGAGCCGGATCGACCGGTGGCCCACCGTTGGTGACGGCGCTGTCGATTGGGCGGTCGGACACGGACCAGGATCGTCGGCTGCACAGACGATCGTGCTCTTATGGTAAGCCTTAACCGAGCCGGCAGGAAGCCGGCCGCGATTCATCGCTCCGCGGCCAGCCGGGCCGCTTCGATCTCCACCGCTACGGGCGCCGGCCCGGTGCCGGAGGTGGCTGCCAGTGCAGCGCGTGCGGCGGCGCCACCGATCTCGCCGAGGGCCCATGCGGCGTGAGCGCGAACCAACGGCTCGTCGTGCTCCCGCAACGCTCGAGTAAGCGCTTCGACGGCATCGGAGTTTCCGCTGTTGCCCAGTGCGATGGCGGCGTTGCGAGCCAGTCCGCGCCTCTTCGCGCGTTGCACGGCTGTGGATCCGTAGCGTTCAGCGAACTCGTGCGTGCTCAGGCCGAGCAGTTCCACCAGGGAAGGCGCCAGGAACTCGTCTGCCGCCGAAGCGTCCGCGTTCCAGGGACAGACCTGCTGGCAGACGTCGCACCCGAACACCCAGTTGCCGACCAGACCTCGCAGCTTGGCCGGTATCGGGCCGCGATGCTCGATGGTGAGATACGCGATGCAGCGGGTGGCGTCGATGGTTGGCCCGTTGTCCAGTGCGCCCGTGGGGCAGGCCGGCCGACAGGCCGTGCAGGCGCCGCAGTGATCCACCGGAAACGGAGCGTCGGGAACGAACGACGCTTCGCTCAGCAGGCAGGCGAGCATCAGGTAAGAGCCGCGCTCCCGTGTCAGCAGATTCGTATTGCGCCCGTACCATCCGAGCCCTGCGCGCACGGCCAACTCCTTCTCGACCAACGGGCCCGCATCGACGTGCGCGCGCCAGGCTCCTCCGCACCGTTCGGCGACGAAGGTGCCCAGTTCGCCGAGCTTCTCTTCGAGCACGGCGTGATAGTCGCGTCCCAGGGCATAGCCGGCGATCCGACCGGTCAAGCGGCGGCGCCAATCGGTGAGGGGCGGCGGTGGCGGCGGGTAGGGCCATGCGAGGACCAGCACGCTGCGCGCACCGTCGAAACTAGCCCGTGGGTCGATGCGGCGATGCGGGTGGCGTGCGAGGTAGTCCATGAATCCGTGGCGTTTCTCTTCTAGCCATCGGGCGAGCAACGGCCCGCATGCGAGGCGCTCGGCGCTGGTGAACCCGCAAGCGAGAAACCCCAGGGCAACGGCCCGCGCGCGGATCGCATCCTTGAGGTCATCGCCGGCGAGCGTACGCGGGAGGCGGTGTGGTGACGCCATGAACGACGGATTGACTGTAGGCGAATGTCCCCTGTAAGGTAAAAGCGTGGACGAGCCGATTCTCACGCTGACGCCCCAGGCGCATAAGCACGTGTTGACAACCATGACCCGCGACGGCCTCCAGGGGCGCAGTTTGCGGATCAGCGTGGTTACTGGTGGCTGTTCCGGTTACGAGTACGCCGTTGACTTCGTCGCAGAGGCGCGGCCGGGCGATCAGTTGCTGGAGCTTGGCGCCCTGCGGGTTCTGGTCGAGGGTGCCAGCGCCGAACGTCTCGCCGGCACCGTGATCGACTACGTCGACGGTCTCTACGGCGGCGGCCTCAAGTTCAGCAATCCCCGCGCGGTCCACAGCTGCGGCTGCGGGACTTCCTTCTCGACCGATTAGACCTCTCTGCCGCGCACGCCTCCAGCGATCGCGGTCTATCTGTCCAGTCACGGCTACGGCCATTGCACGCGCACGGCGGCGCTGCTGGAACAGCTAGCCCGACTGGAGCCGGTCGATCTGCGCGTCGTGTCCTCCTGCCCGCGCTGGCTGTGGCCGGCAGTGTTGGCCCGCTCGACGTCGCAGTGGCGTGAGCTGCGCTGCGATGCCGGAGTGGTCGAGCGAGAGGACCTATCCGTGGACGTGAGCGCAACGCGGGTTGAGCTCGAACTCTGGACCCGAGGCTACGCAGCGACGGTCGAGCGAGAGGCGCAGTGGTTAAGACGCAATCCGGCGTTGGTGCTGGGGGACGTGCCGCCGCTGGCGTTCGATGCCGCCGCCGAGGCCGGGCTGCCCTCGGTGGCGGTGGCCAATTTCTCTTGGGACTGGATCTATTCCGCGATGGGCTTTGACGCCGCCGCAACCCAAGCCGCACGCGCCTACGGCCGTGCCACCGTTCTGCTCGAGCTGGAGCCGGCGGCTCCGATGCCGGCCTTCTCGCGCCGCTTAGGCCTAGGAGTGCTGGGGCGAAAACCGATCGCCGGTCGCGAGGCGGTTCGTGCGCGCCTCGGGTTGGATAGCGCCGAGCATCTGGTGCTCGTGGCTTTTCGCAGTTCGGGCGTGTTCAGGCACTGGCGGCTGCCGCCGCCGCGCCCCGGGCTGCGCTACGCGATTCCAGGCGCGCCCGAGCTCCGAAGCGACATCGTGCCGACGCCGACCGACATGCCGTTCATCGACCTGGTCGGCGCCGCCGATGCCGTGGTCGCGAAGCCGGGCTATGGGATCCTGGCCGACACGGCCGCGTGCGGCGTCCGTCTGTTGTGCACCGAGCGTCAGGGGTTTCCCGAGGATGCCGTTCTCAATCGCTGGATGGCCGGTAGACCAGGCGTCCAGCGGCTTGTCCACGACCGCTTCGCCGAGGGTGGCTGGCTGGATCCGCTCGAGACCCTGCTAGCAAGGGAACCGCCTGAACCGGTGGGAACCCACGGGCTCGCCGCCGGTCTCACCCTGGTTCGCGACCTCTTACGCGGGTAGCTCGCTCGTCCTGGTCAGCGGCCGACACCAGCGCGTGCCGGCGGCGGCTCCGCCAGCGTCAAGGAAGCCGCCGGCTCCAAGGCTGCCTCGAGTACGTCGCTCAGCTGCTCCACGTAGCGGAAACTGATGCCCTCGAGCAGGTGCGAGTCGATCTCTTTGACATCGTTGCGATTGCGGGCGGGAAGAAAGATTTCCGTGATTCCAGCGCGGCGCGCCGCGAGCATCTTCTCCTTGATCCCGCCGACCGGGAGCACCGCGCCGCGCAGCGTGATCTCGCCGGTCATCGCGACCCGTTCGCGCACCGGCCGCCGGGTGATCGCGGAGGCCAGTGCGACGAGCATCGTGATGCCCGCCGAAGGACCGTCCTTGGGGATCGCGCCGGCGGGCACGTGGATGTGGAAGTCGGACTTCTCGAAGATCGGCGTTTCGATGCCCGGACAGGCGCCGGCGTTGCTGCGCAGGTACGTGAGCGCCGCCTGGGCCGATTCCTTCATGACCTCTCCAAGCTGTCCGGTGAGCGTGAGGTTTTTGCTGCCCGGCATGATCGCCGCTTCCACGAACAGGATGTCGCCGCCGTGCGGTGTCCATGCCAGACCGATCGCGACACCGGCTTTGTGGGCCCGGTCGGCCAATTCGCTGGTGAACCGCGGGGGGCCGAGATAGCCGGGCAGGACCTCGGCGTTGACGTTTACCGGAGCTTTGTGTCCCTCGGTGAAAGCGCGGGCGATCTTGCGGCAGATCGAGCCGATCTCCCGTTCGAGGTTTCGCAAGCCGGCTTCCCTGGTGTAGTCGCGGATGATCGCGACCAAGCCCTCGTGGATGAACGTGACGAACCCGGCAGTGAGTCCGTTCTCGCCGATTTGTTTCGGCACCAGGTGCCGCGTGGCAATCTCGAGCTTCTCCTCTTCGCTGTAGCCGGAGAGCTCGAGCACTTCCATGCGATCCTTGAGCGCCGGCGGGATCGGGTCGAGATAGTTCGCGGTCGTGATGAACAGAACCTTCTGCAGATCGAAGGGGACATCGAGGTAGTGGTCACGAAACGCGTAGTTCTGTTCGGGATCGAGCACCTCAATCAGGGCCGATGAGGGGTCTCCGCGAACGTCGCTGCCGAGTTTGTCGATCTCGTCGAGCATGAAGACCGGATTGTTCGAGCCGGCGGCCTTCAACCCCTGAATGATCCGGCCTGGCATGGAGCCGACGTAAGTCCGGCGGTGACCGCGAATCTCCGCCTCATCGCGCACTCCGCCGAGCGAGAAGCGCTGGAACTTTCGACCCATCGCCCGCGCGATGGAACGGCCCAGCGACGTCTTGCCCACACCCGGCGGTCCGACCAAGCAGAGAATCGGGCCGCGCGGGTTGTCGCGGAGCTGGCGCACGGCGAGAAACTCGAGAACCCGTTCCTTGATCTTTTCCAAGTCGAAGTGGTCCTCGTCCAGGATCTCCTTCGCATGGCGTGTTTCGAGGTTGTCCTCGCTCGATTTCGACCATGGAACGTCGGCCAGCCACTCGATGTAGGTGCGCACCACCGTATGCTCGGCCGATTCTGGCGGAATGATGCCTAGGCGGTCCAGTTCGGCGTCGGCGGCCTTCTGCGCTTCCAGCGGAAGCTTCGCTTCCGCGATACGCTTGCGCAGCAGCTCGACCTCGTTGCCACGGCCCTCGCCCTCGCCAAGCTCACGCTGGATCGCCTTGAGCTGCTGGCGCAGATAGAACTCCTTCTGGTTCTTCGTCAGCTCCGACTGAACCTGACCCTGAATCTTCTGGCCCAGCTCCACCAGTTCGATCTCGCGGCTGAGGATGCGGTTGAGGTTCCCCAGCCGCTTGTCGACCTCGAGGGTTTCGAGCAGCAGCTGTTTCTCCTCGAGCGCGAGATTGAGGCTGGATGCGATGAGATCGGAGATCTTGCCGGGTTTCTTGAGATTGATGACGACGACCTGCAGATCGTTCGGCAGGTACGGGGTCAACTCCACGAACCGAGAGAAGCTCTGGATCGCGTGGGTCTTGAGCGCCAGCACTTCCATCCCTTGCTCGTGGGAGTCGCCGAGATGGGCGACGCGCGCCAGCATGTAGGGTTGGGTCTCTACGAACTCTTGGATCTCGATACGGCAGAGACCCTGGACGAGAATCCGGATGCTGCCGTCGGGATACTTGAGCATCTTGAGGATGCGCGCGGCCGATCCGCGACGATACAGTTCGTCGGGTGCGGGCTCTTCGACCTCAGGCGAGCGCTGCGCCACCAGCCCGATGACGCGATCTCCCACCAGGGCTTGCTCGACGAGCGCGAGCGAGGCTTCGCGCGAGATCAGCAGCGGCGTGATCGATGCGGGGAAGACTACGACCCCGCGCAGTGGCAGGATCGGCAACTTCTCCGCCACTGCGACGTCCTCGACGTCCTCCTCGAAGCCGTACCAGTGCGCCTGCTCTTTCTCGTGCGGTGTCTGCGGCTCGAGCTCGACTTCTTCGTCGGAGAATGGATCGTCGGCCATGCAAACGTCCCTCGCGTGGCTCTCATAGTACAGGCTCGACGGGCGATACAACCACGGATGTGAGTATCGCGTCGCTCGACTGAGCGGGCCCGCGTGGTTAACCTCACCAAGCTCGTGCCGGCGCGACTGTTCCAAGGGATTTACTCGGCCCTGCTTGCGTGCTGGGTCGGTGGTACGGTTTTCTTCTCGATCGTCGTGCTTCCGACTCTTTTTAGGAACCTGGAGCGGTCGCAGGCCGGCGATGTCGCCGCGTTGCTTTTCCCGGGCTACTACCGCTTCGGCTTGGCGTGCGCGGTGGTGCTTCTCGCCATCGCGCTCGGCTTCGCCTACGCGGGGCGCTCCGGCTGGCGAGCGGCCGCACTGGTCCTCTGCAGCATGCTCGCGTGCCAGGGGATAGCCGCTGGTGTGGTCCGGCCGCGCATGGCGGCGATTCGTGGCATGCCGGAGCATCAGCGAGAGTTCGATCGCCTGCATCGGCATTCGGTCCGGCTCAACGCAGTGGTGCTGATCGCCGGCATTGGGCTCGTGGCGGCCGGGGGCCGGCTGCTGCGCGAGCCCTGAAGGCCGCATGTCCGGCTGGCCTCGCGCGATTCTGTTCGACCTGTTCGGAACCCTGGTCTTCTTCGACGACCAGCGGCTTCTGCGGCAAAAGGTCGGAGGCGGGCGCTTTCCCTCCACGGTGCCGAATCTGGAACAGATTCTGGTACGGCTGGAGCCCGCCATCGAGGCTGAGCGATTTCTGCGCGCGCTCGAGACGACCAGCCGTGAGCTGGCTCGCGAGAAAGCAGCCACCCATGTCGAGGTGCCGTCGTTAGAACGCTTCCGCCGCGCGCTCGTGACGCTCGATCTGCACGGGGATATCGAGGAGGCGGCCGCCGAGATGTCCGCTCGCCACATGAGCAGCCTGAGCGAAGCCGTGGACTATCGTGGCGACCGTCCCACCCTCCTGCGCACGCTCGGTCGCCAGTACCGGTTGGGTCTGGTGTCCAACTTCGACCACGGTCCGACGGCGCGACGCATTCTCGCCCGAGCGGGGATCGTCGATCTGTTCGAGTCGGTGGTGATCTCGGAGGAAGTCGGCGTGCGCAAGCCCGGGGCCGCGATCTTCAGCCGGGCCCTCGAGGAGCTCGGCGAACGGCCCGATCGGTGCCTGTACGTTGGCGACGACTACGAGGCCGACATCGCCGGCGCCACGACGGTGGGCTTGCCGGCCGTGTGGATCGATCGCAGCGAACGTCCACCGGCCCCCGCGCTCGGGAAGCTCGCCGACGTCGAAGGGCTGGTCGAATGGCTCGCGGTGGCGCCCGATGTCAGCTAACCGCCCAGGGGTGCTTGCCGGTCCGCCAAACGCCGCGCGAAGGTCAGGAAGCCGGTGTGCGCAACCATCCGATGATCCGGCCGGATGCTGCGCTCTTCGACGTGCCAGCCGCGTTCGAGGAGCTCGCGGGTTTCGATGCATCCGTAGGCGCCGCTCTGGTTCAGCCCCAGGTGCAGGTCCCTGACCTGAAGAACCGTGGGCAGAAAGGCTACCAAGGTGCCGCCGGGCCGCAGGCTTCGGGTCGCGGCCTCCATGACTTCCCCCGGCGCGGGTACGTCGATGACGATGCGATCGACCTCGGTCTGGTCGAGTCCCTCGCACGCGTCTCGCGTTTCCAGACGCCAGTTGGGCGTGTCTCCTTGGAAGCGCTTCACGTTGCGCTGGGCCACGGCGGCGAAATCGGCGCGCCGCTCGTAGCTCGTAAGCTCCCCGTGGGGACCCAGCGCTCGGAGCAGCGCAATGGTCAACGCTCCGGCGCCCACCCCGATCTCGATCACCCGGTCACCGGCGCGGATGTCGGCATAGACGAGGATCGCGCCGGCATCCTTGGCGAAGATAGGCTCTGCCGGCCGGTCCAAGCTCGTCGCGATCTCCGCGTACGATGCGCGAAACACCCGGAATCGCTCGGCTTCGGCGGGGTCGCTCAGGGATCCTTCCCAACTGCCGATGAGGTCGTCGCAACGGATGACCGAGCCGCGAATGGTCAAGCGATGGCCGGCGACTAGCTGTTTGAGATATCGCCGTCCGCGCGCGTCGATCAGGACGACGGCGTCGCCGTCGGCGAGGGGGCCGTAGCCCATGCGGCGCGACGCTCGCTGAATCGGCCCCGGATTGCAAGAACGGGAACATCTCCAATCTTGACAGCCGCTGCCGGCGCTTCTAGACTCCTCGACTCTTCACCCAAGGAGTACCGGAAAGATGGCGGTCAAACAGGCGAAGACAGCTCAGAAAGCGGCCCCGGCCCAGAAGAAGCTGTGTCCCGAGTGCGGGGCCAAGAGCGGTTCGGAGGTTCGCGTCGTGCGCTACACCGGGTTCGGGCCGCGCGGGTTATTCTGGGCGTGCGACAAGAACTGCGGCTACATGCAGCGCACCCGTTAGCCGATCGGACCGATGGCACGTACCCCGAAGAAGAAGGCGAAGCCTTCAACCTCCGGCTTCAGCCTCTTCGATGACTCCGACGCGCCCGAGCTGGAAGCCGAAGAGGAGCTTCCACGCGACGAGGTCGGCCGGCAGAAGATCAAGCAACAGTACGTCGACCTGCTAGGAATACGCGTTCACAAGCTGCGCGGTCGCATTCTCAACCGCGAGCGAATCGACAAGAACGTCGAAGGTATCTATTTCATTTGCGCTCGCTGCGAGCACGTCTGCCACAATCTGGACGAGGGACTGGTAGAGGACGAGAAAAACGAGAAGAACATCTGTCAGCCTTGCTCGAAGACGACCTCGACCTCGAAAACGGCGGCTACCGCCGCCACCGGCCGCCGGCATCGTTCCTGAACCCCCGCTAGACGGTCACGCTCGCGCCCTGCTTCAGCTGGGCGTAGGCGCGCACGAAATCCACGGGCACCGGCGCGGCGATGTCGATCGTTGGAGACAACCTCAAGCGAATGGCGTGCAAGAGCTGGCCTTCGCGCGTTCCGCTCGGGGCGGGTCGCGCGCCGTATTTTGCGTCGCCGACGACTGCGTGGCCTGTGATGGCCAGGTGTGCGCGTACCTGGTGAGTGACGCCGGTGCGAGTGACCGCCTCGACCAGCGACCACCGATCCGAGCCATCCAGCACGAAGACCTCGGTCGCGGCCTCCAGCGGGCGGTCGTTGGGTCCGGCAGCGACCACCCGCGCGCGACGCCGAGCTAGCGGCACGTCAATCCTGAGCGGGCCTGCGACCCGTCCCTCCACCAACGCAAGGTAGGTCTTGATGGCGCGCCGCTCCCGAAACAGGGCGCGCGCGTTGCGGTAGGCCTGCGAGTCGGTCGCGGCCAGGAGGATTCCGGAGGTGTCGCGGTCGAGTCGGTGGACCAGCCCAGCCTCAGCCGGAGCCTGACCCGTGGTCGCCGTGGCGGGGAAGCGGCGGTTCAAGTAGGCGGCAACCGTCGCCTGGCTCCGCCCGTGGACGCAGTGAAGGCCGGCCGGCTTGGCGAACGCCAGCAGGCCGCGGCCTTCCCACAGGAGCACGGGCTCCGTGATAGCGCCCGGTTCCTCGGCTGCGATGGGCGCCGGCAGCAGAGCGATGACGCTGCCGGCGGTTGGCCGGCTCGACTTGGACGCGCGCGAGCCGTCCACCAACACGCGCCCACCGTCGATGAGCTCGCGGGCGCGGCGGCGGCCGCAGCCCAACGTCGATGCGATCAAGCGATCGAGTCGCGCGTGTCCGTGGGGCGCGTGAAACGAATCAGGCTGGTTCGGCGGCTCGCTGGCTACCATCGCGGCGTGGGGCGTCGAGATTCTCCCGGACCAGCCGGTAGACCCGCTCTGAGAACAACATGCCCATGTGACCGACGTCGTCGATCGTGATGTTCATCACGCCGGCATAGTGGGCGAGGTCTGGCGGAAACACGATCGTGTCGGACAGCGAGTGGATCGCGGCCACGGTGCAGTGCTCTGGCAGCGTATCTCGTTCTCGCAGGCGTTCGACGAATGGCCCGCCTGGCTGTAGATGGCGAAACCTCGCTGCGCGTACCAGTGCGGCCAGCGCCGCGCCCTGGTGTGGCGAGCCGAGGGTGACGAATCGCGCCAGCATGTGGTCCAGCCCGTGGTCACGGACCGCAGCGCGCACCAGAACGCCGCCCTGACCGTGGGCGACGACGTCCAGCACGGGCGCGCCCGTGCGCTCGGCAACCGACCGGAATGCTGCCGCGAGCGCCGCAGTCATTCGGTCGGGATCCGCGGCAGCGCTCGGATAGTTGATGGCATAAGCCTCGCGGCCGTCGCGACGAAGCCGTGCTTCCAGCAAAGCGAGCGAGCCGCGGTTCAGCATCCAGCCCGGAACCAGGACGACGGGTGGATCCTTGCCGACCGAGGCTCCGACGCGCGGCGTCCAAAACCCGAACGGCCAAGTGCCGACGGCCAGCAGGATGGCCAGACCCTCGCCGAGCCAGGCGGTCAAGCCGGGCACGAGGCCCGTGTCGGTGCGCGCGGGCCCATGGACGCGCTGCTCGTACAGCCACAGAAGTGAGGTCAGTGCGTGGAACAATCCGACCGAACCCGCGAGCAGACAGAGCAACGAATCGATCACGCCCGAGCCCACCGCCGGCTGAAGCTAACGGGCCGAGCCGGTGAAGACAAAGCAGCGAACGGGCCGGAGTTGATTTTTCGTCCACTGGCTTCGATGATCGCGAGGCGTGACCGCCGAGCCTACGAACTCGCCTTCGAGGCTTCCCAGCGCGCGACTGTACGTCGTGCTGATGGCAGGTGGGGCAGGGACGCGATTCTGGCCACTGAGCCGTCGCGGTCTGCCCAAGCAATTGCTGGCCCTGACCGGCGCGAGAACGATGGTCGCGGAGACCGCAGCGCGCGTGTGCGACGTCGCGCCGCTGGCGAATCTCGTTGCGGTCACCGGCACCGCGCTGCGCAAGGCGGTCGCGGCCGCGCTCTCTGGAGTTCCAGCCCGCAACATCTTGTGCGAGCCGGTCGGCCGCAATACGGCTGCGTGTGTGGCCTGGGCGGCGATCGAGATCCTGCACCGGAACCGAGACGGGGTGATGGTCGTTTTGCCGGCCGATCACGTCGTCGACCCGGTCGAACGCTTCGTCGCTGACATCCACGCGGCACTGGCTCTTGCGGATAGCGAGCGCTGTCTGGTGACCTTCGGAGTCCGACCCGATTCTCCTGCTACCGGGTACGGGTACCTCCAGGCCGGAAGTCCGCTAGCCGGGTCGCCGCCTGCATGGGGAGCGTGCCGAGTGGATGCGTTTCACGAGAAACCGAATCTCGAGCGCGCCAAGCAGTTGGTCGCCTCCCCGCAGTGCTACTGGAACAGCGGGATGTTCGCCTGGCGCGCCGACGTGATTCTGGATGAGATCGGCCGGCACCTGCCCGATCTACTCGCCGCGTTGCGCGAGATGGACCGCCGGCGGACACGCGGGCGGATACCCCAGTCCGTCGTCGATGCGGTCTACCCGGACCTTCCGTCGATCTCGATCGATCATGGTGTCATGGAGAAGAGCGAGCGGGTGGTGATGATGCCGGCCAGCTTCCGGTGGAACGACATCGGTAGCTGGAACGCGGTTGCCGAGCTGTGGCCCGCCGATGGCAGCGGCAACCGCACCCGCGACCCTCTCGTCGCCGTCGATGCCGCGCGTAACGTGATCGCCACCCGCGGCAAGCCGGTCGCTCTGCTCGGCGTCCATGATCTGGCGATCGTGGACAGCGGTGACGTTTTGCTGGTGTGTCGACGAGATCTCGCCGAGGACGTGCGGCGGATCGTGGCCGAGCTCGATTCCGCCGGACTCGGCAGGCTGTTGTAACGGCACCGGAGTTGGTGGAAGGATGGCCGTCGGCTTGAGGAATCCCGTGAGCGAGAGCGCGCAGAGCGTAGCCGCGGGAACCGTGGTAGCCGTCGGGCGCCCGGCGACGCACCCCTCGGCCATGCGACAACGCTTCGGCTGGCTGGCTGAGTTCCTCGCCAAGCGCGTCTTCTCGCACGTGGTCATCAACGAGGCGGCGGTCGCCAAGATCCGCGAGCTGTCCGCCCAAGGCACGGTCGTGTACGCGTTGCGTCATCGATCGATCGTCGACTATTTCCTGGTGAACTGCGTGCTGCGCCGCGAGGGGTTGCCCTTGCCCGTGTTCGCGAACGGTGTTTCCCTGACCCTGTTCGCGCCGCTCGCCGACCTGGTGCGCCGAGTGCGGCAGATCCTTCGCGTCCGTCTCCGGGGCGGGACCGGCGCGACTCTTGGCGCTCACGACTACTGCGCGCGAGCCGTCGAACGCGGAGACCCGGTTCTGATCTTCATGCGCGGCCGCCGCGCGCGCCGCGGGTTGGGGCGTCTGTCGCCACCCATGGAGCCGTCTCGCGTCGGGAGTGACTACCTGCGTGAGATCATCCATGGCCGGGCGCGCGGCGGTCGCGAGGTGTTCCTGATCCCGCTGGCGCTGTTCCGCGGACACAGCTTCCATCACCGCGACCCGGGGCATTCGGCGTTGGTCTACAGTGCGCAGGACGCGCCCAGCGAGCCGCGCCGGCTGGTCACTTACGCGTGGAACCGCAGGGATCTATTCATCACGGTGGGCAAGGAAGTGGCCGTCGGCGAGTTCATGCACGAGTACCCCAGCGACGGAGTCGACACGCTGGTCCGCCGGCTGACCCGTGCGATTCAGATCTTCCTGCATCGTGAGGAGCGTGTGGTCCTCGGTCCGGCGCTGCTCTCGCGCCGCCAGGTCAAGAGCCTGGTGCTCGAGACGTCCGAGATGGACGCGGAACTGCGGCGCATTGCGCGCGATCGTCAGGTCGCGGTCAGCCGGCTGCGCAAAGAAGCGGAGTCCTACTTCGACGAGATGGCCGCCGACTTCAACGGCTTGCTGTTCGCGTGCGTGGCATACGTGTTCAAGAAGATGTGGAACCGCATGTTTTCGGGGATGGAGCCCATCGGGTTCGAGAAAGTCATCGAGAAGGTGCGCGACCATCCGGTTGTTCTCGTGCCCTGCCACCGCAGTCACCTCGACTACCTGATCATCACGTACCTTTGCCATCTCAATTTCGTCAGCCCACCCCACATCTTCGCTGGCATCAACATGGCCTTCTGGCCGATGGCGTCGTTCCTGCGCGCCTGCGGCGCGTTTTTCGTACGGCGCAGCTTTGCCGACAACGTGCTCTACAAGGCGGTGTTCCGTCGGTATCTGATGTTCCTGATCCGCGAAGGCTACACCCAGGAGTTCTTCATCGAAGGTGGGCGCAGCCGCACGGGCAAGATCATGACGCCGCGGCTGGGCATGCTTTCGGCGATCGTCGATGCTCAGCTCGGAGGCATCCACCGCGACCTGTACCTCTGCCCGGTCTCGATCCACTACGGACGAATCGTCGAGGAAGACGCGTACCAGGCCGAGCTCACTGGCACCGAGAAAGAGGCGGAAAGCTTCGGCGCTTTGCTGCGCGCCCGGCGATTCCTCAAGCAGAAATACGGCACCGTCTACGTGTCTTTTGCCGATCCGATCTCGCTCGATGGCGCGCTCGGCGACCTCAAGTCCCGGTTCAGTGAAGACACCGGCGTCCCCGAGGTGGAAGAGGAAAAGCGCCGCTTCGTCCAGCAGCTTGGTTTCCGCATCCTGCGCGAGGTCAACGGGTGCGCGGTGGCCGGCGCTACCTCGGTTTCAGCGACGGTCATGCTTGCGGCTTCGCATCGCGGGAAGCTGTACGAAGAGTATGCGGCACAGGCGAACGCGCTGGCCGGATTGATCAAGTTCCAGGGGATCACTCCGACCGCCTCGCTCGAGCGCAACATCGGCAGCTTCCGCGAAAGCCTGGCGTTTCTGCGAGCCAACGATCTGATCGAGTTGATTCGCCGCGGCCGCGACGAGGTGCTGGTCGTACGCGAAGAAAAGCGGCTCGCCCTCGACTTCTACAAGAACAACCTGATCCACGCTTTCCTCGTCCCATCGCTGCTCACGTTCTGCCTGGTAGCGGGCAAGCGTCGCGAGGAATGGCTGGCGGAGATCTGGTGGTGGCTCGACCTGTTCCGCTACGAGTTCGCGCTGCCGCGAAGATCGGAGCTGCCGGCGATGATCGAGAGCTTGGAGAGTTACTACCGGGAACAGGGCGTGCTGCGTGACAGCGAGGTCGATCTCAGGCATCCGCTGCTACGCGCCACGGTGGGGGCTCTCGACAACTTCCGGGAGGCCTACTGGCTCGCGGCGCGAACGATCCTCACCCACGTCGGCCGCAACGGCGTCGCGGAGAAGCAGGTCCAGGATCTCTATCGCAAGGACTACGAGGCCAGCATCCTGATCGGCGAAGCCCAGAAGCCCGAGGGAGCGACGGTGGTGATTCTCGGTAACGCGTTGAGCCGGTTTGAGGAGATGGGGTTCGTCAAACGCGAGAAACGCCGGCGTGCCGCTAAGGAACAGAGCGTGCAGTTGGGTCGAGAAGCGGGCTCACTCGGCCAGTTGACGGAGCGTCTGGCCCATGGCGTGGAATCGGGCCGATTGCGCGAGGGGTGAGACGACGTGCCGTTGAGCGAGAGCACTCTGCGGGAAGATCTTCGCCGGGCGATGCTGGCCAAGGATCATCTGCGCACTCGAGTATTGCGTACCACGCTTGCCGCCATCCAGAACAAGGCGATCGAGGCGCGCACCAAGGAACTGTCCGAGACCGAGTTGATCGCGGTGGTCAAGCGGGAGGCGCGCCAGTGCGGCGAAACGCTCGAGTTCGCCCGCAAGGCCGGTCGCGCCGAGACGATCAGCGAACAGGAAGCGACCCTGGCAATACTCGAGGGATATCTCCCGCGATCGCTCGGCGAGCCCGAGCTGAGGGAAGCGATCCAGAAGATCGTCGCCGAGACCGGTGCGTGTGCGCTCGGTGCGATCATGAAGGAGTTGGGTTTGCGCTTTCCGGGTCAGTTCGACGGCAAGAGCGCGAGCCGGATCGCCGTCGAGGTACTGCGCGGCTGAGTTTTGACAGCCTGACGACGGGCACTTAGGATCGCGGGAATGCCCGACCAACTACCCATTCTCGCAAAGTTGCGCGAGGATCTGGCGGCGATGCGCCGCGAGCTGTCCAAGGACCTGCCCAGGCAGCTCGAGGAGGCACGCGCGCACGGAGACATCAGCGAGAACGCGGAGTACGAGGCCGCGAAGGAGCGCCAGGGGATTCTCACGGCGCGCGTCGCCCTGCTGGAACGAAGGATCGGAGAGCTTTCCCGCTACTCGCTGACGTCCATTCCCAGCGATCGGGCCGGCTACGGCAGCTTGGTCGAGGTCGAAGACGCGGCCAGTGGGGACCGCAGCGTCTACCAGTTGGTCTTCCCCGAGGAGGCCGAGCTGGCTTCTGGCCACGTCTCGATCGGTTCCCCGATCGGCCAGGCGCTGCTCAACCGGCGGCAGGGCGATGAGGTGCGCGTTCAAACCCCGTCGGGCCTCCGCGTGCTGGAGGTGGTCGGCTTGACGACGTTCCACGCTCGTCGAGAGGATCGTTGAGCCAGTTTCGCAGTCTCCCCGAGATGTTCTTCGGCATGGCCGATCGTTACGGTCGGGCGCCACGCTATCTCGCCAAGCGATCGGGCGCCTACCATGCGACCTCATGGACCGAGTGCCGGCGCAACGTCGAAGAGACCGCTTCCGGTCTGCTGGATCTGGGTCTGCAGCCCGAGGATCGTGTGGCGATCCTATCGGCCACGTGCCCGGAGTGGACCGAGGTCGATCTGGCCGCGCTCGCCGTCGGGTGTGTGACGATCCCGATCTATCCGTCCAACCTCGCCTCTGAGTGTGGCTACATTCTGCACGACTCGGGCGCTCGCACCGTGTTCGTCGAGGATCGGGCCCAGGCCGAGAAGGTCAACCGCGCGATCGAGGAGGGGATCGAGGTCGGCGGCGCGCGGCTGACGGTGGGCGTCGAGCACGTGATCGTGTTCTCCGGGACCTCGGGAGGGCACTCGAGTCTGGCGGATCTGAGGGTGCGGGGCCGGGCGTACCTGGCTGCCAACCGCGACGAAATCACGCGACGCACGGCGGCCCTGCACCCTGAGAAGCTCGCAACCATCGTGTACACCTCTGGGACCACCGGCCTTCCCAAGGGCGTCGTCCAGACGCACGGCAACCATCTGGCCACGCTTGCCGCCGTGGGCCAAGCCGGTCTGGTCCAGCCCGGTGAGATCGACTTTGCCTACCTTCCGCTGGCGCACTCGTTCGGGCGCATGATGGAGTACCTCGGCATATATCTGGGTACGGTCACGGCGCTGGCCGAGAAAATCGACACCGTTGCGGCCGATCTGGTGGCGACACGGCCGCACTTCATGCCTTCGGTCCCGCGCATCCTCGAAAAAATCTACGCGGGCGTTCAGCAAGCGCGCGACCAGGGCAGTGGCCTCACGCGCCGCATCTTTGACTGGGCGGTCGCGGTGGGCAGGCGCAGGGCAGAGTACGTCAACCGTGGCGCGCCGGTGCCGGCCATGCTCGCTCTGCAAGACCGGCTCGCGCACGAACTGGTGTTCAGCAAGATTCACGCGCGATTGGGGGGCCGGATGCGTTATCTCATCTCGGGTGGCGCGCCTCTCGCTCCCGAGATCAACGAGTTCTTCCATGCGGTGGGACTGCCGGTCCTGGAGGGGTATGGGCTCACCGAGACTACGCCGATCCTCACGTGCAATCTGCCGGGCCGGACGCGCATCGGCACCGTCGGCCTACCGCTTCCGGGGGTCACCCTGAAGCTGGCCGAGGACGGCGAGATCCTGGCCAAGGGGCCCAACGTCGCCGTCGGGTATTACCGGCGCCCGCAAGAGACCGCGGAATCGTGGGATAGCGAGGGGTGGTTCCATACCGGCGACATCGGGACGTTCGAGGACGGGTTCCTGCGCATCACCGATCGCAAGAAGGAACTGATCAAGACCGCGGGTGGCAAGTACGTTGCGCCGCAAAAGATAGAGAACATGCTCAAGTCTCGGCCGCTCATCAGTCAAGCGGTCGTGATCGGTGATCGACTCAAGTATTGTGTGGCGCTCATCGCGCTCGACCCGGATGCAGGCAGGGCGTGGGCGAAAAACCATGGGATCGCCGCCGACTCGCCGGAGGCTTTGGCCGCGAACGAACGGATCGTGGCTGCGGTCGCGCGAGAGGTCGATCACGTCAACCAGCGGCTCGCGTCCTACGAGAGCATCAAGTACTTTCGGCTGCTGCCGTGCGAGCTCTCCGTCGAGAACGGAGAATTGACGCCGAGCCTCAAGCTCAAACGCAAGGTCATTGCGGAGAAGTATTCCGACCTCGTCGCCGATCTCGCCCGCGGTTGACGCACGCAGCCGCCGCCTTGCCCCGCGGCGCGCGCTGTGGTACGAAAAGCGCGCTTCTGGGGCGACTTGAGGGGTGGGCCCTGTGCCCGCCTTTTTTATTGGCAGTTCGGGCCGGACGTTGCGCCGCCCTCGCGCCCGGGGTGAGCGACGTGACTTCGGAAAGAGAACGCATCCTGGCGCTCGGCCGACCTGTAGCTGCCGATCTCGGTCTCGAGCTCCTCGATGTAGAGCTGGCCGGCGTGGGTCCTCGGCGGCTCATCCGCGTCACCTTGGACCGGCCCGGGGGGGCGGTGACGGTGGGGGACTGCGAGGTCGTCAGTCGTAGGCTCGGGGACGTGCTGGAAGCGCAGGAAGTGGTTCGGGGCCGTTACATGCTGGAAGTGTCTTCGCCGGGGTTGAACCGACGGCTGATCACGCCCGAGCACTTCCACGCGGCGGTCGGAAGTCGCGTGCGATTGCGCCTGGCAGCGAGCGGGGAGGGGGGCCGGACGCTGCTCGGCCGGCTCGAGAGTTTGGACGGCGAGATGCTCACCGTCACGACGGATACGAAGGAGATTCGGACCATGGGGCTCGGCGAGATCGAGAAGGCGAACGTCGAGTATGAGTTTCCGAGCAAGGAGCGCAGGCCGACACGCCGGCGTTGACGAGGGCGACTGACGATGCAGAAGGAACTTGGACGCGTAATCGAGCAGGTCAGCAAAGAGAAAGGCCTGGACAAAGCGCTCGTGATCGAAGCCGTCGAGGATGCGATGAAGTCGGCAGCCCGCAAGACCTACGGGCAAGAGCTCAACGTCGAAGCGAAGTATAACGACGAGACGGGTGATATCGAGGTGTTCAAGATCTTGACGGTGGTCGAGGAGCCCCAAGACCTCAATGCCATCGCCCTGGCCAAGGCGCGCGCCGAGATCGATCCGGAGGCTCAGCTTGGCGATGAGCTGTTGATCCAGCTCGACACCGCGCCGTTCGGGCGCATCGCCGCGCAGGCGGCCAAGCAGAACATCGTCCAAAAGGTGCGCGACTACGAGCGCGCGATGATCTACAAGGAATTCAAGGAGTACAACGGTACGATCCAGTCGGGCATCGTTATGCGGTTCGAGCGGCGCAACCTCGTCGTGCAACTCCGTCCCAACGTCGATGCGATCCTGCCCGAGAAGGAACAGATTCCCCGCGAGCGTTACCGCCAAGGCGACCGCATCCGCGCGCTGATCATCGACGTGAACGAGTCGGTGCGCGGGCCTCAGATCGTGCTGAGCCGCACCAGCCCTGACCTGGTCCGCAAGCTGTTCGCGCAGGAGGTTCCTGAGGTCTACGAGGGAATCGTGGAGATCAAAGACGTCGTACGTGAGCCCGGTGGGCGCGCGAAAATTTCCGTGATCTCCCGCGACAGCGACGTTGACCCGGTCGGTGCATGCGTCGGCATGCGTGGCAGCCGCGTCCAGGCGGTTGTCCAGGAGCTGCGCGGCGAGCGCATCGACATCGTGCCGTGGAGTCCGGACGAGACCGACTTCGTCTGTCGCGCGCTGTCCCCCGCGAAGGTGTCCCGCATCGTCATCGACGAGGATGCACATGCGATGGAGGTCATCGTCCCCGACGACCAGCTCTCGCTTGCGATCGGCCGCAAGGGCCAGAACGTGCGCCTCGCAGGCAAGCTCTCCAAGTGGAAGCTCGACGTCCACAGCGAGAACGAGTACGAGAAACGACAGCGCGAGTCGCGCCGTTCGTTGCGCCGGGTCGAAGGCCTCGGCGATCTCCGTGCCGAACTGTTGCTCGCCGACGGCTACAAATCGGCGGGCGAGCTCGCGACCAGCAGCGCCGAGGAAATCGCGGCGGTGCTCGACGTCACGCCCGACCAGGCGACGGCTTTCATCACGACCGCCGCGGTTGCCGCCGTGCGCGAGCGGATGGAGATGATGGTGTTGCGCGTCGCCACCGCGATTTCGGAGGCGGCGATCGCCCTGCGGCCGGCGCCGGCCGAGGCCGAGAGCGCGCCGGCCGAGGCTGAGAGCGTGCCGGCCGAGGCCGAGAGCGCGCCGGCTGTGGCCGGATCCGGGGAGGCGCCGGTGGAGGTCGAAGGGTGAGTTCTCGCGTCCATGTGCCGGTGCGCACCTGTGTCGGTTGCGGCGAGCGCGATGCTCAGGGTACGCTCGTGCGCGTTCAGGTAGCCCCCGACGGCACGCTGCGCGCCGTCGAGCGGCCGCAGGGTGGGCGCAGCGCCTACGTGCACGCGCACTCTCCGTGCATCGTGCGATCCGCGCGTGGCAAGCTCTTCAATCGGTCGCTGCGCGTCGCGACCGATGCCACCTCGCGCGCGGCGCTGGCGACCGCATTGCAGGGAGTGCTGAACGCCGGGGCTAGCGGGCAAGGACAGCAGGGTAAGAGATAGAACGCATGCGCATACACGAACTGGCCCTGCAATGGGGCGTAAAGTCCAAGGATATCCTCGAGCGACTCGAGCGGATGGGCATCGCGGGCAAGAAAGCCCAGAGCTCTCTGACCGAAGCGGAAGCCGAACGCGTACGCGAGGCGATGGGGCTGACGCCCGCCGCCGAACCCGAGACGCGCGTGTTTCTCAAGCGCGCCGCCGGAGCGGACGGCGCCGAAGCGGTCGCCGCCGTTGTCACGGAGAGGCGCGTCAAGCGCGGCGTCGTTCTACGTCGCACCCAGCAGACGGCGGCGGGCGCCGAGATCGAAAGCGCCGCGAGCTTGTTCCCCAAAGGGTTCCGGGCGCCAACCTCGATCGATACCCCGCATGAGTTGTTCGGTCTGTTCGACGGGAACGAGTTTGGTTATGCCGCAACCCTGCCGCAGCCGGTCGCCGCGGTGCCCGGGCCGGAACCCGCCCCCGAGCGCGAGGAGCCACCGCCCAGCGAGGTCCCTGTCGCCGTCGAAGAGGCGCCGGCTCCTGAGATGATGATTGCGCCCGTGCTGGTCGCCGCGCCCGAGCCCACACCCGAGCCGGTGGCCGAGGAAGAGGAGCAGGAAGCGATTCCGGTCGATGAGCCAGACAAGCTTGCGGCCGAGATGATGAGTCACGCCGAGGCGCGCCTTGCCGAAGGGGCTAGCGGCGGCGTGGCGCCGGAACGCCGCGGTCCGGCCCGGGTTCTGGGCCGAATTGACCTCAGCGCGAAGCCCAAGCCGGTCGCCGTCGAGCAGCCTGCGCCCGGTACGGCCGATCCGGCCGCGGCCGACAAGGCCGGGCGCAAGCGCAAGCGCAAGGTCGTTCGCAAGGAGGACATGTTCGACGCGCTCGAACGCTCGGTCCAGGCGCGCAACCGCCGGCCGATCAAAAGGCGGGTGGCGCCGGGCCAGAAAGTCCAGAAGACCGAGCTCACCACGCCCAAAGCGAGCAAGCGCGTGATCAAGATCAACGAGGCAACCACGGCCGGGGAGATCGCCCGCGCGATGGGCATCAAGGCGGGTGAGGTGCTCGGCGCGTTGATGCGGCTGGGGGTGATGAAGAGCATCAACGACACCATCGATCTGGACACGGCCACGTTGGTCGCCGACGGATTCGGGTACTCCGTCGAGAACACCGCCGTCAACGTCGATGAGTTGCTCCACGTCGGGACCGAGCAAGACGCCGTCGAGGTGCAAACGGCCAGCCGTCCCCCGGTGGTCACGGTCATGGGACACGTGGATCACGGCAAGACCTCGCTGCTGGATGTCATCCGCAAGAGCAACGTCGTCGCTTCAGAAGCGGGCGGCATTACCCAGCACATCGGCGCGTACATGGTCAAGACGCCGCAAGGCGAGATTTGCTTCCTCGACACGCCGGGCCACGAGGCCTTTACGGCGATGCGGGCGCGCGGGGCCAAGGTGACCGACCTCGTGGTGCTGGTCGTGGCGGCCGACGATGGCGTGATGCCGCAAACCAGCGAAGCGATTCACCACGCCCGAGCGGCTGGAATCCCGCTCATCGTGGCCGTCAACAAGATCGACAAGCCCGGAGCCAACCTGGACCGCATCAAGCAGCAGCTCGCCGAACATGGCGTGCAGGCCGAAGACTGGGGTGGCGACACGCAGTTCGTCCCAGTATCTGCCTTGAAGAAGCAAGGAGTCGACGAGCTCCTGGAATCGATCTCCGTGCTCGCCGAGATGCAGGAGTTGCACGCCGTTGCCGACCGTGCCGCTCAGGGCACGGTCATCGAGGCGCGCTTGGACAAGGGCCGAGGGCCAGTCGCTACCGTTCTGGTCCAGCAGGGCACCCTCAACCGCGGCGATAGCTTCGTGGTTGGAGAGGCCACCGGCCGCGTACGCGCGATGATGGATCACACGGGGCGCCAGATCGCCGTCGCTGGACCCTCGCATCCGGTCGAGATCCTGGGCTTGGACTCTTTGCCCCTGGCCGGCGATCGCTTCGACGTCGTCGAGGACGCTGCCAAAGCCGCTCAGGTAGCCGACCACCGGCGCGACGCCACGCGCAAGGCCCAGGCCGTCGCCAGTTCCCGCTTGTCGCTCGAGGATCTGCAAGCGCAGTTCGCGTCCGGGCGCGCGAACGAGCTCAAGGTGATCGTCAAAGCGGACGTCCACGGATCGGCCGAAGCGCTCAAGCAATCGCTCGAAAAACTGCGCACCGCTGAAGTGTCGGTCAACGTCATTCACGCGGGGGTCGGGGCGATCACCGAGTCGGACGTTCAGCTCGCGCTCGCTTCGCAGGCCGTCGTCATTGGGTTCCACGTGCGCCCGGAGGGCAAAGCGCGAGCGCTCGCGGAAGACGAAGGGGTGGATGTTCGCCTTCACACGATCATTTACGAGGCTCTGGGCGAAATGCGTCTGGCCCTGGAAGGCATGCTCGCGCCGAGTTATCGCGAGGTCATCGAGGGCCGCGCCGAGGTGCGGCAAACCTTCAATCTGCCCGGAGGGGTCACCATCGCCGGGTCCTACGTGACCGATGGCAAGATCAACCGCAGCGCGCAGTGCCGCCTGTTGCGCGACAACGTGGTCGTCCACACCGGCAAGCTCGGTAGCCTCCGGCGCTTTGCGGACGACGCGCGCGAGGTGCAGAGCGGGTACGAGTGCGGCATCGGAATCGACCGCTACAACGACGTCAAACCGGGAGACGTGATCGAGTGTTTCCGCATGGACGAGGTCAAGCGCACGCTCGAGCAGGCAAGTCAGAGCGCTCCGCCGGGCTCGCCGCCCTCGGGCTCGCCGCCCTGAGCCGCATCCGGCCGCCGGGTCTACTGCCATGGTCATCGGCGTGCTCCGGCTGGTGCTCTATCTGCCGGAGAACCAATCGCTCAAGGGGAAACGCGCCGTCCTGCGCTCGATCAAGGCGCGCGTGGCCAACAAGTTCAACGTGTCGATCGCGGAATGCGACGACCAGGACTCCTGGCAGCGCGTCACGCTCGGCATCGCGCAGGTCGGGAACGAACGGGATCACGTCGACCGCTCCTTGCGCGAGGTGTCCGCTTTCATCGGCAAGCTCGGCCTGGCCGAGGCCGGTGAAGAATCCTACGCTTTCGACAACTATTGACCGTCGTCGGTCGGGTGCGGTCCAGATATGAGCGGGCAGCGAGTCGAGCGCGTCGGACGGCAGATTCTTCAGGAGATCTCGAACATCGTCGAGCGGGTTCTGGCCGATCCACGCTTGACCTTGGTGACTTTCACGCGCGTCCAGATGACGCCCGACCTGCGCCAGGCGCGGGTATACTTTTCCTGTCTCGAAGGGACCGCAGGCAAGGACCGTTGCGAAGGGGCCCTGGTCCACGCCAGCGGGCTCCTGCGACGCGAGCTCGGCCGGCGGCTGCAGTTGCGCTACGTGCCCGAGCTGCGCTTCGTCTTCGACGATTCCTTCGAGCGCGCAGCCCGGATCAACGCGCTGCTAGCCGCCAAGCCCGGCTCCGGACCCAAGAAGGACGGCGAGTAAGCGGCGGCGCGATGGACGGCATACTCTTGCTCGACAAGCCACCGGGAATCACCTCGGCTGGTGCGGTGGCCGTGGCGAAACGAGCGCTGCGGGTGGCCAAGATCGGGCACTTGGGCACGCTCGATCCGTTCGCGTCGGGACTGCTGCCCGTGTGCATGGGTGAGGCGACCAAGGCCGCGAACTACTTGATGGGCGCCGACAAGAGCTATCGCGGAACGGTGCGCTTGGGCATCCTCACCGACACGTTGGACCGTACCGGGCGGGTTCTCGCCGAGGCGCCGGTTCCCACGCTGGCAGACGTCAATCTGGCGGCTCTGGCCGAGCGGTTTCTCGGAGCGATCGAGCAAACGCCGCCGGCGTTTTCCGCGATCAAGCAGGCCGGGGTTCCCATGTACCGGTTGGCGCGCCGAGGCCAGGCGCCGGAGCTTCCCCCACGCGCGATTCACATTCACCGGCTGCGCCTGGAGGTACAGTCGGAGGCGCGGCTGGCGATTGAAGTGCACTGCTCGAAGGGGACCTACATCCGCAGCCTCGCGCGGGACATCGGCGAGGCTTTGGGATGCGGCGCCCATCTGGAGGAGTTGGTGCGCACCTCCGTCGGCTCCTTCGACCTCTCGGCCGCCGTGCCCCTGGACGAGCTCAGGGCGGAGTCTGCGATCGATACGGTGCGTTCGCGGATCATCGATACCGTGACCGCGCTCGCTCACCTGCGCCGCCTCCCGGTCGACCTCCCGGCGGCCGAACGGCTGCGGGCGGGTCAGCAGGGGGCTCTGGCTCGGCTGGATCTCCCGGTCGCCGTCGGAGAGAAGGGGTGCGTCGTCGACGAGCATGGCCGGCTGGTGGCCGTCGTTTCCGAAGCTGGAGGGCGATGGAAGATCGACCGAGTGTTCGCTGCCCGCGGTCGCCTTGCGCGGCATGACCGGCCGTGTTAGAAGCCCGCAACACCGGAGAGGGCAAGAGAAAAAGGAACGAAAGCGAAATGCCCGCGTCAGCCGCACAGCACGAGACAGAGAGCAAACGACAGATCATGGAGTCGTTCCGTGCTCACGAGCAAGACACGGGCTCCTCAGAGGTCCAGATCGCTTTGCTCAGTGCGCGAATCGCGCATCTGACGGGGCACTTCAAGGTACACACCAAGGACCATCATTCGCGGCGTGGACTGCTCAAGCTGGTGAGTACGCGCCGGCGGTTGCTGGACTACTTGAAGCGGACCGAACACACGCGGTACCTCGCGGTCATTGACCGGCTTGGTCTGCGCAAGTAAGCGCCCGCCCGTTTCTCGGCTCCTCTCCGACCCCGATTCACAGGTCAGGAAGAGGATTCATTGATGATTCAAAGACAATCGCTCGAGTTGGGAGGCCGCACTCTCGGGTTCGAAAGCGGCAGGATCGCCAGACAGGCGCACGGCGCCGTGATGGTTACCTACAGCGACACGGTGGTGCTTGTCACTGCGGTTTCGCTGCGCGAGGCGCGTGAGGGGGCCGATTTCTTCCCGCTCACCGTCGACTACCAAGAGAAAGCGTTCGCTGCCGGCAAGATCCCCGGCGGATTCTTCAAGCGCGAGGGGAGGCCGGCGGCGCACGAGATCCTGACTTGCAGGGTCATCGACCGGCCGATCAGGCCGCTGTTTCCTGAGGGCTACCGCTGCGAGACGCAGGTGATCGCGACGGTTTTATCGGCCGATCGCGATGGCTGTCCCGACGTGTTGAGCCTCAACGGGGCGTCCGCGGCCCTGACGATCTCCGACATTCCCTTCGCGGGACCGATCGGCGCGGTCAGGGTCGGCCGCCTCGACGGCAAGCTCGTCGTCAACCCCTCCTTCGACCAGCTCGAACAGAGCGACATCGACCTGCTCGTGGCGGCCAAGCGGGATGCGATCGTCATGGTCGAGGGCGGTGCGTCGACGGTGCCGGAGGACGAGATCCTGGAAGCGCTCTACTTCGCGCACGAGTCGATCATTCCGATCATCGACGCCCAGGAGCGCTTGCGCGAGAAAGCCGGCAAGCCCAAGCGCGCCGTCGCGGTGCCGCAAACGGATCTTCAGCTGCTCGAGAAGGTTCGCAAGCTCGCGGGACCCGGTCTCGACAAGGCTTACAACATCGCCGACAAGCAGGCTCGCTACGAGGCCATCGATCGGCATCTGACCGAGTTCCGAAGCAACCTGCCCGCCGATCTCGCCGATCGGGTCGACGAGGTCGGTGCGGCGCTCGAGACGATCAAGAGTGACGTGGTCCGGCAGCAGGTTCTCCGCAGCGGGCGCCGTATCGACGGGCGCGGTCTCAAGGACGTGCGTCCGATCTCGATCGATCTGGGCCTGTTGCCACGCACCCACGGTTCCGCGCTGTTCACGCGTGGCGAGACCCAGGCCATCGTCGTGACCACCTTGGGCACCTCGGCGGACGAACAGCGCATCGATTCCTTGTACGGCGACGCCTACAAGCGCTTCATGCTCCACTACAACTTCCCGCCGTACAGCGTGGGCGAGGCCAAGATGCTGCGTTCGGCGGGGCGCCGAGAGATCGGCCACGGCGCGCTGGCCGAGCGCGCGCTTGCGCGCGTGCTGCCGGATGCGGAGAGCTTCCCCTACACGCTTCGAATCGTCAGCGAGGTGACCGAATCGAACGGATCCTCCTCGATGGCTTCGGTCTGCGGCGGCTCGCTTGCGTTGATGGACGCCGGGGTTCCGATCCGCGCGCCGGTGGCTGGCGTGGCGATGGGCCTGATCGAAGAAGGTGGCAAGCACGTCGTCCTGTCCGACATCCTCGGCGACGAGGACCATCTGGGCGACATGGATTTCAAGGTGGCCGGCACCGCCGAGGGCATCACGGCTGTGCAGATGGACATCAAAATCGACGGTCTGCGGCGCGAGGTCATGCGGGACGCGCTCTATCAGGCGCGCGAGGCTCGGCTGCACATTCTCGGCGAGATGGCCAAAGCCATCCTCGCGCCGCGCGCCGAGATGTCGATGCACGCGCCCCGGATCGAGGTCATCAGCATCCCGCCCGACAAGATTCGCGACGTCATCGGCCCGGGCGGCAAGGTGATCCGCGGCATCGTGCAGGAGACCGGCTGCAAGATCGACGTCGAAGACGACGGCACCGTGGCCATCGCTTCGGCCGACGGCGAGGCGCTCGCGAAAGCGCTCGCCATCATCCGTGGGCTGACCGCCTCGCCGGAAGTCGGGCGGATTTACGACGGGAAGGTGCGCAAGATCGTCGACTTCGGCGCGTTCGTGGAGATTTTCCCCGGAACCGACGGTCTGCTCCACATCTCGCAGCTCGCTGACGAGCGAGTCAAAAGCGTGTCGGACGTGCTGCACGAAGGCGACCGGATCCCGGTCAAGGTCCTGGAGGTCGACCGACAGGGCAAAATTCGCTTGAGCTTGAAGGAAGCTCGACGGGAGCTTGCGGAGGCCGGCACCTGAACGAGAACGATAACCCGCGCATCACGCGGCTCGACAACGGCCTTCGGATCGTTACCGAGGGCATGCGCGACGTAGCCTCGGCCGCCGTGGGCATCTGGGTCGAGAACGGGTCGCGCTACGAATCGCAGAATCTCAACGGCATCTCTCACTTCATCGAGCACCTCCTCTTCAAGGGCACCGGATCGCGCTCCGCGCGACAGGTCGCTGAGGAGATCGAGCGGCTCGGCGGCACGATCAACGCGTTCACCGACAAGGAGTGCACCTGCTACCACACCCGCACCCTGGCTGACCACGTCGCTCCGGCTCTCGACGTGCTCGGCGATATCTTTCTCAACAGCCTCTTCCGCGAGGAAGACATCACGCTCGAGCGCGAGGTCATTCTTCAGGAGATCTTCGACTGCGAAGACTCACCCGAAGACTATATCCACGACTACTTTCTCGAGCATTACTGGCCGGGTCACCCGCTGGGCTGGACGATCACCGGAACTGCCGACAGCGTCGGGCGGATCGCCCGCGATGACATCATCGGCTACGTGCGTCAGCGGTACCGTCCCGACCGCGTGCTGATCGCCGCGACCGGACGGATCGAGCACGAGATGCTGGTGGACATGTGCCGGGCGCGCTTCGCGCCTTTGGCCGGAAGCTGCGAGCGTCCCGCTGATGACCGTCCCGACTTCAACCCCGGCGTCTTCATTTGCAGCCGCGACCTGGAGCAGGTGCACATCGTCGTGGGGCTTCCCGGACTCGCGGTCACGGACCCCCGCCGGGAGGCCGGCGAGCTCCTGATTACGGCGCTGGGCGGCGGGATGAGCTCGCGGCTGTTCCAGTCAGTGCGCGAGGAGCGAGGCCTGGCCTACACGATCTACGGTTTCCAGAACGCGTTCCGTGACATCGGCTACACGGGCTTCTACGTCGCTACCTCGCGCGAGAACGTAGCCGAGGTCGTCGATCTGATCCTGGAAGAGCTGGGCTCGGTCACCCGAGACGGCTTGCGTCCCGATGAGCTGGAACGGACCAAAGGCCAGCTCATCGGCAGTATACCGCTCTCGCTCGAGTCGACCGAAGGGCGCATGGTCCGGATCGCACGCAACCAGATCTACTTCGACCGCGAGGTTCCGGTCTCCGAGATCGTGCGACGCATCGAAGAAGCGAGCAATACCGACGTCGTCGAGCTGGCGCGCGAGCTGTTCGCGTTCGAGCGGCTCGGCGTCGGCCTTCTCGGCGATGCCGAAGAGGGCATGGTGAGCCTGCGCTCGGATTGAAGCGTGCGCTGAGCGTGGCGGCGGTCACAGTCTCCATTCAACGCGTCGGGTCCACCGGCTTCGAGCTGCCCGGCTACATGACGGCGGGCGCGGCCGGCATGGATCTGCGGGCTGCGATCGAGCAGCCGGTGCGGCTCTCTCCCGGCGAGATCGCGCGTGTGCCGTGCGGGTTTGCGATCGCGATTCCAGAGGGTTACGAGGGACAGGTCCGCCCGCGGAGCGGCTTGGCGTTCGAGCACGGCCTGACCATTCCGAACGCACCGGGCACCATCGATTCGGACTACCGGGGCGAGGTCGCGGTTCTGCTCATGAACCTCGGCAAACGGACCGTGGACATCGTGCCGGGCGAGCGCATCGCGCAGTTGGTGATCTGTCCGGTGGTGCACGCGCGGCTGGTGGAGGTGGACGAGCTCGAGCCGACTGCCCGCGGCAGCGGTGGGTTCGGCCACACCCGCTCCCGTCCGGGCCACGATTAGCTGGACTAGCTGGATTAGCCCAAGATTAGCCGGTCATGATACCCAGATACACGCGCCCGGAGATGGCCCGGCTTTGGTCCGACGAGCATCGCTATGGGCTGATGCTCGAGATCGAGATCCTGGTCTGCGAGGCCTTGGCGCGACACGGCCTGGTGCCGCAGCCGGCCGCAGCCGAGATCCGCGCCAAAGCGCGCGTGGACGCCGCCCGCGTCGCCCAGATCGAGGCCGAGGTCCAACACGACGTGATCGCCTTCGTGACGGCGGTGGCGGAGTCCGTGGGCGAGGCCGGGCGCTACCTCCACTTCGGGCTCACTTCCTCCGACGTGCTCGACACCGCGTTCGCGCTGCAGTTGGTCGAGGCCGCCGAGCGTCTCGAGGGCGGATTGGCCAGCCTGATCGCCGTGGTGCGCAGGCAGGTCCTGGCCCATCGCGCCACGTTGATGGTCGGCCGCACGCACGGAATCCATGCCGAGCCGATCACGTTCGGACTCAAACTGGCCGGTTGGTACGCCGAGCTGGTCCGGGGCCTCCACCGGCTGCGCGTCGCGCGGGTGCAGATCGCTTTCGGAAAGCTCTCGGGCGCCGTGGGCTCGTACGCCGGTAACGGCCCGGAGGTCGAGGCCGAAGTGCTCGGGCGGCTCGGCCTCAAACCTGAGCCTGTGGCCACCCAGGTGGTGCCGCGCGACCGCCATGCGCAGTTCTTCACGACCTTGGCGATCGTCGGCGCATCGCTGGAACGGCATGCGACGGAGATCCGCCACCTGCAACGCAGCGAAGTGCTCGAAGCGCTCGAGCCGTTCGGCGAGGGACAGAAAGGCTCTTCCGCCATGCCGCACAAGCGCAACCCCATTCTCACCGAGAACCTATGTGGGCTTGCACGGCTGCTCCGCTCGTATGCGATCGCGGCGCTCGAAGATGTCGCGCTCTGGCACGAGCGCGACATCAGCCACTCCTCCGTTGAGCGTGTAATCGGGCCGGATGCGACCACGACGCTCGATTTCATGCTGGCGCGGATGACGAGCGTGGTCGACGGTCTCGAGGTGCGACCCGAGGCGATGCGGCGGAACTTCGAGCTTACCGGCGGCCGGCTCGCCTCCGAGCGGCTTCTGCTCAAGCTGGTTGAAAAAGGAGTCCGCCGGGAGGAAGGCTACCGCTGGGTTCAACGCTGTGCGCTCGGCGCCGGCGGCTTCCGCGAAGCCGTGGTCGCCGACCCCGACATCGCCCGGCATTTGAGCGTGGGTGAGATCGCGGACGCGTTCGATTTCACGCATGCGCTGCGCCACGTGGACACGATCATCGAACGCGCACTGGAGGAGGCCCCGTGATCGAACGCAGAGATCTCGTTGCAGAGGGGAAGGCCAAGAAGATCTACTCGACCAGCGATCCCAGTCGGTTGATCTTCTACTTCAAGGACGACGCCACCGCATTCAACGCGGCCAAGCGCGGCACGATCGAGTCCAAGGGGGTTCTCAACAACCGGATTTCGGCACGCTTCTTCCGTCTGCTCGGGGAGCGGGGCGTACCCACGCACTTCCTCGAGGAGCTCGGCGAGCGCGAGATGCTGGTGCGCAGGCTCGAGATCATCCCGGTCGAAACCGTGGTGCGCAACGTCGTGGCCGGCAGCCTGCAGCAGCGCACCGGGAGGCCCGAGGGTGAGGAGCTGGCGAGCCCAATCGTGGAGTACTACTACAAGAGCGACAAGCTCGGCGACCCCATGATCAACGACGAGCACATCCTGGTGTTCGGCTGGGCCACTCGCCCCGAGCTCGACACGATCCACCGCCTGGCGCTCGCCGTCAACGACGTGCTCAAGCCGTTCATGCGGGAGCGTGGGGTTCTTCTGGTCGACTTCAAGCTCGAGTTCGGACGTACCCCCGAGGGCACGGTGATCCTGGGGGACGAGATCTGTCCGGACACCTGCCGGTTCTGGGACGCGCAGACGCATAAGAAGCTGGACAAGGACCGCTTCCGTCACGATCTGGGCGGAGTCGAGGACGCCTACCGGGAAATCGCCAGCCGGGTCGCCAACTGACCGCGCCGTGGAATTGCTCGCCAAGGTCTACGTGACGCCCAAGGTCGCGATCCTCGATCCCCAGGGCAAGGCGGTCGCCTCCTCGCTCAAGTCGCTGGGCTACGAGGAAGTGGCCGACGTGCGGCAGGGCAAGTACATCGTGGTGCGGCTCGTGGCGACCGATCGTGAACGCGCGCGAGCCCGAGTTCGCGAGATGTGCGAGAAGCTGCTCGTCAATCTAGTCATCGAGGACTTCGAGTTCGACCTCGAGGACGTGCGCGCGTGAGCGGCCTCAAGTGGGGCGTGGTCGTATTCCCCGGGTCGAACGACGACCGGGACGCCGTCTACGCGCTGCAAGAGGTGCTCGGGCAGCGCGCCGTCACCCTCTGGCACGGCGACGAGGATTTGGCCGGCTGCGACGCGGTCGTGCTGCCGGGCGGATTTTCCTACGGTGACTACCTGCGCGCCGGCGCCCTGGCGCGGTTCTCGCCCATCATGCGCGCGGTCGTCAAGTTCGCCGAGGGCGGTGGAGCGGTGCTCGGCATCTGCAACGGCTTTCAGATCCTCTGCGAAGCCGGGTTGCTGCCCGGGGTGCTGGTGCGCAATCGCGATCTCCGCTTCATCTGCCGGACGGTGCGCCTGCGCGTGGAGAGCACCGTAAGCGCCTTCACCTGCGCTTACCGGCCGGGCCAGACCATCGAGATCCCGATCAAGCACGGCGAGGGACGCTACGTCGCCGATCCGGCGACGTTGAAGGTGCTGGAAGGGAACCACCGGGTGGTGCTGCGCTATGCCGAGGCCGCACCCAACGGTTCGATGGCCGACATTGCCGGCATCACCAACGCGGCGGGCAACGTGGTCGGCCTCATGCCCCATCCCGAGCACGCGGTCGATGCTGCGCTCGGCCGGACCGACGGCCGCAGCCTGTTCGAGTCGGCCGCGCTGTGGCTGGCGGGCGCTTCCAGGAGCGCGACCGCGTGAGCGCCGCCGGCAATCGCCTCCCATTGCAGGTCGACGAGAGCCTGGCGCGCGAGCACGGGCTCAGCCGACAGGAATACCGTCGCGCCTGCGACCAGCTCGGCCGCGTTCCGACCTTCGAAGAGTTGGGCGTCTTCTCGGTCATGTGGTCCGAGCACTGCAGCTACAAAAGCTCGCGCGTGCACCTGCGCCGGCTTCCCAACAAAGGAGCCGCCGTGCTTCAGGGCCCCGGCGAAAACGCCGGCGCCATCGACATCGGCGGTGGCATGGCGGCGGTATTCAAGATCGAGAGCCACAACCATCCGAGCTACATCGAGCCCTACCAGGGTGCGGCCACCGGCGTGGGGGGAATCCTGCGCGACGTCTTCACGATGGGCGCCCGCCCGGTGGCGAGCCTCAACTCGTTGCACTTCGGGCGGCCAGAGCACGAAAAGACCGCCTATCTCCTTGCCGGCGTGGTGGCCGGTATCGGCGGCTACGGCAACTCGGTGGGCGTACCCACGATTGGGGGTCAGGTTCAGTTTCACCGCGGTTACGACGGCAACATTCTCGTCAACGCCTTTACGCTCGGCACCGTCCGGCACGACCGCATCTTCCGGGCCAAGGCCGCCGGCACCGGAAATCCGGTTCTCTACATCGGGTCGAAGACCGGCCGCGACGGGATCCACGGCGCGAGCCTGCTGGCTTCCTCCGAGTTCAAGGAGGAGTCCGAGCAGATGAAGCCGACGGTTCAGGTCGGCGATCCGTTTACCGAGAACCTCCTGATCGAAGCCTGCCTCGAGATCATGGCCGGCCCGGATGTGGTCGCGATCCAGGACATGGGGGCCGCCGGCCTGACCAGCTCCTCGGTCGAGATGGCCGCGCGTGGCGAGGTCGGTATCCGCCTGGACCTCGACCGGGTACCGCTACGCGACCCGAGCCTGACGCCCTACGAGATGCTCCTGTCCGAGTCCCAGGAACGCATGCTGGTGGTCGCCCGCCGTGGCGGCGAAGGCCGGATCGCGGCGATCTGCCGCCGCTGGGGGCTCGACTGCGTGGAGGTGGGTGAGGTGACCGACGACGGCAAGCTCGTCGCCTGCCATCGTGGCCGGCCGGTGGTCTCCATTCCCGTCGGCGCGCTCACCGATCAGGCGCCCAGTTACGACCGGCCGCAGCAGGAGCCCTCCACCAAGCCGGCGCGCCTCGTGCTCGACCGCCTGGCCGACGCCGCGAACCCGACGGCAGATCTGCTATCCCTCATCGGCTCGCCCAACCTCTGCAGCCGGCGCTGGGTGTTCGAGCAGTACGACCGGTTCGTCGGCGGCGACACGGTCCTGGGACCGGGCGGAGACGCCGCCGTGCTCCGTGTGCGCGAGACCGGTGGAGCGCTGGCGATGACCCTGGACTGCAACTCCCGCTACGTCGCGCTGGATCCCTACGTCGGGACCCAACACGCCGTAGCCGAGGCCCTTCGCAACATCGCAGCGGTGGGAGGGCGCGCGGTGGCGCTCAGCGACTGCCTCAACTTCGGCAACCCGGAAAAGCCCACGGTGATGTGGCAGTTCGCCCGTGCAATCGACGGCATGGCCGCCGCATGCGCGGTCTTCGGGACGCCGGTGGTTTCGGGGAACGTGAGTTTTTACAACGACACCCTGGGCGAATCCATCCCCCCCACACCCGTGGTCGCCATGGTCGGTCTGATCGCGGATGCGTCCCGGATTGCCACCGCCGGCTTCAAACGCACCGGCGACGTCGTTTATCTGCTGGGCGGCGGCGAGCCCGAGCTCGTCGGGTCAGAGTACCTCTACCTGCGTCACGGTCTGACCGGGGAGCGGCCTCCTCGGCTCGACCTCGAAGCCGAGAAGCGGCTGGCCGATCTGTGCGTGCGGCTGATCGAGCAAGGCGTCGCAGACACTGCCCACGACGTTTCGGAGGGCGGGCTGGCCGTCGCGCTGGCCGAGATGTGCATGGCCGGGATATCCATCGGCTGCCGCGTCGACCTCGAGGTCGGCGGCCGCACCGACCAGGCCCTGTTCGGCGAGAGCGGCGCGCGCATCGTGGTCGCGGTTACCGAGCGCCAGGCCGAGCCGCTCGAACGGCTTGCCACGGAGGCCGGGGTATCCGCTGAGCGCCTGGGCACCACCGGTGGCAACCGGCTGGTTTTGGGCCGACCAGGCGGCGCGGCGGGCGCAGTCCCGATCGATGTCGAGATCGCCGAGCTGGTCCAGTGTTCCGAGCGGACCTTGCCGCTGATCGCCGAGGGTGCCTCGGCGGCCCGGACCTGCTAGAAGCACACCTTGACCGCCGCCAGCCGCAATCCCGCCTCTCCCGACCGCGTCGACCGGCTTCCCGATCGCTTCCGTGAGGAATGCGGGGTGGTCGGCGTCTACGACCGAGGCGAAGCCGCCAACCTCGCCTACTTGGGGTTGTACGCCCTGCAGCACCGCGGCCAAGAGGGCGCCGGAATCGCCTCCACCGACGGCCAGGCGCTGATCAGCCATCGCGGGCTCGGTCTGGTGGCCGACGTTTTCGACGAGGAGATCATCCGGCGTCTCGACGGCCGGAGCGCGATCGGGCACAACCGCTACTCGACCCAGGGACAGACCCTGCTGCGGAACACGCAGCCGTTCGTCGTCGAGTACGCGCTCGGCAGCCTGGCCGTCGCCCACAACGGAAACTTCGTCAATGCCGACGCGTTACGTCATACGCTCGAGCGTAAGGGCTCGATCTTCCAGTCCAACGTCGACACCGAGGTGCTGGTTCATCTGATCGCCGGCTCTCAGCAAGCGGGGTTACTCGAGCGCAGCATCGACGCGCTCACGCAGGTTGAGGGGGCGTTCTCGGTCCTGTTCCTGTCGGAGAACGAGATGATCGCCGCGCGCGACACGCACGGTTTTCGCCCGCTGGTGCTCGGGCGCTTCAAGGGCGGTGGGCACGTGGTGGCCTCCGAGACCTGCGCGCTGGATCTGATGGAGGCGGACTACGTTCGCGAGATCGAGCCGGGGGAGGTGGTCCACTTCAGCGCCCAGGGCGTGCGCTCGCTGCGCCCGTTTACCCCGACCGCGCACCACGCCTGCATCTTCGAGTACGTCTACTTTGCCCGGCCCGACAGCCAGGTATACGGCCGCAACGTCTACCAGGTGCGCAAGGAGATGGGCCGGCAACTGGCGCGCGAGACCGCCGTGCCGGCCGACATCGTCATTCCGGTACCGGACTCGGGGGTCCCGGCTGCGCTCGGGTACGCCGAGGAGTCCGGTCTCGCCTTCGACATGGGGCTCATTCGCAATCACTACGTGGGCAGGACGTTCATCGAGCCGACCGACTCGATTCGCCACTTCGGCGTCAAGGTCAAGCTCAACGCTCAGCGCGAGGTGCTGGCCGGCAAGCGCGTCCTCGTGGTCGACGACTCGATCGTCCGCGGCATCACCAGCCGCAAGATCGTCGGTATGATCCGCAGCGCCGGGGCCACCGAGGTGCACTTCCGCGTTTGCGCCCCGCCCACCGTCAGCCCCTGCTACTACGGTGTGGACACGCCGACCCACGCCGAGTTGATCGCCAACCGGATGAGCGTGGAACAGATCCGCGACTTCATCGGCGCCGACACGCTGGCCTATCTATCCGAGGATGGGCTGTACTCGTTCCTGGAGGGTCGCAGAGAGGGCTTCTGCGATGCCTGCTTCACCGCCCGCTACCCGGTCGCCACGCCCGGCGAGCACGAGACCCGGCAGATGAAGCTGTTCGAAGCGCTCGAGCTCCTCCCGCCTCATGGGCGCGCGGCCAAGGCGTAGGTCCGCTCAAATCACCGTGTGACGGCGCCAGCCGCGCTCGTCGGGCTCGGGGCAATCGACGTTGAAGTGCAGCCCGCGGCTTTCCCGGCGGGTGCGCGCGGAGCGCACGATCAGCTCGGCCACCTGCACGAGGTTGCGCAGCTCGAGCAGATCGCCGGTGATGTTGAAGTCCCAGTAGTACTCGCGAATCTCCTCGCTTAGCATCGTGATCCGCGCCGCTGCGCGCTTGAGGCGCCGATCGCTGCGCACGATGCCGACGTAGTTCCACATCAACCGCCGGATCTCGTCCCAGTTGTGCGAGACGACCACCTCTTCTTCGATGTCGACGGCGCTGCCCGGCTCCCAGGCGGGAAACGCGGGCGGCTGGTCAGCGTTGTCCTCGAGCAGCTTGATCGCGTGCCGGTAGGCGCGGTGCGCGAACACGACGGCCTCCAGGAGCGAGTTGGACGCCAGCCGGTTGGCGCCGTGCATTCCCGTCATCGCGACTTCGCCGGCGGCGTAGAGCCGGCCGATCGCCGTCGAGCCGTGGATGTCGGTCACCACGCCCCCGCACATGTAGTGGGCCGCCGGCACCACCGGGATCGGTTGCGTGGTGATGTCGATGCCGTAGGAGAGGCAGCGCTCGTAGATCCGCGGGAACCGCTCGCGGACGAAGCCGGCGCCCAGCGCGGTCACGTCCAGGAGCACGTTGTCGTAGCCGTTGCGCTTCATCTCGCGGTCGATGGCGCGCGCGACGATGTCGCGGGGGGCCAGCTCGGCGCGCGGATGGTACTCGCGCATGAAGGGGCTGCCGTCGGGCCGGCGTAGCACCGCGCCTTCGCCGCGCATGGCTTCGGTGACCAGGAACGACTTGGCCTGCGGGTGGTAGAGGCAGGTCGGGTGAAACTGGATGAACTCCAGGTCGGCCACGCGGCAGCCGGCCCGGTAGGCCATCGCCAAGCCGTCGCCGGAGGCCACGTCGGGATTGGAGGTATAAAGGTACACCTTGCCGGCCCCGCCCGTGGCGAGCAGGGTCATGCGTGAGGCGAACGTGTGAATCGCTCCGCTGTTGGCGTCGAGGACGTAAGCACCCCAGCAGCGGGGCCGGCTCTGAGCGATCCCGAACTTCTGATCGACGAGCAGATCGACGGCGTGATGGTTCTCGAAGACGTCGATGGCATCGCTGGCCCGCACGGCGAGGACGAGCGCCTTGACGATCTCGGCGCCGGTGTGGTCGGCGACGTGCAGCACCCGGCGGTGCGAGTGGCCGCCTTCCAGGCCCAAGTCGTACTCGTCGTCGGTGCCGGCCCGCCGCGTGAACTCCACCCCCAGCTCGATCAGCTCACGAATGCGCTCAGGGCCTTCCGCCGCCACCGTCTGCACCACGGTCTCGTCGCACAGGCCGGCGCCGGCATCGACGGTGTCCCGTACGTGGCTCGGCAGCGAGTCGGACTCGCTCCAAACCGTCGCGATGCCGCCCTGCGCCCACGCGGTATTGGAGTCCTCCAGGCTGCGTTTGGTCACCAGCGCGACCCGGCCATGACGCGCGGCCTTGACCGCGAAGCTCAAGCCGGCCAGCCCGCTACCGATGACTAGGCAGTCGTAGACCACCACGCCGGGGCATCTTAGTGGGCACGATCCGCCGTTCAAAAGCCCGGCCGGCGCCTCACCTGCGTGCGAGGCCAACTGGACGGCACCCGGGAAACCGGTAGCCTTGCATCTAACGTGGGCGGCGGTTCGAGCGGCCCGCATCGCGATGATGATTGCCGACCCGGATCCACTCGCGCAGGCTAGCTCGCCGCAGGCCGGCAGTGCGCTCGCCGCGCGGCTCCGCCACGTGCCCAATCTTCTCACCCTGGTGCGCATCGCGGCAATCCCGCTCGTCGTCTGGCTGTTGAGCGATCCGTCGCGGCGAACCGCCGATATCGCCTTCGTGGTCTACTGTGCCGCCTCGCTCACGGACTTCTTCGACGGCTACATCGCGCGCCGCTACGGGCTGACCACGGCGCTCGGACAGCTACTCGACCCGTTGGCCGACAAGCTCTTGGTGGTGTCCGCCCTGGTGATGCTCGCGTTGCTCGATCGCACGCCGTCGATCCCCGCCTGGCTGCTGGTGTTGATCATCGGGCGCGAGCTCGGCGTCACGGGGCTGCGCAGCATCGCCGCGGCCGAGGGCATCGTCTTGCCCGCCGACAGCAGCGGCAAGCTCAAGATGATCTTGCAGAGCATCGGCGTGCCGGCCCTCATCGTCCACTACACCTACTTCGGCGTGAGCTTCTACCTGCTCGGGATGGTCACGCTGGTGGTCTCGACCCTGGTCGGACTGTGGTCGGCGGTTGGCTATCACTTCGCGGTTTTCCGTGGAATGGCCGATTTACGCCGTAGCTAGGCTTGCAACGGAGCCTATCGAGCGCTATGCGAGTGGGTTGGCACTCTTGGGCGGGTGTAGCTCAGCTGGCTAGAGCGTCTGCTTGCCATGCAGAAGGTCGCCGGTTCGATCCCGGTCACCCGCTCCAACCTCTGCACGGCCCCAACTAGCGCGGGTTTCAGACCCGCGATCAGTCCCTCAGTCGGGTGGATCTCAGTCTGCGGCTGCGAGCGTCGGGGTCCCAACCACCTCGGCCTTGCCGTTGACCCGCCCCCATCGAGGCACACACCCGCAAGGGTGGGTTGACGCCGGGTTCCAGCACCCGGAGCCGCTCTCCTGTTCTCCGGTCCCATTCGGGGGTGAGGCGTGAGGGACTACGCCGCGTTCCTCGAATCGAAGCGGCGCATGGTCGAGCCTCATGGCTTCGCCGTTCCGCCGTCAGCGCTTCACCCGTCGCTGTTCCCGTTCCAGCGCGACCTGACCGCGTGGGCTCTGCGCACCGGCCGCGCCGCGATTTTTGCCGACACCGGACTCGGCAAGAGCCGCATCCAAATCGAATGGGCGCGGCAGATCCACATCGCAACCGAGCGCGACGTGCTGATCCTCGCGCCGCTAGCGGTGACGTTTCAGACGATGCGTGAGGGCGCGGCTGTCAGCGTGCCTGTGACGCATTGCCGCGACGGCGCGGACTGCCAACCCGGCATCAACATCACCAACTACGACCGGCTGCACCGGTTCGACCCTGCGCGATTCGTCGGCGTCGTGCTCGACGAGAGTTCGTGCATCAAACACCACGACTCGCGCCGGCTGGCCGACATGATGACGGCCTTTGCCGGCACGCCTTATCGGCTTTGCGCCACGGCGACGCCTGCGCCGAACGACTTTGTCGAGCTAGGCACACACGCGGAGCTTCTCGGCGTAGCGACTCAAACCGAGATGATGTCCGAGTATTTCGTGCACGACTCGGGCGAGACGCAGACGTGGAGACTCAAGCGACACGCCCGCGCCCTGTTCTGGCGTTGGGTCGCATCGTGGGCGGCGCTTGTTCGGCACCCCGCCGACCTCGGCTACGACGACGCGCGATACACCCTGCCAAAGCTCAATGTCGAGAATCACATCATCCTGTCCGACGCCCGGACGCTGGCCGAGATGGGACTGCTGTTCGCCAAGCCGGCGTGCGATCTACGCGAACGGCGCCGTGCACGCGCCGCATCCGTCGACGGTCGGGTCCGACGCGTCGCCGAGATCGTCAACGCCGACCGGCATCAGTGGCTAGTCTGGGGCGACCTCAACGCCGAGACGAGTGCCGTTGCCAAGGCAATCAAGGGAGCGGTCGAGGTGCGCGGACCCGATGACGCCGACGACAAAGAGCGCCGCCTGATCGACTTCGCCGCCGGCAAAATCCGCGTGCTCGTGACCAAGCCGTCAATCGCCGGATGGGGCATGAATTTTCAACGCTGCTCGCACATGGCGTTCGTCGGCATCAGCGACAGCTTCGAGTCGCAATACCAGGCAATCAGGCGGTGCTGGAGGTTCGGCCAGACGCAGCCGGTTCACGTTCACCGATTCCTATCGGACGCCGAGCGATCCGTCCTGGAAAACATCGAGCGGAAAGAGGCGGATGCCGCCACGATGGCCGCCGAGCTGGCGATCACCACGCGGGCCGCGATACAGGAGAGCATCCAAGGGGTGCCGCGTGACTAAGCCGGAGAAAGGCGAACGCTGGACTGCCTACAACGCCGACACCGTCGACGTTGCGTGTTCGCTGCCGTCGCAGTCGATCGACTTCTCTGTGTTCAGCCCGCCCTTTGCTTCGCTCTACGTCTACAGCGCATCCGAGCGGGACATGGGAAACGTCCGCGACACTGCGGAGTTCTTCGATCATTACGACTTCATCGTGCGCGAGACTGGCCGCGTGATGAAGCCCGGCCGGCTGGTGGCGTTTCACTGTATGCTGCTGCCGACGACCAAAACGCGCAACGGATACATCGGACTAAAGGACTTCCGCGGCGACCTGATTCGAGCCTACGAGCGGCACGGGTTCGTCTTCCATTCCGAGGTCACGATCTGGAAGGACCCCGTGACCGCGATGCAGCGCACGAAGGCGCTCGGCCTGCTCTACAAGCAACTGCGCAAAGACTCGACGATGAGCCGGCAGGGGATCGCCGACTATGTCGTCGTGATGAAGGCGCCCGGCACCAACGAGATACCGGTCACGCACGACTTTGACGAGTTCCCGGTCGAGCAGTGGCAACGCTGGGCCTCGCCGGTCTGGGTATCGGTGCGAGGCGACGTCGACGCGGAAGGTTTCGCCGTGCCGGTCGGCGGCAGCAATGGCAACGGGATCGACCAATCGGAAACGCTCAACGCACGCTCGGCCCGTGAGCACGACGACGAGCGCCACCTTGCGCCGCTCCAGCTTGAGGTGATTCGCCGATGCGTGCGGCTATGGAGCAATCCCGGCGAGTTGGTCTGGTCGCCGTTTATGGGGATCGGCTCCGAGGGCGTGATCGCCCTGGAGTTGGGCCGGCAGTTTGTCGGTGCCGAATTGAAGGGCAGCTATTACCGGCAGGCGGTCGCCAACCTGCAACACGCCGAGCGGGTGGCAGGCCAGCAGTCCGACCTATTCGGGGCGGTGGCGCGATGAGAGACGAGCGCGGCGGGCAATCGCGCCAGCATCGCGATCCCCTGTTCGACCGCGTCGATTCACTGCGCGAGCCGGTGCGGCGCACCGACCCCGCGACCAGCGCCACCGCCGCTCAGAAACTCCGCCGCAGCGGCAAGCTCGGGCTGCAGTGCGCCTACGTGATGGGCGCGGTGAAGCTCAAGCCGGGTCTGACCTCGGCCGAGTACGCCGCTGGCGATATGGGGCAGCGGCACGTTTACGCGCGCCGGCTCCCTGACCTGGAGACCCTCGGTTACGTGCGCAAGGGCATCGAACGGATCTGCCGGCAGACCGGCAGCGAATCGGTCACGTGGTGGCCGACGGAGGTGACGTGATGATCGACGTGCTTTTCTGGCTCGCCGTCGGGCTCAACCTGGCGTTCGTCGTCGTGAACATCCACCTCTCGCTCCGCTGGCGCCGGCTCAACGCCGAGGTTGACCGGTTGATCGACCAGGGCAACGCGGAGTGCATCCGCGCCCGCTTCGCCGCCGACGTGCTGGATGCGCAAGCGGCCGGGCCGCGCGTGCGGCTGGCGACGCGCAAGATCCGCATGGTGCCGTTCGCCGGCTCGGGCAACTGATGTACCAGCGACCGCTCGAGAAGTGCGAAGTGAAGGGCCGCGAGAACTACGCGGTCAAGGTGGTCGGCGGCCCCTCGTGCGCTGACATGGCGTTCGTCGATCTGCGGACCGGCCAGAAGCTCGAGTTCGGGATCTCGCGCATGGCGATCGTGCCCAACGCGATCGGAGAGTGGGCCTGCACCCTGCACACGACTGCCATAGCCGACCTAATCGTTGACGTCGCGTGCGTTCGCGTGCGCCGTGGCGTGGATCGGTTCTGGCTCTCGACGGAGCAACGGCCGATCGGGGAACCCGACGCAGACCCGATCCTGATCGACGCCATACGGCTGCGTGGCGGGCCGTCGGCACATGACATTTGGATCTCGCCAGCAAGCTCCAGCCCCGACGGACCGGCGTGGATGTGGCCGATCACGGCGGTCGACGTGCTCGGCATCCCCGGCGAGCCGATCCGCGTCAGCATCACGCTCGGGGTGAGCGGAACCTTCACGACTGAGCAGACAGACGAGAGCGGCGGGCTCACGATCCGCGAGGAGCAGTTCGACCCGATCTCTCTCGTGCCAGGCAGCAACCGATGAGCCCCGAGCACGCCACGTGCCGGAGCTGCAAGGCCGAGATCGTGTTCGTCGAGACGGTCAAGGGTCACCGGATCCCGATCGACCCTGCGCCGGTCGCGGGCGGCAACATCGAGATCAAGGCGGACGTCGCGCACATGGTGCTGCCCGACGCCGGCAAGAAACGGCACGTGTCGCACTTCGCGACCTGCCCGAACAGCGCCGCGCATCGGAAGAAGAGCGCGGCCAGGAGTGGGGAACATGGCAGAGCAGAGTCTTGACCTAGTTGTGCGAGAGAACGCGGAGCGGTTCCGCGAGGTGGCGCTCTCCGGTGATGCGCCGGTGGCCTTCGAACAGGAGGCCGAGTTCGCGCTGCAACTGCTTCGCGCGAACGACTACCTCGCCAAAACCGCGCTGGCGCAACCGCAGTCGCTGCGCGACGCCATGATCCGGGTCGCCGCGACCGGGCTCTCGCTCAATCCGGCCCAAGGCTTGGCCTACCTGGTGCCGCGCTCACCTAAGAAGGGCGCGCCCGCGCAGGTCTGCCTCGACATCGGCTACCGCGGCTTCATCAAGATCGCCACCGACTCGGGTGCGGTCGAGTCCGTCCACGTCGACACGGTCTACAGCGGGGATGCGTGGGAGTACGAGGAGCGCGGCGATGGCACACACCTCGTGCACAAGCGGCCGCGCCTCTCTGCCGATCGCGGCACGCTCGAGGGCGTCTACTGCCGCGCCACGCTACCGAGCGGGCGCACGATCGTCTGCGTGATGACGGCCACCGAGATCGCGGATGTGCGCAAGAGTTCGCCCATGGCCGACGGCGCGACGTGGGGCGACTGGTACGACGAGATGGCGAAGAAGTCGGTCGTGCGCCGGGCGCAGAAAACCTGGCCGAAGATGGACGGACCGCGCGCCAGCGCCGCCCGCGCAATCGACGCCGAGCCCGAGGCGCTGGTGGGTCCGACCGCCGCCCGCGACGTCACGCCCCCGACACCGCCGGCTACTGCCACCGGCTCGCCCTACGTGAGCCCGGAAGAAGTCGCCGCGCTGCGGCTGCGGATCAAGGCGCTGCACGCTCGCGCGCTCAAGGCCGGCGCCAAGCCGCCGATCAACGAGGAGCGTGTCGCCACCGCGTTCGAGTGCGACTGCATCGAGACGCTGCCGGCTGGCAGCGCGGCCAAGGTCGAGGCGCGGCTCGCGGACTACGAGCGCGGGCTTGCAGAGCGCGAGGCGGCGACGAACGCGGAGCTGCCGGTATGAACTCGGACAGCTACCTGCCCGAAGCGCTGGATCAGATCCGGTCCAGGCTCGACGCGATCACCGTCTGCATCGAGACTCTGGCAAGCGTGGTCGCGGCGGCCGCCGTCGTTCAGCAGCTTTACGAGTTCGGCAAGCAGACCGGCGACGATGCGCGGAATGTGTTGCTCCACGCTGTGCCGACCACGCCGAAGGCACGATGACGACCACCGCCGCCCACGCCGAGCAACGCCGCGGCAGGATCGGCGCCAGCGATTTCCGCACGATTGTCGAGGGCGGGCAGCGTGCGTGGCAACGCCTGGCCGAGCGCATCAAACACGAGCGCGCGGGCGGGCCTCTCGCGCTCGACGACGTCGACCGCAAGGAAGCTCACGCCACCCGCTGGGGCAAGAGCTACGAGGCCGAGGCGCGCCGGATGACCGGGCTCGTGCTCGGGCGCACGATCGTCTGGAACGTCGGCTTTATCTCGGCCGAGCCGGCGCTGGGCTCTGAGTTCGCCGAGGTCGGCTGCTCGCCCGACGGGCTCATCGCACACAAGACGAACCCCGGCCGATGGGATCAGGGGCTCGAGATCAAGTGCCCCTACAACGAGCAGGAGCACGCCAAGGTGCGCGCGTTCGGGATGCCGGCGATCTACCGGTGGCAGGTGCAGGGCTCGATGTGGGTCACGGGCTGCGGCTCCTGGCTGTTCGCCAGCTACGACCCGCGCGGGGCCGGCGATCTCTACACCAGCACGATCGAGCGCGACCGGGCGGCGTGCGAAAAGATCGAGCGCAAGGTGCGGGGGTTTCTGGGCCATCTCGGCGGCGACTGCGAATACTTCCCGCGGGGCGCGCGCGGCGATCTATTCGAGATCGAGCACTTCTAAGGGGGAACTGATGGAGCTGCAACTACAAGAGCAACCCGACGCCACGCTGACCGAAAAGGTCACGGCTGCGGTAGCGATGGCCGGGCGGTGCGAGGTCACGGACGACGCCACGGCCGAGCGCGCAACGGATCTCGGCAAGGGCCTGGCTGCGCTCGCGCGCAAGCTGGATGAGACGCGCAAGGAATACACCCGCCCGCTCGACGCGCTCAAGAAGAAGATCATGGGCAACTTCGACGCGCCGATGGCCGCGCTCATGCGGGCAGCCAACTCGGTGCGATCGAAGCTGCTCGTCTACATGCAGGCGCAGGAACACATTCGCCGCGAGGCTGCGCGCCGCGAGCAGGAGCGGCTCATCGCCGAGGCGATCAAGGCTGCCACGCCGGCTGAGCAGGAGCGACAGCTCGAGATGGCCGTCGCCGTCGAGACGGTTGCCGCCTCCGCCAAGGCCGAGGTCACGCGTGGCAACTATGGTGCGAGCGCATCGTTGCGGCGGGAGTGGACGTTCGACGTGGTGGACCTCGCCCTGGTCCCGCGCGAGTGGCTTGTGCTGGACGAGGCGCGGCTGCGCCTGGCGGTCAGGCGCAAGGACGATCCGGTGCGTGACGTGCCGGGACTCAGAATCTATCAGCAGGAAAGCTTGGCGATTCGCTGAGACGATGAGGCGGCGGCGGTGTGGGTGCGGATGATGAGGGCTGCGGTGGGGGCGGTGGTCGTGATCGCGGCGCTTGCGGCGTGGGGCTCACGCGTCGCGGTCACGGCACCCGCTTCGGACGAGGTGCAACGATGAGCGCGCCAGGTGCTCACCTCGCAGCGGTGGTGCTGGCCGTGTTCGTGGCTGTCCCCCCTAACCCGGACACGGCCTCCCACCGCTGCGTCTCACCGGCCGCACTCTCCGAGATCGCCATCGCGTGGCCTGAGTGCGGCGCGTGGATCGAAGGCGAGGGCGACCTTGACGGCATCGTCGCGACAACTCAATGCGCAGACCCGGCAACGCCAGGCGGCTTTTGCGACGCGGCGCGGTGCCAGTGGCAGGGCTGCCAGCCCGAGATCGCCGACGTGCTGTGCGACTTGAAGCGCGCGGTCGGGCTCGGGTGCGGGGTGCGGCAGTGAGCGACCTCGACGGCGAGCTTCACAAGGTCATCGCCGTGCTGATGCTTCGCTACGGCCAGCGTACCGTCAGATTCACCGCTGACGACTTCATGCGCCTGCAAAAGCTGCCGGCGCATCGGGTGGTATTTATCCAGCACCCCGACGCGCTCGAGGTGTCGATCGTCGAGCCGGACAAGCTCGAGCGACGGGTCAAGCGTCGCTGGTGGCAAAGGCAGGGGCGGGCGTGAGCGGGAGCGGAATCATGCCACCGGGCGACGGGCTGCTGCTCGTCACCGAACGTGTCGTAGCGGAGATGCTCGGAATGCCGACGGGATGTTTGCGCAACTGGCGGCTGAAGGGGAAGGGTCCGAAGTTTTACAAGCTGGGGAAGTCCGTGCGTTACGATCGCGCCGAGGTAATGGCATGGCTCGAGGGCTGCAGGAGGGCGACAACGCGTGACTGAGCGCCGCGCGCCCATTCCCCTCGAGGCCGAGATCCAGGCCGCCTTCGTCGAGTGGGCCGATCATCAGCCGTTCAGCGTCGGCAGCCTGCGCGGCAAGATCGGGCAGTGGCTCTACGCCGTCCCCAACGGCGAGCTACGGCCCTGGCAGCGCGACGGCAACGGCGTCCGCTTCTCGCCCGTCAGCCAAAAGCTCCGCCGCATGGGTCAGCGCGCGGGCGTGCCGGACGTCTGCCTAGCGATCCCTAGCGGTCCACACGGGGCGCTCTACATCGAGTTCAAGCGGCCCGGCGTCAAGGCGACGCTCAGCAGCCGGCAGGCCGAATGGTTCGCCCGCCTTGAGCTCGCCGGATACCGCTGCGTCGTCGTGGACCGCCTCGAGGACGCCGTCGCAACCGTGCGCGGATACCTCGCGAGGCGGCGTTCAAACGGCCAGCTAAGGAGCGGCCGGCGTGGGAGCGGGACGAGGTGAGCGCGTGAGCCTCTTTGAGCAAGGCCACATCATGGCGCTCGAGGGGCAGATCCGCGAGCAGGCGCGGACGATCGAGGGGCTGCGCGACTACACCACGCACCTCGCCCGCGAGCGATACGAGGCCGTGGAAGCGCTGCGCGCGCTCCTAGCCTGCCGCAAGTACGGGCGCGGGGCAACGGGCTCACCCGTCGTGATCGTCGCCACCGTGGGCCTCTACGAGGCGCTGGTAGCGAAGTACGCGCGGGTGCCGCTCACGCACGTCGCAACCAAGGGCCTGCGCGACAACTGGACGGGGGATTGATGGACGACTCATGGCATGAGTACCTGTGCGGGACGTGCGAAAGCGCGTTCGCTGTGAAGGAGCATCAGGTGCAGCGCTGGAAAGAGCACGGTGCGATGTTTTTCTGCCCGCAAGGATGCACGCAGCGTATCTACAGCCGGGACGAAAAGGCGGCGCGATACCTTGAGTTCGCACACCAGAAAATTGCTGATCTCGACGACGTCCAGGCTCGGCTCGCGGACCGACTTGGGCGGGAACAGCGCACCACCGCGACGCTACGGCGTGAGATCATCGAGCTACGCAGACAGAGGGAGGTGAAGCTATGTCGCAAAAGAAGCAGCAAACAAT
>CAZKRI010000010.1:0-7583 GCA_964555245.1 uncultured Myxococcales bacterium
CAGGATTTGATGGAACACATCCCGCCCGAACGGCGCGCCGCGCTGCAGAATTACCTGGAGCGCGTCGACAAGGGCATTCGCAGAAGCTTCGAGGACCTGGACGACAGGAAGGACGCGCTCGAGGAAGACCGACAGGGGCTCGGTCTCGCGCGGGAGCGAGGGCCGGAATGAGGGCCGGGCGGCGGCTGACGTTCGTCCTGGCGGGTCTGATGCTTCTCATGCTCGCGCTCTAGCTCTCGGGAGCGCTGCGCGATGCCTACGAGCGCGGCGGCCTCTACCTCTTTTCCCGGTCGTTTCTCGAGGACATCCCGAAGCGGCTCGCGGGTCCGGGTCGGTTTCGCTTCCTCCTGCAGCCGGCGATTGCGTCCGCGCTCGGGATCCGTGCAGGGCGGTCCGATGCCAGGGTAGGAAAGCCGCCCTACCTGTGGGCGCTCCTGTTCGCGAGCCAGGCTCGCGGCGACCTCTTTCACACTTTCGTCGAGAGCATCGCCAACCTGCTGCTCATGGCCGTCCTTCTCGACTCCGTCTGCCAGTGGCTCATCCTCGGCGCCTCGTACCCCGGCGCGGCGCTGGTGGTGGGCCCGGTGCTGATCGCGGGCCCTTACGCGGTGGCGAGGGCGCTCGCGAACCGCGTCGCGAAGGCGCGTGCCCGGCACGCTCGTGGCTAGGTCGGCTTCGCTCACTTCTCGCGGGCCAAAGCTTCACAGTAGCTAAGCAGATCGTCCAGATGGGATGAGGCAATTTCGTAGATCCGATTCCAGTCCAAGACTCCATACTGGTGCGCGACCAGATTGCGCAGGCCGGACGCGGCGGCAAGCTTCTGCGCGAGGCTCGCGTCGAGGACTCCGTCTCTGGCGAGCGACAGGAACAGCTCGCGGTATCCGGCGGGCACGTCGGCGCCGCTATCCGCAAGCCAGTGCGCCGCGAGCGCCACGCACTCCTGGAGGGCAACGAATAGATTGAGGACCACGACTTCCCGCGCCGTTCGATCGGCCGCGAAGCTTTCGACGTCCGCGGGCAGTACCGCACGGATTCGCGCGACCGCGTCCCGCACCGACGCGATCTTCTTAGCGAGTACGGCTTTGTCGACCACGCGCTGCCGCTAGAACTCCGGAAGCACAGAGTTCCTCGATGGGTCGGAAATCCAGGTATTCCAGAATCGCGCGCGCCTTCCGGTCCACGAAAGCGGCGCGGTCCCGAATCGTGAGCTCGATTCCGTCGCGAAAGACCCGGTAGGCGATGGCCGGAGGCGCTTCGTCCAGGACCACGAGGTCGACGGGCCTTCCGGCGGCACTCTCGAGCCGCGATATCAGATCGCCGACGTCTCCCGCCGAGAGACGGGCCCCGGGCACGAGGCCAACGGCGATGTCCACGTCGCTTGCGGAGTGAGCGTGACCTCGAGCGCTCGAGCCGAAGAGAAGGGCGTAGGCCACGCGGCTATCGCACGCCAGAATTTCCCGGATGGCTTCCATCACATCATCGAGATTAGCATGATTTCCCGCTGCCAAAGGCGACGCTCCCTCCAGCGGTCCCGAGCCACCAGCGCCACGAAGGACTTCGCGCCACCGTAAATTCTCCCTTATAACCTCGTAGTTTTACGAGTTCCCGGCCCCCGAGCGGTCCGGTAGCCTCACGCTCGATGAGGTTGGTGTCCAGGTACCTGTTGCTTATGCTGTCGGCTCTCGCCGTCGGCAGGGCAGGTGCCCCCGACGACGAGCCGCTCTTCATCGAGCTCGAGCCGGAGGCGCTCGCCTACGATCTCGGCGCGAGCGGCTTCACGGTCATCGGCTCGACCTTCAGCGGCGAAGCTTTCTATTGGATGCCTTCGAGCGGTGTGGTCACGATTGGAGGAACCCAAGGCGTCGCGGTGAGCCGCGACGGGCGGACGATCGTGGGGAACACCCTGGACGGAAACGGCAAAGAGAACGCGGCGATCTGGCTAGGCGGGGAAGAGTGGCGCCTTCTCGGCTCCTTCCATCCGAACGCTCTTTTCTGCGATCGTCTCCTGAGCGCCTCTTTCGGCGCGAGCGACGACGGACGCGTCATCGTCGGCCTGGGATGGGACGGCTGCCGCTTCGCCCGCGCTTTCCGGTGGGAGGAGTCCACGGGGATGGTGGATCTGGGCAGCACGGTCGAAGGCCGGTCGAGCCGCGCCAACGACGTCTCTGGTGATGGAAAGGTCGTCATCGGCTGGCAGGAGAACGCATTTGGATTCCGTCAGGGTGCGATGTGGGTGGACGGAAGGCAGGAGATCTTCTCGGGACCTCACGGTGTCGTGGGCGAAGCTTTTGGCATCAATTCCGACGGTTCCATCATCACCGGCTCGAACTGCAACCCGGGAGAGCCGAGCGGGTGGATGTGGAGGCGCGGAAGCGGCATCACCTGCTACCCGCCGCCCCGGGTGAGACAGGCGGGCTTTCAGGTCCTGATGCAATCGACGAGCGAGGATGGCCGGGTCGTCGGCGGGGCGCAGTCGTTCGGTTTGGAGAGTGAATCGGTTCTGTGGATCGACGGCGCGCCCCACTACCTGAAGGACTACCTGCGCGAGCGGGGTATCCCCGACGCATTCGAAGGCTGGGTCAGAGCTCGAGGGCTACGAGATCGGGGGCGGGTACACCTGGCAGGGACAGTTCGATTATTTCTTAACCTCTCACCTCGGGGTCGAGGCGTCCTGGGCCCAACGGGAGGGTGCTCTCACGCTCTCGACGTCTGCGGGAACGGGAGAGCTGTTCGAAATCGACATGGGACAGCTCTTTGGAAGCGTCGTCTACCAGTGGGGTGCGGAGGGGTCGAAGTTTCGACCGTTCGTTCTCGGGGGGCTCGGAGCGACGTTCTTCGAGGCGGACGACATTCCGAGCGAGACCAAGCTCGCCTGGGCGGTCGGAGGCGGCGCCAAGCTCTTTGTCCATCGCAAGCTCGGGATCAAGCTCCAGGCGAAGTTCAACCCGACGCTTCTGAACGACGAGTCGTCCGATTTCTGCGACCCCTTCGGGTTCTGCGCGAGCTCGGTCAGCTCGTTCGAGGTCCTGAGCGGTGTAGTATTCCGTTTCTGATGCAGCTCGCAATTCATGGTTCGAAGGAGGAATGAAATGAGAAACCGCAAAGTGAAGTTGGGATTGTTACTGGCGCTCCTTCTGATGGCGGCGCCCGCGTTCGCCCAGGATATAAACGTGGACTGGGACCGCGACTACCAGGGGCCGTGGGAGACGTACGCCTGGGTCGCCCCCAAAGACGGGGCGCAGAATCCTCTCATCCATCAACGCATCGTCAACGCCATCGACTACTGGCTGACGATGCGGGGCCGCCGCGAAGTGAAGGCGGAGGAGAACCCCAACGTCTTCGTGACCTACCACACCAATACCAAGGACGAGGTGGTCGTCACCGCGGATACTTACGGCTACGGCTACGGCCGGGGGTTTTACGGGATGGGCGGAATGGGCACCACCACGGCGCGCTCCCACACCTACACCAAGGGGACGCTGGTCGTCGACGTCTGGGACGCCAAGGGGAAGAACCTCCTTTTCCGGGGATCGGGAACCGACACCGTGGACGAGAACCCGGAGAAGCTGGAAAAGAAGATCAACAAGATCGTCGAGAAGATGGTCAAGGAGTTCGACAAGAAGCTCGAGAAGGAGAACAAGAAGAAGGCAACCTGAAGCGGACCCGAGGCCCGGCGGTGATCCGATGAGTGTCGTCGACAGGTACCTGGCCCCCGGCGACAGCCTGTCCGAGATCCTCTTCGGTCTCATCATGACCCTCACCTTCACGCTGGGGCGGGGATCTTCGTGCGCGAGGACCCCGACGCGGCCCGCGAGCTCTTGATCGCGACCGTCGGCTGCAACATCGCCTGGGGGCTCATCGACGCCCTCATGTACCTCGCGGGCCAGCGCTTCGAGCGCGGACGGCGCGCTCGGCTCGTCGATGCGGTCCGCGCCGAGGTAAGCGAGGAGAAGGCGGCCCTTCGGGTCGCGGGAGAGTTCGATGAGCTTCTCGAACGCGTGACCGAGGAAAGCGACCCTCCCTCTACCGCAAGATCGCCCGCTCGGTCCGGGACGGAGAGCCTCCTTCCTCGAGACTCACCCGGGAAGACGTCAACGGCGCCGTCGCGAGCTTCTTCCTGGTGTTCTTCTGCAGCATTCCCGCCGCTCTGCCCTTCGTCTTCTTCGACGAAGCCTGGAACGCCCTTCGGTTCTCGAATGCCATCCTGATCGGCCTGCTGTTCGTCGTCGGCTACCGCTGGGCCCGGCATACCAACCTTCCGCCCCTGAGAGTGGGTTTTGCGCTCATGGTCGGAGGTCTGGCGCTGGTGCTGATCGCGATCGCTCTCGGAGGCTGATGTGTGATCAGAAGTCTACCCGGGGACTCTCGTGGGCCGCGGCCAGAGCGAGCTCCTGACGCACATCTCCAAGGTCGATCCCATCCACGTGGGATTCACCATCGCCGAGCGGGACTACCTTTATTATGCGAGACGGCAGGAGGCGAGTAAGGCCGCCGAGCGCGTCGACATTCCCTTCCAGCTCGTGCTCGCCGACGGGAGCACTCACGACCAACCGGGGAAGCTGGTCTTCGTGGACCGGAACGTCGACCCCCAGACGGGGACCATCCTCCTCGAGGCCTCCTTTCCGAACCCCGGGCGCATCGTCCGCCCCGGTCAGTACGCCCGGGTGCGCGCCGCCGTGGACTTGAAGAAGAGCGCCATTCTCGTTTCCCAGCGCGCGGTTCAGGAGCTCCAGGGAATCTACAACGTGGCGGTGGTGAAGCCGGACGACACGGTCGATATCCGCATGGTGACTCCCGGAGAGCGTATCGGGACGCTCTGGGTCATCGATTCAGGGCTCAACACCGGGGAACGCGTCGTCGTCGAGGGGCTGCAAAAAGTCCGGGCCGGGGTCAAAGTCACCCCGGAAACGGTGACTATCGAGCCTGTCGAGCCTGTTGAGAAAGGGACCTAGCCCATGGCCGACTTCTTCATCCGGCGACCCATCGTCGCCATCGTGATCTCGATCTTCATCGTGCTCCTCGGCCTCAATAGCCTCCGAGGGTTGTCCTTCGAGCAGTACCCGTTCCTGGCGCCTCCCATGATCCGCGTCACCGCGAACTACCCCGGCGCGTCCGCGGTCGCCGTCGAGCAATCGGTCGCGACCCCGATCGAGCAGGAGGTGAACGGCGTCGAGAGCATGGTCTACATGAAGTCGTCGAACACCAGCGACGGCCGCATGCAGCTCGACGTGAACTTCGAGGTGGGCACCGACCAGGACATGGCGAACGTCCTGACCCAGAACCGCGTGTCCACGGCGAACGCCCGCCTGCCCCAGGAAGTGACCCAGCAGGGCGTCACCGTCAAGAAGCAGAGCCCCAGCATCCTGATGTTGATCTCGCTCTACTCCCCGAACGGGAGCTACGACGCCAACTTCCTCATCAACTACTGCGGCATCAACCTCCGCGACCAGATCCTGCGTATCCCGGGCATCGCGCAGGTCGACCTCTTCGGGGGCACGGACTACGGAATGCGGATCTGGCTCCGGCCGGACTTGATGGCAAAGCTCGGCTTGACACCGGCGGACGTCATCGGCGCCGTTCGGGAGCAGAACCTCCAGGCGCCGGCGGGACGTGTGGGGATGCGCCCATCCCCCCCGGACCAGGAGTTCACCTATACGGTGAGCGCCCCCGGCCGTCTGGTGACCGCCCAGGAGTTCGAGAACATCATTATTAGAGAGACCGCGACGGGCGCCCAGATCCGGGTCAAGGACGTGGGAAGGGTGGAGCTCGGCTCCCAGGACTACAACTCCTTCGGCCGGCTGAACGGCCAGCCCTCGGGGGCGATGGCGGTCTATCTCCTTCCCGGGGCGAACCAGCTCGTGGCGGCGGAAACGATTTACGAGACCCTGGAACGGTCGAAAGAGCTCTTCCCCGCCGACATGGACTACACCATCGTCTACGACACCACCCCCGCGGTCGAGGCTTCGATCGAGTCCATCGTGCACACCTTCATCGAGGCGATCATCCTCGTCACCCTGGTGGTCTTCATCTTCCTTCAGAATTTGCGGGCGACCATCATTCCCCTCATCACCGTGCCGGTGTCTCTCATCGGGACGTTGATCTTCTTTCCCCTCCTGGGTTTTTCGGTGAACACCCTCTCCATGTTCGGGCTGGTCCTCGCCATCGGCATCGTCGTCGACGATGCCATCGTGGTGGTCGAAGCGGTGATGCACCATATCGAGCACGGAATGGCGCCACGGGAGGCGACCATCCAGGCGATGAAGGAAGTGTCGGCTCCCGTGATCGGAATCGCTCTCATCCTCTCCGCGGTGTTCGTCCCCGTGGCCTTCATCCCCGGCCTCACCGGCCGCATGTACCAGCAGTTCGCGCTCACCATCGCGATCTCGGTCCTGCTCTCGGCGTTTTCAGCACTCTCGCTCTCGCCCGCGCTCTCGGCGATGCTGCTCAAGCCCGCGAAGCCGATGAGGGGTCCTCTGGGTTGGTTCTTCGGCAAGTTCAACCAGGTCTTCGAAAGAGCCACCAACGGTTACGTCCACGGCGCCCGGCTCCTGGTGCGCAAGGCTATTCTCTCGATCGCGGTCGTGGCGGTGGTCGTCGGAGGCGCCGCCTTCTTCGGCGGCCAATTGCCCGCGGGGTTCATCCCCGAGGAGGATCAGGGAATCCTGGGCGTCAACGTGACGCTTCCCGCCGGCTCCTCACTCGAGCGCACCAGCGCCGTCCTGAGCCAGGTCGAGGAGATCGTTTCGAAGACCGAGGGCGCCGACTCGTACCAGACGATCGGAGGCTACGGAGTCGTGACCAGCACCTACCAGCCCAACTTCGGGACGATCTTCGTGAGGCTCCACCCGTGGGAGGAGCGGCACGGCGACGCGCTTCATGTTACGGGCATCATGGCGGGCCTTCAGGCCCAGTTCGCACGCATCCCGGAAGCCGTGATCTTTCCGTTCAACATCCCCACCATTTCCGGCTTCGGGGCTTCCGCCGGTTACAACTTCCTCATCCAGGACCGGAGCGGCAGCCTTTCGATCGACCAGCTCGGCGAGCTGAGCCGTGAGTTCCAGCAGGCGGCACGCCAACGGCCGGAGATCGGCAACATCTTCACCTCCTTCGACCCGCTCTACCCGCAGGTGAAGGTGGACCTCGATCGCGACAAGGCGCGAAAGCTCGGCGTTCCCATCAACGAGGCGTTCCAGGCGCTCGCCTCGAGTCTCGGGGGAACCTACGTCAACGACTTCAACCGCTTCGGCCGGCTGTTCCGGGTCTACGTGCAGGCGGAGTCCGACTACCGCCGGACGCCCGACGACATCGGTCAGATCTACGTCCGCAGCAACACTACGGGCGACATGGTCCCGCTCTCGACGCTCGTCAACATCAGCTCGCAGTCGGGAACCGAGCTCACGAACCGGTTCAACCTGCTGCGATCCGTAGAGTTCCAGGGGGTACCCGGCCGGGGTTTTGCGTCCGGACAGGCCCTCGCGGCGCTCGAAGACGTGTTCCGGGAGACGATGCCTCCGGAGATGAGCTTCACCTACTCGTCTCTCTCCTACCAGGAGACGACGGCGCCCCCGGCGGGTCCGACGCTC
>CAZKRI010000011.1:0-3117 GCA_964555245.1 uncultured Myxococcales bacterium
ATCGCCTGGAACAATTCAAACATCACTATGGAAGTGAAGGCGACAGTTTGAGCCTTAACAACGCCATGCTGCTGGAAAACGTCAAACAGCCACAGAGTTCCGATTGTAAGCAAAACAGGGTAAACGTAAATGTAAGGCGCGATGCCGCTGAAAATACTCTCAGACTCCTTTCTTGGAGGACGCTGCATGATGCCTGGTTCAATAGGATCAACACCCAAAGCCAAAGCAGGCAAGCCATCGGTCACAAGATTAATCCACAAAATTTGAATGGCGATGAGCGGAAGAGGCAGTCCAAGCAAAATACTGGAGAGAATTACAAGAACCTCGCCAATGTTTCCGGACAACAAGTAAGCGATATACTTCTGAATATTATCGTAAATTCTTCTTCCTTCCTCAACAGCACGGACAATAGTAGCAAAGTTATCATCCGCTAAAATCATTCCAGAAGCTTCCTTGGCGACATCAGTACCGCTAATGCCCATCGCAATGCCCAAATCAGCCTTCTTCAAAGCAGGAGCGTCGTTAACACCATCGCCAGTCATAGCGACAGTATGGCCGTTGCTTTTCAGAGCTTGAATTATTCTCATTTTATGAGCAGGATTAACACGCGCGTACACCGCTATGCTCTCAACTTCAGCGGACAAATCATTAATCTGGTCAAGCTCAAGACCGGTAATAGCTCTTCCATAAATGCCCAGCTCCTTGGCAACAGATTGAGCCGTGCTAATATGGTCGCCAGTAATCATAACAACCTTAATTCCAGCAGTCTTGCACTTCTCAATAGCGTCCTTGGCTTCCCTGCGCGGAGGGTCGATCATCGCCTGCAAGCCAACAAACACCATCTCTTTTTCAGGACTGCTCTTAGCGTCAAGCCCTTTCAAATCCTTATACGCGAAGCCGAGAACGCGCAAAGCATTACGGGCAAACTTTTCAGTCTGAACAATAATCTGCTCCTTTTCGGCACGCGACAAATGCTCAACATGGCCGTTCACAAGAATCTTTGAGCAAAGCGACAGAATAACTTCAGGAGCGCCCTTGGAATACGCAACTCTCGACTTATCAACCGTGTGCAGAGTCGTCATACGCTTGCGCTCGCTCGTAAACTCAATCTCGCCAACACGCGGCAAAACATCGTGAAGTTTTTCAACATCAATCTTCGCTTTTCTCGCGCTAACCAACAATGCGGCTTCTGTAGGATCGCCAATAACCTGCCACGCATCATTTTCCTTTCTTAATTTCGCGTTATTATTCAACGCACCAATCTTGAGCAATAATTCAAACGCTTTTGACTCACGAGAAAAATAACCCTCAGGCGAATAACCTGAGCCTGCAACTTCAACTTCCTGACGGTTAACATACAATTTACGCACAGTCATCTCATTATGCGTCAAAGTCCCAGTCTTGTCGCTGCAAATAACCGAACACGCCCCTAAAGTTTCAACACTCGGCAGATTGCGCACCAAAGCGTTCTTCTTCGCCAAACGCTGCACACCAATAGACAATCCGACCGTTACAATTGCCGGCAAACCCTCAGGAATAGCAGCAACAGCCAAAGCAATAGCAGTCAACAAAATAACCGTAACAGGCTCATCAACCTTCAAAATGCCAACAATAAAGACAATTATTGCGACAATGACGACCATAACGCCAATATATAATCCAAGTTTCTTCAAAGTCTTCTGCAATGGAGTTGCCTCTGGCTCCGCTTCCTGAATCATGCGCGCAATCCTGCCAATCTCAGACTGCATACCCGTGCCGATGACGACAGCGCGCGCGTGCCCATTCGTCACAATCGTGCCTGAAAAAACCATATTTGTCCGGTCAGCAACAGCAGCCTCTTTTTTCAAAGTCGAAAGCTCCTTCTTCACAGGAAGGCTTTCACCAGTTAAAGCGGCCTCCTGAACTTGAAGGTTGACGGATTCCAGCAATCTTGCGTCCGCAGAAATCTTGTCACCAGTATCGAGAAGAATGATATCACCGGGAACAATCTCAGACGAATCAACGTGCAACTCCTGACCGTCACGCAACACAGTGGCTTTCAAGGAGATAAGCTTCTTCAATGATTCAATAGCGCTCTCAGCACGGTACTCCTGAACAAAACCCAAAATTGAATTCAGGATTACAATCGCGCCAATCACATAGAAGTCAACATATTCCTTGACTACTAATGAGATAATCATCGCTGCCAAAAGGATCCAGACAATCGGGCTCTTGAATTGGGCAAGGAATATGAAAAACGGGTGCACCTTCTTGACTTCTCTAATCTGGTTTGGACCGTAAATTTTCAGCCGTTCAGCAGCTTCCGAGCTTGACAAGCCCTTATCGGATGCCTTCAGCTCTGCAAAAACTTCTTTTTCTGGAAGAAGATAATACTCAACCACGAACTTTTACGTGTATTGCCCATATATATAGTTTATGAGCGTACAAAAGATTTAAAATGGGGCAGATATCTCAACAGCCAGAAAAGGTGATATAATGACAACAGCACAAGACTTACTGCGAAAAGATTACATTTCTGTCGATATCAACGATACTGTTTCTGTTCTTCTTGGCGCGCTCAAGAAAGCAAAAGAACACTGTGCACTCGTCTTTGAAGACAAGAAATACCTTGGAACAGTAGCCAAAAGATTCCTGCTTTCCAGCAGAATAGACCCGTCAACGATGAAAGTAGGCAACATAACAAAGAAACGGTCAAAATCGAAAACAGAATTCTTCGTCCCAGAACTTGCCCCCGATACAGACATCAAGGAAATATGCAAACTCATGGCAGGAACGGACAGCCACGTGCTTCCCGTATTGGAGAATGACAAAGTTATCGGCATTGTGCAAGCAAGCGACGTCGTGCACGAAATCGCCAGAGAATATGCAAAAACAACCTGCCAGGAATTCTCGCCAAAACTTATTACCGCAGAAGAATCAGATGGAATTGACACTGCAATAAGAATACTTAGCAGGGAAGGAATCGACCATTTGCCAATTGTTGACAAAGACAATACCGTCATCGGCATGGTTGCAATGTCGGACTTATTAGACAATCCAAACTTCTGGGGAGTCGGCTCGCAAAAGATATCGCAAGCAGCCAGCCACCAAGGCAAGCACACCGGATACGGACAAGGC
>CAZKRI010000012.1:0-95413 GCA_964555245.1 uncultured Myxococcales bacterium
ATGCGGTCGAGGAGGCGGAGGCGCTCTTCGGCCAGTCCCTGGAGATCGCCCGGCGGCAAGAGGCCAAGACGTTCGAGCTGCGCGCCGCCACCAGCCTGGCGCGGCTCTGGCAGCGCGAGGGCAAGCGCGACGCGGCCCGCGCCCTCCTCGCCCCACTCTACGCCTGGTTCACCGAAGGCTTCGACACGCGCGACCTGAAAGAAGCCAAGGCGCTGCTGGAGGAGCTGGGGCGATGACTCGGAAGCTATCAGTCACTCGCAACAACGTGGCGGTTCTACGGCTACTCGCAAACGCGTCCGCAGCTGCGTTGGAATCTGCCAACACGAAGCCGTCGTCGAGGAGTTCATGCTTCTGGCTCAGCGGGAAGCGCTTCAAGCGTCTTCAGTGATTGCACCAGGGATGCGTTGGTGGAGGGCAGGCACCTGACGCGGTCGCCGTATTCCTCCCGCAGCAACGTCAAGACCTCGTCGAGCCACGAAGGTGCCACCACGCGGACGCCGGCAAAATCGAGCTCGACCGGCTCTTCCTTCGTTGCCGGACGAAAGGATGATCGCATGATCAGGGCATGCTCGCGGCCCGCCGGTCGGGAGATCAAGATCTCGCCAAACTTGTTCACGGGGATGATCAGGTGCGTCTCCAACTCACCAGTGTGAGCATTCCGTGGTCCTGCTCGGCAGGCCAGTGGGTGGTGCCGAGCAATGCCGGCCCCTGGCCTCCAAACGCCAGCGTTCCGCGCCCGGATACACTCACCAGGCCGCGGTCGGCGTGCGCATTGATCACGCTGCGAACGAACTTCAATCCGTTGCCGCGGCGCTCAGGATGTCGTCCCGATACGATCCGCTCAAAGGCGATCGCGAGCGCCTGCTGGTGGTCGGTGAGGCCTGGAACCACGGCCTGCAGCGACGCCAGCACCCCGCGCCCGCGGTCGGCAATCCATACCAGCAGCATCGGTGCATCGAATGCAAAGGCGAAGTAGCAACCCGGTTGGTCCCGCCAGTGTCCGAGGTTGTGGTCGAAGCTGTTGTTGCCAATCTCTCCGGCAACCGCCGTGAGCAAAGCGGCATCGCCTTCGGGCAAGCCGACGCTCCCAGCATAGACAAGCAGCCTGGCGAAGCGCCCTTCGAGCGCATCGCGCGTCTGGCAATACTGGCCCGCATCGGGCGCGGACAGGCCGCTAGCCGAGACGTACCACTCGATGCATTGTCGCAAGGCTTCCGGAAGCATCGGACGATCCTAACGATTCCCAGGAAGATAGCATCAGCGCCTCCCTTGAAAGAAGCGGCGATCCGGACGACAAGCGGCACACATGCAGTGCCCACAGTGCCAGGCAGAGAACGACACACATCCGGTACAACCTGATGATCCGGGTCACGCTGGTAGAGCTCGACGCCGCGGGGCTCAAGTACCGCGTGGAGATCGAGGCGGCGTAATCCGACCGCCGATCGATCGGGTTGCGACAGCACCAACCTCTTCCGTCAACGTCGGGAGACGTTGACGATCGGCGCGCGGATCCGGTTGCTGCGAAGTACACCAGACGCGACGAGCGATGTCCTGCGGCCACGAGAATCCCCTTCACGCGAAGTTCTGCCTCGAGTGCGGGACCCCCGCGGCGCCGGGGGAATCCGAATCCCGCACGCACGCACCGACACCCTCTGAGCGCGAAGCCGCGTTGCCGGCCGGCGAGCGCCGCCAGCTGACGGTGCTGTTCTGCGACCTGGTCGGTTCGACGCCGCTGTCGCAACAGCTTGATGCCGAAGACTGGCGGGACGTGGTGACGCGGTACCAGAAAACGTGTGCGGCCGAGGTCACGCGCTTCGGTGGCCACGTGGCGCAGTACCTGGGCGATGGGCTGCTCATCTACTTCGGGTGGCCCACGGCGCACGAGGACGATCCGGAGCGGGCGATCCGCGCCGGGCTCGCGATTCTCGACGCGATGGCTGCGCTGAACGCCAGTCTCGCCGCCGGTGACGGGACGCGTCTGGCGGTGCGCATCGGCTTGCACACTGGGCCGGTGGTGATCGGCGAGATGGGCGGTGGCGCCAAGAGCGAGGTCCTGGCGCTCGGCGACACGACCAACGTCGCGGCGCGCGTGCAGGGCGCGGCCGAGCCCGACACGGTGGTGATCAGCGCCGCGACGCAGCGCCTGGTGGCCGGGCTGTTCGTGGTCGAGGACCGCGGCCCGCAGGCGTTGAAGGGCGTGCGCGAGCCGGTGACGCTCTATCGCGTCGTGCAGCCGAGCGGGGTGCGCAGCCGGCTCGATGTCGCAGCGGGACGCCTGACGCGCTTCGTCGGCCGCGACATCGAGCTGGCGACACTCATCGATCGCTGGGAGCGGGCGCAGGACGGCGAAGGCCAGAACGTCGTCGTCCTCGGCGAGGCGGGAGTCGGCAAGTCGCGGCTGGTCTACCAGCTGCACGAGCACCTGGCGGCGGTGCCGCATACGTGGCTGGAATGCGGCGCGACGCCGTACACGGAAGGGACGCCCTTCCATCCGATCATCGCGCTGGCGGCGCAAGGGCTGGCGTTCGCCCCCGAGGACACGGCGGCCGAGCAGCTCGGCAAGCTAGAAGTCAGACTCGGCGCGCTCGCCTCAACGGAGACCGTGGCCCTGCTTGCCGACTTTCTCGGTCTGCCGCCACCCACGCGGCTGCAGCTGAGCCCCGAGCTGCAGCGACGCAAGACGATCGACCTGCTGGTGCAGTGGACCCTGTCGCTCAGCGCGGCACAGCCGCTGGTCGTGTTCGTCGAGGATCTGCACTGGTGCGACGTCTCGACGCTGGAGCTGCTCGGGCACCTGATCGGGCAGAGCCCGACGGCGCGGGTGCTGCTGCTCGCCACCGCGCGCCCGGAGTTCACGCCGCCCTGGCCGACGCGTGAGAACCTGACGACGCTCTCGCTCGCCCGGCTCACCAAGCGCCACGCGCGCGACATGATCGCGACGCTCGCGGGGACGGAGCTGCCCGCCGACACGCTCGACGCGCTCGTCGCCCGCGCCGACGGCGTGCCGCTCTACGTCGAGGAGCTGACCAAGGCGATGGCGGAGCCCGGGGCAGCGCGCAGTGTGGAGGCCATTCCGGCCAGCCTCGCCGACTCGCTGATGGGGCGGCTCGACCGGCTGTCGACGGCGAAGGAGGTGGCGCAGCGGGCGGCGGTACTGGGGCGGGAGTTCGGGTATCCGCTGCTGGCGGCCATGGTGGAAATGCCGGGCATGGACGAGGCCGCCCTGCGCCAGGGACTGGCACGCCTGATCGACGCAGAGATCGTCTTCGCGCGCGGCGAGCCGCCCGCAGCCACGTACACATTCAAGCACGCGCTGATCCAGGAGACGGCGTATCAGTCGCTGCTCAAGCGCACGCGCCAGCAGCTGCACGCGCGCGTCGCCGAGGTGCTGGAAGAGCGCTTCCCCGAGCGCGTCGCGTCCGAGCCCGAGGTGATCGCGCGGCACTACGACCAGGCGGGGCTGGCTACGCAAGCGATCATGCACTACCAGCGGGCCGGCGAGCGCGCCACGCAGCGGTCGGCGAACGAGGAGGCGATCGGCCATCTGCGGCGCGCCCTGGCTCTCGTCGCGACCTTGCCTGAGACGCGCGAGCGCCATCAGATGGAGCTCGGACTGCAGATGGCGATTGGGGTACCGCTCGCCGCGGCGCGGGGGTGGTCGCATCCAGAGTACGAACAGACGTACACTCGCGCGCGCGAGCTGGCGTCCGAGATCGCGGACTCACACGAGGTACCGCGAGTGCTCGTGGGAATGGGGGATGTCCACATCATGCGGGGCAACATCGCCACCGCGTTCGAGATCGCGCAGGAGGCTCTGTCCGCTGCCGAGCGCACGGGAGACGCAGTCGATCTTCTCGGGGCCCACGTCCAGGTCGGCGAATCGTCGCTCCTCCAGGGCAATTTCTCGCGAGCGCTCCACCACTACGATCACAGCATCAGAGCCTACGACCCCCAGGCGCATGGATCGCTGGCGTACACGCTGGGATGGGATGCTGGCGTCGTCACCCGCGGGGATGCAGCGGTGTGTCACTTCTACCTCGGGTATCCGGACCGAGGACTGGTTGGCAGCGAGGAGGCCATGGCGCTGGCGAAGCGTGTGGGCCATCCGCTTAGTCTGGCGGTTGCTCTCGCCTGGGGTGGACTTGTCCGTTTCGAGCTCGGTGACTTTGAGCGGATGCGGCAACGTGCCGGAGAACTCATCGGTCTCGCCGAGCAGGTCGGCTTGCCGTTCTGGTCGGGTCACGGGAGGGTCTTGCGGGGCTGGGTTCGAGTGGCATCCGGAGAGAGCGAGGCAGGAATCGCGGAGATGCAGGAGGGGCTGATCGAGCTGGATCGGAAAGGGATCGCGATTCTGGCGCCATGGAGCCTCTCGATGCTCGCCCAAGGCCTCCAGAAGGTCGGGCGCCACGACGAGGCCCTGGGCGCGCTCGGACTCGGCGTTGCCTGCGCCAAGAAGGGGCAGCACTACTACGATGCCGAGCTCCACCGGCAGCGGGCAGAGATTCTCCTCGCCATGGACGGCCATGCGGTCGAGGAGGAGGCGGAGGTGCTCTTCGGCCAATCCCTGGAGATCGCCCGGCGACAAGAGGCCAAGACGTTCGAGCTGCGCGCCGCCACCAGCCTGGCACGGCTCTGGCAGCGCCAGGGCAAGCGCGACGCCGCCCGCGCCCTCCTCGCCCCGGTGTATGCGTGGTTCACCGAGGGCTTCGCCACGCGCGATCTGAAAAACGCGAAGGCGCTGCTCGACGAGCTACGGTGATGCGCTGCTCGGCCTGCAACCACGAGAACCGCCCCGGTGCGAAGTTCTGCGAGGAGTGCGCTGCGCCGCTGAAGCGCGTATGCGCCGGCTGCGGGTCGGAGCTGCGTCCGACCGCGAAGTTCTGCGACGAGTGCGGTGCCGCGACGGCGGCAAGCGGTGCGCGCGGCGAGCCGCAGACGAGCGGGGCTCAACGGGCACGCCCGGTCGAGGCCGCCGGTGCGCGTAAGGTCGTCACGGTCGTCTTCGCCGATCTCATCGGCTCGACGTCGCTGCACGAGCGCCTCGATGCCGAGTCCGCGCGCCTGTTCATGGAAAGCTACTACGGGGCGATGCGCGGCGCTGTCGAAGCCCACGACGGCACGGTGGCCAAGTTACTAGGCGACGGCGTGCTGGCGGTCTTCGGTGCACCACGCGTGGCCGAAGACGATGCACCGCGTGCCGTACGTGCCGGGGTCGAGATGCAGCGCGTCTTCCACGCGCTCGCCGCGCAGCACGGCGGCCTGGTGGGCGCGATCGGTTTGCGGGTCGCGATCAATACCGGAGAGGTAGTGGCGAGCGACGAGGCCGAGATCATCGGCGATCCGGTCAACGTGGCGGCGCGGCTACAGGAGCAGGCTCGTGACGGCGACGTCGTCGTCGGCGAGGCCACGCAGAGGCTGGTCTCGGCGCTAGTCACGCTCGCGCCGCTCGGCAGCTTCGCGCTCAAAGGCCGCTCGGAGGCGGTGAAGGTTTATCGCGTGGTGTCGCTCGAACGCCCAGCCGGCGTGGCGGCGACGTCGTTCGTAGGGCGTGAAGACGAGCTTGCGCGCATCACACGGGTCTACGCAGCGGCGGTCGCGGCGCCGGCCGCCCGCCTCGCCGTGCTGCTCGGATCGCCGGGGCTCGGCAAGTCGCGTCTGATCGACGAGTTCGCCCGCCGCTGCGGCAACGCGGCGAGCGTCCTGACGGCTCACTGCGACGCCGCCGGCGGCGCCACGTTCGCACCACTCGCCGAAGCGGTGCGAGAGTACCTGCACATCGACGACGGCACCGGCGGCGACGCGCTGCACGCGGCGATCGAGGCGGCCGTCGCCGGCGACGTCGCCGAGCGTGCGCGCATCGTCGCCGGCATCACCGCGCTGCTCGCGGGCGCCCCCGCGTCGCCCGAGGAGACGTTCTTCGTCGTCCGTCGTCTGCTTGCGGCGCTCGCGGCCGTGCGGCCGGTGGTGCTGGTGATCGACGACCTGCATTGGGCCGAGCCGCTGCTGCTCGACCTGGTCGAGCACCTGGTGCAGTGGGGCGGCGGTGTGGCGCTGCTGGTTCTAGTCGGCGCGCGACCCGAGCTGCGCGAGACGCGCTCCTCGCTCGCGACCCCGGGTGGGTTGGTCGCCGAGGTGATGACGCTCGCCGGGCTCGACGCCGGCGCGGCGACCCGCCTGGCCGCCAATGTGATCGGCGCCACCGATCTGCCGGCTGCGGTTGCGGCCAAGGTGCTGGCCGCCAGCGAGGGCAATCCCCTGTTCGTCGGCGAGCTGGTGCGCATGCTGGTACACGAGGGCGCGCTCAAACGAGAAGGCGACCGCTGGACCACCGGCGCCGCACTCGCCGCCCTCGAGATGCCACCGACGATCCACGCGCTGCTGGCAGCGCGTATCGAGCGCTTGCGTCCCGAAGAGCGCCTGGTGCTCGAGCGTGCCGCGGTCGTGGGCCGCCACTTCTCGCGCAGCGCGGTCGCTGAGTTGCTGCCGCGCGAGGTCACCGACCTCGACGCGCGGCTGGAGTCGCTGCGGCGCAGCGAGCTGATCGAGCGCGACACCGGCTGGTTCCTCGGCGAGCCGGTGCTGCGCTTCCATCACGTATTGATCCGCGACGCCGCCTACCGGCGCCTGCTCAAGGGCACGCGCGCCGAGCTGCACGGCCGCTTTGCCGACTGGATCGAGGCGCACGCCGGCGACTCCGTCGAGCACGACGAGACCATCGGCTGGCATCTCGAGCAGGCTCATCAGCATCTGCACGATCTCGGCCCGATCGATGGGAAAGGCCGCGCGCTCGGCGAGCGCGCGGCGCGCCATCTCGCGGCCGCCGGCCGACGAGCGCTTGCGCGCGACGACGTTCCGCTGGCCGCCGGGCTGCTCGGGCGCGCGCTCGCTCGGCTCGACGCCGACGATCCCACGCGAGCCGATCTGGCGCTCGACTGGTGCGAGGCGCTGCTCGCGGCGGGCGACGTAGGGCCGGCGGCCACCGCGATCGACGAGCTCGCTCGCTTGACCGCAGGCTCGCAGCGGCTGCGCGCGTGGCATACCTGCTTCGCGGGCCAGCTCACCGTGCTCACTGCGCCGCAGGCGCTGCATGCCACCGCCGACGCGGTCGCAGCCGCGGCCGCAGAGCTGACCTCACTCGGCGACGCCGCCGGCGAGGCCAAGGCGCACTTCGTGCACGCGCAAGCGCTGGCGCGGCTCGGCAAGGTCGGCGCATGCGAGGCTGCGCTCGACCGCGCGCTCGCCGCGGCACGCCGCGCGGGCGACCGGCGCCGCGCGAACGCGGTGCTGGCCGGCGCGCCGCTCGCCGCACTGTGGGGGCCGAGCCCCGTCACGCGTGCAAGCGGCCGCTGCCTCGACGTCGTGCGTGTGCTGCGCATCACCCAGGGAGCACCGGCGGTCGAAGCCGTGGCACTCAGTTGTCAGGGCGTGCTCGAGGCGTTGCGCGGGCGCACCGACGCCGCACGTCGCATGATCGCGTCGTCGCGGAAGATGGTCGAAGAGCTCGGCATCACGCACCGCCTGCTCGAGGCCGACGTCTTTGCCGGGCAGATCGATCTGCTCGAGGGCGACGCGGTGGCCGCCGAGCGATCGTTGCGCGGTGCGTACGAGGGACTGCGCGACCTCGGGCTCGGAATCGACGCTGCGCAAGCCGCGGCGTTGCTCGCACGCGCGCTGCTCGCACAGGGGCGCGCAGCCGAGGCCGAAGCGCTCTCTCACGAAAGCGAAGCGCTCGCTGGCGACGACCTCAAGGCCGCAATCGCCTGGCGCGGCGTGCGCGCCCAGGCGCTCGCGCGGCGAGGTGAGCACGCGGTTGCGGTCGAGCTCGCCGAGGCTGCGGTCGCGATCGCCTCTGCTACCGACGCGCTGCTCGACCACGCCGACGCCCGCCTGGCGCTCGCTGCAGCGCTGCGCGCAGCCGGACGCAGCAGCGAAGCGGACACAGAGGAGCGGCGCGCAACCGAGCTGTGGGAAGCCAAGGGCGCGACGCTGCTCGCCGAACGTGCGCGTCGCGGCGGCGAGCGCATCGAGGCGCCCACGCACGCGCGCGAAGAGGGTGTCGCGCTGCCGCGACCCCTCCAACGTCGCGTGCGAGCAAACGCCGCGACCGCGTGGTTGGCTCGGTTCGATGCTGCGTTCGCTGCTGGGGACCTCGATGCGGTGGCGGCTCTGTACGCCGACTCTTTCGAAGCGTTGTATCACCCGACCGAGGCTACGTATGGACGTCAGGGCGTGCTCGACTCGTTTCGCCGGATGTTTCGGTGGCGAGACCCTAGAACGCGCGACGAGGTACTCGCGACGCTCGGCGAGTCGCTGGTGTTGGCCCGTCGCGGGTACGCTACGAGCGGAACGAGCGGTGGACCCTTCGACGTCGGCGAGAGCGAGGTGGAGATGGTCGTGGTGACCGAGGTCGATGAACGCGGACGGCTCGTCCTGCGGGCCGAATCCTTTGCCCCCGACCAGCTGAACGACGCCATTGCGCGCCTGTATGAACGCTACGCCGAGCTTCTCCCTGAAGGCCCCGCACGTTCCCGTGCGGCGGCGACGGCGCGGGCGGTCGCCGCGATATTGGCTTCCTCCGACGCCGAGTGGGTATCGGTTCTTGCTCCCGACGTCGAGGAGATCGACCACCGGCGGTTGGGAACTTGGAACGCACGCGGCAGCCATGCGGTTCTGGAGCACCTGCGCTCGTTGCACGAAGTTGCCGACGAAATCACGTTCCACACTCACGAGGTCCTTCGCCTCGAGCCTGGGGCGTTGCTTGTAGACCGGATGCACTCCGGTACCCACCACCTCGGCGGTGGTTCGTACGAAAGGCCGCTACTCATGATCGTGGCGTTCGCGGCCGACGGCGGCGTCGCACGCATCGAGTTCTTCGACTACGACGGCGCCGCCGACGCGCTCGCTAGCTTCGACGAGCTCGCCGGCGCGACGGCGAAGCCGCGCCCCGTTCGCCGCCGCGTGCGACCCAACGCCGCCAGCGTAGCGACGGATCGTTTCGCGGCCGTGTTTGCGGCGCGTGACGACGCTGCGCTCGAGTCTCTGTTCAGCGACTCGCTGACGGTCATCGATCACCCGACCGGAGCCGGGTACGGACGCGAGGGCCATCTCGACTCGGTTCGTCGGTTGCTGCGAGCGAGCGATCCGAAGCTGCAGTTTGAGCCGCTCGCAACGCTCGGCGAGTCCCTGTCTCTCTCGCGCAGTGTGGTCGCTGCGAGCGGAACCAGCGGCGGCCGCTTCGACGTCGCCGCGTGGGAGAGAGAGGAGCCCAGCCTCTTCGAGGTCGACGAGCGCGGGCGAATCCGACGCCTCGAGATCTTCGCCGCCGATCGCCTGAGTGACGCGATCGCTCGCTTGTACGCGCGCCACGCCGAGCTGCTCCCCGGCGGTCCGGCGCGTACCCGAGCCGAGGCGACGGCACGAGTTGTCGCGGCGTTCCTGGGAGCAGCGGATCTCGACGCCTATTGCGCAGTTCTCCAACGTGACTTCGAGCTCGTCGATCGTCGCGTCCTCGGATTCGGGACTGTGCGAGGGGTCGAGGGAATGCGCGAGCATCTTAGCGCCCTGTTCGAGATAGCCGACGAATTCACCGTTCGAGTCGACGATGTCCTCGCTCAGCGATCCGGCGCGATACTCATTGAATGGACGACCTTGGGTGCCGCTCGCGTTGGCGGTGGGACCTTTGAGAGACACTACGTCCAGCTTTGGATCTTCGGAAGCGACGGCCTCTTTGCGCGGATGGAGCACTTCGACTTCGAACGCGTCGATGACGCGTTCGCGCGCTTCGACGAGATCGTCGGGAGCAGCGAAGACGCAGCGCCGACGGCGGCACCGACCGCGGCGCGCTTCGCGAACGCAGCGACGCGGGCCTGGGACCGGATGGTCGCGCTGTGGCTGGCCCGCGACTGGCAACCCTTCGCGGCAGTATACGCGCCGGAATTCCGTTACGTGGATCGGCGGCGCTTGTTGCGGCTCGACCTCGATCGGGAGCGGTTTCTTGAGTTCACGCGCTCGCTCGGAGACATGGGCTCGACGCGCATCGAGTACACCGTGCTCGCGACGCGCGGAGATCGCCTTGCGCTCATGCGGCATCGCCTCCGGGCGGCGGGCGGTGAGGTCGGGCCGAGCGAGATGGAGTTGCTGAACCTGATCGAGACGAACTCGCACGGCGATGCCGTCACGATGGCCCGGTGGGACCTCGACGAGAACGACGCCGCCTACGCCGAGCTCGACGCTCGCTACGACGCCGGCGAAGCGACGGTGCATGAGCGCGCGTCGAGGTGGCTGCGTGGCTTCCGTCGCGCGCTCGCCGGTCGCGATTGGGATGCGCTCGTCGCGCTCTGTGCGCTTGACATCGTCGCCCGGAACCACCGGCTGGTCGGTTGGGGCACACTTCGCGGTCCGGCGAGCTGGGTCGAAGCGCTGCAGAGGCTGCTCGAGCTCGCGCCGGACACGCGGCTTCACGTCGACCACGTCCGAACGTCAGCTCGCGGGGTGCTGTTCGAGGGCGCGTGGCTGGGAACCCACGACGGCGGCGAATTCGAGATCCCGGTCATCTCCGCCGTCGAGCTCGACGAGCTTGGCAGACAGCTCCGCCTCGACGTGTACGACGTCACCCAGCTCGACGACGCTCGCACCCGCTTCGGCGCCATCGGCGTGAGCTCAGCGGAACGCGCGGCCCCGGTTCCGCTGTGCATTCCGCCGAACGCCGCGACGCGGGCGTGGGATCGCGCCGTATCGTATGTCGAGGCCGGAGATTGGGATGGCTTCCGCGCGCTCTGCAGGCCGGTCGCGTACGAAGATCGCCGCCGCTTGATCCGCATCACGGGCGATTGCGAGGTGCTGGTCGCGAACGCCCGACAGCTCGCGCAGAACGGTTGGCGTCGCGCGCACACCGTGCTCGCCACCGCCGGCGATCGATTGGCGCTGCAGCGCATCCTCTGGAGTGTGGGAAACACGGGAGAGGTCTCCGAGGTCGAGATGCTCGAGATCATCGAAGTCGACGCCGAAGGTCGTTGGGTCGCCGATGTCATCTTCGACCCCAACGACCGCGCCGCCGCGAGCGCAGAGCTTTTCGAGCGTTACGTCCGTAGCGGTGCCAACCGGATGCCGGCCGCGCTCATCGAGTACATACGCGCGTGGAACGACCACGACCTCGGCCGAATGCGCTCGCTGCTGCCCGACGATTTCTTCTTCCACGACCATCGACGCACCGGCGTCGGCCGAGTCGAGGCTGCGGACGCGCATATCGCCTCGCTTGGCGCTTTGTACGAGCTGAGCCACGACGTAAGGCTCGAGCAGCTCTACGAGGCCGCCGCGGCGCAGCACGCCCACCTGTGGGTCAGGCGCTGGGTCGGCACGAACGCCGAAGGTGGCGAGTTCGAGTCCGTCTTCGCCGGGCTCTGGCTGTACCGCGGCGAGCGCTTCGCCGGAGTCGAGCTGTTCGAGCTCGAGGACCTCGACGCTGCGCTCGCGCGCTTCGAGGAGCTGCGCCCGGATCCGAGGCGGATTCCGCCGAACGCTGCGGCCCGCGTTCGCGATCGCTGGGGCGAGGCGGTTGCGGCCCGCGATTGGGCTGCGGTGCGGTCGCTCGTCAGCGACGACTTCACCTACGAGGATCGCGGCAAGCGGGCGCTGGTGAGCGGTGACATCGAGATGTGGATCGCCTCGATGCAGTACAATACCTCGCTGCCGGGGTTCCGGTACGAGTTCGAGCTCATCGGCACAGTTGGTCACCGGATCGCGCTCGAGCGTATGGTGTGGACCGGGGGACACGACGGGGACGCGTTCGAGACCGTGCACCTCTGGCTTTTCGAGGTCGATGCCCTTGAACGGGTGCGAACCGTGATCCTGTTCGATCCGGAGGATCGCAGCGCCGCGTCCCTCGAGGGGCTGGCGCGCTTCGTGACGGGAGAGGGGGCTGGGATCGGCGGCCGGGCCCTCGTGCTTGAGACATACAGCGCGCTCGCGCGGCGAGACTGGGACGGGGTGCGCGCGACCATGGCGCCGAGCCTCGTGTTCCACGATCACCGCACGCTCGGCATGGGCATGCTCGACCGCGATCGGGGGGTCGCGTCGCTGCGGGCCCTGGTCGACCTGAGCCCCGACACCGTCTTCGAAGTATCCCAGGTGCTCGCCTGGAATCGTCACGGTCTCGTGATTGCGATGCGCACGTTCGGGACCGTGCCCGGCGGCGGCCCGTTCGAGAATGTCTTCGTCACCGTCATGCAGATCGACGGCGAACGAGTTCAGCGCTACGAGGTGTTCGACTGTGACGACGCCGAGCGCGCCGTCGCTCGGTTCGAGGAGCTCGGCGCCACGTTCGCAGCCGAGCATCCCGCCCGGGCATGACATGAACTGCACGAGCTGCGGCCACACGAACCACGTGGGTAGTCCGATGTTCACCTGCTTCGGCTCCGTGTTAATGTAGGCGTCGTGACTGACGATCCCGTGGCTAGGCGTCTGGCGCGCATCTACGTGTGGTGGCAGCCTGCCGAAACCACTCTCGCGAACCCTCGAAAGCTTTTCTGTCAGATCCTCCATTTTGGGCGGTCGGAGGACTACCTCGATGCCGAACGCTTGTGGGGTGTCGATGCGCTGTGTGCAGCAGTGCTCAGCGCGCTCCCGGGTGACATCGATCCCAAGTCGCAACACTTCTGGCGCCTGCGATTCGGGTTGGACGAAGAGTGATGATTCATCGTAGCGTGCTACCGCCGTCGCAAGCTGCGTTGTGGGACGGGCCACTCGGTACTCTGCCCTCGGGTTGGGTTCTATACGGCGGCACCGCGATCGCGCTTCAGCTCGGGCATCGACAGTCGGCGGATTTTGACTTTTTCTCCTCCGACAAGCTCGATCGAGCGGCGTTGAGACGTGCGTGCCCGTTACTCCTTGGCGCCAAGACTCTGCAGGACGAACCGGACACGCTCACGGTGGTCATCGACGACACAGCTGATCCCGTGAAATTGTCGTTCTTCGGAGGTATCGACTTCGGTCGTGTCGGTGAGCCCGTGCGCACGGTAGGGCATGCGCCCATTGCGTCGCCGCTCGATCTCCTCGGGACGAAGCTGGCGACGGTCACGCAGCGGATCGAAGCGCGCGACTACCTCGACATTGCGGCGCTGCTCCAGTCCGGTCTCAGCGTCAACGACGGGGTGGCGACGATGCTGGCGCTCTATGGGCCGCGCGTCAGTGGGATGCAGTCGGTGAAGACGCTCATCTGGTACCAAGACGGCGGTCTCGACGCGCAGCTGTCCGAGGAAGTGAAGAACATCCTACGGAACGCCGCGCTCGCGTTTCGCCCAGAGACGACAGCTGCGGCGAAGCGTTCGAGCCGACTCGACTGACCGGTCGAGCATCTGCCATATGACCGCCCAGGCCGCGTGGGTGGCCGGGGCGATGGGGTAGGGGTAGCCGGGGCGGCGAGGTTAGGGTCTTCTAAGGATGTCACGGAAACTGCGGACGGAATCCTCACCTTCGAGGATGAAGGTCGGCCGCCAGTTCTCGTCGACCCACAGCGCCGGGCTCTCTATGATATCTCGGTACTTGGCGCGTACGCGGCGTGATGCTACGTTCAGTCACGTGACACTCAAGGCGCGCGTAAAGAAAGGCCGTCTCCTCGTGGATGAACCTACGGACTTACCCGACGGCACCGAAATCGAGCTCCTGCCGCTCGATCCGGGTGACTGGCTGGACGAGAGCGATCGGGCGGCTCTTCACCGCGCGCTGCAGGAATCGGGCGCCGACGCCGAAGCGGGCCGACTTATCGACGCCGCTGAACTAGTTCGAGAGTTGCGCTCGGTGTGAAGCGCCGACGCGTCGTCTTCAGCGAGACCGCGCGTGACCACGTACGATCCACGAAAGCATGGTGGATCGAGAACAGCCTCCATCCACACGTCCTCGCCGAGGAAATCGATCAAACGATCGTGCTTCTGTCGATACTCCCTGGTGCCGGTACTCTCTATGAGAAAGGCGGGTTCATCGGTTTACGCCGCATTTACCTGCGTCGCCTTACCGCTCATCTCTACTACCCGTTCACGGATGATGAAGTCCTGATCCGGGCTCTCTGGCATGCGAAGCGGCGCCGACCGACGCTCAAGCGCTGAAGGACTGCCGTTCGACGAGATCGACCAAGCGGCGGACTAACGGTCTCTCCGCGAAAACCTGCGAAGACTGCGTTGGCGTTGAGTCCCCTGGCGGGCGAGACTGTGCGCAGTCTCTTTTGGGGGATCTCCAAGATGAGCTTCCTCGACACGGTCGAGCGGGCGCGCACATTGCTGGAGCGCCATCGACGCATATCTTTGCGCGCGCTCCGCCGGGAGCTTGATCTCGATGCGGAAGCACTCGCCGAACTCAGCGACGAGCTGGTACAGGTCCAGCACGCTGCCGTCCTAGAGGGCGATGTTCTCGTGTGGGCGGGGGAGGAGCCTCCCGCCGCTCCGCCCGAGGGCATCTCGCCTCCGGAGCGCGACCCACGCTCCTACACTCCAAAACACCTCGCCGACAAGATCCTGCAATCGAAATCCGCCCTCGAAGGCGAGCACAAGCAGGTCACCGTGCTCTTCGCCGACGTGAAGGGCTCGATGGAGCTGGCCGAACAGGTCGACCCCGAGGAGTGGCACCGCATTCTCGATCGTTTCTTCCAGATCCTCACCGATGGTGTGCACCGCTTCGAAGGCACCGTGAACCAGTACACCGGCGACGGCATCATGGCGCTGTTCGGCGCGCCGATCGCGCACGAGGACCATGCCCAGCGGGCGTGCTATGCAGCGCTGCATCTGCGCGACGAGCTGAAGCGCTACGCCAACGAGCTGCGGCTGTCGCGGGGGATCGACTTCTCGGTGCGCATGGGGATCAACTCCGGCGCCGTGGTGGTGGGCAGGATCGGCGATGATCTGCGCATGGATTATACGGCCCAGGGGCACACCGTCGGCCTGGCGCAACGCATGGAGCAGCTGGCGGCGGCGCATACGATCTGCCTGAGCGAGGCCACCGCCAAGGCGGTCAGCGGGTACGTTGCACTGCACGATCTCGGCCCGGCGAAGATCAAGGGCGCCACTGAGCCGGTCCGCGTCTTCGAGCTCGAGGGGGTGAGCCGGCTACGCACGCGCCTCGAGGTCGCACGGACTCGCGGTCTGACGCGCTTCGTCGGCCGCGACGCCGAGATGGACGTACTGGAGGCGGCGCTGGCGCGGGCCCGCGCCGGCAACGGCCAGGTGATCGGCATCGTGGCCGAGGCGGGGACTGGCAAGAGCCGGCTGTGCTACGAGTTCGCCGAGCACTGCCGCACCACCGGCATGCGTGTGATCGAGGGGCGCTGCGCGTCGTACGGCAAGAATGTGCCGCTCCTGCCCATTCTCCAAATCTTTCGCCACTACTACGGCATTACGGAGCAGGACTCGGACCGCAGCGCGCGCGAGAAGCTCGCCGGACACCTGCTCCTCCTGGATGAAGGCTACCGCGAGGTTCTGCCGGTCCTGTTCGAGTTCTTCGGGGTGCCGGACCCGGACCGTCCGGTGCCGCACATCGACCCCGATGTGAAGCAGCGCCAACTCTTCGGCGTGTTGCGCAAGCTCGTGCAGCGCGGGGCCGAGGACACCGTCGCACTCATCGAAGACCTGCACTGGATCGACGGCGCCAGCGCGGCGTGGCTGGAGCAGTGGGTGGACGCCATCGCCGGCACGCGGTTCGTGCTGGTCGTCAACTTCCGCCCGGAGTTCGAAGCGACCTGGGTGCGCAAGTCCTACTACCAGCAGTTGCGGCTCGCGCCGCTGAGCACCCAGGCGGTGCAGCAGCTCCTCGCAAGCCTGCTCGGGTCCGACCCGAGCATCGCCGGGCTGGCGGACGCGATCCACGCGCGCACCGGCGGCAATCCGTTCTTCACCGAGGAAGTGGTCCAGTCGCTGATCGAGTCGGGGAAGCTCCAGGGCAGCGCGGGAGATTACCGGCTGACCGCGCCGGTCGAGACGCTCGACGTCCCCGCCAGCGTCCACGCCGTGCTCACGGCGCGTATCGATCGGCTGGCGGAGCGCGAGAAGCAGGTGCTGCAGACCGCGGCGGTGATCGGTAAGGACTTCAGCGAACCGGTGCTCGTGCAGGTGCTCGCCGACGTCGCGCCGCACGACGCTGCGCCGGCCGACGTGGCAGCCGCGCTCCGCACCCTCGCACAGGCGGAGTTCGTCTACGAGCAGGCGCTCTACCCGGTGGCCGAGTACACCTTCAAGCACCCGCTGACGCAGCAGGTGGCCTACGACACGCTGCTGCGGGAGCGGCGGGTGCGTGCACATGCGGCGGTGGCACGAGCGACCGCCGAGATCTACGCCGAGAAACTGGATGAGAAGGCGGCGCTGCTGGCGCACCACTGCGAGCACGCCGGCGAGGCCTGGCAAGCCGCGCTCTGGCACAAGCGCGCGGCCGAGTGGGCCGGGGTCACCAACGCCGCCGAGGGCTTGCGGCATTGGGAGCGCGTGCGCAGCTTGGTGCGGACGCTCCCTCATACCAGCGAGACCGTGCAGCTCGGCGTCACCGCGTGCTTGGGGAACCTCATCCTAGGCTGGCGGCTCGGAACGCCAACCGACGAAGCCGCGGGCATCTTCGAAGAAGGCCGGCACCTGGCCGAGGAGAGCGGCGACGTGCGGGCGCTGGCGGCCTTGCATGGTACCTATGCCTCGGTACTCGGCCTCGTGGGCGGCTACTCGGACGAGTACGTGCGCTACAGCCGCGAGGCAACGCGACTGGCCGACCAGACCGACGACCAAGGTCTGCAGCTCGCCGAACGCAGTTATCTGGCGTTTGCCTGTGTGTTCGCCGGCCGCCTTGCTGAAGGTCTCGAGGCTTGCGAGACGGCCTGCCAACGGCTGCCCGCGGACCCGGCGCTGGGTGCGGAGTTCACCGGCTACAGCCCGTTCCTCGGTATCCTGAATGCGCAAGCGTGGATCCTCTGTCGGCTCGGGCGCTTGGGCGAGGCCACGGCGGTGTGCGAACGCGCGGAGCGTCTGGCGCGGGCGCACGGGGATAGCGAAGTTCTCACTTGGCTGCAGCTGCCACGCATCGAGCTGGACGTCATTTTCGCCGACGCGGCCGCCGCCCGCGACCACGCCCGCTGTGCGCTGGAGACCGGGGAGAAATTAGCGACGCCGCAAGCACGCATGGCGGGACTCATCGCGCTCGGGATCGCGCATCGGCTCAATAGCCAATGGAATGAATCCATTGGGGTGCTGGAAGAGGCGGCACGCGCGGCGATCAGCGGCGCCAATCGAATGTTCGAAGGCTTTGTCGGCGCCGAGCTCGCCGAGGCGCTGCTCGGACGTGGAGAGCTGGATCGGGCGGAGCACGAGGCGCAAGCGGCGGTCACGGTCGCGCACGCGCAGCACTCCAGGTGCGACGAGGTCCGTGCGAACCTCGCACTTGCCCACACCCAGTTCCGCCGCGCCGATGATGCGGCACTGGCGCGCTGCGAGCAGGCGCTGGCCCGTGCCCAGGAACTGATCGACGAAACCAGCGCACGGGCATACCAGCCCGAGGTGCACGAATGCCGTGCCCACTTGGAGCGGCTGCGCGGTGACGTGCCGGCCGCGCAGCGCGAGATCGAGGAGGCCCGACGGCTCTACGCCGAGATGGGCGCGACCGCACAGGTGGAGCGGCTGGCGAAGGAGATGGGACTGTGACTTGCGGCGCGTGCGGGTTCGAGAATCCCCCGGGCATGAAGTTCTGCGGCGAGTGCGCAGCACCGCTCGCGAGTCACTGTCCATCGTGCGGCTGCGACAACCCGCCGGGGTTCAGGTTCTGCGGGGGGTGTGGCGAGTCCCTGGGAGGGCGACCCTCCGGCAGGTCACCCGCCGCCTACACACCCAAACACCTCGCCGACAAGATCCTGCAATCCAAGTCTGCTCTCGAAGGCGAACGCAAGCAGGTCACCGTGCTGTTCGCCGACGTGAAGGGCTCGATGGAGCTGGCCGAGCAGCTCGATCCTGAAGCGTGGCACGCGATCCTCGACCGCTTCTTCGCCATCCTCACCGACGGCGTGCACCGCTTCGAGGGCACGGTGAACCAGTACACCGGCGACGGCATCATGGCGCTGTTCGGTGCGCCGATCGCGCACGAGGACCACGCCCAGCGCGCGTGCTACGCGGCGCTGCACCTGCGCGTCGAGCTCGCCCGCTATGCGACCGAGGTCAAGCGCACCCACGGCGTCGGCTTTTCAACGCGTATCGGCATCCATTCGGGCGAGGTGGTCGTCGGCAAGATCGGCGACGATCTGCGCATGGACTACACGGCGCAGGGCCATACGGTGGGGCTGGCCCAACGCATGGAGGCGCTGGCCTCGCCCGACACCTGCTACCTGACCGGCGCAACGGCGGCGCTCGTGCAGGGCTACTTCGAGCTGGAGAATCTGGGCGACTTTCAGGTGAAGGGGGTGCGCGCGCCCGTACATGTCCACCGTTTGGTCAGTGCGGGTGCGGCGCGCACGCGCTTTGACGTGTCGCGCAGCCGCGGCCTGACGCGCTTCGTCGGCCGCGACGCCGACATGGCGACCTTGGAGGCGGCACTCGAGCAGGCGCAAGCCGGCCACGGCCAGGTCGTCGGGGTGGTGGCGGAGGCGGGGACGGGCAAGAGCCGGCTGTGCTTCGAGTTTGCCGAGCGTTGCCGCGCCCGCGGCATCACCGTGAACGAGGGGCATGCGGTAGCCCACGGGAAAAACATTCCCTACCTGCCGATGCTGCAAGTGTTTCGCGGCTACTACGGGATCACCGAGCAGGACGATGACCGCACGGTGCGCGAGAAGATCGCGGGGCGCATGCTGCTGCTCGATGAGGGCTTTCGCGAAGTCCTGCCGGTGCTGTTCGAGTTCTTCGGGGTGCCGGACCCGGATCGGCCGCTGCCGCGCATGGACCCGGAGGCCAAGCAGCGCCAGATTTTTATCGTGCTGCGCCGCTCGGTACAGGGTGCCGGCCCGCGCGGCGGTGCCAGGAGCTTCGTGACCTTGATCGAAGACCTCCACTGGCTCGATCCCGGCAGCGAGGTCTTTCTCGAGCAGTGGGTGGAGGCGGTCGCAGGCTCGTCCAGTTTTCTGCTGCTGAACTTCCGCCCCGAGTACCATGCCGGCTGGATGCAGAAGTCGTATTACCGGCAGCTGCCGCTGGCACCGCTCGGGCCGGACGCCATCCGCAAGCTGCTCGAGGATCTCCTGGGCAACGATCCGAGCACGCGCGGGCTGGCCGAGGCGATCCACACACGTACCGGCGGCAATCCCTTTTTCACCGAAGAGGTGGTGCAGACCTTGATCGAGTCGGGGAACCTCCAGGGGACGCGCGGGAGCTATCGGATGGTCACCTCGATCGAGCGCCTTGCGGTGCCGGCCTCGGTGCAGGCGGTGCTGGCGGCGCGCATGGACCGGCTGCCGGAGCGCGAGAAGCAGGTGCTGCAAGCGGCTGCGGTGATCGGCAAGGAGTTTGCGGAGCCGATACTTTTGGCTGCTGCCGCTCTGCCTGAGGGCGAGCTGCGCGCCGTGCTGACCACGCTCAAGGCCCACGAATTCGTGTACGAGCAGTCGCTGTATCCGGTGGCGGAGTACGTATTCAAGCACCCGCTTACGCAAGAGGTGGCGCTTGGCTCGCAACTGCAAGAACGCCGGCGTCGGACGCATGCGACGGTGGCGCGAGCGCTCGAACAGGCGCACGCCGAGAAGCTCGACGAGCAGGCCGCCCTCCTCGCCCATCACTATGAGGAAGCCGGAGAGGTGCTGGCGGCTGCACGCTGGCATCGGCGTGCGGCAGACTGGCTGTGGATGCGCGACACCGTGCGGGCGTTCGAACACTTCGAACGCGTGCGCACGCTGACCGCTGCGCTGCTGGACGAGGCCGAAGGACGCGAGCACGGGCTGCGCGCTCGGAGGATGCTTCTCAACGCATCGTGGCGGGTCGGTCTCTCCCGGGAGGAGCTCGAACCTCTCGCAGCCGAGGGCCGGCACATCGCTGCGCGCCAAGGAGATACGCGCAGCCGACTGGATATCGAATCCGCACTGTTGACGGCATACTTCCTGACCGGCGCGCTCGCGGAGGCCGCCGAGACCGGAGAGAAGGCCGTCCGACTGGCGGACGAGCTGGGTGACGTGGACCTCCGCGCGGTGATCCGCAGCGATCTCGGGCACGCGTACGTTTCCTGGGGCCGCCTCGACGCCGCGCTGCGCCTGTTCGACGAGGTGTTCGAGATCGGTAGCGACGACCCGAGCGTCGGCCTGGGAGACTTTGGTATCTCCAACCAAGTCTGGACGCGCTCGCGCCGGGGCTGGGCGCAGATCGAGATGGGGAGGCTGGCGCGCGGCGTCGCAGATCTCGAAATCGGGGCGCGACGAGCGCGCGAGCTTGGCCAGTGGGAGGTCGCGAGCTGGACCCTCATGTTCCACGTCTTTGCCGACGAGTACGCCGGGAATCCGGCGGACACCGGGCTGCGGCGCGCCCGCGAGTCGCTCGAGTATGCAGAGCGAGCGGGAAGCCCGTTCGCGCAGGCCACGGCGTACTACACGCTCGGGCGCGCCTATCTTGCTGCCAAGGACTCACGAGCCGCGCTGGAGGCCCTCGAGCAGGCGCAGGCGCTGCCCCTTTCGGCGGACTTCGAACCTCTCCACCTCGCCTTCCTGGCGGAGGCGCAGGTCGGTTGCGACGACGGCGAGACCGCGCGCGCCACCGTGGATCGGGCGATCCGGCTGGCGCAGGAGCGCGGTACGCGCGGCTGGGAGGTGCGCGCCCACCTCGCGCAAGCACGGGTGCTGCGCGCGCTCGACGGCGTGACGGCGCCCGCCGCCATCGAGGCGTGCCTGGCACGCGCCGAGGCTCTCGTCACGGAGACCGGCGCCCGCGCCCAGACCCCGTTCTTGATCGAGGAACGCGCGCGCCTGGTCATGGATCTCGGCGACGCCCACGCCGCCACGCGCCTGCTGCGCGAGGCGCAGCGCGCCTTCGCGGAGATGGGAGCGGCCGGCCATGCCGCTCGACTCGCCAGCGAGCTCGCGACTGCGGAGGAGGGCTGAGCGTGTGGTCGACGATCATGCGCCGCGCAGATCCTTTCGGACGGCTTGGCACTCGCGCTACGTTGCGGTAACCTCCCGCGCATGGACCTTCTGACCCTCGAGGAAATTCAGTCGCGGTTTGCCTCGGAGTGGGTCCTCGTCGGTGACCCGGAGCTGACAGGGTCGTTGGTAGTCATCCGCGGCACGGTGCTGTGGCACAGCCCCAATCGCGACGAAGTCTACCGCAAGGCGCGCGAGTTGCGCCCGCAGCATTCGGCGATTCTCTATACAGGGACGCTGCCCGATGAGACCGCCGTGGTGTTATGGCTGCTTCGTTCGACGCGTAGCGGCGTTGAGTTTGTGCCGGAACTCCGGGTTCAGCGAGTTCAAGCACTCCAGCACGATCGCCTCGACTTTCCCGTCCTCTGCCACACCTTACCGCCCAGCGCGATGGTCGACGGCGTCCTGGGGCTCGACTTCATGCGTGGCCACCAACTCATCGTGGACTCTCGGGCCGCGACCGTGAGTCTCGAGTAAGCTGGACAGGACCAGTCGTCGCACCTCCTCAGCGACGGACGATGAGCTGCGCGGCATGCGGCCACATCGGCATACGCTTTACATTCTGTACATAACGCTGTACATATTCCCCATGCCAAAACGTTACTCGATCGCTGAGGCCAGAAAACACCTGCCGGGGATCGTCCACGAAGCAGAGTCGGGAGCCGAGATCGAGCTCACTCGGCACGGAAAACCCGTCGCCGTCGTCGTCTCGGTAAGTGCCTATGAGCAAGCCCGCGGCGCGCGACCCCGGTTCCGGCAAGCCTACGAGAGTTTCTCCCGGCGCTACCCGCTCGAAGAGGTCGGCATCGACGAAGATTTCTTCGATTCACTTCGTGATCGAGGCGCGGGGCGCAAGGTCCGGCTGTGAGCTCCAAGTTTCTGTTGGATACCAACGTCGTGTCCGCCCCGATCGCGCGGGTGCCGATGCCGGCGGTAGTTGCTCAGCTCGAACGGCATGCCAGCGTGTGCGCAATCGGGGCGCCCGTATGGCACGAGCTCAACTATGGCTGTCAGTTGCTCCCCAGGGGTACGAGAAGAACTGCACTCGAAGCATATCTTCGCGATGTCGTACACCCGTTGTTTCCGATCCTGGCCTACGACGAGGCCGCGGCCGCGTGGCACGGGATCGAGCGAGCGAGGCTCGAGCGTGCTGGAAACGCTGCACCGTACGTCGACGGTCAAATCGCAGCCATCGCACACGTGGCCGGACTCACGCTCGTCACGCGAAACGTCAAAGATTTCTCACGCTTCAAAGGACTCGAAGTCGTCGACTGGTCGAAGCGGAGATAGCCCGGGTCAGTCCGGCACGGCGCGGGTACGCGATGCTGACGATCCTGGATGCGCGCACGATCGGATGTTCGCAATGCGGAGAGGAGAACTCCACTCCCGATCTTGATCGATGGACCAGGTAACGGCACATGAACTGTCCCGCCTGCCGAACCACGCTTCCTGATGACGCCGCCTTCTGTGGCCATTGTGGCAGTGCGCTCCGATGCGAGCGCGCCTGCGCCCGCTGTGGCAGGGCGAACGCTCCTGAGATGCGCTTCTGTCTCGGCTGCGGCACAGCCCTGGACGTGTCGCCCACGCCCGACCCCCACCGCTACACCCCCAAACACCTCGCCGACAAGATCCTGCAATCGAAGTCCGCCCTCGAAGGCGAGCGCAAGCAGGTCACCGTGCTCTTCGCCGACGTCAAGGGCTCGATGGAGCTGGCCGAGCAGCTCGATCCCGAAGAGTGGCACACGATCCTCGACCGCTTCTTTACCATCCTCACCGACGGTGTGCACCGATTCGAGGGGACCGTGAACCAGTACACCGGCGACGGCATCATGGCGCTCTTCGGGGCGCCGATTGCGCACGAGGACCACGCGCAGCGCGCCTGCTACGCGGCGCTGCATCTGCGCGATGAGATCGCCCGCTACGCGACCGAGGTGAAGCGCGAGCACGGCGTCGGCTTCTCGACACGCATGGGCCTCAACTCAGGCGAGGTCGTCGTCGGCACGATCGGCGACGACCTGCGCATGGACTACACGGCGCAGGGCCACACCGTCGGCCTGGCGCAACGCATGGAGAGTCTCGCCGAGCCGAACACCTGCTACCTGACGGCCGCGACGGCGGCGCTGGTGGGCGGCTACTTCGCGCTCGAAGATCTCGGCGACTTCCGGGTGAAGGGCGTCGCCACTGCGGTGAGAGTTCACCGCCTCGCCGGTGTCGGCGCCTCGCGCACGCGCTTCGACATTTCGCGCGCCCGCGGTCTCTCGCGTTTCGTTGGCCGCGCTACGGATCTGCGCACTCTGGAAGACGCGCTCGAGCAGACGGCCGCGGGCAACGGCCAGGTGGTGGGCGTGGTGGCCGAGGCGGGCACCGGCAAGAGCCGTCTGTGCTTCGAGTTCCTCGAACGCTGCCGCGCCCGCGGCATGCACGTCTACGAAGGGCGCGCCGTCGCCCACGGACGCAGCATCCCGTTCCTGCCCATCCTCGAGGTGTTCCGCGCCTACTTTGGCATCACCCTCGACGACGACGACCGCAGCACACGCGTGAAGATCGCCGGGCACATGGTGGTACTCGACCAGACCTTCGCTGGGGCCCTGCCGCTGCTCTACGACTTTCTCGGCGTGAGCGATCCACAACACCCAGCGCCGCGGCTCGACCCGGAAGCGCGCCAACGCCAGCTGATCGGCGTGATGCGCCAGGTGATCCAGAGCGTGAGCGAGGCGCAGCCGACGGTGACAATGATCGAGGACCTGCATTGGCTCGACGCCGCGAGCGCGGAGTTCCTCGAGCACAACGTCGACGCCCGGGCCGGCAGCCGAAATCTATTGCTGGTGAACTTCCGGCCGGAGTACCGCGCCGAGTGGATGCAGAAGTCGTGGTACCGCCAGATCCCGCTGACGCCGCTCGGGCGCGAGGCCATTGCCGAGCTGCTGGCGGATCTTCTCGGCAACGACCCGAGCCTCGCCGCGCTGGTCGGCCCGATCCACGCGCGCACCGGCGGCAACCCGTTCTTCACCGAAGAGGTGGCGCAGTCGCTGATCGAGTCGAGGCATCTCGAAGGCACCCGTGGCGCCTACCGTTTGGTGACGCCGATCGAGCGGCTCGAGGTACCGGCGACTGTGCAGGCGGTGCTGGCGGCGCGCATCGATCGACTGCCGGAGCGGGAGAAGGGGCTGCTCCAAGTCGCGTCGGTGATCGGCAAGGACTTCCCCGAGCCGCTGCTGGCGGCAGTGGCGGGACTGCCCGCCGACGAGCTGAAGGCGGCGCTGGCGGCGCTGCACCGCGCCGAGTTCGTTCACGAGCAGGCGCTCTACCCGGTGGCCGAGTACGCCTTCAAGCATCCGCTGACTCAGGAGGTCGCGCTCGCGAGCCAGCTGCGCGAGCGCCGCCGCCAGGTGCATGCCGCGGTGGCGCGCGCGATCGAGCAGCAAGACGGCGCGCACCTCGACGAGCGCGCCGCGCTGCTGGCGCACCACTTCGAGGAGGCCGGTGAGGCGCTCAGCGCCGCACGCTGGCATCGGCGCGCGGCCGACTGGGTGGGGCGCACCGACCTCGGCGCCGCGACACACCACTGGGGCCGGGTGCGCGCGTTGCTGCGCGAGCTTCCGGATGATCGTGAGGCCGCCGCGCTCGGCATCGCCGCCTGCCAGCAGCTGCTGAACCTGAGTTGGCGGTTCGGCATGGTACTCGACGAGGCCGGTGCTCTACTGGAGGAAGGGCAGGCCCTCGCGAACGCGATCGGGGATCGACGCGCCCATCTGAACCTGGCGCAGGTCTATGGCCGCGCGCGCTGCAGTGCCGGCGACGTGGCGGAGTATTTCGAGTCAGCGATCGAGAACCGGCGCGCAGCACTCGAGATCGATGACGTTGGGGTACAAGCAAATGCCTGGGGGTACCTTATCGACGCGCTGGCCTGGGCCGCGCGATTCTCGGAGGCGATCCAGATGGCGGAGGAAGGGCTCACGCGCTTTCCCCGCCACATTCCATCCGCGGAATGGGTCATCGGGGTCAGTCCCCATAGCTGGTTCTCGTTCTGGCGCGGCACGTCCCTCAACTGGACGGGTCGGCTGCGCGAGGGGCTCGAAGAGCTCGGCCGCTGCCGCCGCCTCACCGAGGAGGACGGCGCGCTGGAGATGACCGGCTATGTCGTGTCCTGGGCTGCCCAAGCCTACTACCACGCCCACGATGCGGAGCGGGCGCTCGCGAGCGCCCGGCAGTCCGACGAGATCACCCGCAGACTGGGCGAACCTCCGGTGCTGGTCGCTCTGACGCAGGCTGCCTTCGGCTATGCGCACCTCGCTGCCGGGCGGGCTGCCGACGCCATCGAGCCGGCACGTGCAGCGCTCGACCTCCACGGGCGCGTGGAGAAGCAACACGCGGGCATGTCCGCGCAGCTGCTGGCCGAGGCCCTGCTGCAGGCCGGCGATCTGTCGGCCGCAGAGGCCGCGGCCGAGGAGGCGATCGCGCTCTGTCGGCGCTCACTGCGCGGCAATCTCGAAGCCGCCGCCCACGGCGTCCTGGCTCGCGCGCTCGTGCGTCGCGACGGAGCGGCGGCCCGCGATGCCGCCGAAGCCGCGCTCGGTTGCGCGGCCGCGCTGATCGAACGCTGCGGGGCGCGGACGCTCGCACCCGCGCTTTGTGAGTGGCGTGCCGAGCTGGCCGCCGTGCTCGGCGACAACGTGACGCGTGAGCAACTGCTACGACAGGCGCAGCAAGGCTACGAAGAGATCGGCGCGCCGGGACACGCCGCACGGTTGGGGAAGGAGCGAGGATCGTGAGTTGCGACGAATATACCGGGTCGAGAAGTGGCTTGAACCAAGCGTAAGGCGTGATAGGCTTACCACTATGCCACGAAATGCAATGGTCGTCCGTTTGAGCTCGAAGGGCCAGTTGGTCATTCCCGCACCGCTGCGCAGGAAGCTGGGTCTGAAGACCGGGCAAGCCTTGGCCGTACGCACCGGTGCTCACCGGGAGATCGTACTCAGCCCTGCGGAGGCGGACTCGCAGGGCGTCGAGATGATGCTGCGACGGACTCGGTCGTGGGTGGCGGCGCGCCGGCGTGACCTGGTGGAGGAGTTGCATCAACGCCGGCGGCGAGAACGCGAGCGGGAGGCTGGGAGACGGTGAGCCTTGCCGTCATTGACGCCGGAATCGCCATTGGTTGGGTGCAAGGCCGGCAGCGTTCGCGGGCGAAGCTCGATCGGCTGCTCCGCGCCTGTCGTAACGGAGAGACCGAGTTGGTGATCTCTGTCGTCAATCTCGCAGAGGTGCTGATCCATACCGCGGATCTCTCACGCGCGACTGGTGTCGACGTCATTGCGCTGCTCACTGCGAGTCGAGTCCGCGTCCATCACCCCGACGAGGCCATCGCGCGTCGAGTCGCCGAGCTGCGTACGTCCCTGGCCGATGGCTTTGCCGCAGCGACCGCACAAGAGCTCCGCGCCCGCTTGCATACCACCGACGCCGAACTGGTCCGCCAGTTGCGTGGTACGCGGGTGTCCATCACGCGCTACTGACCTGCCCCGGGAAACCGCTGATGAAATGCCTCGCCCGTCAGCACGATAGTTCGACCGGGCACCAGGACGTCGGCGCGCCGATCGCGCACGAGGACCACGCGCAGCGCGCCTGCTACGCGGCGCTCCACCTGCGCAACGAGATCGCCCGCTACGCAACCGAGGCAAAGCGCGAACACGGCATCGGGTTCTCGACGCGCAGGGGCATCCAATCGGGCGAGGTCGTGGCTGGCAAGATCGGCGACGATCTGCGCATGGACTACACGGCGCAAGGTCACGCGGTGGGGCTCGCGCAGCGCATGGAAGCGCTCGACGAGATCGTTGCGCCGGGACACGCGGCACGGCTGAAGCAGGAGCTGGGATCGTGAACTTCGGCGCGTGCTCGCGAAGCTGCTCTTCACCGACATCGTCGATTCCACCGGTCACGTGCAGCGGCTCGGTGACACTGCCTGGCGTGCGCTGCTCGAGCGGCACAAGCTCGCTATCCGCCGTGAAGTCTCCCGCCACAACGGCACCGAAGTCGACACCGCGGGCGACGGGTTCTTCGTCCGCTTCGACTCGCCGGCCCACGCCATCGAAGCGGCGTGCGCCGCCCTTCTTGCGACGGCGCCGCTCGGCGTTGAGATCCGCGCTGGCATCCATACCGGGGAGTGCGAGCTGGAGGGCAACAGGCTCGCCGGCATGCCCGTTCACATCGCGGCGCGCATCCAGGCCGCGGCAGAGCCGGGCGAGATCCTCGTATCCTCGACGGTCAAGGACCTCGCCGTCGGGTCGAACGTTCGCTTCACGGATAAAGGCGAGAAGAGTTTGAAAGGCGTCCCGGAACCCTGGCGCATCTACGCGGTCGCCGGCGACAGCCGCCTCTGTAGAATCAGGGAATGCCGGCAGGCGAGGGTGGCGTTAGGGTTCGCGAGGGGGGCGGGTGAAGAAGGACTACTGGCTGTATCTCGTAGCTGCCGTCTGCGGTGCGACGGTATGGATCCTCGTGGCGCTGGCGTCCGGGAGAAGGGAGGCGTGGGATTCCGGCTTGTATTTCTCGGTCGGCATACCGGTCGTTTGTCTGATCTCTCTCGTCTTCGGGTTCCTCGAACCGAGTCGTTCGTGGAGATGGGGCGTTGCCCCGTTCATGGGGCAGTTTGTCTGGATGCTCGTGGCGAACGGGCCGGGCAACCTGTTGCCGCTTGGCGTGGTGGTCTTCGGCGTGCTCTCGCTGCCATCGATGCTCACTGCACGGATCGGCGCATACGTCGCAACCAAGAGCGCTAAACGCACCGACCGCTGATTCTCGGCTTGACTCACGGGTGGCAGCGGGACGACACTTACGACCGCCATGGTGCAAGACAGCGGGACCGTTCTGATCGTGGACGACGAAGAGGCGGTGCGGGCGCTGACACGCCAGATGATGGAAGCGATGGGTTTTACGGTGTTCTCCGCTGTGGATGGACGGCAAGGCGTAGAGATTTTTCGTAAGGAACGCGAGCGGATTCGTCTCGTGTTACTCGACATGACAATGCCTGTGCTCGACGGAGAGAAAACCCTGCGGGAGATCCGCGGTATCCGGAGCGACGTGCCGGCCATTCTGACCAGCGGCTACGACGAAGAAACGGCGACCAGTCGGCTGGCGGGCAAGGACTTGGCCGCCTTCATCCAGAAGCCCTACCGACTAGAGGATCTGATGACGGTAGTTCGCAAGGTGCTCGAGCCGGAAACTCTCGGCCAGATCTGATCTCGACGCGCCTCGCACCCTATCCGTTGCACGCGTCAGTCGGTTGGCCCAGGCCAACGGCAATTCTCAAGATCGCCAGGGCGTCGCTCGCGGTGATCATGCAGTCCCCGGTCGTATCGCCGCAGAAGAGAATCCCTTCGAAACCCTCGCACGAGGGATTGCCCAGGTCGGATACCCTCACGCGCAGAGCAACGAACTCGGAGTTGGCGCCGGCGATGTTCTGCTCGCCGCCCCCCACCACGCGGCCGGCGTCGAAGAGAGCTAGGCCGTTGATCGACTGGGGCGGAAACGCGCCTGGCAGTTCTGCGGATTCCATTCCATCGTCCGAGAACTGAAACGGTTTGAAGCCCAGACCGGCGACAACGAAGCCGCCAGCCGGAAGCGCGACGACGTCGAAGGCGCTTTCCTGGGTCACGCGATTGGGGAGCAATGCGTAACCGTCGACGCCGAACGTGGTGTCGAGGTCCCCGGTCGCGGTGACGCTCGCGGGGATTGCATCGACGTTCAAGCTGGTGAGGGCGGGGCGGGTGGATCCGGCCAGGACGATGCTTTCGTCGGTGCGGACCGCCAAGCCGTTGACATCGTCGAAGGAGCCGATGACGACGCCGCCGAGATCGACACTGCTGACGTTGAAGCTGGCGATTCCGTCGTCGCTGAAGGTCGTGTCGGGCTGACCCACGTCGGTCAAGCGAACCACGACCAGATCGTTCCCGCCGCCGCCAGCGACGATGGCATCGTCGCCGAACACGGTCACCGCTTTGAAGCTCATCGGCAGGCCCAGCCCCACCGGGCTATCCATGCTGAACACTCCGCCGGTTGCGAAACTCGAGTCGAGATTCCCGACGCTGTCCAAGCGAGCGATGAACCCCCTTTGCACGCTCGCGTTGTTCGCGCCGCCGGCGATCACGATACCGCCGTCGCTCTGGAGCGCGACCGCTTCGGCGCGGGCGCCGAGCAAGCCGGGCAGCTCGAACACGGCCGCACCGCCGGTGCCGAAAGCCGGATCGAGACCGCCGTCCGTGTCGAGCCGTAGCACGAAGACCTGCTGGTTGCTTGAATCGTTGGCGTCCCACGTGCCGGCCACGACGACTTTCTGATCGAGTGGCTGGATGGCCACCGCGCGCCCGTCGCCGTCGCTGTCGTCTTGAGGTGTGCCGGCGGGGAGCAGGGCCAGCGTCCCACCGTTGGCGAAGTCCGAGTCGAGGACGCCGTTGGCGTCGAGTCGCGCGATGCCGACGTAGCTGGTCGTGTCAGCCCCACTGATCTGTCGGGACAAGCCGACCAGGACGCACTTGCCATCGGTCTGCACGGCGGTGTCGCGAGCCGAGTCCAAGTTGGGGGCGAAGTTGATCTCGGCGAAACCGTCCGTCTCGAACGTCGTGTCCAGGGCCAGGTCCGCCCGCGCTTGGCCGCTCGCGGCGATCACGCACAGCAACGCTGCCAAGCTGATTTTCAGGCGGTGAGCCATCGTGTTCCTCCAGCGCCGGGCGAGAGAGCTCAGATCGTGAACTCTCCCTTGACGCCCATCCGCCGGACGAGTCCCTTGTCGACCAGCCGTGCCAGTGCGGTCCGCACCTGTTGAACGTCGCGAATCCCGAGGGCCGTCTGCAGCTCGGACGCCGTGTAGATATGAGCGGGATTCTGGCGCATGTGCGTCAGGACGCGATGCGGCAACTTTCCCGGGGTGACGGTCTGCTCGGTTTCGGAAACGGCCGCATCGCGACTGCTGCCGAGGGCGATTACCTGATCGTAGCTCGCGTCGAAGCGGAGTTTCGCCTCGGCGAGCTTTCGTTCGACCTGCCGGATCCTCTCCTCGAGCCCGTCCCGCTCCGCTTGAAGTGTGGCAAGCTCTCGCTGCAGGAGGTAGAGCTGTCCGGCGTCATCGAAGACGGCCCGGCGCGCCGACTTTTTCATGGGGGCGCTTCATAACATGCTATGCCGACGTCTGGTATCGCGACGGTCGCTCCCTGTGCTTTGTGAGCCGCAGATCCGATCCGGATCTTTCTCGGCGACCTGGATTTTCCCGTTGCCGCAGAGCCGCCGCCCGTGGCGGTCCGCACGTTATGCACATGGGCCCGACGCGCTATGAAAAGCCCGGATCCCGGCCATTTGTTATGCCTGGCCGACGCATGCCGGGGGCCGGCGAGCGTTCGTCTAAACTGACCCGCGTGGCACGGCACCAACTTCGGCAGCCACTGGCTTGCGCAAGTGTGAAAGACGGCGAGAAGGGGTCTGGGGCGGCCCTGGCTACGACCGTCGGGCTGGAAGGTGGTGCGGATGCATCGGTGGGCGGGGGTGCGCGGACCGTCCTGCCGGTGTGGTGGTCTCTGGTGCTGGAAGGCGGTGAATGCTGGCCGTCCGGGATTGGTGCCGCGCCATACCGAATCATTGCCTCCTTTATCTCCTGACCTGCGCGGGCGGCAGTCCACCGAGGGGCTGCCGTCCCGCCTCCCTACCTTCCTCCCTGGGCTAGGGAATGGCTTGGGTCGAGAACGGCGCGGCGCCGAGCTCTTCGACGTTGAATAGATTTGCCCAGGTTGGCTGCTTGTCCCAGCCGTAGCGCACTTCGACGGGCGCGCTTATGGAGTCGTTCCAGACGACGACCTCGTCGCCTTGGATCTCGCTGCTTGCCCAGACGAAGGTTTGCCCATCGGCCGAGATCGAGAATCCCTGAAGCGGGCTGCCGTTGGTCTGCAGGCCTGTCGCAGTTCCGGTCCGGAAGCGGATTCGCACCCGGTTGCCTTCCAGCATCGCGGACTCGAAGACGGGTCCTGAGTACACGGCTCCGTCCCCATAGCCGGCCGCCCGTGCGACCCGGAAGATGCGGTCGTGATACGCATCGCGATCCTTGGGGTGGGCGCCGCCCCCGAGGTCGATCGACACCACCATCCACGTGCTCGGCTCTTCGAGGGCGCCGACGTAGGCCTGTCGCATGAGGCTCGCGCGGTTGCTGAGGGGCGGCGCGGCCGGCGGCGGAGCGACCTGCGCGTCCGGTGCCAGACCCTGGCCGACAGGCAGCTGAAGGAAAATGAACGGGAAGTCTGCCTGGTTCCACTCGTTGCGCCACGCGCGGATCATCGCCGGTAGCACGATTCGATAAGCGAGCGTTCCGCTGGGCGGGAGCTCACTGATGTTGCGCAGATCGCCCTCGCCCTGCCACCAGATGACCCCACGGATCCCGTAGGGGACGACGGGTCGAATGAGGCTCTCGTACGCGTTGTAGAGCTGTGCGCCGAAGGTCGGCAGCAGAGCCTGAAGCTCCGGATCGGGATCGGTCGCGGCCGAGGGCGGGAGCCAAGTCTGGATACCGCTGCCGGCCCCGCGAGCGGCGCGATTGATCACGCCGACGGGTACGCCCAGCCACTCGCTAAGCTGCACACCGATCCAGAAGGGCGTTCCACCAGGCCTGTCCGACCAGCCGCGCCGGCTGATGCTGCGGACGTTCGGGTACTGGGGGAGCACGCTGGGGCTCGGCCGCTTGATCAGCATGTTGGACTGGCCGCTGAACACCCACACATCGCCGATCATGACGTCGGTGAACTGTAGGGTGTTGTCCCCGATGACGGTCAGCTCGAAAGGACCTCCGGCCGGCATCGGGTCGAGAAACACCGTCCATCGACCGTCCGGTCCGCCGACCGTCGACTCGATCTGGCCGTTGAAGGTGACGCTGACCATCTCACCGGGCGCCGCCTTGCCAAACACCGGCACCGCCATGTCGCGTTGCAGCACCATGTGGTCGTCGAAGATGCTGGGTGCGACGCCCTTGGGTACGTCCGGCAGCATGTCGACGATCGCCGCCACGGGAGTCGCGGTCCCGAGTAGGCCCAACAGGAGCGCCAATCCCGTGGTGGGGCGGATCCGACGCGTCAGAGACGATCGTGCATGCGAGCGGGAGAGCATGGAGCGCCCTCGTGTGGGCGAGGGCCGGGGGAGAATGCATGATCCCCAGCCCGTACGTCAAATGAATCGGCCGCGTATGCCTCGCAACGGGTCCGGCTGCCCCCCAGGTGCGTCATCCACGCCACGGGGCGAATCCGGATCCCGGTCACTTCCCGAAGCTGCGCGTGAACAGGGCTTGGATCGCCTTGCTACCGGCCTCGCTGAGAAAGCGCGTGCCGGTGCCGGTGAACTGCGGATGGCCGATGACTAGGTCGGGGGCCTTCTGCCAGGCCGCTCCGTCCCAGCGGAACCAGGCGCTTTTGTCCTGATCGAAAACGAAGAGCGGCTTGTTGCAGAGCTTGGCGAACTCCGCGCCCCACCCGGTGCCGCCTTTGACGGTTCCGTCCTCCACGATCTTACCGACGACGTAGATCTCCTGCCCGCTGTTGACCTGGTGCCAAATGCTCTGCAGCACCTTCCGGAACAAGGGCGTGTCGCGGTAGTCGCGATGCATGAGGCGGCTCACGTAGGCGAGACTCACGTCCCCGGACTTCAGTTCCCCGAGGGTGAGCACGCGGATGCCGCGGGTGCGTGCGTCGCTGTGGCCCTCGAAGGTGAAGTTCACCTCGGCGATGCCGTGTCGCTCGGCAGCCGCGCCGAACTCCGCCTCGGCGCCCCGCGCGGCGCCACTATAAAGGATACAGTCTTCTTTTCTGAGCTTCTCGGGCATGATCTGGCGCCTCCACCTGTCTCAGTTCAGCCGCTCGATGATCGTGGCGTTGGCCATGCCGCCGCCCTCACACATGGTCTGCAGGCCGTAGCGCCCGCCGGTGCGCTCGAGATAGTTCAGAAGCGTTGTCATCAGGCGCGCACCGCTGGCACCGAGGGGGTGACCTAGGGCGATCGCTCCGCCGTGGGGGTTCAGCTTGGCAAGGTCGGCGCCGAACTCCTTGGCCCAAGCGAGCACGACGGGAGCGAACGCTTCGTTGATCTCGACGGCATCGATCTGCTCGAGGGACATCCCGGCGCGCTCGAGCACCTTGGTCGTGGCCGGAATAGGCGCGCTCAGCATGATGATCGGATCGCAGGTGCCGAGCGCGAACGCGTGAAAACGCGCGCGCGGCTTGAGACCGAGCTGCTGGGCGCGCTTTCTTTCCATGATGAGGACGGCGGCGGCCCCGTCGGTGATCTGGCTCGAGTTGCCGGCGGTGATCTTGCCCTTCTCGTCGAAGGCGGGAGCGAGCGAGGCGAGCTTGGCGAGGGTCGTGTTGGGCCGGATGCCCTCGTCGTGGAGCATGGTTTCGCTGCGGCCGTCCTCGTGCTTGATCTCGATCGGGACGATCTCGTTTGTGAACCAGCCTCTCTCGGTGGCCTGCGCGGCCTTGCGGTGCGAGCCGAGCGAGAACTCGTCCAGAGACTCGCGCGAGAGGTTCCACTTCTTCGAGATGATCTCAGCGGAGATGCCCTGCGGAACCAGGCCGGCGTGTCCGTGGAGCTTTTCTCTCTGATAGCGCTCCATCATCTTGGGCCCGAATGGGACGCCGGCGACCGACGCGCTCACGCCCATCGGCACCCGGCTCATCGACTCGACGCCCGCGGCGATCACGCAGTCGTAGGCGCCGGCGATCACGCCTTGGGCCGCAAAGTGGATGGCCTGCTGGCTCGATCCGCACTGGCGGTCGACGCTGGTGCCCGCAACCGTATCGGGCAGCCCCGCCGCCAGCGCGGCGTTGCGCGCGATGTTCAGGCTCTGGTCCCCCACCTGGCTCACGCAACCCATGATCACGTCCTCGATGAGTGCGGGATCGATGCCGGTGCGCTCGACGATCGCCTCCAGGGGCTCGGCCGCCAAGTCGACCGGGTGAATTCCGGCCAGGGCGCCAGTTTTCTTCCCGCGCCCGAGCGGGGTTCGGACTGCATCGATGATGACGGCTTCGCGCATGCTGGAAGTCTCCTGTGTTGGGTCCGCCCGCTCGGCTGGCGGGCCGGCTGGATCCGGTTTGCTGGCCGCATCGAAGCCGGAATCGCGGCGGGATGCAATGGGCGCTGCCGTTCGATCCTACGTCGGAGCCGGTGGGTCGGGCTCCAGGGGAAACTTTTCCAGAGCCCTCAGCCGCCGGACCAGGGCGGTCAACGTGCCCGGCAGCCGGTTGCAGTAGTCGATAAAGCCCGGGAGCGTGGCGAACTGTCTCTCCGCGGCCGCGAAGTGCGGATCGGCGCGCAGCGTTTGCTCCTGACGGACGGGCGGGGCGGCGTTGCGGTCGCCTCGATAGCGACGGACGTAGTCGAGCAATCGCGCGTGGTAGCCCGGATCCTCGACGATGGCCGCGATGCTGCGGGAGCGCGGGTGGGTGCCGTCGACCATGGCTTGCACCTGCCGCTCGAAGTCCTCGAGGCCGTCCGAAAACATCTGGATGAGCTGCAGATCGTAGACCGGGTTCAGGTGCACCACCTGCATGACGTGACCCACGATGGTGTCGCGGTCGGACAAAAAGCCGGTGGGGTCGATCATCGAGACCGGATCGTCGAGGATGCGCAGCAGTTGGTGAAATCCGAAGGAGATGCCCTGCTGCCGGTAGTAGTCGCGTGACGCCGGCTCGATCACGAAACGCAGCATGTCCAGGCCGCCGAAGAAGATCTGCGTTCGGCTCGGCCGCTCGCGGATGTAGCCTTTCTCTTCGAGAGTGCGCAGCCGCCGTTCGATCTCGGAGGGAGAGAGATAGAGCCGCACGGTACGCGCCAGGCGCTCGAGCTTGCCGGCGACCTCGCGCGGTCCGCCGATGGCAGTGCGGACCAGTGTCAGCGCGCCGGCCGACGTGCGCAGCGAACCTTGCGGGACGCTCGGTGCTTCATCCGTTGGCGGCATGTCTCAGATCTTCCGCTCGCGGCCCTGCCAGTAGGGATCGCGGAGCTTGCGTTTGTAGAGCTTGCCGCTGGGGTCGCGCGGCAGCTCGGCGACGAAATCGATGGCCCTGGGACACTTGTACTTGGCCAGTCGCTCTCGGCAGTGGGCGAGCAATCCTTCAGCCAGGTCGGCGCTGGCCTGTGCGCCCGTTGTCGGCTCGACCACCGCATGGACGCGCTCCCCCCAGTCGTCGTCGGGGATGCCGAATACGGCTACGTCGCCGACCGCGGGGTGGGCGAGCAGCGCCGCTTCAATCTCGGCCGGGTAGATGTTGACGCCCCCCGAGATGATCATGTCGATCTTACGGTCGCAGAGAAACAGGTAGCCGTCCTCGTCGAGATAGCCGACGTCACCGACGGTGAAGAATCCGTCGCGGCGCGCGGCCCGCGTCTTGGTCGTATCGCCGTGGTACTCGAACTCCTGCAGCACCTTCATATAGACCGTTCCCGGCTCACCGGGCGGGCAGGGGTTCCCCGCATCGTCGTAGACGCGCACCTCGGCGCCTTCCCACGGCTTGCCCACGGTGCCCGGCTTGCGTTGCCATTCTAGCGGCTTGACCAGGGTGCCGCCGCCTTCGCTCGCGCCGTAGTACTCGTAGATGACCGGGCCCCACCATGCGAGCATCCGGTGCTTGAGCTCGACCGGGCAGGGGGCGGCCGCATGCATGACGTTGCGGAGTGAGCTCGTGTCGTAACGCCGCCGCACCTCCTCGGGCAATTGCATCAAGCGGTGAAACTGCGTCGGGACCATGTGGGTCGTGGTCACGCGGTAGCGGTCGATCAGACGAAGCGCGTCTTCCGGCGACCATCCGTCCATCAGGACGATGCAATGATCCAGGTGGAGCGAGAACCACGAGAACGCGAGGGCAGCCAGGTGATAGAGCGGAGAGCCACACAAATGGACGCCGCCGCCCCCCGGTACGATGTCGAAGCGCAGCAGGTGCTGGGCGTAGGCCAGGGCGGCGCTGTCGGCGTCGAGCGGCAACGGGGTGCGACGGACGCCCTTGGGCTGCCCGGTGGTGCCCGAGGTGTACTGCATGAGCTGGCCGGCCGACCGTTCCAAGGGGAGCGCGGCGCTTTGTCCCGTGACCACGGAGGCCAAGGGCCGAAAACCTCCGATCGAGCCGACGGCCAGACAAGCCGCCGGCGGCAAACCCGCGTCGCGAGCGGCCGCCCGACAGGTCTGGCCCAGACGCTCATGACCGATGAACGCCTTGGCGTCGCTGTCCCTCAAGATGTAGGCGATCTCGCCGGCGATCAGATGCGTGTTGATCGGGACGAATTGCCATCCGACCTGCATCGCGGCGACCAGCGTCTCGAAGAACTCCGCGCCATTGGGGAGTGCGACAGCGAGGACGTCGCCCTGACTCAGTCCGTTGGCGCGTAGGCCATGGACCAACCGGTTGCCCGCCGCGAGCAGGTCGCCGGCGCGGATTTCGTCACCCGCGGGAGTGACCAGCGCGATGCGGTCGGGCTCCGCAGCCGCCGCCTTCCAGAAACCCTTGATCGTCATGCACACGCTCGTTTCTGCGGACTTTGACGATCCGTCAACTTTGGGAACATGATGCGCTCTAACCTAGGTAGGAGGCCTCTCATGTACAAGGACTATCGAGTCATCGATTCCGATGGGCACGTGATGGAGCCGCCCGACCTGTGGGAGCGTTACATCGATCCTGAGTTTCGCAGCCAGGCACCCAAGGGCGCCGGGATCATGACGATCGAAGTCTTGGGCCACCGCATGCCGGACGTCCCGGGGTGGAAGGAAACAGCGACCGACTTCCGCGAGGTCTTTGACGAGCGCTACGCGTTCGCGGCCCGGCGCGGTTACGACGCCGCCAGCCACGTCGAGGCCATGGACAAAGAAGGCGTCGACATGATGATGCTCTATCCGTCGCGGGGGCTGTTCGTGCTGGCGGCCGATGCGATTCCGAAGCGGCTGGCCGGGGCGATCGCTCGCGCCTACAACCGCTGGCTCGCCGAGTTTTGCAGCCACGCCCCCAAGCGTCTGTTCGGTGCGGCGATGGTTTCCCTGCACGATCCCGAAGTTGCCGCCGCCGAGGCGCGCTACGCCGTGGAGGAGTTGGGACTCCGCGCCGTGTTCCTGCGACCCAACCCGGTCAACCGGCGAACCATCGACCACCCGGACTTTGAAGAGTTCTACGCCGAGGTCGAGCGGCTGGGCGTGCCCATCGGGATTCACGAGGGCGCGGGCGTCCACCTCGATCAGTTCGGACGCACCCGCTACGACACGCTGTTCAAGGTGCACATGATCTGTCACGCGGTGGAAAACATGGGCGCTTGCATGGATCTGATCGTCGGTGGCGTCCTGGACCGCCATCCGCGGCTGCGCTGCGTGTTCCTCGAAGCCTCATCGGGCTGGTCGCCGTGGTGGCTCGAGAGAATGGACGAGCACTACGAGGGCTTTCACGGCTCGCGAGAAGCTGGATGCCTCGCGCTCAAGCCGAGCGAGTACTTCAAGCGGCAGTGTTTCGTCTCGGCCGAGGTCGACGAGCGAGCGGCGAAGTACGTCGAGGATTTTTTCGGTCCCGACGTCCTGGTGTTGGGCAGCGACTATCCGCACGGCGACGGCAGCTTCCCGCACGCGATCGCGGATTTCGTCGCCATCAACAACTTGAGCGAGAGGGCCAAGCGTCAGGCGCTGTGGGACAACCCACTGAGACTCTACGGGCTCGCGGCGGGGTGAGCGAGGGGGGGAGAAGCCCGCCTACCGTTCAGCTCGCCCTGTCCGCGAGCTCGCCGAGGACGCTGTTGGCGAAGTCGGGAACGGTCTTCGAGGCCTGCAGAAGCGCTTGTCGCTCAATCGTGAGAGCCTTCTGCCAGTGGCGGGCGACCAAGGTCTGCCCCCTTCCATGAGCTGGTCGCGCTTCCGAGTAGACGGGTACTCAATGTCAGCGCCGCCGACTCGACGCAAAGGGTTGAAGGCTCTGCAGGCATGCGCGTGGTCGTCCACGGATCGGCTCGCACAGTAGCGGAAGATTCGTACGAGTAGCGATGCGTGCCGCTCGGCTGCGGAGTTCCAAGACCGGGCTGCGGGAAGTCTGCTCGAAGACAACTGACTCGTGCTCTGCAAACGCGCGAAGTCCGGCAGCGGTTGACGAACCGGAGGTCAGTGCACTAGAAGGGGTTACCCTAGGGATGGATCCACCATGAGAGCATTGCCGCAGCGTTCGACGGTCGTTCTCGCCGCGTGGAGGAGCGTAAGGAGGCTGTGACGATTATGGCGGCCAACGGCGATACTCTGGTTCTGGTCACCGGCGCCTCCGGATTCATCGCCGGGCACTGTGTGCGGGAGTTGCTCGAGCACGGCTACAAGGTACGCGGCACGGTGCGGAGCTTGAAAGCGACCGACAAGACCGCCCATCTGCGCAGCATTGCCGGGCGTACCGGAGGCTCGCTCGATCTGGTCGAAGCCGAACTCGGCGGCGATCGTGGGTGGAAGGAGGCGGTCGCCGGCTGTACCTACGTGCTGCACGTCGCCTCACCGTTTCCGGCCGAGGTTCCCAAGGACGAGATGGACCTGATCCGACCGGCCGTTGATGGCACGAAGCGAGTGCTCTCGGCGTGCGCCGAGAGTGGCACGGTCAAGCGCGTCGTCCTTACCTCGTCGGTCGCCGCGATCGCATTCGGTCACGGGAACGACAGCGCGAAGGTCCGCACCGAAGAGGACTGGTCGAACCCGGATCGCTGCGAGGCATACCAGAAGAGCAAGACGCTCGCCGAACGCGCTGCATGGGAATTCGTCAACGATCTGGCCCCGGGCAAGCGCCTCGAGCTGGCGGTGATCAATCCCGGCTTCGTTCTCGGTCCGGTGCTCAACGCCGACCCGGGAACCTCTGGGGAGGTCGTGCGCAAGCTTCTGACGCGCGAGATGCCGGCTTGCCCACGCGTGGGCTTCGCACCCGTCGACGTACGCGACGTCGCGATCGCGCATCGCCTGGCCATGGAGCGGCCCGAGGCGCCCGGCAACCGCTACATCTGCGCCGGTGACCACGTCTGGATCGAGGACATGGCGAAAGTCCTTGCCGCTGAGTTCAACCCCAAGGGGTACAGGGTCCCGACCGGACGGCTGCCGTACTGGCTGATGTGGATTATCGCTCGTTTCGACAAGGCGGTCCGACTTGCGCTCGATTACGTTGGGCGCCAAGAGCGAGTCAGCTGTGCGAAAGCCAAGCGTGAGCTCGGCTGGAAGATGCGCCCGATCGAGGAGACCCTCGTCGATACCGGCCGCAGCATGATCGAGCACGGGATCGTGCCAGCACGCCACTGAAAACCATGGAGCCGATGGCTCGGCGAAGCTACGCGATCATCGGCACCGGCGCGCTGGGCGGCTACTACGGAGCACGGCTTCATCACGCCGGCCACGACGTGCACTTTCTGCTCCACAGCGACTACGACCACGTGCGCTCCCGCGGGCTCGCCGTCATCTCCAAGTACGGCGACTTCTCGATTGCCGCGCCGCGAATCTACGCTTCGGCACGCGAGCTGCCGCGCTGCGACGTTGCAGCCGTCTGCCTCAAGACGACGCAGAACCATTTGCTCGGCGAGTTGCTTCCGCCCTCGCTGAAGCCGACGGGCGTGGTGCTAATGATGCAGAATGGTCTCGAGATCGAAGCCGACGCAGCCGCGGTCCTGCCCCGCAACACGATCGTTGGCGGACTCGCGTTCCTGTGCTGCAACAAGACTGGCCCGGGCCGGATCGAGCACCTCGACTACGGTGCGGTTCGTCTCGGCGATCACGCACCGGACGGGCGCACGGCAGGCGTTACGCCCGCCATGAGGGCGATCGCGGACGATTTGCAGGCCGCGGGCATTCCGGTAGTGCTCGAGGACGACCTGGTGCTCGCCCGCTGGAAAAAGCTCGTGTGGAACATCCCGTACAACGGACTGTGCGTGATCGAAGGCTGCCCCACGGACGTGCTCATGGCGCAGCCGGCGACGCGCGCGCGCTGCGAGGCGATCATGCGCGAGGTGCTTGCGATTGCCGAAGCGTCGGGCCGGATGATTGCTCCGGACTTCGTCGACCAGATGCTGCGCGATACGGATGCGATGATCCCGTACAAGCCGAGCATGCTGCTCGACTACGAACGTGGCCAGGCCCTCGAGCTCGATGCCATCTACCGCCGGCCGCTGCGCGCGGCCGAGCGCGCCGGGGTCGCGTGTCCGGAGATTCGAGCGCTGTACACTCGGCTCGTCGAGATGGACGCACGGAGGTACTGAAACGGATGCGGCGAGGCATGCCGATGTCGCGCACGGTCGAAGCCTCCGCGGAGCTTCTCGCCTACCTGTTCGCCGCCTGGCCGGAGGCGAAGAAGAAACAGGTTCGCACCTGGCTCAAGCATCGCGCGGTGACCGTCAACGGGCGAGCGGTTACCCAGTTCGACCACCGGTTGCGTCCGGGTGACGTTGTCAGCATCCGAACCGATCGCCTCATCGTTCCCGAGGCCGTTGCTGCTTCCGGTGTCGATATCCTTTTCGAAGACGCGCTGCTCATCGTCATCGAGAAACCCGCCGGGCTGCTCAGCATCGCCACCGCAACCGAACGGGAGAAGACCGCGTACCATCATCTGACCGATTACGTTCGGCAGGCTAAGGGGAGTTCTCGCGCGCGGGTGTGGATCGTCCACCGTCTCGACCGGGAGACTTCCGGGCTCATGGTGTTCGTGAAGAGCGCAGAGGCGAAACGCGTGCTTCAGGGCGGATGGAGCGACGTCGCGAAGCGTTACCAAGCCGTGGTGGAGGGTCGACTGCCGGCGCAGGAGGGGACGTTCGAGTCGTACCTGAACGAGAGCAACCCGTCCAAGGTGTTCCGCGCGCCTCGAAGCGAGCGAACACGACATGCCGTCACGCGCTATCGGGTTATGGCGAGTGGTGCCAGCCGGACCCTGGTCGAGCTCGTGCCCGAGACCGGACGCCGTCATCAACTACGCGTCCATCTGGCCGATGCAGGTTGCCCGATCGTCGGGGACCGGAAGTACGGTGCGAAGACCGATCCCGCCGATCGCATCGCGTTGCATGCGTATGCCCTCGAGTTTTCTCATCCGGAGACCGGGGAGGATCTGCGCTTCGATTCGCCGCTGCCGCAAGAGCTGGCCCGGCTCTGTAAATGGGGTCAGGTCTAATTTCCGCGAAGCGCGGAAATTAGACCTGACCCCGATACAGCGGCTTGAAGCGGATGCGGTGGGGCTGATCGGCGTCCACGCCCTTGCGGCGTTTGAGATCGACCGCGTAGTCTTCGTAGTTGCCCTCAAACCACTCGACGTGGCTATCGCCCTCGAAGGCGAGGATGTGGGTGGCGATGCGATTGAGAAACCAGCGGTCGTGCGAGATGACCACGACACAGCCGGAAAATCCGAGGAGCGCATCCTCGAGCGCGCGCAACGTGTCGACGTCCAAGTCGTTGGTGGGCTCGTCGAGCAACAGGACATTGCCGCTGCACGTGAGCAACTTCGCGAGATGCAGGCGGTTGCGCTCACCTCCGGAGAGATTGCCGGTGAGCTTCTGCTGATCGGAGCCTTTGAAGCCGAACGACGCGACGTACGCGCGTGAGGGGATCTCGCGCTTGCCGACCTTGATACGGTCCATCCCTCCGCTGATCTCTTCCCATGCCGTCTTCTTGGGGTCCAGCGGCGCGCGATCCTGATTGACGTAGGCGAGCACGACCGTGTCGCCTTTCCTCAAAATCCCCGTGTCGGGTTTCTCCTGATCGACGATCATGCGGAACAACGTCGTCTTGCCGCTGCCATTGGCGCCAATGACCCCGACGATGCCGCCCGGTGGAAGGGAGAAGGACAGCTCGTCGACCAGCAATCGATCACCGTAGCCCTTGCTCAGTCCCTTGGCTTCGATGACGAGGTTGCCGAGCCGTGGGCCGGGGGGGATGTTGATTTCGACGGTTTCGGGCAGGCGGGCCGCTTCTTCGGCGACCAGGTTCTCGTAGGCGTCGATACGCGCTTTTGACTTGGCCTGCCGCGCGCGGGGCGACATGCGAATCCACTGCAGTTCGCGCTCGACCGTGCGTTGGCGCGCGGAGGCCTGCTTCTCTTCCTTCGCGAGACGGTCCTTTTTCTGTTCGAGCCACTGCGAGTAGTTCCCTTTGAAAGGATGGCCGCGGCCACGGTCGAGTTCGAGGATCCAGCCGGCGATGTTGTCGAGGAAATATCGGTCGTGGGTTACGGCAACGACGGTGCCCGGATAGTCGTGCAGGAAACGTTCGAGCCAGGCGACGGACTCCGCGTCCAGATGATTGGTGGGCTCATCGAGCAGCAGCATGTCCGGCTTCTGCAGCAGCAGCCGGCAGAGCGCGATGCGGCGTTTCTCGCCGCCCGAAAGCGCGGTTGCACGGGCGTCTCCGGGCGGTAAGCGGAGCGCGTCCATCGCGATCTCGACGGTGCGATCGAGCTCCCAAGCGTTGCACGCGTCGATCCGGTCCTGCAGGCGCGCCTGTTCGTCGAGCAGCTTCTGCATCGCCGCGTCGTCCATGGGCTCGGCGAAGCGGGTGCTTACCTCTTCGAAGCGGGCGAGCAGCGCGCGGGTGTCGGCGACGCCCTCGTCGACGATCTGGACGACGGTCTTGGACGGATCGAGCTCCGGCTCCTGGGGGAGAAAACCCACGCGTAGTCCGGGCGCGGGACGCGCCTCGCCGGTGAACTCGGTATCGACGCCGGCCATGATCCTGAGGAGCGTCGATTTGCCCGATCCGTTCGGTCCGAGCACGCCGATCTTCGCGCCCGGCAGAAAGGCGAGCGTGATGTCGTCGAGCAGAACCCGCTCGGGCGAGAGCGCCTTGCATAGGCGGTGTAGCGTGAAGACGAACTCGGGCATGAGGCGCGTCTGGAAAGTGGACAGTTGGATATCTTCCGCGTTCTTTTGTCCAATTGCGCCGCAGATTACGCTCCCCGGAGAGGATGACACCAATGCAACGCGAAACCGTTCTCGAGAGTTTGGAAGCCGGGGTGCTCCTCGTTACGCTCAACCGCCCCGCGCAGCGGAACGCATTCAACCGCCGGATGTGGCTCGAACTGCGTAATGCGTTGGCCGCACGCTCAATTGCGACGAGGTTCGCGTGGTGGTCGTAACTGGCTCGCGGGGAGCGTTCTCCACCGGTCAGGATCTGGGTGAGATGAGTGCGAGCGACGCGCGGGATCCCAACTCGGAGAACGCCTTCTCGAGCTTCATGGAGGTACTTTGCTCGTTCGACAAGCCGCTGATCGCCGCCGTGAACGGAGTCGGTGTGGGAATCGGTATCACGCTGCTGTTGCACTGCGACTACGTATTCATTGCCCGAGGCGCCGGTCTGCGCGCGGGAAGGCGACCCACCTGGCCGCCAAGCCTCTGGGGTCGCTGCGCGCAACCAAGCGGTTGCTGCTCGCGACGCGCGTCGAGCAGGTGCGTGCGGCGCGGGCACGCGAGGATGCCGCGTTCGTCGGACGAGTTGGCTCACCCGAGAATCTCGAGGCGATCACCGCGTTTTTCGAGAAGCGAGCCCCCGACTTTCGTGGTGTGCCCACTCACGATCGGGACGCGGAGCCCGTGCGCCGCGAAGACTGATCAGCTTCGCTCCAGGGACAGCCAAAGCCGCAGCAGGTGACGCTTGCGGTCCGGCTCCGGGTCGTCCCGGTATTCCGTGCGCGAATGAACGATGGTGTGATTGGATATGAACTGCATGTCGCCGGGCTCGAGCCACATATCCAGGTGGAACCTCGGATCGTTCGCTAAGGTGTCATAGAGATCGAGAAAGGTGAGCGTCCGCCGGTCGAGTGAGCCACCTGCTGCGAAGCGCGCGGCCGACCGGAAGTACTCGCTGTGATAGAACGTCCGCAGCACGCCGCTGGCGAATCGGCCACCCGGCAGCTCGATATGGCCGGGCTCCCCCAGCCGATGCTCGCCGCGCCGGTCGAGCATGAAAGGCTCGAACAGCCGGGTCGCCAGGTCGGGCTCGCGTCTGCGGATCTCGTTGTGGATCGCGACCGAGCTCGCGATCCGGCTCTGCCCGCCTTCGCGCGCCGCGTGCAGGCACAGCAAACCCACGGCATCGGCCGCATCGCAGTGGAAGTCGATGTTACCCGTCGTACGGTACCGCCGCACCAGCGGATTCGTGCCTTCCTCGGAGTAGTCGACGACGTGACCGAGTAGCTCGTCCTGCGGATTCTGCGCACCCGGAACGCCCAGGTGGTGGCCGATCCCCCAGTAGGCGAGCGCGCTATCCTCGCGTCCCCACTGCGCGATGGGCAGTGCGCGCACCAGAACGAACCCAAGGGCATTTTGGATCGCGTCACGCCAGCTCGCCACCTTCGTTGCGAGCGTCGGCAACGGGAACGTCTCGCGCGTCACCTCGGACATCGTGAGGCCGGCTGCGTGGACGGCTGCTACCGCGCCCCTGAGCTCGGCGAGATCGCTCTGCGTCAGCGTAACGGTCCAGCGTGACGGGTGGTTGCACACATCGGCGCCGACCCAGTCGGCACGGCTGACGACTGGCCCTTGGGGCAGACCGGAATGTGGCCTGTCGAAGTAGTGCAACGCCTGTTCGGCGAAGGATCTATAGGCCATCTTCGATACCCTGCATTGCCGTCCACAGAACCTCTGCCAATTGCCGGATCCGGTACGGTTTGTTGACGGCCGCGTCGAATCCGTAGGCACCGGGGTCTGCAAGCACCGGGTCGGCCGAGTAGCCGCTCGAAACGATGAGCCGGGCATCGGCGTGGAGCTCACGAATGCGCTTTGCCGTCTCTCTGCCGCCCATCTCGCCCGGCACCGTCAGATCCAGAATTGCCGCGTCGAACGGTCGTGCTGCTTCGAGTCGCTCGCGGTAGAGCGCTACTGCCCGTGAGCCGTCGGCCACGGCCGTCGCCTCGTAGCCGAGCTCGGCAAGTGCACGCATCGCGAACTCGCGGACCATCTCCTCGTTGTCCATCAGCAGAATCGCGCCGTGCCCCATCGGCATCTCGTCGTGCGGACGCGCCGCTTCCGGGATGCTCCGTTCGGAGGCGGGAAGCCAGAAGCGCAGCGTCGTCCCCTTGCCGATCACGGATTCCGCGCCGATGAAGCCGCCGTGCTTGCGCAGGATGGACAAGCAGACGGACAGGCCCAGCCCGCTGCCGGTGGACTTGGTGGTGTAGAACGCGTCGAAGATTCGCGGCAGGTCCGCGGCTGCGATGCCCGTCCCTGCGTCCACGCACGCGACCTCGACGTAACGGCCGGATGGGAGAGGTTCCTGCTCTCCCTCGCCGAGCACGACGTTGCGAGCGATGAGACGGATCGTCCCGCCCTCGGGCGAGGCCTGGTCCGCGTTGAGGACGAGATTCTGGATCACTCGTCCGATCTGACCGGCGTCGGCCTCGACGGGCCACAGGTCGGCTGGCACCTCCATCTCACAACGACTCTTGGAGCCGCGCAGAACGAACGTCGCGCTGTCCGAGAGAACGTTGGCCAGTGTCACGACCTGGAGAATGGGGTCACCACCCTTCGAGAACGTCAGGAGCTGCTGGGTCAGATCGCGTGCTCGCATGCCCGCTGCCTCCGCGCCCTCGAGCCAGGTGCGCACCGGCGTCTCCCTGGGCAGCCTGAACAAGGCCAGGGATACGTTGCCGACGATCGCCGTGAGCAGGTTGTTGAAATCGTGCGCGATCCCGGCCGCCAGTGTGCCGACGGCTTCGAGCTTGACGACCTGCTCGTTGGCCGTCTCGATGGCCCGGGCCTTACGCTGGTTTTCGTCGCGTGCCTCGCGCAGCAAGCGGAGCATGTGGCGAAAGCGCCGCGTCAGGTGACCGATCTCGTCAGGTCGATCGGGCTCCTGCTCCTCGAGCTCCAGGTTCTCCCAGCTCACGCGCTCGACCGCGCGGGTCAATCGAACGACTGGGCGCACGAGCTGCGCGTTGAACACTCGGCTGAGACCGAGACCGAAGGCGAGAAGACCGGCTGCAATCGCAGCGAACGTCCACACCGCTCTGCGCAGTGCGTCGCCAATGACGCCTTGAATCGCCTGGGCTGGAGCCACCACGCGCTCGAATGGCACCACGACGGCGAGGGTCCATCCGGTCCGTGCGATGGGCGCATACGTGACGAATCTCTGTGTGCCCCCGATCAAAGCCCGCCGCGTGCCCTCCATGCCCGCGCGCGTCTCGAGCGCCAGCGTGCGAATGGCCGGGTTGGGGCTGCGGTCGAGGGTGGTGGCCTCCAACGCTTCGATCATCGCAGGGGTCCAGCGCTGGTCGTGGGCGGGTCGGTACGTCTCTGAGAGCGCCTGGCGATGGGTATCTTCCCAAACCAGATCCGCGATCGCCCGTTCGGGCGACACAATCAGCTTGCCGGAGGAGGCCACGAGAAGCGCATAGCCGCCGCTCCCCGGATCCATGCGTGAGACCATCTGCGAGATCGTCGGCAGCAAGATGTCCATTCCGGTAGAGCCGAGGAAGCGATCGTCCTGGTAGAGCGGTGCGGCACAGCTCGTCATCCAGATCCGTTTGAAGTGGTCGAAGTAGGGCTCCAGCCAGCGCACCGTTCGCTCGGGATTGTTCTGGGGATTCAGCAGGCGAACGTAATCCTCTTCGCTTTCGTCGAGGTGGATGATGCCCGGATCTTCACGGATGACCTCGTAGTAATCGTAGGCGGGTGCGACGTTGGTCAGCCCGCTGTCCAGCACGATCCACACCAGGTCGAGCAGCGCGGCGTGCCGCTCGGTCAGTCTGTCGAAAATCGGTGAGAGCGCCATCATTTGATGAAGCGACCGTGCGATCTCATGGCGAAAGACCGGGTCGGTGCGGACCCGTTCGACCGTACGCAGCGGCAGCCACGGGCAGCCGCCGCTGCGACGCTCGTAGTCGGCGAAGGTTCCGAAATCGGGGTGGACGTACCCGTACGCCGGCAGGCCGGCGGTATAGCGGTCGCTGTAGTGCCGCGGCGGCTCGGCCGGCTCGACACCTTCCGGGTGCTCGTTGAGGTACTGATAGGACGCCGCCAGGTCCAGCACGTCGTTCTCGATCGCGGCCAGCGCGCTGTCGATGCGCAACGCGGTCTCGCGGGTGAGCTGGGAAATGCGCGTCTCCTCCGAGGCGGTGAGCCGTTGCATGGCCTCTTCGGTCGACTGTGCGGCGATGCGCTGCATCGACACGTAGGCGGTCATCCCTACGAGCAGGATCGGCAGCACGAACGCCGCGAGCAGGAGGACGAGAAACTTGGGGGCGATCCGCATCGAACCGCCGGCTTACCCGCGGTTTCCGTGTGGGCTGGCGTCGGCAGGATGGCACCCTGGATCCCGCGGCACAAGCGTCACGAGCGGGCAGCCCGCTTTCGTCGCGGCACGGCCGAGTCCCGGACCGGCGGCTTGACCGAACCGCGCCGCCCGCTATAGCTTCGCGTTTTCACAACTACCGCCCGCGCTGCGAAGTGGGCGTTGGTAAGGAGCGTACTTCGATGAGCCAGATCCGTTTCGATGGCCGTGTGGCCGTGGTTACTGGGGCAGGTGGCGGCTTGGGGAGGACGTATGCGTTGATGATGGCCGCGCGTGGCGCGAGCGTCGTCATCAATGACTTGGGCGGCAAGTCCGACGGCACCGGCGCCGGCCACAGCATGGCGGACGCGGTCGTCAAGGAGATCGAGGACGCCGGCGGCAAGGCGGTGGCCAACTACGACTCGGTGAGCTCGCCGCAAGGCGGGGAGGGGATCATCAAGTCGGCGCTGGACGCGTTCGGCAAGGTCGACATCCTCGTCAACAACGCGGGCATTCTCCGCGACAAGACCTTCGCGAAACTGGCGCCCGAGGATCTGGAAGCGGTGCTCTCGGTGCACCTCAAGGGCGCGTTCTACGTCTCGCAGCCGGCGTTCCGGGTGATGAAGGAGAACGGCTACGGCCGCTTCGTCTTCGCCTCCTCGGGAGCCGGGATCTTCGGCAACTTTGGGCAGACCAACTACGCGGCGGCCAAGACCGGCGTGGTGGGTCTATCGAACGTGCTCTCGATCGAGGGCGCGAAGTACAACATCAAGTCGAACGTGATCGCGCCGGTCGCTCGCACCCGCATGACCGAGCAGTTGCTCGGGCCGATGGCCGAGCTGCTCGATCCCGAGTTCGTCACGCCGTTGGTCACCTATCTGTGCTCGGAACAGTGCGAATCCACCCACGAGATCTTCGACGTGGGCGGCGGCCGCTACGCGCGAATCTTCATCGGGCTCACGCCGGGCTGGACGGCGCCCAAGGGCAATAAGCCCAGCCCCGAGGATCTGCGCGACAACATGAAGCAGATCCGCAACACCGAGCGGTACGTCATTCCCGACAGCATCGCCGAAGAAATGAAGGCGATGGCCGAGCTGATGGACCGCTAAGAACCGGTCGCGATCAGCGTGCGCGAGCGGGCTTCATCCGGTAACGGACCGGCAAGTGTTTGGCGCCGCCCACGAAGCTCGCGTGCAGCCGTTCGACAGGGCCGGCCAACTCGATCGACTGGACCCGCTCGGCGAACTGCCGAAAGAAGATCTGTAGATCGAGGCGGGCTAGGTGAGCACCCAGGCAGAAGTGTTCGCCGATGCCGAAGCCCAGGTGCGGATTGGGCTGGCGCTCGATCCGGAGGCTGAACGGGTCCGCGAACACGTCCTCGTCTCGGTTGGCGGAAGCGTAGAAGAGCGCGACGGAATCTCCGGCGCGGATCTTCTTGCCGTGCAACGTGTAGTCCTGGGTCGCCGTGCGGGAGAAGTGGTTGACGGGTGTGGTCCAGCGGACGATCTCGTCGGCAGCGAGCGGCACCAGCGCGGGATTGCGCTGTAGCCGTTCGAGCTCGCCGGGGTGTTCGAGCAGGGCGAGCAAACCGCCCGAGATCGAGTTTCGCGTGGTGTCGTGGCCGGCGACCATGATGAGGAAATAGAGGGAGAACAGTTCAAAGTCCGGCACCGGCTTGCCGCCGATCGTGGTATTGGCGAGCACCGTCGTCAGATCGTCGCGGGGATGGGCTCGCCGGTCGGTGGTGATCTCGGAGAGATAGGCGAACGCTTCCTGGAGGAAAGCGAGGGCCTCGTCCCGGGTCGTGCCTGCGCGCTGGAACTCGGGATCCTCGATGCCGAAGTTCTCGTTCGTGACGCGCAGCACGAACCGTTCGCGCTCGCGGGGATCCCCAAAATCTCCGTGATCATGCGCAGCGGCTGCAGCGCAACGATCTCGGTCACGAAGTCGCAGTCGTACTCGCCACCGTCGCGCGCCAGCTCGTCGAAGATCTCGCGGGTGATCTCCTCCAGTCGCCGCTCCAGGCGCTTGATCGCGCGCGGAGTGAACCAGGCGCTCACCACCTTGCGGTAGTCGCGGTGCTCGGGCGGATCCATGTTGACGAGCATCCGCAACAGTGGGTTCTTCGCCAGCAAATCGACCTCTCCCAGGCCGGCTTCCGGGAACAGGATGAAGCGGCCGGCGCTGCGAAACTTCTCCGGCTGGGTCGAGACCTCGATGATATCCGCGTGTTTGGTGACGGCCCAGAAAGGCTCGTAATCGGGCGGGGCGAACCGGTGGACCGGAGACTCACGACGTAGCCGGGTCCAGGCGTCGTGAGGATAGCCGTGCTCGCCGTACCACTTGGCGCTGATGACATCGAGCTGGTCCAGAGGGATTCTGCTTACGTCCACGATCGGGCTCCGGTTGGGTTAGAGTTCGAACTGGACTGCGAGTAGGCGTTCGCTGACGTTCCACAGCCGCTCGCCCAGCTCGGGGTCGACCGCATAGTCACGGTAGCCCGTGGTCACGCCAGGCGTACCGGCCGGTGCGGAGATGCGGCAGTCTTCCAGATAGAGGCCGCCTTTGCCGTCGAGCTCGGGGGCGGTCGCTGCCCATACCGAGGTCGCGGCACCGGCGGGAATCCCTTTGAGACCGCCGGCGGTCGTCTTGATCCGGGTCACGATCTCTTCCAAGTCTTGGCGCGTCAGGTGTCGCGACAGATCGGTCGCGATCGCGCCGGGGTGGACGGCGATCGCTCGCACCCCAGTGCTCGCCAGACGCCGATCCAGCGTGATCGCGAACAGGGCGTTGGCGGTCTTCGACTGGCCGTAGGCGAGCCATTTGTCGTAAGGCCGGCGCTCGAAGTGCAGGTCGTCGAAGTCGACGGCCGCTCGGTGGTGCGCGGCCGAGCTCAAGACAACGACGCGCGCCGGTCTGCCTGCTACGAGCGCGGGTGCGAGCAGACTGGTCAGAAGAAAGTGTCCGAGGTGATTGGTCGCCAACTGCGACTCCCAGCCCTCGGGTGTGCGCGCCAAGGGGCAGGCCATCACACCGGCGTTGTTGACCAGGATGTGCAACCGGTCGTGCCGGCTGCGAAACGCTTGGGCGAACGCGCGGACGCTCGCGTGCGAAACCAGATCGAGCGCTGCCACTTCAATCGCAGCCCGGGGATGTGCTTGGCGAATCGCCGCGGCCTGCCGTTCGCCCTTGGCCACGTCGCGGCAGCCGATGACGACGGCGGCGCCCGCCGTGGCCAGGGCCCGCGCGGTTTCCGCCCCCAGCCCCCCGGACGCGCCGGTCACGACGGCAATCCGTCCGGTCAGATCGACGCCCTCGATTACCTCGTCGGTCGTCGACGCGAAGCCCAGCGCTCTGCTCCGATGCGTGGTCACGGTTCGCTACTCGCTGCTCTCATACCTCAGGGCAATGGCCGTGTCTCACTGGACATGCATGTGCCGGCGACGCATCCCTTGCAATCGTCGAGACTCCGAGGAGGCGTGCTATGAGAACGAGAGTATTCGGGGCGGCATGGTTGCTCGCTACGCTGCTTGTCAGCGATGCGTTGGCCATCTGCGGCGACGTGACGGGAGACGGTCTGCGTCTGGCTACCGACGCGCTCGTGGTCTTGCGCGCCGCGGTCGGCCAGCAGGTCAACCTGACCTGCGAGAATCCGCCCGACGATGGACCCAGCAGTCTGCGGTTTCTCAACGAGCTCACGTGCAACTCCGGCAGCTCGGTCTCCGAAGCGCGCTTCAACGGCTTCACGTTCATGGCCGACGCTAACGAAGTGTCGGCCTATCAGTCGGTGGATCGCGTGCAGATCGACTCGGTCGAGATTGATCTCTGCGGGTTGCTGTTCGTTTATCCCGGGCCCATGGACCTACCGCCCAACCGTTCGATCACGTTCTACCAGGTGCTTCTGGACCCGGCCGTCTACAGCTTTCCGGGCATCGACATTCCCGGGCAGTTCGTCTTGGTAGACGACGGCGCAGCGGCATCGGCTCTGGCAACAGGTGCGATCGGCGGCCGGTCGAACGTCGGATATCTGTACGGCGGCGCCAGGTATTGACGATTAACGATAGACGTCCCGGCGGTGTCCAACAGCAAGCGCGAGCACGACCAGTTGTTGGTCGCGAATCTCACAGAGGATACGGTAGTCGCCTACCCTATATCTCCACAGACCGGCTCGGCCACCCTTGAGCGGCTCGCCGAAATGGCGAGGATTCTTGCAGCCATCGATTCGGTCCGAAAGCCAATCGACAATTCGTTTGCGGACCGGCGGGTCGAGCTTTCGGAGCTGCCGCTCGGCGAAGTCCGAGATCTCAACCGTCCAGGCCAAGCTCTTTCCTCAGCTTGGCAATCGACTTGGTGGTTTTCGTATGCTCGAGCGCGCGCTCCGCGAGCTCGAGATCTTCCGTATCCTCGAGCAGACGAATCACCGCCTCGCGCACCAGCTCGCTCTTGGTCTTGCCGCGCGCCTTGGCGAGCATGGTGAGTCGAGCCTCCAGCTTCGGGTCAATACGGATTGCGAGCATGAGATCCAGCCGTATAACAACGTATCACGCCGTTCACAAGCCCAGCAAGAACGCCGCGTTCTCTCCGGCCAGCGCCTCGCGTGCCGCGGGTGCGAGCGCTGCGGGCTGGGTGGATTCGTAGGCCAACCAGGACGGCTCGGCCATCCCCTCGGCGTGCGGATAGTCGCTGCCCCACATGAAGATGTCGGGGCCGGCTCGAGCGACGAGCTCGGAGGCGCCCTCGGCCGCAAGAGCGCAGACTCGAACCTGACGCCGGAAGTAGGCGCTCGGCGGCATGGACAGGCGAGTCAGCGGACGCGCGTTCTGCAAGGTGTAGAACCCGAAGCCGCCGTCCAGGTGCAGCAGGTACTCGGGCACCCAGCGCGCGCTCTGCTCGACGATGCCGATTCTCAATCGCGGAAAGCGTTCGAGAACCCCGTGGATGATGAGGCTCGTTACCGCCACCGCGGGCGCGAGATAGAGGAACACGTTGTCCAGTACTTTGTTGAGTGGTTCCGGATCCATCGCATACCAGCCCGGATCCAGCGGCCGCTGGATCTGCGAGACGTGGAAGCAGACCGCCACCGCATGATCCTGAAGCAGGGACCAGGCCGGGTCGAAGTCGGGATCGGCAAGGCTTCGGCCGGCAACCAAGCTCGGCGCGATCATCGCCAACCGGATCCCGGCGTGCGCGCAGCGAACGAGCTCATGCTCGAACCAGGCGAGGTCGCGCAACGTGAGCTGGACGGCGGGAAAAATACGGTGCGAGTAGTCGGCGAGGTGTTCGAGCACCCAGTTGTTGTAGGCCTCGAAGTTCGCGCGCAGGGCCGGTAGATCCTCGCGTAGGCAGTCTTCCCACAGGAGCCCCAGGTTGGGAAAAACGATTGCGGCATCGCTGCCGCAACGGTCCATCAGCTCGATGCGGGCGGCCGGATCCGACGCCGCGGGCGGTGGCGCGAGGGATGGCACGGCGGGCTCGCCATCGTGGAAGCGGCGGCGGCGCTCGCCGAGCCGATCCAACCGGCCGGGCAAGTGATCGTCGATGAAATGCAGGCGCTTGCCCTTGAACGCCAGCCAGGGCCAGCCGCGCGCGTCTTGCTCGATGTGGATGGCTAGATGCCGGCGCTCCCGCCCGATGTAGTCCTGGTACATCGAGAGCGGCTCGATGAAGTGGGTATCGGCGTCGATGATCCGCGTCATGGGCGTCGCCGCGGGCTACCACTGCGTGCGACTGGACCGTAGGATGCGCCGCAAAGCCGGCATGCCGCAAGCGCCGGTGGAGGATTTGCACATGCCAGATTTCGCCCCTGCCCAGGCCAAGACCCAAGCGCCCGTCGACGGCCCGCACGGCGGGATTCTCATGGCCGAGACCCTGCGCGCCGCCGGGGTCGACACGTTGTTCACGCTGTGCGGTGGCCACATCCTGCAGCTCCTGGACGCCTGCCCGGCGGCCGGGATCCGGCTGGTCGATCATCGCCACGAAGGCGCGGCCACGCTAGCTGCCGAGGGCTACGCCCTGGCCACCGGCCGCGTCGGAGTTGCGGCGATCACCGCGGGCGCTGGCTTCTGCAATGGGCTGACGGGGCTGGCCGATGCCGGCATGTGGAGTGTTCCCCTGGTGGTCTTCGGCGGTCACGCACCGATCGGTCAGACCGGACGGGGCGCCGTCCAGGACGCTCCGCAACTGGCCATGGCCGAGCACGTCGCCAAGAAGACCTTGGTGTGCGTGGACACCGCGAAGATTCCGCGGATCACCGCCGAGGCGCTCTATCGAGCACGCGCCGGGCGGCCCGGTCCGGTGTATCTCGAAATTCCGCAAGATGTGCTCGCCGGGAAAGCGGCGCGTCCCGACGGACCGGTCGTTTTCGGCTATCCCGCCGAGCCGCCCACCCCAGCCGGCGCCCCCGAGGACATCGAGCGGGCCCTGATGCTGCTCGAGCGGGCCGAGAAGCCGGTGATCTTGGTCGGCAGCGGCGCCCTGTGGTCGGGTGCGGGCGCAGAGATCGCGCGCTTTGCCGAGAAAGCGAAGATTCCGATCACGACCACCAGTGCCGCGCGCGGTGTGGTGCCCGATTCGCATCCGTGGTGTCTGGGAACGCTCGTGCACGCGGGCGGGTCGTTGGTCACCGGCGACGTCGTGCTGGTGCTCGGCAGCGCGTTCAACGCCAACACCTGCTTCGGCGTCGAGCCGCTGTTCAGCCCGCAGAACCGGGTCATTCAGGTGGACATCAGCGCCGACGGTGTAGGTGGCGACCGGCGTCCCGAGGTGGCGATCGTGGGGGACGTCCGGCGCGTGGTGCGTGCCCTGACGGAAGGCTACTCGAAGAGCGCGCCAGGACGCGAAGGCTGGCTCAAGGAGTCGCGCGACTTCGCCGGTTTCCTGCGTGGCACCTGGGACCAGCAGATCGAGAACCATCGAGGTCAACGCGTCCACGCCGGCGCCGCCGCGCGAGAGCTGGTCGCGTTCGCTCGGGATGAGTTCGGCGAGAAAGTCACCTTCGTTGCCGACGGCGGCGACGCGCTCACCTGGGGCCTGGCCTACATGTACGCCGAGCGTCCCGGCCGGCTGCTCACGACCACCACGGCGCTGGGAACCTTGGGGGTAGGGATGCCGTTTGCGCTCGGCGCCAAGGCGGCGCGACCGGATGAGCCCGTCATCCTGTTCGCGGGCGACGGAGCGTTCGGCTTTACGGCGATGGAGTTCGAGTCGGCGGTACGCCAAAGGCTCCCGGTGGTCTGCGTGATCTCGAACAACTTCGGCTGGCGCGACGTGAGCCACGAGCAGGACATGTGGTTCGGTGCCGGGCGCCGCTTCGCCAGCGAGCTGTCGGACACCCGCTACGACCGGCTCGGCGAGGCGCTGGGTGGCCATGGCGAGAACGTCACCCGCCTCGATCAGCTACGCCCGGCGCTCGAGCGCTCCTTTGCCAGCGGCAAAGCGGCGATCATCAACGTCCAGACCGACTCGGAGGTGCTGTCCGATCTGCTGCGCAATCTCGGTCAGATGGGGATCAACTGACGGCGCCAGGGTTACTCTTCTTGCGGTCCGCGTCGCGCTGGCGGGCACGGGCGCGATGGCTCTCGATGACGTCGGTCGGAACCGGCTCCATCCACGCCATCCCGGCGCGGAGCAGGCCGGGAAACGCCGTGCGTAGGACACGAGCCACGAGCAGTTGCGGACTGAGCTTGGGCACGACGATCTCGTAGCGCTTTTCCTCGACTACCTCGAGGATCGCGTCCACCACGATGCGGGGCGGGTGCTTACCGCCGCGATAGCCGCTCGGCGTGTCGTCCTTACCCCAGATCTCCGTGTCGATCGGGCCGGGGACAACCAGGCCCACGTGGATCCCCGAGCCGGCCAGGTCGCTCCACAGGCCGGCGGTGAAGCCCTCCATGGCGCACTTCGAGGCGGTGTACGGCGTCTCTCGCGGCGGGGCGACCTTGGCAGCGAACGAGGAGACGTTGACGATGGTGCCTTCACCCCGCGCCAGCATCGGCGGGATCGCGGCGAGCGTCGTGTAGACGCTGGAGAGAAAGTTGACGCGCATGATGTGCTCGACCTCCTCCGCCGTCACGTCGTAGATCTGCTTGTGCATGGGAATGCCGGCGTTGTTGACGAGCACGTCCAGCCGGCCCTGCTCGGCGACCGTACGTGTGATCACTTCCTCGGCGAAGGCTCGGTCACCCAGGTCTCCGGCCAGGAAGCTCGATAGTGGCGAGTGCGGCCGGATGTCCTCCATCAGGCGCTCGAGCAGCTCTCGCCGGCGGGCCACGCCAACCACCGTGGCGCCCTGATCGGCGAACGCCCGCGCCGTCTCGTACCCGATCCCCGAAGAGGCTCCGGTGACGATCACGACCTTGCCGGTGTAGTCCATGGTGTCTCCTTTACCCTGTCTAGCGAAGGGGAAACTTCCGGGCGATCCATAAACTCGCCCTCAGGTCAGTAGCTTCACCGGTAATGCCGGTTTCCAATCCAAGGCGCAGGTCGAACGGGCCTGCGTCGAATATGATGCCCGAACCTGCCGACACTTGGACGGGGCCATCGTTGGTCTGCTTGGAAAACAGTTCAAGGCCCGGACGAAAGCGTCCGCGCGGCAGCTCGGTCAAGACGCTGCTCCGCCAACCCGCTTCTGAGTCCGCAGGTCGTCCGTCATAGAATCCGCCAGCATTAAGATGCGCGAGCAGCCCGCGGCCGCGTAGGGTTAGCAGTAGCTGCGACTCAACGCCTCCGCCGCTGGTTCCTTCTGCTACGGGAAGAAGAGCTAGGGTCTCTACGCCTACGCTCACGGTGCGCAGAAACGGGACCCATTTTAGGCCGGAAGCCGCATCCGCAGCCTCCCCTCGATCTGCGCGGTACTCGAACTCACTGATCAGCTCCAGATTGCACGGCATGCCCAAGTTCAATCGGAGCAAAGGACTGGAGTAGGCGGTGTCGCTTGTCTCGCGCTCGACCCGCAGGAGGCCGAGCCGAGCCTCGAGCACCCACGGCTCTGCTGTCTCGGCATCCGTGGTTCGATAGGGTGGAAACGCGAACGCTGGAGGCGGAAGCAGAAGCAGTAGCAACGAGATGACGTGAACGGATTTGCGGGGAGCCATCTCAGCGTACTTTTCGAGCTTCAACGCGCGTCCGCTGGCGATACCCTCAGATCGTCGAACGCCGTTACGCTGTCGGCCTTGGTCCACAGTCCAACCTTACCGGCGGCGGTGAACGTGTCGTCCTCGACATCAAACACATGCTCGCCGTTCAAGAACACCGTGAATCGCTTGCCGCGAGCCGTTAATCGCAGCTCGTGCCAGTGGCCCGGCGGAACCGGGACCTTTTTGCCGTAGCTTAGCCAGCCGGCATCGACGGGCTTCAGGTCCGTACGCTTCCCGTGGTGCATCTTGTAGAGCACGACATTTCCCTCGAGCGCATTCGCCCTGACGACGTAGTAGTTTTCAGGGTCTTGGTAGCGCCAGATGATCCCTGCCGCCTGGTCAACACTGCCGGAGATCGCTTTGAACTTCGTGCTTACCGTCACGTCGGCTACCAAGAGGCCATCATAGATGCACAGCGGGAAGCGGTAGTTGGTGGTGTCGGTGCTTGTCTGCACGAGCGCCTTCTTGCCGCTCGGCGCGGTCGCGTCTTCGCGTACGACCCAGGCGACAGCCGCGCCCCCTCCGGAGAGCGCAGTCGTGAATCCGGGCGGTGGTGCGTCGACTTCGAAGGAATCAAAATCCATGTGCATGGGCGACTCCGTGCCTGACGACGAGGCGGATAGAGAGACGGCGATGAGGAAACCAAGAGCGCCGACGATACGCAGGCTCATGTTTTTGGTGCCTTGGCATTCTCAGTTCGGCGGTTCACCTCGTCCCAGTTGACGTTCTGGAACAAGGCATCGATGTAGCCCTTGGCATTGGCGCCGTAGTCCATGTGATAGCTGTGCTCATACATATCCATGACGAGCACGGGGGTGTCACCGGCGACGCTGTGAGTGTGGTCGAAGGACCACCAGTTATGAAGCTGCTGCGCGCGCGGGTTGTAGCTCGCGATGACCCAGCCCGACCCGCCGGCGAGCGACATCCCGGTCAGTCGGAAATCGTGCTCCCAGGTCTCGAGCGAGCCGTAAGCCGTCTTCACGAGCGTTGCGAAGGTGCCGTCTGCTGCACCGCTACCGCCGAGATTCCCGAAGTAGGCTTCATGGAGGAGCATGGAGTTGGTCGCGATGAGTTCTTCACGCTTTAGCGAGCCCATCTGGTAGGGCGGTGCATCCTTCGAAATCCCGCCCAGCTGCTGTTCGATGAGGTTCAGTCGCTTCACGGCGCCGGCGTAGTTGTTCTGGTGGTGAGACGTGACGAGCTTCTCGGAGAGCCCTTTGAGCTTCGCTGGGTCGAACGGAAGCGGTTTTACCTGGTGCTCGCCGCGGTAAGCGAGCGGTCGGGTCGGCGATTCTTTTGCCATAGCGATTCCTCGCCGGAGCGCGAGCGGAACGAACGTTGTCGCACCGAGTAGTCGAAGCACCTCGCGTCGCGTGTATCCCTGCCGGACGTGTCGGTTGCGCACGGTTGTTCCCGTTACGAGCCGATGGCGATCGTCATGAAGGACAGGCACTATGGCGAGCCCACTACCAAAGGCGAACGCACCAGCCGCGGTGTCGCACGTCATGTTGGCACAAGGTGTGCTCCGACGCCTACGCGAGCAGAGAAAGTCCCGGGCTCTGATCAGCCGCATTGGTACGGTTGCTCGGCGCTCGTCAAGCACGTAGCGTGGCCACAGACCCAACGCTCGGATTAGGTTCGCGCCCAGTTCGACCCGCGACGATGAAAGCCATCCGTTTTCACAAGGACGTCCCGCGCATCGTGGCCACCAAGCTCATGGGCCAGGTCTACCCGGCTGCCTTCACCGCCGCGACGGCGCCCGTCGATCTGGTCGACATCCCCGAGCCAGGGCTGCCGGCGCCCGACTGGCTGCGCATCCGCACCGGGATGGCCGGGATCTGCGGCTCCGATCTGAAGCAGGTGCTGCTCAAGGGCTCGATCGACAACGCGATGACCGCACTCATCTCGCTACCGCACGTGCTCGGCCACGAAGCCGTGGGCGTGATCGAGGAGGTGGGTCCGGCCGTGAGCACGCGCCGGATCGGCGAGCGGGTGCTGCTCAACCCGTGGCTTTCTTGCGGCCCACGGGGAATCCGGCCGGCCTGCTCGGCTTGCCAGGCGGGCGACTACACGCTCTGCCGTAACTTCGACGGCGGCTGCTTGCCCGCCGGGATCCACCTGGGGACCAACGCGGGTGCCCCCGGAGCTTTCGCCGAGCGATTCGTTGCTCACGAGTCGCAGTGCTTCCCGATTCCGGCGAGCGTCAGCGATGAGGTCGCCGTGCTCGGCGATCCTTTCTCGGTCTCGCTGCACTCGATCCTCAAGCGGCCGCCCGTTGGCGGCGGGCCGGTTCTGGTCTACGGTCTGGGGCCGCTCGGTCTGCTTGCGGTAGCCGCGCTGCGGCGACTGTACCCGGCGGTCCATGTCTACGCGGTCGGCCGTCATCCGCAGCAACTGGAGATGGCACGTCGCTTCGACGCACATGAAGTATTCACCGGCCGGCCCGGCGAGATCATCGAGCGTGTCGCCGAGTTGACCGACGCGCGCCTGTTCAAGCCGTGGAGCGGTCGGCCCTGGTTGCTCGACGGCGTGGAGGTCGTCTACGACACGGTGGGCTCGCCACAGAGCATCGAGACTTCGCTGCGCATGGTGCGGGCTCGCGGTAGCGTGGTGGTATCGGGCGTGGAAGCGCCGCGGCGCTTTGAGTGGACCCCGTTGTACTTCAAAGAGGTGGAAGTCGTCGGCTCCAACGCTTTCGCCATCGAGCAATTCGACGGCAAGCGCGAGCACGCCATGGAGATCTATCTGCGCATGGCGAGCCAGGGGATGGATCTGACCCCGATCATCACCCACCGTGTTTCGCTCGACCGCTGGCGCGAGGCGTTTCAGACGTTGATCGGGCGGCGCAGCAGCGGCGCGATCAAGGTCGTGCTGACGCCGCGAGCCTAGCCCGGTCCTCTGGTGAAGTTCGGGATCTTCTTCGAGCTGTCGGTTCCGCGGCCCTTCGGCGCGACGATCGAGCGCACGGTCCTCAGCCACGCGCTCGAGCAGGCGCGTCTGGCCGACGCGCTCGGCTTCCACACTGCGTGGGCGGTCGAGCACCATTTCTTGGAAGAGTATTTGCACTGCTCGGCTCCGGAGATCTTCTTGACGGCGGTGGCGATGCAGACCCAGCGGATCCGGGTAGGGCACGGCGCCGTGGTGTGCGTGCCGCAGATCAACCATCCGATCCGGGTGGCCGAGCGGGCTGCGTTCCTCGATCTGCTGTCGGGCGGACGTCTGGAGTTCGGTACGGCTCGCTCGTCGACCTGGACCGAGATCGGCGGGTTCCAGGCCGATCCCGACACGACCAAGCGCGACTGGGACGAGTACGTCCGCGTGTTGCCGCGCATGTGGACCGAGGAGCGGTTCTCGTACCGGGGAAGCTGCTTCTCGATGCCCGAGCGCGCGGTGCTGCCCAAGCCCTTACAGAAGCCGCACCCGCCAATGTGGGTCACGGTGACCAGTCCGGGCACCGAGCTCGATGCGGCCGACCGGGGCCTGGGTTGTCTCGGGGTCGCGACTGCTAGCTTCGAGGAACAGGAGCGGCGCACTCGCGAGTACCACCGCCGCATCAAGCTTTGCGAGCCCGCCGGCGCGGTGGTCAACGATCGGGTCGCCACGCTGAACTTCCTCTACTGCCACGAAGACCCGGTGCGGGCCGCTGAGCGCGGTCTGCTGTTCCTCGGAATGTTCGGGATGCTCAACGCGCATCTGTTTTTCACCCGCGAGGCTTATCCGACTTCGGCGTACCACTCGCTCGCCAACCTCGCCCCCTCGGTGCCCGCGCAGGGGGCGCCGGGGGATCCGGTCCGTGCTCCCGAAGGCATGTGCATCGGCGACCCGGCGCAGGTGATCCAAGCGATCAAGCGCTGGGAGTCGATCGGCGTCGACGAGATCAACTTTCTCGTCAACTCTGCTGAGGTGCTCTCGCAGGAAGAGGTCCTGGCGAGCATGCGCCTGTTCGGCCGCGAAGTGATGCCGAGCTTCTGACGATGCTGGTGGGATGCGCCGATCTGCGGTTGCTTGCCGAGAATGCACCGGAGCTTACGGGCTTCGGCGCCGAGCCCGCACGGCTCGAGAGCGTGGAGACGCTCCAGGTCCTCTATGAGATCGACAGTCGTGGTAACGAGGCGCTGCTGCCGCCGGCGCTTCACCCAACGCTTCCGCCTGCGGTGACCTGGCTGGTGCAACGATGTCCGGAAAGTCCGTGGGGGCCGTTTCAGCTGGCGCAGTGCCGGATCGAGTGCCGCAGCGGGCTACGCCCGCGCGGGTTCTTGCGTGCGGCGGTAGTCGATAACCCGCGCGCCGCCGCGGCACTGGCTGGTGCCTGGGGTTTCGCGACGCGCCAGGGCGAAGTGGTGATCCATCGCGCATACGATCGGATCCGCGCGACCGTGGCGCTGACAGGGAAGCCGATTCTGGAGGTCAGCCTTCGGGATCCCGTGCGTCTGGGCACGAGCGACGTCTACTACGTGGCCAACATGAACCTCGCGCATACCCCACGGGGGCTGCGCCTGCTGCAGATCGATCCCGACTACCAGGTCGAGCGTGCCGAGCGCGGTGTCGCGATTCTCGACTGGTTCGATGCAGCGGCGTGGCATAGCGAGGGCGTGCGTCCGAGTTACCCCGTCGTCGCCTCGTTCAGCGTCGCTACCGTCACGCTGCCGCGTTTGCGTTACGTCTGTCGCCCGGAGGTTCTCGCCTTCCACGGCACCGAACGCGTCGATGAGGAAATGGGGTCAGGTCTAATTTCCCGCCTGGCGGGAAATTAGACCTGACCCCATTTATGGCGAGAGTCGTAGCAGCATCGTTCTTCGCGGTTGGGTTCGCGCTTGGTTGCGCGGCGCCGGGGCGGCTGCGTGCCCCGGCCGCTGAGCCTGCACCGAACCCCAGGACGTTCGTGTTCACCTGCGCGGATGGCTACGAGTTTGTGGCGCGGGTCGAGGGAGAGGAGGCGTGGGTCTTTCGGTCCGAGGGGACGGATCGGCTCGACGCCATACGTGCGGCATCGGGTGCCAAGTATGCGTCCGGCGCGCTCGTGTTCTGGACGAAGGGCGACGAGGCTCTCCTAGGCAGTGGCGATGAGCTTCACCACGAGTGCCGCAACGATCCGCAGCGCGCGGTGTGGGAGCACGCCAAGCTCAACGGCGCGGATTTTCGGGCAGTGGGAAACGAGCCGGGCTGGAACTTGGAGATCCTCGAGCAGTCGAGGATCGTGCTGGTGAGCGACTACGGTGCGGTGCGACACGAGTTCCCGCTGCCCGAGCCATCGGCGGATCAAGACGCGCGCACTACGCGCTACCGGACCCGTGCCGAGGGGCACGATTTGATCTTGGTCCTGCGCGGCGAACCTTGCCAGGACACGATGAGCGGGGAGTCCTTCGATACCACGGTGCTCGTCACGCTGGATGGGCGCGAGTTAGTGGGCTGCGGGCGGCCGCTTCACTGATCGTCGTCGGTCTCTGCCCAACCTTCAGCGAGCGGCACGAAGAAGCTCAGGGTGATCCTACGCGAACGGAAGCGCCACCCGCTCGGCGTACGCGCGAAGCGATCCTCTTTGAATGTTTGTCCCATCGGGGCTAGCTCCTCGTGCAACGCGCGTGCGCACCGGGCAATCTTGCCCGTCATGCCGAGCCGGCCGCGTTCGCACTTGGCCGTCAACCGACGGACTCTCACACTCGCGGTCATCGTCGTCGTTACGGCGATGTTCGCCACGCAAGTCACGGTCCTCGATCAATTCGAGCTGCGCACGTACGATCTGCGATTCCTGTCCCGGGGGCCGCTGTCCACGTCGTCCTCCGTCGTGCTGGCGATGGTCGACGAGAAGAGCCTGGATCGTGAGGGGCGTTGGCCGTGGCCGCGCGTGAAGTTCGCGGATCTGATCGATCGGCTTTCTCGCGACGGCGCCAAGGTGATCGCGTTCGACATCGGGTTTCTCGAGCCGGACGAGAACTCGCAGCTCGAGCTCCTCGACGGCTTGGATACGGCGTTGGGCGGACTGCGCGAGGCGAATCCGCAGCTCGGCGCGTTTCTGGCGGATGCGCGCAAGCGCGCGGACAACGACCGCGCTCTTGCCGAGTCGATTCGGCGATCGAGCGCTGCGATCGTGCTCGGTTATTTCTTTCACATGGGTGACAGTCGGCCCGACTACGAGATGACGTCGGAGGAGATCGCGGCACAGCTCGCGCGGATCGCCGGCTCGAAGTATCCGCTCGTCACGTATCGCGGGGGCACGGAGGGGAGGGTCGCGATCCCTGAAGCGTATGCCCCGGAGAGTAACCTAGCGGTTCTGACCGAAGCTTCGGCCTCGTCGGGCTATTTCAGCGTCCGGCAGGATCCCGACGGGATCGTGCGCTGGATGCCGCTCGTCATCGCAGGCGGCGAAGAGGTGTTTCCTCCGCTGTCCGTGCTTGCGGTGTGGCACTATCTCGACCGACCGCAGCTCATGGTTCGGGTCGGCCCCTACGGCGTCGACGGCATTCAGCTCGGCGATCGACTCGTCCCGACCGACGAGAGCGGTCGGTTGCTCATCAACTACCTAGGCCCGCCGCGGACGTTTCCCCATGTCTCGATCAGCGACATCCTCGCCGGCAGCGTTCCGGCCGACACCTTCCGCGACAAGATCGTCCTGGTCGGCGCGGCCGCCACCGGAATCTACGATTCGCGCACGACCCCGTTCAGCCCGGTGCATCCCGCCGTCGAGATCCACGCAAGCGTCATGGACAACTTGATCTCCGGAAGATTCATCGCCCGGCCGGGCTGGTCGGAAGTCTACGATGTCGTGGCGATCGTCCTGCTGTCGACGGTGGCGGGTGTGGGCCTGTGGCGTCTAAGCGCATTCCCCAGCCTGTTGTTCGCCGGAGCTCTGTTCGCTGCGCACGTGCTCGTGGCGCGCGAGCTGTTCGTGCGTTTCGGCGTATGGCTGAACGTCGTGTATCCGCTGCTCGCGCTGACCGCTACGTACGTGTGCATCACGGTGTACGAGTTCGTCAGCGAGCAGCGCGAGCGGCGACGCGTTCGCAGCGCTTTCGGCCAGTACGTCTCGCCGGTGGTGATCGAGGAGATCCTCAAAGATCCGAAGGGGCTGCAGCTCGGCGGGGAGGAAAAGGAGCTCACCGTGCTGTTCAGTGATCTGGAGGGGTTCACCTCGTACTCCGAGCGATATACGCCGCAGCAGATGATCGAGCTGCTGAGCGAGTACTACGCCCGCATGACCGAGCGTGTGTTCGCCCGCGGCGGCACGCTCAAGGAGTACGTCGGCGACGAGCTGATGGCGATCTTCGGCGCACCGATAGAGCAATCCGATCATGCCGTGCGGGCCTGTGCGGCGGCGCTCGAAATGCAGGCTCACCGAAACGCGATGACGCGTGAATGGGCGAGCATGGGGCGCCCGCCATTGATCGCGCGCACGGGAATCAACTCCGGGCGAATGTTGGTCGGAAACCTGGGGTCGAAGTACCGGTTCTCGTACGGAGTGCTCGGCGACAACGTCAATCTGGGCTCGCGGGTGGAGGGTCTCAACAAAGAATACGGGACCGAGATCCTGATCGGCGAGCGTACGGCTGCACTGGTCGGGGCTGCGTTTCTGCTTCGCGAAGTGGACATCGTGCGGGTGGTCGGAAGGCAGACGCCGGTGCGCATCTACGAGCTCGTCGGAGCTGCCGATGCGAAGCTGCACGCGTCCGAGCTCGCGGCGCTCGCGGACTACGGCGAAGCGATCGAGGCTTACCGCGGGCGGCGGTGGGCTGAGGCTGACCGACTGTTCGAGCGCGTGCTCGCCAAGCGCCGCAACGACGGGCCGTCACGGACGATGCTCGGCCGCTGCCGAAACTACGCCACGTCCCCGCCCCCCGCGAACTGGGACGGCGTCTACGAGGCTAGCCGCAAGTAGCTCTCGGCCACTGTTGCGCAGCGCGTTCACGGCACGGTTGCCGGGCAGGGCGGAATCGGGTCGTCCGGGATGTGGTCGCCGTTCACGTCCGTGCACGTGCACCACGTGTAGATCTTTCGGTTGATCACCTTGGTCGTGCACGACGCCGTGCCGGAAGACAGCGCGCCATTACCGAAGCTGAGGATGCCAACGCTCTGCCCGTTGACCAACAGCTCGCCCGTGCTCACGGGCTCCGCGTTGGCGACGAAGACGCAGTTCGGCCCGCTGATCGTCGCGGGGCCACCTTCACCGGTGGTCGGATCGGTCGGGATGTTGACGATGCAGCCTTTGAAGTTGATCTCCTGATTCGTCGTCACCTGCGCGTTGACGTCGAAGCTCTCGCGCCCGAGCGAGGCGATACGGCACTGCTCGACGATCTTGCCTTTCTTGACCACGACCGACGCACCGATCGGCGCGGTGTTGCCTTTGCCCACGAGCTCGTAGAACCCGGTGAACGCGTCGCGGTTGAGCCTCACCGTCTGACTCGAGCAATCCCGGAACCCGAGCAGCGTCACGCTGTCGCCTTGGCACGCGGAATACACCGTGGCGCCTTCCTGAGGCACGACCTCGATGTCGTGTTCGACGAGGATCGCGACGTGATCGGGTTGGAGGCCTTTGTTCGGCGTGATGTTGTAATCGATTTCCGTGCAAGCTTCGCCGCCCGCGCAGGATACCGGTGCCGGCCCGTTCACCGTGACGGTCCAATTGGCGCCGCCGCCGGTCGTGCAGGTGAGCGGGGCGTCCGAGGCGAAGCTCGGCAGCGCCGTCGTCAGAGCGAGCGCTAACGCCAAGAGCAAGGCCCGGTTCCGGTGAATGGTTCGCATCGTATTCTCACTCCTCCGACTCTCGCGAGTCGAGCTGCCTTCAGGGAAACGCCAGGGTCACGCCGCCGAAGATGAGCCTGCCGGGTCTCAACCCGGCATTCCTGACATCGGTTGCCTGGTACGTCGAGTCTTCATCCAGGAAATTGTTGATTCCGAAGGACACGAACCCGTTCCGTCTCGGCAGCCGGTACCGCAAGCCGACGTCCAGGATCCAGAAATCGCGCTCCCCGGACTGGACGGTGAGGTCGGCGTTGCGGAGAAAATCCCCCTTCTGGGTCAAATACGTGGCGCCGCAAGACGCGCCTACCCCCGAAGGATGAAAGAACTGTAAGCCGAGCGGGACCCGGTGGGTTTTCACCTCCTCGAAGGCAAATAGCGAATCGGGGTCCCTCTTGAACTTTTCGTACTGGTGCTCGGCTCGGGCGGACACCCACGGGTGGGGGGTCCAGAACAAGTAAGCGCGCGTCCCGTACTCGTCCCAGTCGTCTTTTTGGACGACCACGTTGCCCGCGCCGAAGATGCTGAGAGGCACCTCGAGGTCTCGCTTCGACCCCTCGACGCCGCCGAACAGGCTGTTGGTAATCTTGTGATCCACGGCGGCGCCGTACCGCCACGAGTCCGTGCCGGGCGGATCGTCGAAGAATTGATTGAAGCCGGCGACCTGCGTCGGCTCCAGCGTCTGCTGCGTGACGAGTGTTCTCGTGAGCACGCGGAAGGCTGCCGCTCGGACCGTCGTGCGCGGGGAGAACCACGGGTTCCACGTAACTCCGGCTTTCGGGTTCGCTCGGTTCTCTTCGCCCACGCCGTCGTTCTCGTCGAAGAAGTCGCCGCTCAAGCCGAGGGTCAGCGTCGCGTTACCGGCGAAGTTCGTGTTCGTGTACCCGTACACGTTCGTGTGCTGAACGTCGGGCGAGCGCATCACCACGTCGGGCGGAATCGGGAAGCCGGGGTCGAAGAGCGTCGTGCTCGTCTCGTCGGAGTCGACACTCAGATGACCTGCGCCAGTCGTCACGTTTACGCCGCGCACCCAGCCGCGCGACCAGCCCAACGGATGTGACCGGAAGAGATACTGCAGCTCGCCGCTGTCGCCAGTCTCGTCGACGTCGAGGTCGATGGAGAAATCCCCGAATATCGGGTCCGGCACGAAGTCGGAGAAATCCGTGTCGAGCTCTTGGTGGATGTACGATGCCAGCACGATCGATCGCGCCGAGAAGGCATGTCGCAACCCGGCGCGCGCGGTGTGCGTGCGGTTGTGCTCGTCCGAGAATCGGCTGAAGTCGTCATCTAGAAAGCGAAGCTCCAAGTCGCCGTTGTCGAGATCACGGTAGCGGTACTCGGTCTGCAGGCTGGTCTCGGGCGTCAGCTCGACCTGCGTGAACGCGGTCGCGACGTCGTCGTTCTGGTCGTTGTTGTCGCGGAAGCCGTCGGTCTGGAAGCCGCTGTAGCCGACGCTGAACGAGGCTCGGTTCCAGATCCCCGAGACGATGGCATCTCCCGCGATGGTGTCGTCCTCTCCGGCCAGGCCGGATCCCTGCACGGCGATCTGGTTGCGGTTAAACAGCGGATTGAACTCGTTGAACGACAACACTGCAGGCCCTTGTGCGCTGACGAGCTGCAGGTTGCTCTCCCCGAGACGCGGCTGGATCGGCGTGATGTTGATCGGCTGCAATAGCTGTGACTGCAGCAGCTCGCTGACTCTCGCGATCTCGTGGCGCGGAAGCGCCGCATACGAATCCGCCAGCAGCCGGTGCGCGGAGTAGTTGCTGCCGTCCACGTTGACCGACTTCCACCCCTCGACGAGCCCGAGGCTCTGGAATCCGAGATCGCTGTACACGCGCGCGAGGCTCGCGCTGCGCGCGGCGAGGTCCGAGTCGAGTAGCAAGCGCGAGCGGTAGACCGCGCGATTGTCGTTGAGCTCGATCGCCTTTTCGAGGTTGCGCAGGGCCTCGACCGGACGATTGGTCGTCTGCTTGGCGATCGCATCGTAGAACCACGGCGTCGGATCCTGAGGGTCGAGCTCTTTGGCGACGGCGTATTCGCGCTCGTCGAGATGCGTTCGCTTCTCTTCGAAGTACACCTTGCCGAGATAGCTGCGAACCAGTGCGTTGCTCGGGTCCAGGCTCGCGGCGACTTCGATCTCGCGTCCGCCGTCGCGGAGGTCGCCGCGGCGTATCTTTGCGAGGCCGAGGCCGAGGCGCGGAAGCGGATCGGCCGGGTCGAGCTCGATTGCCTTCGCGAACGCAGCCGACGCGTCGTCGATCTCGATGCGAGCGAGGTCGGCAAAGCCGAGCACCGTTTGTGTGCGAGAGAGATCGGGGTCGAGCGCCGTGGCGCGCCCGGCAGCCTCGGCGGCGCCGCGGCCGTCGCCGAGCGAGGATCGAATCTCCGCGAGCCGTGCCCACGCCAGCGCATTGTCCGGCGCCACCTCGACGGCCCGGTCGAGTGCCGCGCGTGCACCGTCGAGGTCGAAACGCGCTTGTCGTACATACGACTGCGCGATCCAGGCCGCTGCGGAGGACGGATTCTCGGCCACGGCTTCGTCCGCAGCCCGCGCCGCCGCATCCTTGTCGTTTTGCGCGAGCGCCACGACCGTTCGGAGCGCGAGCGCGTCGGCGTCGTGTGGGTTGGCTGCCAATGCAGCGTCGATGTCCGCGACGGCGGCGTCGACGCTCCCCACTGCCAAACGCTCGGAAGCACGATGAACCAGGAGCCTAGGATCGCTTCCGGCCGGGATCGCCGTCGCGGGCGGTGAGTAAAGGACCGGCTGGTAATAGAGAGACCAGTGGACGGCGTCGCGCGGGTGTGCTTCGAGGCGCAGCACCGGGGCACGTCCTGGTTCCGCGATCGCCGTCTGTCCGTCGGCAAGCGTGACGCTGCCGGCGGAGTTCGCAGCGAGCACGCTGCCCTCGAAAACCCGCACGACGGTGCCCCGGTCGCTCACCTCGACCGCGAACTCCGTGCCGCGCACGCCGGCGACGGTGTAAGGGGTCTGCACCTCGAGGTTGCGAGCGCCTTGGCGACTGAAGAAGTGTGCGGCGCCTTGCAGGAGATCGAGCACGTAGCTGCTCTCGTCCTTGACGCCTTCGACCACCAGGGTCGCTCGCTCGCGGACGCGAAGCACGGATTGATCGCCGAGAAGGATGTCCGCACGACTGTCGGCGTGCGTTCGCAATGAATCGCCGGCGCAGAAGGTGTCATCCATTGCGACGGGCTGCCAATCGGTCGCGCCCACGCGCTTCGCATCGACGGATCCTTGCACAGAGACGACCGTCGCGGCCGGCGGCTCGCAGGCGTCGCCACGTGCAGCACTAGCCATCACGAAAGCGGCAATCTGCAGCGCGCAAGCGAGCGAAGAGTATGAGAGCGCCTTCTTCAATCTGCTTTTCCTCTGTGGGCTCACCCACTCAATGCGGTCACCTCGTTCGTTAACCGCCGGACGCGGCGCGAAAGGCTGCGCGCGAAGCTCTCCAGCAGCGCAACCTTGAGTTCCGGGTGGGTTGTCGTCAAGCGGTCAAAGCTTTCCAGCGACATCGAATAGCACTCTACCGGCTCGTCGGCACGAACCGTCGCGGAGCGGGGTCGGCGCTCCACGATGGCCATGTCGCCGAACAGCATTCCGGGTACGCACGTCGTCAGGCGGCGTGTACCGCCGTTCGGCATCTCCATCACGACGCTGACGCGGCCCTTCATGAGGAAATAGAGCGAGGTAGCGGGATCGCCCCGGCGCACGATCGCGTCACCGGAATCGTATCGCTCCAGTCGGAGAACGCCGCGCAGCGCGCGGATCTGCTCGGCATCCAACCCCGAGCAGGCTTCGAATTGCTCGAGCCGCGCCGATTCCTCGCCGTCGCTAGACGCGGTGACCTCGGTCAACAACTCGTCCTCGCAGAGCTCGAGGGCAGCGTCGGTCTCCGTCAGCAAACGATAAGCTGGCGCGGCGCCGGCGCCGGGCTTAGCGGCGAGTCCTTCGGCGAGCACCGGGTCGTGCGCGAATTCGCTTAGGACCACCGCTCGGAACCTGGCGCCGACCCCGCCGAGAAACTCGAGCCACAACTGCAGTGCGGGTCGGTCGACGGACGACACGCGCTTGAAGTCGACGACCAGGTAAGCCACCGAAGGATCGAGGTTCAGCAGCTCGCGAATGACTCGCTCGACCGAAAAGATCGTCAGCTCACCCTGAAGCTCGTAGACGATGATACGGTGCCCGAGCTCCGCGAGCGTACGCATGTCGGCGAGGCGGCGGAGGCGCTTCGAGCTGACAACGGACGCGTCGTAGTGACGCCGGACGATGTAGCGCGTGATCCGGCTGCTCTGGAAGATGTGCAGCCGAAAGGCGTGCGACAAATCCTCGAACACGCGGATGCCGCGGACGCTGTTGCCGCGAGAGTCGAGCGGAGGCGAGAACACGGCGACCGCCATCTGACCCGGGAGCACGCCGATGATGCCGCCGCTGACACCGCTCTTCGACGGCATGCCGATGCGGTAGAGCCACTCGCCGGCATAGTCGTACATTCCGCAGGTGGCCATCACGCTGAGGACCTGCGGAACGTGTGCGGGGTCGGTCGCCGCGTCGCCGGTCACCGGACAAACCCCGGCGTTTGCGAGCGTCGCGGCCATGATCGCGAGATCGCGAGCGCTGACCAGGATCGCGCACTGTCTGAAGTAAGCATCGAGCACCGGCTCCGGCGACGAATCTAGTATGCCGAAGTTGCGCAGCATGTAGCCGATCGCGAAGTTGCGGAATCCGGTGTTGCGCTCGGAGCGATAGACGGCCTCGTCGATGGTGAGGACGCGACCCGCGGATCTCGAGCAGAGCCCAAGTATTCGCCCAATCCGTTCTTCGCCCGAGTCAGCGCGGACCAGGCCCGTGGACGCGATCGCGCCCGCGTTGATCATCGGGTTGAACGGCCGGCCGCTGTCCCGGTAGAGGCTGATGGAATTGAACGCGTCTCCGCTCGGCTCCACGCCGATCTTCGAGAGCACGTGGTCACGACCGCGGTCCTCGAGCGCGAGTGCATAGACGAACGGCTTCGAGATGGATTGGATCGTGAACGGCTGGCGGGTGTCGCCGACCTCGTAAACGTGTCCGTCGACGGTCGCCACGGCGATGCCGAACCAAGACGGATCGGCTTTGGTCAGCTCGGGAATGTAGCTGGCAACCGCACCATCCGTACAGCCCGCGTGCTTCGCGTGCAGCTCCGCGAGATAGGTCTGCAGCGGATGTGGCGCAGACGGCGGGTTCTCGGTCGGCGTCAGGCGCGCGAGCTCGCTTACGGCACCGCTCATCTCATCTCTTTTCTCTCGGTTTCGCCGTCGGTCTGGAACACGCCGATGTGTACCTTGCGAGCAATGCACGCGCTAACCCTCGATACCGCGGCCATCAGGGGATGCACTGAAATGGGGTCAGGTCTAATTTTCGCGACTCCCGTGAGACCGGCGAACGTTGCGCGAAAATTAAACCTGACCCCATTTATCGGCCCAGCCTTCGGATAGCGGCACGAAGAAGCTCAGAACGATCTTGCGTGAGCGGATGCGCCAGCCCTTCGGCGTGCGCGCGTAGCGGTCCTCGTACCAACCGGCGCCGACCATGCTTCGGCCCTCGACCACCGCGCGCAGGTCGATGTAGCAGGTCCCGGTGGCATCATCGCCGGCCAGCTCGATCACATGCTGCCCGACGAAGGGCCGGAACCGCGAGTCTCCTTGCAACATTTGACGAAACGCCTCGAGCAGTTGCGCTCGTCCTTGGATCGGCGGACGGACGGCAGGGTCCATCTCACCGTCGTCGGTGAACAGCTCGATCAGCCGATCGAGATCGTTCTGCCAGACGTAGTGCGCGTAGCGGCGGGCGAGATCGCGAATAGCCTCGAGGTCGGCCAGCTCGCGAACGGCGCGCTCGATGCTCGGGTCCACTCAGGGACAGGACGCAGGCTGCCCGGCGCTCTTGGCCTTGAACAGGCCCACGGTGCCGGTGACCGAGGTTCCCTCGTCCTTGACGATCTGGCCGCCGAACTCGCTGCACCAACGCCACTCGGAGGCCGGTCCCACATCCAGCGATACGCGGAGACTTCCCTGTGTTGCCTCATTGAGAGTGTAGGTGATGCCGCTGCCGCTACACTTGGCCTTGACGAGTTTGCCAGCCTTGATCTGCGCCGACTTGCAGGGGCCGAGCGCCTGATCGGGGTCCTTGTACTTGTACCCCTTGACGCCCTCGGGATTGCCAATGCCGTCCCAGCCCATCGACGGCAGCGAGATCGACTGCGACTCCGAGGTCGTCGGATTGAGCAACGTGAGAACCGCGCCGTTGATCGTCGGGTCCTCGGGCGAGCCTGGATCGGGTGAGACGGTGTTCTCTTCGTCTTTGGCCAAAAACCCGATGGCGCGTTTGTCGGCGAGGGCCTGATCGTCTTTGACGGAGATTTTCTTGCCGGCCAGGCGCGCCGGACAATCGGCCGCACCCAGGATGCAGAGTGCCGTGATGTCGTGGGGGATCTGCGCGGCTATGTATGCAGGGGAGGCGGGATTGGCGCTCAGCTCGCCGATGCCGCCGCCCAACAGCAGCGTGCCGTCCACGATGGTCGACCCACACGCGATGGCGAATGCGATGGATCGGCTGCCGAGCTTGTCGCCGGTGTCGGTGTCGTAGAACCGCAGATTGCCGCCCACGACGCTGCCGACGAAGACGAGGTCCGGAATGCCGACGGTCGGCGCGAAGCTCGCATCCGCATTGGGCTCGGCGGTGTTCTGCCACAGGATCGACCCGTCATCGATGTCCAAGGCATGAACCGTCGGCCGCTGCGGATTCAACGGGTCGAAGCCTGGCGCGGTGCTCATGTAGATCCGCCCCGCCGTCTCGTCGACAGCCGCCGGCGCGATCACGCCGCCGGCCGGGCCACCGGGCACGAGGTTCGTTTGCCAGTAGGGAAGGGTGCTCGGCTCGAAATCGTTCCAGGCGACACTGGTCACCTCGTTGGTCCCGTCGCGATCGATGACGTAGTACGTGCCGTCTTTGTTGCCGACGCCTACCACCTCGCGCGGGCCGCCGCCGAAGTCGATGGTGAATAGCTGCGGGGTGGCGCCGAATGCGAGGTCATCGTTGTCCACTTCGCGCGGGCGCCAGCGCCAGGCGGGTGTGCCGTCGTAGTTGAGCGCGAAGATCGCCTCATCATAAGGCGGCATCGGCGGCGGCGGCTGATTGGTTCCGCCGTCCAGATCGGTGTCGCAGTTGCTGGAGGCGAAGTAGAGGAGCTGACGGACCTGGTCGACCGCCGGGGATGCCCACACGTTCCCGCATCCGGTCGGAGAGCGATCGAAGTTGCAGCCCGGCCGTGTTGCCAAGAACCCAGCGGGAAGCCCCAGCTCGATTTCGCTGTGGTAGCCGTCGAAGCGGCGGATGTCGTCTGCGGGCAGTGGCGTGCAAGTTCCGCCGGTCTCGAGATCGAAGAACCAGGCCAGCCGGCCGTCGTCGACGTCGACGCCGTAGAGACCGCCTTTGCCGGTGTCGCGATCGTTGACGTCCATGCCGAAGATGACCTTGCCGTCGACCACCAGAGGCGAGGTTTCCACTTCGTTGCGCTCGCCGGAAAAACCGCACAGGTCGGGGGGATCCACGCAACCGGTCCCGGCATCGAAGCGCCAGACCTCGGTGCCGCTGGCGGCGTCGAGGCAGTACATCGTCTCGCCCGCGCCGAAAAAGACGCGGTCGGTGCCGCCGACGTTCTCGACGTGAGCCGAGCCGGTGTCGGGGTAGGATGCGCCGGGCTGCAAGTCGGTGGTGAATCGCCACACCTCGCTGCCGTCGGCCAACCGTACCGCGTACATGTTGCCGTCCCACGATTGCAAGAAGACAACCTGGGTCGCACCCTCGATCGGTAGGGTGATCTCGGCCACCACCGCTTGCGCGGTGATGATCTTGTCGGCGGGGAAGGTCCACTTGACGCCGAGCCGGTCCACCGTCGAGGCGTTGATCGTCGTCTCGGCCGGGTTGAAGAACAGCCGGTTGAGGCTTCCGCCGAAGGTCGGCCACTCGGTCGCGCCAGCCGTGCCGGCCATGCCGAGCATCAGCAAACCGCTCAGCGCCACCTTACCGTAGCGTCGTGTGGGTCTCATGGTCGTCTTACTCCAGGTCGCCCGCGAAGATTCCCAGGCCGTCTGGAAACGCGAGGCTGCCCTTCACGATCTCGGGCTCGCGTCCCAAGCCCGCCAGGTCGAACGTGATGCGACGGACCGTGCCGCCGGGCCCCGGGCCGATATCACCGCCGTTGTTCACCAGGGCGAGGTCGGCGTAGTAGAGATTCCCGGCGCAATCGAGCGCGAGCGCCTGAGGGTGCCCGACCGACAACGGCAGCGTGGTTTCGCCTTCCTCAGGCTGTAGCACACGCTGGATGAACGCTCCGTTGGCGTCGTATTCGGCGATGATGCCGGTCAAGACGCTCGAGACGAACCAGTTGCCGTTGGGCTTGCGCGCCAGGCCCGCGGGCGTGCCGACGTTGGCCGCGTCGCTGATGAAGATCTCCATGTTTACAGCGTCGGCGGTCGGTGAGCCCAGCGGGTCCACGCCACCGCAGCCGCCCCCCGCGTTGGGCGCAGTCGGAAACGGCGGGTTGTAACGCCGAACGTGGCCGCCGAGCGAAGAGGCGACGTAGACGCGATCGGAAGGGTCGATTGCAATCGCGCCGCCGACCGGGATATCGGCGGCGATCTGACAGTAGTTGGTGCTCGGGTCGTTGGTTGCCGGATACTCGCCGGGCAGGCCGGGATAGACGTCATAGGGCGGGAACCACAGGAGGACCTGCCCGTCGAAACCGACCGGCTGATTTCCGACCGTGCTCGTGAAAAGTCGCCCCGTCGAGTCGAAGGCGCAGTCTTTGGGCTCGCCGGGTGAGTCGTAGTAGCGGGCGGTCAGTTTTCCGACCTGCATGCCGGCGGCGTCGAACACACCCCAGCCCGGCGGCGGTGTCGGCTGGCCCGTATCCTCCCCGGAGATGAAGCCACCTGGGACGCCCGGCCGCTCACAGATCGCGCCGTTGACGTCGCGGCCGTTGATCGGGTCGAGGCTGGCTCGCTCGACCAAGATGTCTTCGATCAGGGGAGGATTGTCGATCGTCTCGATATCGTACCGGCGCAGCCGGTTGCCCTCGGTCGAATAGAGCAGTTGCTGCGGGCAGACCGGATCGGGGATGTTGAGCAGGTCGTTGATGAAGTCGTCGATGTCGAGCCGAATCGCGGCGGCGTCGTCCGTGGTCTGGCAGGGATTCTGGTCCTCCGCCTTGACGAAGCTGCCCTTGAACTTGTCCTGGGCTTTGGAGAAGGACTCGACGAGCTTTGTCTGATCCGGCTTGACCGTATCCTTGGAGACGGCCTTGAGCAGGCTGTTGGTCTTCTTGCCCGTGGCTCCGAGCTTGTCCCCGGCGCACGCAGCTCCGCTCATTCCCGGGGGCAGGGCGACCAGCATCGCGGCGGTAAAGGCGTCGACCTTACCCTCGACGGTCGCCTGGTCGCCGGGGTCGGTGCAGGCCACGTTCTGTTCGGCCTTGGTGAAGGCGGAGGCGAGCTTCTCGTTCGCCTTGGTCAGGCAGTTGGGATCGACCGGATCCCCGCTCGAGAGGGATTTGCCGTGGCACTTGAGGACGCCCGCGACCTTCTTGCCGGCGGCGGCGATCTTGATCGACTCGCATTTCAGCGCTGGGTCGGTCGCCGCCCACCCCGAAGTGACGACGAGCAGACTGGCAACGGTGATGACTGCGAAGCTCTTCATTCTGATCTCCCTCGAGGGCGTTCAGCCCCGCTTTCCCCGCCTGGCAAGACGCGGCTCAACCATAGGCGCGCGCCCTCCCGGCAAGCAACCGAGCATGATGAATTCCTCTACAGAGTCGTCGGCTGCCGGCGATATGTCCAGTCTGTTTTTTCGCCGCTCCGCCAACCTTGGTTGCCCCCTGTCCTGAACCTAGCTGCCCCCCGACGGGGTACTCCAAGAGCTTCCGGCTCCCGGCTGCGGCCCGAAAACGAGGGCGCGCGGCGCGGGGGTGCGGCGAGTTGCATTCGGGGTGCCGCGACGCTGAGACTGCGGCGGATGCGCTCTGGCAAGGCGAGGCTTTGGGTAGCAGTGGCGCTCGCGAGTGGCGTCGGGCTCAGCCTGATCTGGATCGCCGCCGCTCGGTACGACTGGTCCTCGTTCGACCTTCGGGCGTTCGCCGAACGGGTGGGAGCGACCGAGGGACTCGGTCCGGTCGCCCTCTTCGCTCTGCTCGTTGTGCAGTGCGTGGTCTCGCCGCTACCTTCGGAGCCCCTCATGATGGCCGCGGGTTTTCTCTATGGACCAGAGCGCGGGTTCGCGCTTGCCTGGACGGCGGTGATTGTCGGCGGCACTGCCTGCTTCACGCTCGCGCGAACGTTGGGCCGCCCGGTGGCCGCGCGCTTCATCCGGGCCGAACGACTCGCGGCCGTGGACACGGAGCTTGCGAACCGCGGACTACTGGCGACTTTTCTCATTGTCCTCGGGCTTCGTCTGGTTTCCTTCGGCTCGTTCGACGTTGTGAGCTACGCCTGCGGCTTGGTCGCGTTTCCACTGCGTTGGTTCGTGCTCGCGAGCGCCGTCGGCGTCGTGCCGAAGGTCTTCGCCTTCACCTATCTCGGCTCGAGCACGGGCGCGCGGCCAGGCTGGCTCGACGCGCTGATCCTGGCCGGCACGTTCGGCGTGCTGCTCGCCGTGCCCTGGTGGTGGCGGCGTGGACGGCGCATCCGGGGCGCAGAGACGCCGGCTGAATGATACCCGTCTGCTCCACCGCTACGGAGCGGACTTGACCCGGCGCCGCCCTGCGGTTTAACCCTGGTCTTGCCGCTGCCTTCATCGTGGGACCGCAAACGACGCCGTTCGCATTTCCTGCCGGGACCGGGCCGGCGCAGATTTGGGCGCGCTGGCTCACCAACGTGGCTGCCGGCATCGACGGGCTCGTCCTGCGCGGCGCCAGCGCGCTCATCGATCGGACGATCATGCCGCCGCCGGAACAGGCGGAGAGCCTGCGGCGATCGGCGGCCTTCTACCGGTCTCCCGAGTTGCTGGCCGATCCCGCGCGATTCTTCGGATTTCTCACGCGAGATCCATCCGTCCCGCAGGCTCGACTCGTTGCGATGCCCCCGGCGCGGCGGTCGCAGTTACGACAGACGCTGACCTTTCGCAGCGATTACACGCCGGTCAACCCCGCCCATCGAAGTCTTTACGCGCGGCAAACCGAAAACCATACCGTCTACGCAGAGCTCTGGCGGCACGAAGGCGCGCAACGTCCGACCGTGATCTGCCTGCACGGGTTCGGGATGGGCCGCCCCGGCGTCGATGCGCGCGCGCTGATGGCTCGCGACCTCTACGCGCTGGGTCTGGACGTGGTCATGTTCACGCTGCCGCTGCACGGCAAACGCACGCCGAGCGACGCGCGGTTCTCCGGCCAGGCCTTTGCCAGCCCGAACGTGACCCAGATCAACGAGGCCGTCGGCCAGGCGGCCGAAGAGATCGCTCAACTGGTTGCGTGGCTGCGCGCGCGCAGCTCGCGTCCGCTCGGCCTGCTCGGTCTCAGCCTGGGCGGGTACCTGTCAGCGCTCATGGCCGGACTGATGCCCGAGCTGGATTTCGTCATCACGCTGGTCGCGCCGGTTTGCTTCGGCGATCTTGCCTATCGCTTCATGTCGGCCAGCCGTCACTACCGGGACAACCCGGCTGCGGCCCTGGATCACGAAGAGTTCCGTAGCTCTTACTGGGTTCACTGCCCGTTGGCGTATCCGCCGGCGCTCGGGGTCGATCGGCTGCTCATCGTCTCTGGCCGCGGCGATCGCGTCGTGCCCGCCGAGCATTCCAGTTGGCTCTGGGAGCACTGGCGGCAGCCACGCATCCACTGGTTCTCCGGGAGCCATCTGGCACCGTTCGGTCGCGCCAGCATCCTGCGCGAGATCCGCTCGTTCTTGGGAGACGTTGGAGTGATCTGACGGTGCACCCCGAAGGACGAGACTACATCTTCATGCGGATCTCCGCCGGACATTCAGAAATCGTGACGCTGCTGGCGTCGAACGTGTCGACGGCTTTGCCGTTCACCTCGACCCGAGTCAGCGGACGCTCGAGCGGCGGCCGGGCGATGATCGTGACCGCCGGCTCGGCGAGTGCGCCCGAGACGGCGAGCAGAACCTCGTCGCTGGTGGCGCGGCGTAGACGGAAGCTCAAGTTGCCGTAGTAGGTCGGCACGTCCGTCACGGCGAGGGTGGCTCCGATCTCGAGCCAGCTCGCCGGAACTCCGGCGGCCAGAATGAGGGCACGCTCGGCGACGCTCTCGAAGGCGAATAGGCTTCGGAAGGCCAGCATGTACTCGGCTGCGACCCAGGCGTGCGGCAGGTCGCCGAGGTGACCCGGACTCTTGGGATCGCGCCAGGCGATCTCGGGCCACTGATTCCACGGCAACGGACGCCGATCGCTCAGGAAGAAGTCCAGCAGCTCGTTCGCCTCCTGCCTCCAGCCAAGGCGCACGAGGGCCCCGACGATCCGGATCTCGTAAGGGCTGTAGTTGGTCCAGTCCGTCTGATTGGCGCGTCGCTGGCGCACACCTGCTAGGTATTTCCTGAAGGTCGCCTCCACGACTGGGCGCGGCAGATGGGCCATCTCGTCGAGCAAGGCGACGGCGTTGGCGCTGGCCGTCGGATCGAAGTCGGCCCACTCGACCGAGCCCGGAAGGTAGTCGATCAGGCGCTGGCCCATGGTCGTCGCTATCGACGCATGGAGCGTCTCACGGAATGCGTCGCGCAACGTCGCGATCCGTCGTGCCTGCTCCTGCTCGCCCAGCGCCTCGGCCATGGCCTCCGCATCGCTCAGGCCACGCAGCGCCCAGAAGTCGTCCCAGTAGGCGTGAACCGGGTGGGCGAGATAGCCCTCGTGGCTGACTGACTCGGGCAGGAGGCCGTAGCAGGCTGATTTCTCCGTGCCCTCGAACTCGGTTCCGAGCCGGGTCGCGCGCAACGCTTCGATGTGGCCGACGGCCTTGAGGACGGCCGGCCACAGCTCGGCCAAGAGAACCCGGTCGCCAGTGAAACGGAAGCACTCCATCACGGTGAAGATCAGCTCGCCGTGGCTGTCGTGTTCGACGAGCCAGTCCGGGCCGTTGCTGTCCACGCAGCAGGGAACGGCGCCGCTGGTTGCCTGAAAGCCGGCATACCAGCGGATGAACCGCTGCGCTTCATCGGCGCAGCCGGCCCGCAACAGCGCTGCGGCCATGATCGCGCCGTCGCGAATCCACGAACGCGTATACCGGCGAGGGCCAGGTTGAAGGGCAGGGCCGTCGCGGTTGACCAGGATGTGAGCCGCTGCGGTACGAAACGTGGCGACGTGATCCGCGGCTCCGGCAGGCAGGTCGAAGTCGACCCGGTCGAGCCTCGCTTCCCAATCGCGCGTCGACTCGTCGAGCGCCTGTGCTCCGTGAACCTCCGCGGTCAGCGTCCGTGCCATCTGCGCGTGCGTGCCGCGGTCAGCGCCAAACGGGACCGCCAGGTAGACCTCCGCCGCCGATCCGGTCGGAATCTCCGCGCCGTAAGAGAGAGCGCCACAGGCATGACCAAAGTCGTCGTTGAGCCGCTTACGCGGTGGCAGGGTGCCGGTGCGCAGGCGCTCGACCAGGGAGCCCTCGTCGAAGCTGACTGCACCGAATCCCTGCGCGGGAGAGAGCGGTATCACGGCGCGATCGCGGTCGACCCAAAGCGCACCGCCCCGTTGTTCGAGCGCGGCGATCGAGCTGACGCCGCCGAGCTTCTGAAACGCTTGCCACGGCGGTGTGACCTGGAACGGCCGAACCGTGGTGAGCAGCCGCACGTGTCGCGATTGCGTGCCGTGGTTCTCCACTCGGTAACGGATGTGGAGAACGGGCTGGCCACGGTGTCGCGCAGCGAACGCGGTGGTACGCAGATGGATCTCTCCGGCCTGCCAGACGGAAGTAGGAATGGGCAAATAACCCCGTGCCAGCTCCTGTCGGACAGCGACGTCGGCCCAGGTCAGCAGACGGTCATCGATGAATAGAAACGGCTCGATCGAGAAGGTGCCTCTGTCGACCTCGACCATGCCTTCTTCGTTGAGCAACGCGCAGGTCTCACCGTCGGCCACTCCCACCGGCGACCAGTAGGTCTGCTCGCCGCAGAAGTACTTGGGGTAGGCACCGCGCGGCTCACGTTTGGCGATGTGCTGGTGGAACGCGTTGAGCGAGCGGCCGGCATCGTAGGGCAAGATCTCGATCTGGGTGATGCCGAGCCCGGAGGCATCCGTGCTCTTCAGTAGGTTCACGCGCAGGTGCCGCGAGACGCTCGCAGGTAGGTAGACATAGCTGCGCGCGGTATCGGCGTGGCGGGCCGAGTAGAGCGCCTTCCAGGCGACTTGGTCGTTGGACGCTTGCACCTCGAAGCTGCGGGCGCGTCCGCCGCGCTCCCAGTCGATGCCCAGGCCGCCGTACTCGCGCTCCTCGCCGAAGTCGATCGACAGCCACTGGGGTTCATCGCTCGGGCGGCTGCGCCAGCTGGTTGTCGTCCGTCCATCCAGAGCATGGCGGGGTTCGTGTCCGGGTAGGCTGCTGGATGCACGCGCGGTCGGGAGTGAGTGCGGGGTGCGATCTTCGATCGATAGTCCATCGATCCACACCGTACCCTTGCCACCCGGCCCAGCGGCGATGACGAACTCGATGGCGCCGACCTCACCTGGCGACCCACCGCCGGCCGGGCCCCACGCGAACTCGATCTCGCTGCTCTTGATGCGCACGGTCTGCCAGTCGTGCGGCAGAGCGAAGACCTCACGGCGAAACCACCAGACGTTCTTGCCGGAGCGATCGCAGAGCTTGAGCTCGAACCGGTTGGCGAGAGCGTTGCCCCGGATAGGAAACGTGAAGGCGTAACTTTCCGGAACCGAGAACGAGAACTCCTTGCGCGCGACCACGAAGCCGCCGCCGCCGCGAAAGTCGAAGTCGAGCCGCATGGCGTTGCCGCGCGGCCCGGGATCGGCGGAGATCGTCAAGGTGGCCAGTCCCGAGGCCACCGGGATCCAGCCGGTCAGATCAGCGAAGTCATCGAGCACGTTCTCACGCATCGGCGGGTCTCTTCGTCGTGCTAGCGAATCCGAGGTCTGTGTTCGGTGTCAAGCGAAAGCGCGTTGGCATTTTGCGGCGTCGGACGAAATAACTCGGCCGTGCCTTCGGATTTCCCCGTGCGGCTGCAAAGCCCGTCGGGATTGTCGATCGAGGTCAACGCGAACGGGTCGATCCGGCGGATCGACTGCGGGGACGTCCTGCTCAACCTCTTTCTCGGGACCGAGATCGAAGGTGGGCCGGCGAACCTCTACCTGCGCCGGCACACGGACGGGATCGAGGCGATTCCGCTCTTGGGGCCTCGCACTCCCGGCCGCATCCGTGTCGGCAACCAGGGGTTGAGCGTCGATGGCGAATGGAACGGAATCGGCTTCTCCGTCTGGCTCGCGCTCGCACGCTCGGCCCCGGCGTGGTTCTGGCACGTCGAGCTGGAGAATCGCAGCGCCGCTGCCCAAACCGTCGATCTCGTCTATCTCCAAGACGTGGGCCTCACGCACTACGGGATGGTCCGCTTCAACGAGTACTACGTCAGCCAATACGTCGATCACACTCCGCTCGCCCATCCAGGCAACGGTGCTGTCCTGGCCGTCCGTCAAAGCATGTCCGTGGGCGGCCGCCATCCCTGGGCGCTGCTCGGCGCACTGGGTAACGCGGTGAGCTTCGCCACCGACGCTTTGCAGATTCACGGCCTCGAGACCCGTGCGGGCGACGCCACGCCCGCGGGTCTGTTGGCCGAAGCCTTGCCGGGCAAACGCTTGCAGCACGAGCACTCGATGGCGGCTCTGCAGGATGCGCGGGTGTGTCTGCAACCACGCGAGCGGAGCCGCCGGGGTTTCTTCGGTTGGTTCGAGGCAGATCACCCGGCGCCCAGCTCGGCCGCCGATCTGACGGCGGTCGACAAGGCTCTGACGCTTCCCGAAGCCCGCGCACCGCGCGAACGTGAACCGCTCGAGGCCGGACCGCCAGCCGCGGCCACGCGTTTCAGCGCCGAGCCGTTGGTTGCGAGCTTGGACCTTGGTGCCGCCGACATCGCGACACTGTTCGGAAAGGATCTCCGTCACGTCGAGCAAGAAGGCGGAGACACGCTCTCGTTCTTCACGGGCAGCGATCGCCACGTCGTGCTCAAGGCCAAGGAACGGAAGGTGCTGCGTCCTCACGGTCACATCTTGCGCACCGGAGATCGACTGGTTCCCGACGAGTCATCGCTCACGACCACGGCGTGGATGGCCGGGGTGTTCAACTCACAGCTCACCCAGGGCCACGTGAGCATCAATCGGTTCCTCTCCACCTCGCACGGATATCTGAGCATGCTGCGCGCGTGCGGGCAGCGCATCTTCGTCGAGCTGGCCGGTCGCTACCACCTGCTCGACGTACCATCGGCTTTCGAGATGAGCCCGAGTGGTTGTCGTTGGGTCTACAAGCACGCTGGAGGCCTGCTGGAGGTCCGCAGTTGGGCTTGCGTCAACCGTCACGAGCTCAATCTGTCGGTCGAGGCGGTTACGGGCGGACCGTGCCGGTTCTTGATCTCGAACCATATTGCGATCAACGGAGACGACGGGGCGCTGGCCTCTCCCGTTACGTTCAACCACGAGGGAAGCGCCGTCGTCGTCCGGCCGCTTGCCGATTCCGAGATCGGCCGCCGCTTCCCGCAGGGAAGCTTTCGCATCCAGGCGGAGAATGGCGCCGTCCTCGAACGCGTGGGCGGCGACGAACTGCTGTTCGCTGACGGCCGCGCACGCAACCAGCCGTTTCTTGTGCTTGAGACGGCCCCGGCCACGACGATCGCGCTCCGCATCACCGGGCACCTGGTTTCGCCGGTTCCCGATGTCCCCGCCGCACGCGCCCCGAGCGCGGACCGGCTTACCGACGAACGTGGCGCCGATCGGTTCTGGGACGAGCTGAGTGGAGCGCGAGAGATGGTCGCACCCGGCCGCAGCGCGCTGGCCGAGGGCGTGGCGCGCCTAGCCGAGATCGAACCGTGGCTCGTCCACAACGCGATGATCCACTACTTGGCGCCCCGCGGGCTCGAGCAGTACTCGGGCGGCGGCTGGGGAACGCGCGACGTCTGCCAGGGGCCGGTCGAGCTGATGCTGGCGCTGGGCCGATGGGAGCCAGTGCGCGATCTGTTGCTGCGCGTATTCAAGGCTCAGAACCCCGACGGAGACTGGCCGCAGTGGTTTACGTTCTTCGAGCGCGACCGCGGGATGCGCGCCGGTGACTCCCACGGCGACATCGTCTTCTGGCCGCTGCTCGCCCTGGCCGAGTATGTGAAGGCCTGTGAGGACGCTTCGATCCTCGGAGAGAAGGTTCCGTTCTTCGATCTTCGGGGCGATCGGCATGCCGAGTACGCCACCGTCGCCGACCACGTTGCCCGCGCCCTCGGCTTGATCGAGCGGCGAGTGATCCCAGGCACCGTGCTGGCCGCCTACGGTCATGGGGACTGGGACGATTCACTTCAGCCGGCCGATCCCGCCATGCGCCAGCGGCTCTGCAGCTCGTGGACCGTCACGTTGCAGGTTCAGGCGCTCGGTGCGCTAGCCGAGGCTTGGCGGCGGATCGGCCGTGCCGGCGAATCGGCCCGGCTCGAAGAGAGCGCCGAGCGGGTTCGCGCGGACTTCCAGTGCCTCCTGATCGCCGACAATGTGGTTGCCGGCTTCGCCTACTTTCACGAGGACGGTCGGGTCGAGCACTGGCTCCATCCCCGCGATGCCGCCGCCGGCATCCGCTACCGGTTGCTGCCGATGATCCACGGCATCATCGCGGGCTTGTTCACACCGGCCCATGCGGCAGCTCACGTCGGCTACATCCGGCAGCACCTGCTCGGGGCGGATGGCGCCCGGCTGTTCGACCGGCCGCTCGTGTACCGGGGCGGGCTGCAACGGCGATTCCAGCGGGCCGAGAGCAGCAGCTACTTCGGCCGCGAGATCGGTCTCATGTACATGCACGCGCATCTTCGCTACGCGGAGGCGATGGCGTGCTACGGCGATGCTGAGGCGTTCTTTCTCGCGCTCCGCCAAGCCAATCCCATCGACGTCCGGTCGGCGGTCCCGGCGGCCCGCCCGCGTCAGGCCAACTGCTACACGACCAGCTCGGACGGGGCGTTGGCCGATCGCTACGAAGCCGAGGCCAGGTACGAGGAGTTGAAGCGCGGCGACATTCCCGTGGAAGGAGGCTGGCGAATCTATTCGAGCGGGGCCGGCATCGCGATGCGGCTCATCCAGCAGTGCTTTCTCGGGCTTCGGCGGGGCCGGTCGACGCTGGTCATCGACCCGGTGGTGCCGAGGGCGCTCGATGGCCTGTGCGCGCGCGTCGAGCTGGCCGGCAGGATGGTCGATCTCGTCTATCGCGTCGCTGGGCGAGGCTGCGGCCCGACCGCGCTGAGCGTGAACGATGTGCCGCTCGCGTTCGTGCGTCAGCCCAACCCGTATCGCACCGGAGGCGCGGCGGTGCCGATGGCTAGCCTCGAGGCGCTGCTGAGAGAGGGCACGAACACCCTGACAGTGAATCTTGGCTAGACAGGCCCGGGCCGCTCGGCTAAACATTTTGACGAACCGTCGAATACGTGTCCGGTGTTGCCGGCACCGGCAGGGGGAGCGCCATTCGCCCGCAAGACATGATTCTGGTCAGCGTCGACGACCACGTGGTCGAACCTCCCGACATGTTCGCGCGGCACACGCCGGCCAAGTACCGGGAGCGAGCGCCACGCGTGGTGCACAAGAAAGACGGCAGCGACGTGTGGCTCTTCGAAGGCGCCCAGCTTCCCAACATCGGCCTGAACGCCGTGGCGGGCCGGCCACCGGAGGAATACGGCGTCGAGCCCACCTCCTTCGCGCAACTGCGCAGCGGCTGTTATCACGTCGGCGACCGCATCGGCGACATGAACGCCAACGGCGTGCTCGCCTCGATGTGTTTCCCTTCGTTTCCCGGTTTCGTCGGCCAAGTGTTCGCCGGCTGCAAGGACAAGGACTTGGCCCTGGCGCTGTTGCGCGCCTACAACGACTGGCACATCGACGAGTGGTGCGGCGCTCACCCGGGGCGGTTCATTCCGCTGGCGATCCCGCCGATTTGGGATCCGCGGCTGCTGGCTGAGGAGGTTCGCCGGGTTGCGCGCAAGGGCTGCCACGCGATGAGTTTTTCGGAGAATCCCGAGAAGAACGGTCAGCCGAGTCTCCACAGCGAGCACTGGGATCCGTTCTGGACTGCGTGCTCCGATGAGGGCACGGTCGTCGCCATTCACATCGGGTCGGGGGCGGGCATGGCCTTCACCTCGATGGACGCGCCGGTGGACGTGATGATCACCGTCTCGCCGATCAACATCTTGAGCTGCGCTTCGGACCTGGTCTGGTCGCGGGTGCTGCGCAAGTACCCGCCGCTCAAGATCGCGCTCTCGGAGGGAGGGATCGGCTGGATTCCCTACTTCCTGGATCGCGTCGACTACGTGTACGAACACCATCATCTGTGGACCCATCAGGACTTCGGGAAGAGCCGCCCGAGCGACGTGTTTCGAGAGCACATCATCACCTGCTTCATCGACGACCCGGTCGGGATCCAGCTCCGGCACAAGATCGGCATCGACACGATCACCTGGGAGTGTGACTACCCTCACTCGGATACCACCTGGCCGCGCGCGCCCGAACGGCTCGCCGAAAGCGTCGGCGGTGTTCCGGACGACGAAGTGAACAGGATCACGCACGAGAACGCGCTCCGGCATTTCCGGCTCGATGCGTTCAAGCACCGGGCGCGTGCCAAGTGCACGGTGGAGGCGTTGCGCGCCGAAGCGCGCGGCGTCGACCTCGGCCTCAAGAGCCATGGGGGCAAACCGCCGACGGACCAGCGGGACCGTCCGGTGACCTCACGCGACGTGATCGATCAGTTGGCGACCGCATTCGCGACGCCGGCCGAGTAGCCGGTCCAAGCCCACGGGGAAAACCATGCGTTTTAAGAACAAGGTGGCGGTGGTCACCGGCGCCGGCCAGGGTATCGGCGAGGCCTACGCCAAGGGGCTGGCCCGCGAGGGTGCGGCGGTGGTGGTGGCTGAGCTGAACGAGGAGCAGGGCAAGCGGGTGGCTTCCGAGATTCAGGCCAGCGGCGGCAAGGCGATCTTCGCGCGCACGGACGTCGCGTGCGAGCAGTCGACTGCCGAGATGGGCAAGGCCGCCTGCAAGGCCTTCGGCGGTGTCGACTACCTGGTCAACAACGCGGCGATCTACGCCAACATGGAGCTGCACTCGCTGCTGACCGTGCCGATGGACTACTACGATAAGTTCATGGCGGTCAACATGACCGGCGCGCTGCTGGCCACACGCGCCGTCTACCAGTCGATGATCGAGCGCGGCGGCGGCGCAATCGTCAACCAATCGTCGACCGCAGCCTGGATGGGAGCGGGCTACTACGGGATCGCCAAGCTGGCGCTGCACGCGCTCACCCAGAGCCTGGCCAGGGAGCTGGGCCACAAGAAGATCCGCGTCAACGCCATCGCTCCGGGCCTTACCGACACAGGGGCCACCCGCCAGATCGTGCCCGACGTCTTCGTCGCCGAGATCCTCAAGTCGATGGCGATCCAGCGCATGGGGCAGCCCGCGGACATGGTCGGCGCCTGCCTGTTCTTGCTCTCCGAGGATGCCGCCTGGGTGACGGGGCAGATCCTGGCCGTCGACGGCGGGCAAATCATGCGCACATGACGGCCAAGCCGTTCCGGATCCTGCCGGCCGTCACTGAAGAGAACGAGCATTTCTGGAAAGGCGGCGCCGATGGCCGGTTACGCCTGCTGCGCTGCCGCGCCTGCACGACCTACGTGCATCCGCCGGCGCCGATCTGTCCGGAATGCAGGGGCCGCGACTTGGCCGCGGAGACCGTCTCCGGCCGCGCGCGCGTGCTCACCTACACCGTCAACCATCAGCCGTGGATTCCGGGTTTCGATCCACCCTACGTCGTGGCGATCGTCGAGTTGGAGGAGCAGCCGGGCCTGCGCCTCACCACCAACATCGTCGGCTGCCCTATCGAGGAAGTGACGATCGACATGGCCGTCAAGGTGCGCTTCGAAGACGTGGGCGAGGGCGTGTTCCTACCGCTTTTCGAGCCAGCCGTCGTCTGAGCTCCGGTGGAAGTCCTCGAGCGCAAGACGGCAATCACGGGCATCGGCCAGTCACGAGTCGGCCGCCGCCTCAACGCCGACCCGTTGGCTCTGACCGTGGATGCCTGCCTGGCAGCGATCGAAGACGCGGGATTGACCTGTGCCGACATCGACGGGCTGTCGACGTATCCGGGCGGCATGATGCCGGCTGCTCCGGGATTCACGGGCGCCGGCTGTACGGAGGTGCAGGACGCGCTGCGGCTTCGGCTCAACTGGTACTGCGGCGGCCACGAGCAGCCGGGCCAGCTGGGCTCCGTCATCAACGCGTGCATGGCCGTGGCTACGGGGCTGGCCACGCACGTCCTGTGTTTCCGGACCGTATGGGAATCGACGGCGCAGGGTGGGGGAAGGCGGCCGGGCATCGGCACCACCGGCGGCAAGGGCTTTCGCGCCTTCGGCCAGATGCAGTGGACGCTCCCGTTCGGCGCCGCATCGGCCGCTTGCTGGATCGCGATGAACGCGCAGCGGCACTTTCACGAGTATGGCACCACCCGCGAGCAGCTCGCCCAGATCGCGCTCAATGCTCGCAAGAATGCGGCGCTCAACCCCAAGGCGATCTATCGCGAACCGATGACGATGGACGACTATCTGGCCGTTCGCATGATTTCGACACCGCTCTGTCTTTACGACTGCGACGTGCCGGTGGACGGATCCACGGCCTTCGTCGTCTCCCGAGCCGATGCCGCCAAGGATCTGCGCCGCCCGCGGGTCCGGGTCGAGGCCGTGGGCTGCGCCCTCAAGGGCCGGCCCTCCTGGGATCAGTTCGACGACCTGACGACCATGGCGCTGCGGGACGCGGCCCAAATGCTGTGGTCGCGGACCGATTTCCGGCCTTCCGACGTGGATTTGGCCGAACTCTACGACGGGTTCAGCTTCATCACCCTGGCCTGGATCGAGGCCCTCGGCTTCTGCAGCAAGGGCGAGGGCGCATCCTTTATAGAAGGAGGCGCCCGCATCGCCCTGAACGGCGAGCTACCCCTCAATACGCATGGCGGCCAGCTTTCGGCCGGCCGGCTGCACGGCTATGGGTTTCTGCACGAGGCCTGCGTCCAGCTCCGGGGGGAGGGTGGGGAGCGGCAGGTCGCGGGTAACCCACGGCTGGCGGTGGCGGCCGCCGGCGGAGGGCCGCTGGGCGGCTGCATGCTGCTGTTGCGGGACTGAGTTCGCTTCTGACGGAGGAACGTATGGACGGCAACCGGGTTTACGTGATCGGCGTCGGCATGACGAAGTTCGAGCGCTGCGAAGCCGATGCCAAGTCGCTGGCGCAGACGGCGGCGCGCGACGCGCTCAAAGACGCCGCCATCGACTACGCCAAGATCGAGCAGGCGTTTGCCGGATACATCAACGGCATGAGCACGCTCGGCCAGCAGAGCCTCTACGGCATCGGCATGACCGGCATTCCGGTCTTCAACGTCAATAACAACTGCTCGACGGGCTCGACGGCCTTGTTCATGGCCTACAACGCCATCCGTTTCGGGCAGAGCGAGGCGGTGCTCGCGCTCGGCTTCGAGAAGATGCAGAAAGGCCCGCTCGAGGATCAACTGCCGGGGATGAAGGAGATCTCCGAGGAGACCAAGAAGGAGAAGAAGGCGCCGATCGCCGCGCGCATGTTCGGAGACGCCGGCCGCGATCACATGGAGAAGTACGGCACCAAGCCCGAGACCTTCGCCAAGATCGCCGTAAAAAACCACCGCCACTCGGTCAAAAACCCTCGCGCCCAGTACCAGGAGGCCTGCTCCCTCGAAGCGGTGCTCGCCTCGCGCATGGTCTATGAGCCGCTCACGCTTCTACAATGCTGCCCGACCAGCGACGGCGCGGCAGCAGCGGTCGTCGTTTCGGAGCGCTTCTTGCGAGCCAATCCGCATCCGGGCGCCATCGAGATTCTCGGCATGAGCCTCACCACCGACAAGGCCGATGACTTCAAGCGCGGCCGCATCGGCATGATCGGTATGGGCATGACCGAGCGCGGAGCCGGCGCGGTCTACGAGATGAGCGGCGTCGGGCCCAAGGACGTGCAGGTGATCGAGCTGCACGACTGCTTCAGCACCAACGAGCTGATCACCTACGAGGGCTTGGGCTTATGTAAGGAAGGGGAGGGCGAGAAGCTGGTGGAGGAGAACGCGACGACCTACGGCGGGCGCTGGGTCGTCAATCCCTCGGGCGGGCTGCTCTCCAAGGGGCATCCGCTGGGCGCGACCGGGCTGGCCCAGTGCGCGGAGCTCGTCTGGCAACTGCGCGGCAAGGCCGACCAGCGCCAGGTCGAGGGCGCCCGCGTCGCGCTCCAGCACAACCTGGGACTGGGCGGTGCGTGCGTGGTCGCGATGTACGGGAAGGTGTAGCACGCGGCACCCGGCGTCCGGCTATCCCACTGAACCATGAGAAACTTTACGAGGTCTTGTGAACGGCGGGAGGCACGTGCGCTGCGACCTGAGCGACGTACTTATCCGCCGTGCCAGTAGACGTCGTTGTGGAAGTAGAGGAAGGCCCCGCGGACCGGCGCCGCGCCGAGGCCGACCTGCCAGCGAACCTCGCCGCCGGCATCGCCGTAAGCACGGACGATGCCGTCGTGGATGCCGCGCAGGTGATGCCAGGCGCAGATCGACACCCGGTTGGCGCGCCCGTTGCCTCCGCCGTGAGAGCGGAACAGGAGATGGTGCTCCTGCAGGTTGCGCCGCGAGCTGCACGCTGGCACGCGGCAACGCCAACCGTCGCGATCATGGATCGGGTTGCGGTGCCGCGGGACCGCTTCCCAAACGTGCTTGGCGTGCAGCAGCATGCGTTCGAAGCCCCGCCACGATGGCTCCAAGGGCCGCGAATAGGCCGATAACGTGTCGTGAACTAGCGCAATCACGGAGGCCGGGCCGGAAAAGCACAACGCGACTTCGACGGTGGGCGCCGACTGTAGGATTCTGGCTACCGTCTCCTCGTCCAAGCGCGCACGCATTTGCCGCTCGGCCTCTGCATCCGAACATTCCAACACGGCGCCGAGCGGGGGCGGCCCCAGCTCGATCGCGTGGGCCGTCCGATCGCGGACATCGACGGCCCACGTCACCTCGTCGACCAGACGGCGCACGGTCACCTGGCACGCCCGCTCTATCCAGACCGTAGCGTATTTTTGAGAAAGGACGGGCAGCAGCACCAGCGCCCGGACCCAGGAGATCTGACCGGTACGGTAGGCGACGGCCAGCTCGGCGCGTCCCCCCGAGCGATCGCCTTCGAGCCGGACCAGGCCGCGCGCCTTGCGCGCCGAGATGCCCAGGCGCTCGGCAACGTACTCGGCCATCGTGGGAAAACCGATGTTGCGATGCAGCCGCAGCCGGCTGAACGTTCGCAGCATGCAGCCGAGCTGCCAGTCGATGGCTTGCATGGCGCGCAAGATCGCGCGCAGCTCGCCATCGAGCTGGGTAGGCCCCAGCTCGCACGATGTCTGATTGCCGTTGACGTATCGTGCGGACACCACGCCAAACGCAGCCACCCGTTCACGCAACTCCGTCAGGTCCTCACCCTCACGCCATTCAGTTCGCGCCGCGACTTCATCGTCCGGGATTGAATCGCGTCGAAGGATGATGGAAACGGGCTCGTGCTCTTCTCCCTGCACGTCTGTCTGGTCGGTCGCAGACCGAGCGGGGTCGGACCCGCCGAGGTCGACGTTCGAGATTGCCTCGGCGGCGACCAATTCCAGGCCTTGCCATGCGGCCAGCACGCTGCCGCTGCTACGACTGGCCAGCTCGAAGACCGTGCGCCACAGCGACCGCACTCGCGCTGGGCACTGCAGTCGCAACCGCACGTGCGGCTCGCCATCGATTCGATCGGGGTCGTCGTCACCATCGGTCACGGTGACAGTCGCAATCCCGGCGTTGGCGTCGCCGCGCTGGGCGGTCCGCAAGTGCTGATCCAGCTCACGACCCGTGCACCTTTCGGCTGCCGCGAGCCACGCGTCGACCGACTCCGCGGTAGCGATCGAGCTGATCAGCCGTAGTTTGGTCCAGTTGAGGCGGCCCGTGGTATAGGCTCGAGCCAGTGCCGGCAGATCTTCGGTCTTGCGCCAGACGTGCGCCGCGCACTGCAGCTCGCGGCCGGAGATCCCGAGCCGCTCCACCGCGTAGTCGCCGAGCCGCGCGAAGCCGAGCCGATGGTAGGCGCGGGTTTGTAGCAAGCGGCTGGCCAGGCGGCCAATAGACAGGCGGCACGTCCCCTCGTGCCGTGACAGATCATGCAGATACTGGTCCAGCACAAGCGCCGCCTGGTCGCGATCGATAGCGGCAAAGTCCGCGCGTGCGACAGGCTCGAGCAATTCACGCGGAACCGCAGGCACCTCACGAGGATTGAGAGAGTATTCAGGCCAGTGCGGTTCCTCTGTACGATCGCGCCACGGCGCATGGCTTTCGCCCAGCGCGAAGCCCGCCAGCGCTGGACCTGCGATCCGCCAGCCACCCGCGCGCGGCCGGCGTCGATCGACACGCGGCAAGGTCACCACGCGACCGCTGTGCCCAAATCCCGCCGTTTCGCCGACGCGACGCCACGCCTTTGGTCCGGCAGTGCCAGTCAAATCCTGTCCCGAATCCGGTCTCGTACGCGCCTCCTTGGTCTCGACGGCCACCAGCCGTGTCGAAAGTCCGGCTCGAACATGGGGCGAATATAAAGCGAAAGTGTGGTCGCCGTCAAGAGCTTTCTTGCATGCTTCTATACCGTCGGCCCAGAGCTGGTCGAGACCGCGGTCGGGCGCCATAGCGTGGTACCGAGAGCCTGCTCCCGTCTCTCGTAGTCGACGGCGTCTACGAGCACAGTGACAACGGCGGTCTTCGCTTTCGCCGGCTGCCGCCGCCATCCGACGCCGAGATCGAGCGCGTGACGCGCCGGATTGTCCGTCAGCTTCGCCGTCTGCTCGTCCGGCGCCGCCTTACCTCCGACGCCGACCCCGCCGAGGCAGACCCGCTCTCCGCCGAGGAGGCGTTTCTGGCAGAGATTTACGCGGCCTCGGTTCGCAGCCGCTCGGCCATGGCCGAGCGTGCCGGACGGCGCGTGTTACGCATCGGCGAGCTTGTCGACCCGGAAGAGCAGGCGTTTCGTTCCGGCCCGCGCTGTGCGAGCGTAGATGGAGTAAGCCTGCACGCCAACGTGTTCATCCCGACGCGCCGCCGGCACGGCCTGGAGAAGCTGTGCCGCTATGTTGCACGACCACCGGTGTCGACACAGCGGCTTTCCAAACTCGCCGACGGTAGACTGCTCTACCGTCTGAAGCGCCGGTGGCGCAATGGAACGATTCACGTAGTCTTCGAACCGATCGAACTCCTAGAGAAACTCGCCGCATTGGTTCCTCCGCCCTTTGTGGAGACATGACCAAAGCCAGGAATCAGCGCTACAAGGGCCTATCCGCTGCCATCCAGTTTCATGGTCTCTTGCTACGGATGTTGAATAGTCCCTGTGAGCCCTGCGATGAAGCTTTGCTGAACGATCCCGCCACTGAATGTCTGCACTAGGGCACCGAACTAGTCACGTACAGATTCCCCGACACTCCCGCCCACTCACCGGTGCCTTCGACGATGGTAAACGCACGAGGGCGAAGCATACAAGGCGCGTTCCGACTGACTCGGGACCGTGAGGCCTCCGTCCGCCGTAGCCAGACCGCCGGCATGAAATGAAAAACGCCCTAATTCTTCCTACACGCGCTTCTGGCAGAAGAACAACCGGACTGCGAGGGGGCGGGGCTCACGTTGAATATTGAACCGCTTTTCAGTTATGGCACAGTGACGCGAGGGAACCGATGCGCCGCCACGGGGACGTTCACTGATTGAAGATGCCCGCGCCGAACCGCGTGGGAGCGGCCTCGCCATCCTCGATCTCACGGATGCGAGCCTCTACCGCAGCGGCTTCCCGCACGCGCTCTTCACACGGCTGCGGCGCGAGGCGCCGGTGTGGTGGCACCCGGCGCCCCCGGGCTTCGAGGGCGCCGACCCGGGCTTCTGGGTGCTCTCGAAGCATGCCGACGTCCAGGCGGCGAACCGTGACAGCGAGCTGTTCAGCGCCCTCGACGGTCCGTCGCTGGCGGACCGGCCCGAGATGCGGGGTACGATGCTCGTCAGCATGGACGGTCGCGAGCACACGCGGCTGCGCCGGTTGATCAGCGCGGGATTCACGCCGCGGATGGTCGGGCGTCTCGAGGAGCAGATGCGGAGTTGGGCGGGGTCGATCGTCGCCGAGGCGCTGGCGCGCGGCACCTGCGACTTCGTCGCCGACGTCGCCTACCAGCTCCCGATGCACGTGATCGCCGACATCGTCGGCATCCCGGTGGCCGATCGCCAGTGGCTGTTCAAGCTCACCAACGACTTCGTGTCGGCCGGTGAGGTGGGCTCGGAACGTTCTCCGGAGCAGCAGATGGCGATCCAGGTCGAGATGTTCGAGTACGCGCGCAGGCTCGGCCAGGAGAAGCGAACGCGACCGCAAGACGACGTCTGGACGATCCTTTCGACGGTCGAGATCGACACCGAAGACGGCGGCCGCACTGGCCTGAGCGAGCTCGAGCTCGACCTCTTCTTCCTGGTGCTCACGGTCGCCGGGAGCGAGACGACCCGCAACGCCATTACGACCGGCCTGATGGCGCTCGTCGATCATCCGGACCAGATCGAGACGCTGCGGAGCGATCCGACCGCGCTCGAGTCCGGGGTCGACGAGATCCTCCGCTGGTCGTCGCCGGTGTCCTACTTCGCCCGCCGCGCCACCCGGAACACGGAGATTCGCGGCGTGCGCATCGCCGCCGGCCAGCGCGTCACGCTCTGGTATCCTTCGGCCAACCGCGACGACGACGTCTTCGACGATCCCTTTCGCTTCGACATCAAGCGGGCGCCCAACGAGCACCTCGCCTTCGGCGGCGGCGGTCCCCACTTCTGCCTCGGGGCGAACCTCGCGCGTCAGGAGATCGCCATCCTCTTCGAGGAGCTGCTGCGGCGCACGCGTCGGATCGAGATGCTGGCGCCCCCCGTTTACAGCGCCCTCGGCATCTACAGCCCGATTCTCGTGGCCCCGAAGGAGCTTCGGGTTCGCCTCTCGTAGGCCGCGGAAAAAAGTCATTCGACATGCGAGAACGAACCTACGTCAACGCCGATGGCAGCCTCCGACCCGCCGCCCGGGCCGCCTCGGCGCCGCGGCTCGGCATAGACGAGCAGCGCGTCGCGTCGCTTCTCGCCGAGGTGCACGGGCAGGGCTACGTCATCATCCCGGAGCTCGTGCCGCGCGAGACCATGGCGGCGATCAAAGATGCGGCCCGCCCCTTCCTCGAATACGACGGCCGCAACGAATTCGAGGGGCACAAGACCCGGCGCATCTATTCCGTCATCGAGAAGACGCTCGCCTGCAACCCGCTGGTCGAGCATCCGCTCATCCTCTCCTTGCTGGATCGGATCCTGCTGCCCAACTATCTGCTGCACTAGGGCACCGAACTAGTCACGTACAGATTCCCCGACACTCCCGCCCACTCACCGGTGTGCCTTCGACGATGGCAAACGCACGAGGGCGAAGCATACAAGGCGCGTTCCGACTGACTCGGGACCGTGAGGTCTCCGTCCGCCGTAGCCAGACCGCCGGCATGAAATGAAAAACGCCCTAATTCTTCCTACACGCTGGGGGCTGACGTTCGCCTGTCAACCTGCTACACATAGTCCCTATGAAGCTGCCAGTAACCCTGGAACGTGACGAGACCGGTATGATCGTGGCCGAATGCCCCGCCATTCCTGGCTGCGTGAGCCAAGGGCGCACCGAGGAGGAGGCACTCACCAACATCAAGGAAGCCATCGTCGGCTGCCTCGAGGTGCGTGCCGAACAGGGCTTGCCGCTAACGGTGCGGACCGTCGAGGTCGACGTCGCCGTTGCCTGAGCTACCGGTCGTTTCCGGCCGCGCCGCCCGCCGCGCCTTTGAGCGCATGGGATGGACGTTCCGCCGCCAATCCGGTAGCCACATGATCCTGACCAGAGCTGGCAGCCTTGTCTCGCTCTCGATCCCGGATCACCGCGAGCTTTCCCCCGGCACGCTTCGCAAGCTGATCCGCCTCGCCGGTGTCAACGTCGACGCATTCCGCGCGGCGCTTGGCTGACTCAGCGGTGCCGGCTACCAGAGATCGGAAACCTTGCGCCGTGTTGCTGCCGGTCGCCTGGGACACGAACCTCGAGATCGTGGCCATCTCCCACAACAAGCGCTTCTGGCAAACGTACGGCCGCATGCGTTCGCGGGCCGGCACGGCGCAGTTGTGATAGGCGCGGGTTCCCTCGCATCCGACGGTACCCGCGGTTCGGATCGCACACGGATGGGGATTCCACACGTCGCATGCCAGCGCGCTGAACGCGCCTGAGATCGCTGCCAGGAACTCTGGAGAATCTGGGCCTGGACCGGAGTTGCCCACAGCCCAAGGCCAAGCAGATGCGTCGGGCGGACATCGTCGCGCAACCCATCGATCGTTGCGCGCGCAGCGCGGGGCCAAGACAATCCCGCTCCGATGGGTGGCTCCGACCTGGGTGAATCCGTCGCGGGACTGGTGAAGCTCAAGGCAGGACGCGAGCGTCCGCTACGACAGCGGCACCCGTGGGTGTTCTCGGGAGCGGTACAGGCCATCGACGCCGCGGTTGGCGACGTCGATCTCGCCGAGGTGGTCTCGGGCGAGGACGAGTTCCTGGCCCGCGGCTACGTCAACCGGCGCTCCCAGATCGTCGTGCGTCTGGTCAGCTGACAGGCCGGCGAAGCCATCAACCGCGACTTGTGGACGTTCCGGCTGCGGCAAGCGATCGCTGGGTGCAACCCCGCCCGCGCGGCGACCCGGTTGGTCCATGCCGAGTCGGATGGGCTACCGGGCCTCGTCGTCGATCGCTACGGCCGCTCAGCCAGACCCTAGGAGTGTGCGCGGCAGAAACCGGCATGCGACGAGAGTCTGGTAGGATGCGGCATGTCGACAAGCTTTCGCCCGTATTTGCCTGACCAAGCCCTACTGCTGGCACCGTCGCTGAGCGATTGGCTGCCGCAGGGGCACC